>NZ_JBPXMR010000002.1:0-692111 GCF_053470425.1 Azospirillum terrae | reverse complement strand
GCCGTGTCGCCGACCAGCAGCCCGCCGGGGAAGGTCAGCTTGGGGATCGACTGGAAGCCGCCTTCCGAGAGCGCGCGCGCGCCGTAGGAGATGCGCCGGCCGCCCTCGAAGGTCGGGCGGATGGCGGGGTGCGTCTTGTAGCGCTGGAACTCCTCGAACGGGCTGAGGTGCGGGTTCTCGTAGTCGAGCCCGATGACGAAGCCGACCGAGACCAGGTTGTTGTCGAGGTGGTACAGCCACGAGCCGCCGTAGGTCTTGCGGTCCAAGGGCCAGCCCACCGTGTGCTCGATCAGACCGGGCTTCGACTTGGCCGGGTCGATCTCCCACAGCTCCTTGATGCCCAGGCCGTAGGTCTGCGGATCGACGCCGTCGCGCAGATTGAACTTCTGCATCAGGAGCTTGCTCAGCGAGCCGCGGCAGCCCTCGGCGAAGATGGTCTGGCGGGCGTGCAGCTCCACACCCGGCGTGTAATTGCCGGTCGGCTCGCCGGACTTGCCGATGCCCATGTCGCCGGTGGCCACACCCTTGACCGCGCCGGTGTCGTCGTAGAGCACCTCGGCGCCCGCGAAGCCGGCGTAGATCTCCACGCCCAGCTCCTCGGCCTGGGTGGCCAGCCAGCGGCCGAGGTTGCCGAGGCTGATGATGAAGTTGCCGTGGTTGTTCATCTGCGGCGGGGTGGGCAGGCGGTAGGCCTTGGCTTCCGTCAGGAACAGGAAGCGGTCTTCCGCGGCGCGCGTGGTCAGCGGCGCGCCCTTGTCGCGCCAGTCGGGGATCAGCTCGTCGAGCGCGTGCGGCTCGAACACGGCGCCGGAGAGCAGGTGCGCGCCGACCTCCGAGCCCTTCTCGATGAGGCACACCGACAGCTCGCGGCCGCTCTCGTTCGCCAGTTGTTTCAGACGGATGGCGGCGGACAGCCCGGACGGACCGCCACCCACGACGACGACGTCGTATTCCATCACCTCACGCGGTTCGCGCTCCATTGACGGCCTCCCGAATTCTTCTTGCCTGCCGCCAGGGCGGCTTGGTCCATATGTTGGACATGGTATCCCACTGTATGACCACAGGAGCCGTGCTAAGGTCAAACCATGAGTGACCTCTGCGACATCCTCACCGCGCTACGCTGGCATGTGGATATCGGCTGCGACGAGGCGATCGCCGACACGCCGACCGACTGGAGCAATTTCGCCGCCCGCCCACAGCCGGCGGCGCGCGCGAAAGCTCCGGCCGCCACCGCGCAGCGCATGCCGGCCGCCAACCCCGACCAGCCGCTGGGCGCCAGCGAGGCCGGCGCGTTGGCGCGCGCCCGCGCCGCCGAGGCCCGCACTCTGGCCGAACTGGAGGCGGCGCTGCGCGCCTTCGACGGCTGCCCGCTGAAGCGCACGGCCACCAACACGGTGTTCGCCGATGGCGACCCGCAGGCGAAGATCATGCTGATCGGCGAGGCGCCGGGCGAGGACGAGGACCGTCAGGGCAAGCCCTTCGTCGGCGTCAGCGGCAAGCTGCTCGACCGCATGCTGGAATGGATCGGCCTGGACCGGACCAAGGTCTACATCACCAACATCCTGCCCTGGCGCCCGCCCGGCAACCGCAGCCCCGCTCAGGCGGAGATCACCGCCTGCCTGCCCTTCCTGGAACGCCATGTCGAGCTGGTCGGCCCAGACGTGCTGGTGCTGCTGGGCGGCACCTCGGCCAAGACGCTGCTCGACCGGCCGGAGGGGATCACCCGGCTGCGCGGCCAGTGGTTCGAGTACAACACCCCCGGACTGCGCAAGCCCGTGCCCGTAATGCCCATGCTGCACCCCGCGTATCTCTTGAGGAATCCCATATCCAAACGCGAGGCGTGGCGTGATCTGCTAACCTTGCGCCAAAGGATCGGCCACACGGGCTAGTGCCATTGTTCTCGACGAACCTCAAACCGTTGTGCCGCTTCGACTTTTGCTGCATCACCATGACTTGGGGAGCGGCGTACGGCGAATCGGACACTTGCCATTCGCCGGTTATGAGTATATTTCAGGCAAATGCTCGGGATATCTCGCAGCGCAGCATGGAATGCCACCGTGCTGCGGCAGACACTCCTGAGGGCCTTGTGCGCGGCACTTCTGGTTTCCGCCGCGCCTGGTTCGGATGGCCTTTACAACGCCGCCCGCGCCGCCCTCGTGATCCACGGTCCGGACGGTCGTCCGATCGCACCGATGGACGTCGGCGTTGCCGAACGACTGCCCGTGACTTTGCCGGCGGACGAGACGGCACGCGCAGCCCTCCTCGGTGACGAGGACGCCGCCCGCTATCGCCGCATCTTCGAGCAGCAGGACCGCGCCGACTGGGACGCGGCCGACGCCGAGATCCGCGCGCTGAAGGACAAGCGGCTGCTCGGCCATGTGCTGCGCCAGCGCCTGCTGCACCCCGACCGCAAGGCCGGCTGGGACGAGCTGAACGACTGGCTGCACCGCTATTCCGACCTTGCCGGTGCCGACCGCATCCACCAGTTGGCGTTGCGTCGCCAGCCCAGCGGCGGCCGCGCACCCAAGGCGCCGCAGCACGACGAGGAAAAGCTGACCGGCTCGCTGGAACGGCTGGCCGGCGCCCGTCCGCTCGCCGACGACGGCGACGAGGGTGAGGGCGAGACGCTCAGCGTGACACCGCGCAGCCGCACCGCGCGCAATCGCGCCGACACCGCGGCGCTGTCCCGCGTCACCGATCTGCTGCGCGCCGGCAAGGCGGGAGCGGCGCTGAAGCTGCTCGGCGACGACGGCGTGTCGGGCCAGCTCGACGCCGTGCAGTACGACACCGCCCGCGCCCGCATCGCCAGCGCCCTCTACTACAGCGGCGAGGTTTCGCAGGCGCTGTCGCTGGCTTCGGCCAGCGCCGCCCGCTCGGGCGAGGTGGTGAAGGACGCGCACTGGATCGCCGGCCTGGCGGCGTGGCGGCTCAACCAGTACGACCGGGCGTCGCGCCATTTCGACGCGCTGGTGGCGGCCCGGCCGCGCTCGCCGTGGATGGTCGCCGCCGGGGCCTATTGGGCGGCGCGGGCGCACGCCAGGAAAGGCCGGCACGACGAGGCGCGCGCCCAGCTTGCCGTGGCGGCGCGCTACCCGCACACCTTCTACGGCCTGATCGCCGGGCGCACGCTGGGCCAGCAGCAGGCGCTGAACTGGCAGTTACCGGAACTGACCGGGCAGCACCTCGCAGCACTTGCCCAGCGGGCCGGCGGGGCGCGCGCCGTCGCCTTGCTCCAGGTCGGCCAGACCGACACCGCCGAGCGCGAGCTGCGGCGCATTCACCCGCGCGGCAACGCGCTGGTCGAACAGGCGCTGCTGGTGCTCGCCGACCGTGCCGGGCTGGCCAGTCTGGCGCTGCGGCTCGGCAACGCGGTGACGGCACCGGACGGCGCACCCTACGACGCGGCGCTGTTCCCGCTGCCGCACTGGCAGCCGCGCAACGGCTTTGCCGTGGACCGCGCGCTGGTGTTCGCGGTGATGCGCCAGGAGTCGCGCTTCGAGCCGCGCATGGTCAGCTCGGCCGGCGCCACCGGCCTCATGCAGATCATCCCGGCCACCGCCGAGCACGTCGTCGGCCGTCACGAGGATCTGGGCAACAAGGACAGCGAGCCCTCGGCGCTGTTCGACCCGGCCAACAACATGGAACTGGGGCAGCGCTATCTGGCCGAGGTGATGGCGATGCCGGAAGTCGGCAACAACCTGTTCCTGCTCGCCATGGCCTACAACGCCGGCCCCGGCACGCTGTCCAAGTGGCGGCGCGAGATGGACGACGTGACCGACCCGCTGCTGTTCATCGAAAGCGTGCCCTACGGCGAGACGCGCGACTACGTCGGGAAGGTGCTGGCGAACTACTGGATCTACCGCATGCGCCTGGGCCAGCCGACCACGTCGCTGGACGCCGTTGCGGCGGGGGGCTGGCCGGTCTATATGCCGGTGGATACCCGTCCGACGCAGGTCGCCCAGCATGCCCAGGATTGACGAGACCCGCCCCTTCCTCCCCGTCAACATCGCCGTGATGACCGTGTCCGACACGCGCAGCCTGGACGACGACAAGTCCGGCGCCGCGCTGATCGAGCGGTTGGAAAAAGCCGGGCACACGCTGACCGCACGGGCCATCGTGAAGGACGACATCGCGTCCATCCGCGCGCAGGTCCAGGCGTGGATCGCCGACGGGCAAGTGGACGTGGTGCTGACCACCGGCGGCACCGGCGTGACGGGGCGCGACGTGACGCCCGAGGCGGTCGAGGGCCTGTTCGAGAAGAGCATCCCCGGCTTCGGCGAGCTGTTCCGCTGGCTGAGCTACGAGAAGGTCGGCACCTCGACGATTCAGAGCCGGGCGACCGGCGGCGTGGCGAACGGGACCTACATCTTCGCGCTGCCCGGCTCGCCGAGCGCCTGCCGCGACGCCTGGGACGGCATTCTGGAAGCCCAACTGGACAACCGCCACCGCCCCTGCAACCTCGTCGAGCTGATGCCGCGGCTTCGCGAACATGAAAAATAAAGTCCCTCCCCCAGCCCCGCTGGGGGAGATTAGGAGGGGGCAACGGCCTTCCCGAGAATCCTCAGCCCCGCTGAACCGTGGATTCTCGGACACAACGAGCCCCCACCCTCCCACTTCGTGGGCCCCTCCCTCCCCCTGCGGAGCAGGGGGAGGGGTATTGAGCGCCCTTACCGCAATCCTCGGCGCCGACCTCCAGCCCATGCCCCTCAAGGGCGTGGCGCACGACCACGTACGCCTCATCGGCCGCGGTGTCGTCGCGCGGGTGCCGCGCTGGAGTCAGGTCGGGCTCGACCCGGCGGCCAACCTCGCCTACCAAGCCGCCGCCTTCGCCCGCGCCGCCGCGGGCGGCCACACGCCGGAACTGGTCGGCGTGCTGGAGCCGCGCGACGGGCTGCCCATGGGTGCCCTGCTGGTCACCGAGATCGCCGGCCGCCCGCCGCGCCTGCCCGACGACATGCCGGCCATCGCCGAAGCCCTGGCCGCGCTGCACCGCCTGCCGCTGCCCAATGAACGCCCGCCGCTGGCGAGCCCACCCGACCCGGTGGCCGCGACGCTGGCGCTGGTGCTGCGGCAAGCCGAGCATTTCGCCCGCGCCGGCCTGGAACCGGACGCCCTCGTCCGCATCGAGGCGGAGTTGGCCGCCGCGCAGGCTGCAAAAATCGACGCCCCCATGCCTATCACGCTGGTCGGCACCGACACCCACCCCGGCAACTTCCTGATCGACGCCGCGGGCAAGGCGTGGTTCACCGATCTGGAGAAGGCACAGTACGGCCACCCGGCCATCGACCTCGCCCACGCCAGCCTCTACACCTCCACCATGTGGGACCCGGACGTGGCGGCGGCGCTGACCCCGAATGATGTGGCCGCCTTCCATGCGGCGTGGGAACACGCCGTCCCCGGCAGCCTCGCCGCCGCCGTCAAACCATGGCTGAAGCCGTTGCGCCGCCTCACGTGGCTGCGCAGCCTGTCGTGGATGGCGCGCTGGAAGATCGAGGGCGACCGGCTCTCCCCCGGCATGCCGGACGCCTTGCGCGCCCACCTGCAAGAGCGCGTCGCCGACGTCTTCCGCCCCGCCACCATCGACCACGTCCGCCAGGACTGGAGCTGAATCTATCTTGTCCCTCAATCGGCGGGCGGGGCCATCCGACCCCTTGCCTTCGCGCACACGTGTGCGCGGGGCCGCAGTCGCGGCCCTTCACCCAGTTTTGTCGCGCCCCACCCCCGGCGTGCGTGTTGAAGCCACGGGCCTTCGGGCTTAGGCTCGATTCGACCGGCGGAGTACCGACCCCGTGAAAGCGGTGCGTCCGCACTTATCTATGTTACCGGCATCACCTGGATCGGACGCGGCATGATGACTTCCCGGACCAAACGCGGCGTTGTGGCGACCGCCCTGCTCGTGGCGGCAAGCCTTCCCCTGACGGCCCCCGCGTTCGCGGCGACGGATGGGCCGGTGCTCGTCACGGGGACCGGCAGCTACCTCGCCGGCCGCTTCGCCCAGCATCAGGACGATTGGGGGGCCGCCGCGACCTACATGGGGCAGGCGCTGGCCGCCAATCCCAGCGACCTGTCGCTGCTGCGCCGCGCCTATATCCTGAAGCTCGGCGAGGGGCAGGTGGACGCGGCGCTGATGATGGCGAAGCGCCTGACCGGCCAGGACGGCGAACCACAGCTCGCCGCGGCGCTGCTGATTGCCGACGCCCTGAAGCACGACCGCCTGAACGAGGCGGATGAGTTGGCGAAGGGGATGCCGCGCGACGGCCTCGCCAAGTTCATCGGGCCGCTGTACGACGCGTGGCTGGCCGCCGCGCGCAAGGACACCGCCAAGGCGCAGCAGGGGCTGGCGCCGCTGGCGGCGGCGAGCGGCTTCGCGGCGCTGCACAACCTGCACATGGCGCTGGTGCTCGACCTCGGCGGCAAGCCGGCGGAGGCGGGCGAGTTCTATCGCCGCGTCATCGGCAACGAGGCGCCGCTGCGCGTCGTTCAGCTGGTCGGCAACTTCTACGAACGCCAGGGCCAGAAGGACGAGGCGCGCAAGCTCTACACGGCGTTCCGCAACGGCAACCCGGACAATTTGATGATCGAGCCGGCGCTGAAGGCGCTGGACTCGGCCAAGCCGCCCAAGCCCATCGTCGCCGACGCCCGCCAGGGCCTGGGCGAGGCGCTGTTCGACCTGGGCAGCGCGCTGCACCACGAGGGGGCGGAGGAGACCGCGCTGCTGTTCGGCCGCATCGCACTGCACCTGCGTCCGGACCTGACGCTGGCGCACCTGATGATCGGCGACATCATGGAGGCGCGCGAGCACCACGACGAGGCGCTGGCCGAGTACAAGGCGCTGGAGCAGGACCCGGTGCTGGGCTGGGCCGCCCGCCTGCGCGCCTCAGAGGCGCTGTCCCGCCTGGATCGCAACGACGAGGCCATCGGCCTGCTGACCAAGCTGGCCGCCGAGCAGCCGGAACGCACCGACGCGCTGATCCGCCTGGGTGACCTCTACCGCATCACCAAGCGCCACGCCGAGGCGACGGAGGTCTACACCAAGGCGCTGGAGCGCATCGGCACGCCCGAGGAGCGGCACTGGGTCGTCTACTACGCCCGCGCGCTGACCCAGGACAAGCAGGAGCAGTGGCCACAGGCCGAGGCCGACCTGAAGAAGGCGCTGGAGCTGAAGCCGGACGAGCCTTACCTGCTCAACTACCTCGGCTACAGCTGGGTGGACCGCGGGCAGAACCTGGACAAGGCCAAGGCGATGATCGAGCGCGCGGTCGAGCTGAAGCCGCGCGACGGCTACATCATCGACAGCCTGGGCTGGGCGCTCTACCGCATGGGCGAGTTCGAGGGCGCGGTGGGCAAGCTGGAGCGCGCCGTCGAGTTGCGGCCGGTGGACTCGACCATCAACGACCATCTCGGCGACGCCTACTGGCGCGTCGGCCGCCGCAACGAGGCCCGTTTCCAATGGCAGCGCGCGCTGCGCACCGCCGAGGACCAGAAGGAAAAGGACGAGATCCTGGAGAAGCTGGACAAAGGCCTTCCCACCGTCCAGGCCGCCAAGGTCGAGAGCCCCGGCCCGAAGCCGCAGTGATGCGGCCGGCGCCTGAAGGCGTCGTCCGCATCACCCTTTCAATCAATGCTAAAGCATTGATCTGTCGGGTTTTACCGGCAGCGCTCGATGGAAACGATCAAGCGCCGCCGGTATGAACGCTTCCGCGTGAAGGAGGTTTGGGGTAGGTGTCGGCCATGACCGACACCGCTCCCATCGTCGAGGCCGCCCCGGCCAAGCTGAACCTGTACCTGCACGTGCTCGGCCGGCGAGCCGACGGCTTCCACGAGTTGGACAGCCTCGTCGCCTTCGCCGATGTGGGCGACCGGCTGACCGTCAGCCCAGCCGCCGATGGCCCGCACCTGACCATCACCGGCCCCTTCGCCGGCCCGCTGATCGCCGAGGCCCCGCAGAGCAATCTGGTCACCCGCGCCGCCCTGGCCCTGGCCGAGCGCTGCGGCCGGACCGCGACGGTGCGCATCGCCCTGGAAAAGAACCTGCCGGTGGCGTCCGGCATCGGCGGCGGCTCGGCCGACGCGGCGGCGTGCCTGCGGGCGCTGGCGCGGCTGTGGGGGCTGCCGGCGGACCACCCTGACCTGCATGCGGTGGGCGCCGGGCTGGGCGCCGACGTGCCGGTCTGCCTCGCCGGCCGGCCGGCCTATTTCGGTGGCATCGGCGACCGGCTCGACCCCGCCCCCGCCCTTCCCGAGACGCACGCCGTGCTGGTCAACCCCGGCGTGCCGGTGCCGACGCCGGCGGTCTTCAAGGCGCGGCAAGGCGGTTTCTCGCCAGCCGCCCGCTTTGGTCAGGCACCCGCCGACGCGGCGGAACTGGCGGCGCTGCTGGCCCGGCGGCGCAACGACCTGACCGAACCGGCGCTGACCGTCGCCCCGGTGATCGCCGACGTGCTGGCGGCGCTGGAGGCCACGCCCGGCTGCCGGCTCGCCCGCCTGTCGGGCAGCGGGGCGACCTGCTTCGGGCTCTACGCCACGGCCGGTGACGCGGACGCCGCCGCGGCGCGGTTGGCGCGGCCGGGCTGGTGGGTGCGCGCGGCCCGACTGTTGAATTCGTGAGTTGCCCGCTCGCGTCCATTCCGCGATTATCCCTCCAAGTTTTCTAATAAGCGGAGAGGACGGATGCATCACCCGGAAGCATTGGAGCCTATCGTCGGCTTTCTGCGCGGCATCGGCTTGGGCGTCGAGTACGGCGAAGGGGCTCACAACGGTTTCCTGCCGGGCGTGAACATCCATGCCGGGGTGCTCCATATCGACCCCGACACCTTGGTCGGATCGGGCGATATCCTACACGAGGCCGGGCACATCATCGTCGTGCCGCGGCGCTACTGGCCAAGGCTGGGAACGGACTTGCAGGCGGACATCGAGGCCCTCCTCGCGGAAGAGACGGGAGCGGACAACCTCGCCGATCCTCAGCTTACACAGGCGGCCCGGCAGGGCGAATTTATGTCACAGGCATGGTCCTACGCGGTCGTCGTGCATCTTGGGCTGCCGCTGGACTGTATTTTCTTCCCCGGTTCCTACCACCAGCACCAGTATGAGGGGACGCACCCGATGCGGGCGTGGCTGGAGCGGGGAACCCATTACGGTCCGCTGGGCCTGGCCCAGGCCGGCATGACCGGCTTTTCCGGCATGTTCGGCCATCTGGGCGATAACGGCCTGCCGCCCTTCCCCCATATGACACGCTGGACGCTGGACTGATCCGGGAGGATGAGAGCCTTGGCACAGATCACACCGCGGTTCGCTTTCCTTGGCGGCATTGCCGTGGCGTTGCTGGCCGGCCCGCCCGGCGCGGTGGCAGCGAGCTTCCCCTGCGCCAAGGCTTCGACCCCGGTGGAAAAGGCGATCTGCGCCGACCCGGCGGTTTCCAAGCTCGACGAACGCATGGCGGCGGCCTTCAAGGAAGCGATCCAGCGCCTCGGAGGCTCCGACCCCGACACCAACGCGATCCAGGCGGCGGTGAAGGCCGACCAGAAGGCGTGGCTGGCCGACCGCAACGCCTGCGGCCCCGACGCCGGCTGCTTGCGGACGAGCTATGAGCGGCGCTTGGCGGTGCTGACGTTCAAACCCGATCCGGGAGCGCCCTCGCCCGCCGATCCCTACATCGGCCGGTTCGATTACGGCGGCTTCATGGACGTCGCCGTCCTGGGCCTGCGCAACGGCACCCTGGCGTTCAGCGTCAACGGCGCCGAACCGAAGTCCGCCCGCTGGGTCTGCGACTTCTCCGGCATCGGCCGGGTGAACGAGAAGGGCGCGCTGGTCGTCGGCACGCCGGATGCGGAGGGCAACGGCCTGATCGTGGAACGCAACGGCCCGGCCGGCATCCGCATCCCGGAGAACGACGCCAACCGGGCGACGAGCGGGAACTGGTGCGGCATGAACGGCTCCATCCTCTTCGACTACGTCCGAAGGAAGTGACGGGCTCCGGCCTGGGGCTGGGCGGTCCGCAATGGGGGGCAAGATTCACACGGATTGCACGGATTTAGGCACGGATTACACGGATTTTTTTTATTCGTGCGCAGCAACGGCCTCCGGGGTGACCCGAGACTCTGCAAGCATCAAAGAAAATCCGTGTAATCCGTGTTCAAATCCCCAAAATCCGTGTGAATTCTTGCCCGCCGCACCACGACCCGAGCGTCCCGCTTGCACCCTTCCGGCGCCCCGCTATGCTGCCGCCCATGAAAGCTCCCGCCCCCCGCCCCGACCTGCACCTGGAAATCGCCTGCGGCCCCAGCGCCATCGTCTGCGGGGTGGACGAAGTCGGCCGCGGGCCGCTCGCCGGGCCGGTCATGGCCGCCGCCGTCGTGCTGCCCGCGAACGGCCTGCCGGCCTCCATCGCCAGCCGCATCCACGACAGCAAAAAGCTCACCGCCCGCGCCCGTGAGGAATTGGCGCCGCTGATCCGCGAGCACGCGCTGGCCGTCTGCGTCGCCGAGGCGTCGGTGGCGGAGATCGACGAGATCAACATCCTGCACGCCGCCTTGCTCGCCATGCGCCGCGCCGTGGAGGGGTTGGGCGTGGCGCCGACCCACGCGCTGGTGGACGGCAACAAGGCGCCGAAGCTGGCCTGCGCGGTGCAGACGGTGGTCAAAGGCGACAGCATCAGCCTGTCCATCGCCGCCGCCTCCATCGTCGCCAAGGTCGAACGCGACCGCATCATGATGGACCTGCACGCGCAGTTCCCCGATTTCGGCTGGGACAGCAACGCCGGTTATCCGACCGCCGTGCACCTCGCCGCACTCAAGCGCTTGGGGCCCACACCGCATCACCGTACCACCTTTGGTCCGGTGTCTGAGGAACTGGCTCTAAGACGCTGACTCCCAAGACTCTTTCCTAAAATTCCCGTTGACGGCGACTCGGGCCTGAATCATTGTCGGCTCAGGTGATTCGCGGAAAATGACGGGTGTGGGTATGCTGGAGCCGAATCGGATTCTCCTTGGGGACTGCGTGTCCCTGATGAATGGGCTGCCGGCGGGGTCGGTCGACATGGTCTTCGCCGACCCGCCCTACAACCTCCAGCTCGGCGGCGAGCTGCTGCGCCCGAACCACACCCGCGTCGACGGCGTGGACGACGAGTGGGACAAGTTCCAGGACTTCTCCACCTACGACAAGTTCTCCCGCGACTGGCTGGCCGCGGTGCGCCGCGTGCTGAAGCCCGACGGCACGCTGTGGGTGATCGGCAGCTACCACAACATCTTCCGCGTCGGTTCGGTGCTGCAGGATCTCGGCTTCTGGATCCTCAACGACATCGTCTGGCGCAAGACCAACCCGATGCCGAACTTCCGCGGCACGCGTTTCGCCAACGCGCACGAGACGATGATCTGGGCGTCGCGCGACAAGGACGCGCGCTACCGCTTCAACTACGACACCATGAAGAACCTCAACGAGGATCTTCAGATGCGCAGCGACTGGGTGCTGCCGATCTGCACGGGTTCGGAGCGGCTGCGCGACGAGAAGGGCCAGAAGATCCACCCGACGCAGAAGCCGGAGTCCCTGCTCTATCGCGTCATCCTGTCCTCCACCAAGGTGGGCGACGTGGTGCTCGACCCGTTCTTCGGCACCGGCACCACCGGCGCCGTCGCCAAGCGCCTGGGCCGCAAGTGGATCGGCCTGGAGCGCGAGGAAGGCTATGCCAGGATGGCGCAGGCCCGCATCGACGCCACCGAGGAGGCGCCGGACCCGTCGCTGCTCGACGCTCCGCCCAAGCGGCAGGCGCCGCGCATCCCCTTCGGCGCGGTGGTGGAGCGCGGCCTGCTGCGCCCCGGCGTCACTCTGTTCGACCTGCGTCGGCGCGTGGCGGCGCACGTGAAGGCCGACGGCACGCTGGTCGGCACCAACCATCTGGGCAACCACGCCGGTTCGATCCACCGCGTCGGCGCGGCGATGACCGGCCTGCCGGCCTGCAACGGCTGGACCTTCTGGCACTACGAGGACGCCGGCCAGCTCAAGCCCATCGACGTGCTGCGCGAGCAGATCCGGGCGGAGAAGCACTGACGGTGTCGAAGCCAGCCCTGCGTTTGCCGCAGGGCCTCGGGCTTGTCCGCGGCGGGTGCCCCGTGGTACCCGTTCGCCCATGAACAAGCTGTTTGCCACCGTCACCGCGCCCCGCTTGGCCACGGCCACGCTTCTCAACCGCGTGTTCGTGCGCGACATGGTGATGGACGCCTCCATCGGCGTCTATGACCACGAGAAGGTCGCGCCGCAGCGCATCCGCCTGAACCTCGATTTGGAGGTCGTCGGCTCCGGCGTCACCGGCGAGGACGGCGTCGCGGCGATCCGCGCCGTCGCCGGCCAGGGCCACACCACGCTCATCGAGACGCTGGCCGAGCGCATCGCCGCCCGCTGCCTTCAGGATGCCCGCGTGCGCAAGGCGATCGTGCGCGTGGAAAAGCTGGACGTGTTCCCCGACGCCGCCTCGGTCGGCGTGGAGATCGAGCGCTCGCGCTAAGGCAGCGCCGCCACCTCCAGCACCAGCTTCTGGCGCAACGCCTCGACGAAGGTCTCGCGGTCCATCGCCGACTTGGTGAAGCAGTTTGCGCCGCCGATGACGTTCTCGGTGAAGTACTCTTCCAGCCACGGAAACTCGTCGAGGATGGCGAGCGCGTTGATGGTGATGCCGCGCGCCACCGCCCGGTCGCGGGCCTCCGCCGGGTCGAGCCCGGCGTTGGAAAAGCCGTTGGCGACCAGATCGATGACCTGACGCTCCGAGCGCACGCCGCTGCCGGCGAACAGCTTTGCGGCGTCCTCGATGGCGCTGCCGATGGCGGTGGAGTCCGCCCGGCCGTCGCGCGGCGCGGTCAGGACCTTGGTGGCGAAGGCCAGCGACTCGTCGGCGCTGGCGATCACCGTCCACGGCACCAGCACCCGCAACGTCTTCGGCCCGGAGAACACCGCCAGCGTCACCGCCACCCCACGCCCGGCCAGCGCGTCGGCGACCTCCGGGTCGGCGAAGGCGGCGGCGTGGCCGCGCAGCTGGAACTCCAGATCGCCCACCGTGATGCTGGCCGAGCCGTCCACCAGCAGCACCAGTTCCAAGCCGACCGGCCGCAACGGCTGCGGCTTGCGCCCCGGCACCGGCTGCGCCGCGGCGGGCAGGGATACCAGCAGCAGAACAAGGAACAGAAGGCGTTTCAGCATCTGGATTCCCACCAAAGCCGCCCCCTTTTCACCGTCATCCCCGCGCAGGCGGGGATCCATTGTTCCGGACGAAGCGCCTGAACCGGTGGATCCCCGCCTGCGCGGGGATGACGACTGAGAGAGGTGCTCGAATTTCCCGGCATACGTTCACACATGCGCCAGCGCGTGGCGGACCACCTTGCGCATCACCGAGGGCAGCGCCTGGTCGCCAAGCCGGTCGAGCGGCACCCATTGCCCCTCGGCCTCGGCCCAGTCGGCCCCGGCGCGGCCGGTGAGCACCTGAAGTTCCAGGTGAAAATGGCTGAAAGTATGGCGGACCATTCCCGGCAACGCCCGCCACGCCACGTCGAGCGGCGGCGCCCCGCCCGGCTCCCAGCCGGACGACGGCACCTCGGCCATGCCGCCCAGCAGTCCCGTCTCGGCGCGGCGGCGCAGCAGCACCGCCCCTTCCGGGTTGATCAGCCAATAGGCGGTGCCGCGCCGCGTCGGCTTTTCGCCCTTGGCGGACTTGCGCGGCAGTTCCTCCTGGATGCCGGCGGCGCGGGCGGCGCAGGCCTCGGCCACCGGACAGAGCATGCATTTGGGCTTGCGCGGCGTGCAGACCGTCGCCCCCAGGTCCATCATCGCCTGCGCGTAGTCACCTGACCTCTCTTGCGGTGTCAGCGTGGCGGCCAGCGCCCGCAACTTCGGCTTGACACCGGGCAGCGGCTCCTCGACCGCAAACAGGCGGGCGACGACGCGCTCGACGTTGCCGTCCACCACCGTGGCCGGCCGGCCGAACGCGATGGCGGCGATGGCCGCCGCGGTGTAGGCGCCCACCCCCGGCAACTCCAGCAACGCCGCCTCGCTGTCCGGGAAGCGCCCGCTATACCGTTCGGTGACGAATGCCGCGCACTTATGCAGGTTGCGCGCCCGCGCGTAGTAGCCGAGCCCGGCCCACGCCACCAGCACCTCATCCAGCGACGCCGCGGCGAGATCCTCCACCATCGGCCAGCGCTCGGTGAAGGCGCGGAAGTAGGGGGCGGCGGCCGGCACCGTGGTCTGCTGGAGCATGATCTCCGACAGCCACACCCGGTAGGGGTCGGCGTATTCCCCTGGCGGGCTTCGCCAGGGAAGGTCGCGGCGGTGGCGGTCGTACCAGGAGAGCAGCCCTGCGGCCACGTGGATGGCATCGTTCATAGGGCTGACACATAGCGATCCGCGCCATCCTGCAAAAGGGTCACGAGCCACGCACTGGCGTGAGAACGCCGGGCGCGCTAGGTTCAAGGCCGGGTGCACTTACGGAACACATCATGGCCGGACCACGACTCATCGGCGGCACGGTGCCGAATGTGGCGGGCAAGGCGCTGGGCAAGCGCGGCCTCGCTTTCGGCGCGCTGATCACCGACTGGCCGACCATCGTCGGGCACCAGCTGGCGCTGCGCACCCAGCCGGACAAGCTGGTCTTCCCCAGGGGCAAGCGCGAGGACGCCACGCTGCACGTCCGTGCCATGGGCGCCATCGCGCTCGAACTCCAGCATCTGGAGCCGCTGATCGTCGAGAAGATCAACGGCTTCTTCGGCTACAAGGCCGTGGCGCGCCTGCGCCTCGTGCACGCCGCCCCGCTCACCACGTCCGCGCTGCGCGCACCCGTGCCGCGCACTCTCAGCATGGACGAGGAGATCGCCGTCATGTCCGCCACGGCGACCATTGAGGATGAAGGCCTGCGCGAATCGCTGGAGCGCTTCGGCCGCTCGCTGTTGGGGCGCAAGAAACGGTGAATCCCTGCGCTGGGGGCTTGTCGCCTCCAAGGCGCTCGTTATAATCCCCACATCTAGTAGCCAGGAGGGCAAGGTGCGCCGATACGTAGAAACTCTGAGGGCAGCCCTGGGGGCGTTCGCCCTGTTTGCCGCGGTTGCCCTCGTCGGCAGCCCCGCCGGTGCTCAGACCATCGACACCACGAAGGCGTTGACCGACCGCGTGCTGGGCGATCCGAAGGCCCCGGTCACCATCGTCGAATACGCGTCGCTGACCTGCCCGCACTGCGCCCGCTTCGAAGCCGAGACGCTGCCGAAGATCAAGGAGAAGTACATCGACACCGGCAAGGCCAAGCTGGTGTTCCGCGACTTCCCCTTCGACCAGTGGGCTCTGCGCGCCTCCATGCTGGCCCGCTGCGCGCCGCAGGAGCGCTACTACCCGCTGCTCGACGTGCTGTTCAAGGGGCAGCAGCAGTGGTCGTCCGCCAAGGATCCGGCGGCAGCGCTGACCCAGATCGGAAAGCTGGCCGGCATCAGCGAGGACACCATCAAGGCGTGCTGGAACGACCAGAAGCTCGCCGACGGCATCCTCAACATCCGCCTGGAAGCGCAGAACAAGGACAAGATCGAGTCGACGCCGACCTTCGTCCTGAACGACGGCGCCGCGCGGATCGAAGGCGCCCAGCCGTTCGAGGCGTTCGCCGCGGCCATCGACAAGCTGGCCAAGTAAGGGCTCACCCCGTTGCATTTCTCGCGCCTCCGCCTGTCCGGCTTCAAGTCGTTCGTCGACGCCACCGAGCTTGTCATCGAGCCCGGCATGACCGGCATCGTCGGCCCGAACGGCTGCGGCAAGTCGAATCTGGTGGAGGCGCTGCGCTGGGTGATGGGCGAGACCTCCGCCAAGAAGATGCGCGGCGGCGACATGGACGACGTCATCTTCGGCGGCACGTCCAACCGTCCGGCGCGCAATCTGGCCGAGGTGTCGCTGTCCATCGACAACCGCTCGCGCACCGCCCCCGCCGGCTTCAACGAAACCGACGAGGTGGAGGTGACCCGGCGGATCGAGCGCGGGTCCGGCTCGGACTACCGCCTCAACGGCAAGCTGGTGCGCGCCCGCGACGTGCAGTTGCTGTTCGCCGACAACGCGTCGGGTGCGAATTCGCCGGCCCTGGTCAGCCAGGGCAAGGTCGGCCAGATCATCAACGCCAAGCCGCAGGACCGTCGCATGCTGCTGGAGGAGGCGGCCGGCATCACCGGCCTGCACTCCCGCCGGCACGAGGCGGAACTGCGCCTGAAGGGCGCCGAGTCCAACCTGATGCGTCT
Organism: Azospirillum terrae; assembly: GCF_053470425.1. Taxonomy (NCBI): domain Bacteria; kingdom Pseudomonadati; phylum Pseudomonadota; class Alphaproteobacteria; order Rhodospirillales; family Azospirillaceae; genus Azospirillum; species Azospirillum terrae. The sequence goes on along the minus strand of NZ_JBPXMR010000002.1, from coordinate 675,867 downwards.
GGACGACGTCATCGGCGCCATGGACACGCAGCTCCAGAGCCTGAAGAAGCAGGCGCGGCAGGCCAGCCGCTACCGCAATCTGTCCGAACAGATCCGCAAGGTCGAGGCGGTGCTCTGGCACCTGCGCTGGATCGCCGCCCAGGCCGATCTGGAGCGCGCCCGCAGCGCCTTCGCCAAGGTCGAGGAAACCGTGCGCGGCCTGATGCTGGCGGTCACCCAGCTCACATCCAAGCGCACCGAGGACGCCGCCGGCCTGCCGGAAAAGCGTCAGGCCGAAGCCGCCGCCGCCGCCGCGCTGCAACGCCTGGTCATCGCCAAGGAACAGCTCGACGCCGAAGAGCGCCGCGTCGCCGACCAACAGCGCGCGTTGCAGGCCCGGCTTCAGCAGATCGCCGGCGATCTGGGCCGCGAGCAGGCGCTCGCCGCCGATGCCGGCGATGCGCTGTCCCGCCTGGAGGAGGAGCGCGAATACCTCCTTGAGGCCCAAGCCGACGAGGAGATGCTGGAGGAGGCCGCCCGCGAGGCGCTGGCCGACGCCCGCGAGGCCGTCGAGGAACTGGACCGCGAACTCACCCGCCTGACCGAGCAGGTCGCGTCCGACGAGGCCCGCCGCGCCGCCACCCAGCGTCAGGTTGGCGAATTGGAGGCCCGCACCGCCACGCTGACCAAGCGCATCGGCGAGCAGCAGATGCAGCGGGCGCTTCTGGAAAAGGAAATCGCCGGCCGCGCCGACGTCGCCGAGGCCGAGATGGCCGTCGAATTGGCCGAGCAGCGTGTCGAGGATTCCCGCGAAGCCGCCGAGGCCGCCGAGCGCGCCAAGGCCGACTCCGAACCCGCCCAGGCCCGCGCCCGCGACGCGCTCCAGGCCGCCGAGGCTTGGCGCACCAAGCTGAAGGCCGAGGAAAAGGCGCTGTCGGAGCTGCTGGCCGCCGGCACCTCCGCCGAATTCCCACCGCTGGTCGACGCCGTCACCGTGGCGCCGGGGTATGAGGGCGCGCTGGCCGCATCGATCGGCGACGCGCTGACCGCCCCGCTGGATGAGACCGCGCCGGTGCACTGGCGCACTCTGCCGCCGCTGACGGCAGCCGCCCTGCCCGCCGGTGCGGAGCCGCTGGCCGCCCACGTGCAGGGGCCGGACGCGATGGCCCGCGGCCTCGCCCACATCGGCGTGGTGGCCGATTCCGCGACCGGCGCCCGCCTCGCCCCCACCCTCTCCGCCGGCCAGATCCTGGTCAGCCGTGACGGTGGGGCGTGGCGTTGGGACGGTCTGATCATCCAGGCCGGCGCCCCCACCGCCGCCGCGATCCGCCTCAAGCAGCGCAACCGCCTGCGCGAGCTGCGCGACGAGCTGGACGCCGCCGAGGAAGCCGTCGAGATGGCCCGCGAGTCGCTCGACGCGGCCAAGCTCGCCGCCGAGGAGGCCAGTGCGCGCGACCGCCGCGCCCGCGACGCGGTGCGCGAGGCTTTCGCCGCGCTCAACACCGCCCGCGACCGCCACACCAAGCTCGCCCGCGAGGCCGACGCCGCCGCCTCGAAGCTGGCCGCTCTGGTCGAGGGCATCGAACGCCTGGAAGCCGACCGCCGCGACGCCGAAGCCCACCTGAACGACGCCCGCGCCCTGCTCGACGCGCTGACCGACCCGCGCGAAGGCCGCGAGGCGGTCAACGAGCAGCGCGCAGCGCTCGCCGAGCGCCGCACCGCGCAGGCCGAGAAGCAGAACGCGCTCGACCGCCTGACCCGCGAGGCGCAGTCACGCCGCCAGCGCCTGTCCGCCATCCAGCACGAGGTGTCGTCCTGGGCCAACCGCTCGCAGGGTGCCGGCGGGCGGGTCGGCGAACTTCAGGAGCGCAGCTCCGCGGCGCAGGCCGAACTCGACCAGCTCGCCGGCCGCCCAGCCGAGATCGGCGGCGAGCGCCAGGATCTGCTGGCGCGGATCGCCGAGTCCGAACGCGCCCGCAAGCGCGCCGCCGAGGTGCTGGCCGAAGCCGAAGCCCGGCTGACCGACACGGAAAACGCGCTGAAGATGGCCGAAGCCGGCCTCGCCGACTCCCGCGAGGCGCGCGCCCACGCCGAGGCCGCCGTGCAGGCCGCCGTTCAGCAGGGCCAGACGCTGACCGAGCGCATCGCCGAGCGCCTGGACTGCGCGCCCGAGCAGACGCGCGCCGCCGCCGAACTCGGCCCCGACGACCCGCTGCCCGAGACCGCCGCCACCGAGTCCCGCCTGGAAAAGCTGGTCCGCGAGCGCGAGAACATGGGGCCGGTCAACCTGCGCGCCGAGCTGGAGGCGACCGAGCTGGAGGCGCAGATCACCTCGCTCCAGACCGAGCGCGAGGACCTGATCGCCGCCATCGCCCGCCTGCGCCAGGGCATCGGCAGCCTGAACCGCGAGGCGCGCGAGCGCCTGACCGCCTCGTTCGACGCGGTGAACCGCAACTTCCAGGAGCTGTTCACCGGCCTGTTCGGCGGCGGCAAGGCGTATCTGGAACTGGTCAACGCCGAGGACCCGCTGAACGCCGGTCTGGAGATCTACGCCAGCCCGCCGGGCAAGAAGCTGCAAATCCTCTCGCTGCTGTCCGGCGGCGAGCAGGCGCTGACCGCGCTGTCGCTGCTGTTCGCCGTCTTCCGCTCCAATCCCGCGCCGATCTGCGTGCTCGACGAGGTGGACGCACCGTTGGACGAGGCCAACGTCAACCGTTTCTGCGACTTGGTCGAGACCATCGCACGCGAGGGCGACACGCGCTTTCTGATCATCACCCACCACCGCCTGACCATGGCGCGGGTGGACCGCCTGTTCGGCGTCACCATGGCCGAACGCGGTGTGTCGCAATTGGTGAGCGTGGATTTGAGCGCGGCGGAAGAGCTGCGCGGCGCACAGGTGGCGTGACGGGATCACCCTCGGGGACGTTCCATAACGCATGCGCAGGAGGAGCCGACATGCGCTTGCCCAAGCGCAAAAAAGAAACCGGCCGCCCAGGCAGAAAGGGCGACCGGCTGTTCCGGGAAGAAGGGCAACATTCCAAGACCAGACGCATGCGTTCCATGAACAGTCCGCCGCTGCCCTTTGCGTGTGGAAAACGGCGGGCCGTGCCCCTGCTGCTTTAGCCGTTTTGCACGGTTATGTAGACAGTGGGCCTACATAGCACGAGCGGGGGGGGACGACAACGCTCAGCGGCCTGTCCGATCCATTTCCTCACCGCTGGTTGCCGGGTCCAGCACGCGTCCGGGCCGCGGCGTGCCATAATCTCTGCCCGTGCCAGACCGCGGTACGGCCGCCGGTCCGCTGGGGTTCTCGTCCCGCATCTGGCCTCCACTGGTTGCCGGGTCCAGCGTGCGTCCGGGCCGCGGCGTTCCCACGTCACCGCTACATGCGGTGAGAGATAGAGCGGCAAGCAAGATAGCAGGAAAGAGAGCAATGTTTCGGGTGTGAACTGCCATGTGGGTCTCCTGTTGCTTCGGTTTGCAGTGAAGAACCTAGTGGTGCGCTCCCAACACTTCGCCCAAGAAATCGCCCCTGAAAGCCAGCACCTGAATCACAACGCGCACACAAAGCGTTCCGTCAGGCCGCCATCACTAGAATTACTCCCACCGACCTCTTCAAGCTCCGACGCAAGCTTTCATTACATGGAATAATCGTGCCTGCAGACACGTCGCAGGAAGTAACAATCCGTCATAATTGCGCGTTTGCTACAGTAACTCATTTTGTTTCCTAGCCCTAAATCGCGACGCCGTACAATCACCTCGGCCATGCCGGGGCATGCAAAGGAATATCTGGGAGCGGATTTTACGGAAAACGGCAGGGCCGCTGCAGCCCTCCCTTCACGGACCCAGGATTCGGATGGAGCGCGCCGCACAACGTTCAAGATCCACGTCTGCGCGGAGATCACAGGGAAAAAGAGGCCCAGGAAGGGGTGCGGAGTGTTGAAGCACCTACGCGTCCATACGCGATCGACAATGTATCAGTACTGGAGACCGAAGCGGCGGCCGCTGAGGGCGATGTCCTGGTTGAAGCCTTCGGAGACCCGGTCGTCGCCACCAGAGGCGAGACACAGCGTGACGTTGATGGCCGAAAGGATGGCGTGGTCGATCTGCTCGGGCCGGGCGTTGTAACGCTTGATCGCCTGGAGAGCACGGAGCACCGACGGAGCCATCGTATCCCTCACACCAGATGCGAGCCGATTTGCACCGCCAGAGCCGCCACGAAGCCGGCCCCGACGAGCTTAACGGTCAATCGCTCCGAGGGGGTCCACCGTGACCAGTCCCTGCTGAAGCTGCGCATCATGGCCGCACCCATATACGGAAGGATTAACCTGCTGCATTGCGGTATACTACCATCGAAAGGCCTAGTCCAGTTGATTCCGTGTACCACCTTAGTCGTAGAAACCTAATCCTTCCCCAACCTTAGCACCTCCGCCACCACGAACGCCGGCAGCCGCACCAGCGCCGCGTCCGGCTTTCCCGTTTCCGCCACCCACCGCGCGTGCGCGTCCAGTGCGCGATGCAGCAGATCGGCGCGGCCCTCGAAGGGCGCCGCCCCCAGCGCCGCGTCCAGGCTGGCGAGAAAGGCGGGCAGCGAGTCCTCCCGGTCGGCAAGGCCGCGTTCGCGGCCCTTGGGGTCGAACCACGCCTCGGCGGGGGCGCTGTCCTCGCGGGGCGGCACCACCATGCCGCCGACGAAGCCCGTTGGCTGCACCACCTTCCACCCCTTGGTGTTCGGCCCCGTGGTCCAGCCCAGCGCCCGCGCCACCGCGGCGTTGAGATCGCGGTCCGGCGCCCGGCTGGTGATGCGCGCGATCAGCGCGGCGGTGTCCGTGTTGCGGTCGGCGGTCATCGGTCGTCCCTCCCCTGTCTCCGTGACGATACCTTAACGCACCCGGCTTGCGCGCCGTCCCCGTCCGTCGCAAGCTGCCCAGCAGAATCAAAGGGGCAAAATCAAAGGGGCAAAACAGGAGGGACAAACCGTGCAACACGCGGATTTCCTGATCGTCGGCGCCGGCATGGCCGGAGCGTCGGCGGCGTACGCGTTGGCGGCGCACGGCCGCGTGCTGCTGCTCGAGCGCGAGGCGCAGCCCGGCTATCACTCCACCGGCCGTTCGGCGGCGCTCTACACTCAGACGTACGGCCACGCCGTGGTGCGGGCGCTGACGGTGGCGAGCTGGGACTTCTATGACCATCCGCCCGAGGGCTTCGCCGAGCACCCGGTGCTGACCCCGCGCGGCGTGCTGCTGATCGGCCGTGCCGACCAGACGTCGGCGCTCGACCACGCTTTCGCCGAGGGCCGGCGACTGACGCCCTCGGTCGAGCGGCTGGACCGGGCGCAGGCGTTGGCGCGGGCGCCGATGCTGCGCGAGGACTATGTGGCCGGCGCGGTGTGGGAGCCCGAGGCCATGGACCTGGACGTCCATGCCATCCATCACGGCTACCTGCGCGGCCTGAAGGCGCGTGGCGGCCTTCAGGTCGGCGACGCCGAGGTGCGGGCGCTGGAGCGGCGCGACGGGCTGTGGGTGGCGCGCACGCCGGCCGGCGATTTCGCGGCCCCCGTGCTGGTCAACGCCGCCGGGGCGTGGGCCGACTCGCTGGCGGTGTTGGCGGGTGTGCGGCCGATCGGGCTGGTGCCGAAGCGGCGCACGGCGCTGACCTTCGATCCCACCTTCGACGATCCTGCGAACGCGGCGGGGCTGGGCGGCTGGCCCATGGTGATCGACGTGGACGAGACCTTCTATTTCAAGCCCGACGCCGGCCGGCTGCTCGCCTCGCCGGCCGACGAGACTCCGGTCGCGCCCTGCGACGTGCAGCCGGAGGAATGGGACGTTGCCTTGGCTGTTGATCGTGTCGAGCAGGCGGCGCGGTTCCGCATCCGGCGAATCGCACACCGCTGGGCGGGCTTGCGCAGCTTCGTCGCCGATAAGGTGCCGGTGGTGGGCTTCGATTCGCAGACGGAAGGCTTTCTGTGGCTGGCCGGTCAAGGCGGCTACGGCATCCAGACCGCACCGGCGATGGGGCGCACCGCCGCCGCGCTGGCAACCGGTGGCGGGCTGCCGCGGGACGTTGTGGAGTTGGGCGTAACGGTGGCGGATCTGGCGCCGGGCCGCCTGCGCTGAACCATTGAGGAGACCAAGGCGATGAGCGTTCGCCGAATCGTGCGCACCGTGGCGGGCGTGACCCTGCTGGTGGCGTGCGCCAACCCGGCCGCGGATCAGGCGCTGTACGCGCAGTCCGCGCTGGTCGGCATGCCGAAGGCGACCCTGCTGTCCTGCGCCGGGGTACCGGACCGTCAGGCGGTTGTCGGCAGCCAGGAATTCTACACCTACCGCAGCGGGCGAATCACCTCCTACCCCAGCGCTTCGCTGGGCGTGTGGGGCGGCCACTGGGGGCCGGGATTCGGCTATGGCGCCGGCTTCCCGCTTTACGACACGGACATTCGCAGCACCACCTGCGAGGCCACGTTCACGCTGCACAACGGCACCGTGGAGCGGTTGGTCTATGGCGGCGCACCGGGCGGCGGCAGCACTTTGGGCCAATGCTGGTACGTGGTGCAGAACTGTCTGGCGCTGGTTCCGCAACAGACGCCCACGCCGGGATCAGCGGCGCGTTAGGGGCGTGTTAGAATTTGCGAATACTCTCCGGCACGAAATCCGAGGACGTGCGACAGGGGGTGCGGCACTGCGTCACTGTGGCAGCAACGCCGCAATTTGTCAGAAAGGTTGCAGACGTCTGGCATAACCATAAGAACTTTGGTAGTAACCCTATCCAACGAGTTTGCCTGCCTTCCTGACAACAATCATGCCTCGGAGCATAAAAATCATGAGCATCCTGAAGCTCGCCACCGCCGCCCTGCTGGCGACCACCGCGGTCGTCACCGTCGCCTCCACTGCCCAGGCGCAGGACTTCAAGGGCGTCAAGGGCGGCGACTTCGTCGTCCGTGCCCGCGGCCTCGCGGTCCTTCCGCAAGAGGAAGGCAACGTCAACAGCTCGGCGCTCGGCACCATCGGCACCGTCAACGTCGGCAACGCCTACATCCCCGAACTGGACTTCACCTACTTTGTCACGCCGAACATCGGCGTCAACCTGATCGCCGGCACCAGCCGTCATCACGTCACGGCGGACACCATTGTCGGCCGCGTGGATGTGGGCAAGGTGTCGCTGCTGCCGCCGGTCCTGACCGCCACCTACCACCCGCTGCCGAACTCGCGCGTCAACCCGTATGTCGGCGCCGGCATCAACTACACGCTCTTCTACCGTGAAGACGCCGCCGGCGGCATCATCAACTCGACCAACTACAAGAACCGCTTCGGCTGGGCTCTGCAGGCTGGTACCGACATCTACGTGACCGACAACATTCTGCTGAACCTCGACGTCAAGAAGGTCTTCCTGAAGACCGACGTGAGCATCGGTTCGGTGGTCGGCCCGCTGAGCTCGAAGGTCACGCTCAACCCGTGGCTGGTCGGCGTCGGCGTCGGCTACAAGTTCTAATTGGACGGCTTCTCCGCCGATCGGCCGGAGGACAAGGGAAACGGGCCGGGTACCCCCTTCAGGGTGCCCGGCCCTCTCTTTTTTGGGGCTTCCCTGCCCCCTCCTTGTGGTGTGAGCATTCCCTGCTGAAACCGGCCTCACCAGAGGAGGTCACAGAGGAAGGACGCCCCATGCTCGTCGTCGCGGTGTTGAAGAGGAAGGGAACCGACATCGTCTCAATCCGCCCGGACGAGGCGGTCTCCGCCGTCGCCCGCACACTCGCCGAGCGTCGCATCGGCGCCGCCCTGGTGATGGAGGGCAACCGGCCGGCCGGCATCCTGTCGGAGCGCGACATCGTGCGCGGCGTGGCTGCCCAAGGCAGCGCCGTCCTGCAACAGCCGGTGTCCGCCCTGATGACCCGCGATCTGGTGACCTGCCACCCCACCGACACGGTGGCGCAGGTGATGGTGGTGATGTCCGAGCGGCGTATCCGCCACCTTCCGGTGATGGACGGAGAGCGGCTGATCGGGCTGATCAGCATCGGCGACGTGGTCAAGGCCCGCCTGGACGACGCCGAGTTGGAGGTCGAGTCCCTGCGCGGCTATGTGGCCGGGATCGGCTGATACGGGCAGCACGCATCGGCGGGCGATCTGCGGCCGGCGGATTCCGGGCATGGAAAAGGCGCCCCACTCTGCGGTGGAACGCCTTTCGCAGTGCCGTCGCCGGATGGCTTACGCGTTGGTCGACTGCGGGAAGGCCATGGCGGCCTGGGTGCGGTTGCGCACGCCCAGCGATTTGAAGATTGCCGTCATGTGGATCTTCACGGTGCCTTCCGACAAGCCCAGCTCATGGGCGATCTGCTTGTTCGACTTGCCCTCGCGCAGACGCTCCAGCACTTCGCGTTGACGCTGCGTCAGCAACTGCTCCAGCGCCGGGTCGGCGGGCGGCATGGCGTTGCGGGCCTCGGCAGACTCGGCGCCACCCTCGCGCAGCACAGTCGCCGGCACGTAGACGCCGCCGGAGAAGATCAGGTCCAGCGCGCTCAGCATGATCTTCACGCTGGACGATTTCGGGATGTAGCCGGCGGCGCCGTGCTCCAGCGCGTCGCGGACGTCGTGGTGCGCCTCGGACGCGGACACCACCACCACCTTCGCCTCGGGCTGCTTCTCGCGCAACGCCTGGATGCCGGAGAAGCCTGGCCAGCCGGGCATGCGCAGATCGGTCAGGATCAGGTCGAACTTCTCGCTGCCGCAGAGATCCAACATTTCATCGAAGTTACTGGCCTCGATGAAGGTGCTTCCTTCTTTGAGCTGTTCGAGGAGTCGGCGCAGTCCCTCGCGGAAAAGCACGTGGTCGTCGCCGATCAAGATCCTCATGACAGTACCCCCATAGGCAATCCCAGAGTCTGGCTTCAGACATGCCGCAAATGCATTCGGCATTCGCTTCGCATATGCGGTGAAACCAGAAGATATAGAAGGAGTTTATCTTGTGTATTGACTAATGAGATGTACCACGCCCCCATACCTCTGGACAACCCGAATTCGCCGTTTGTCACACGCACCTAGGCCGTCAGTGAGGGGGATGCCGATCGGGCGGAGGCGCTCCGCGGCGCGCTGCGGCGCCCTCGGCCAGACAGCAGACATATCCCTGCCGGCAGCCATCCGCAACCGGCACGGCGTTCAGCGTCACCCAACGCTCGGCACCATCGGCGCTTAGGCGGAATTCCTCCGCGAAGGCGCGGCGATCGAAGCGCGCCGCCTCCCAGCGGTCGCGCAGGCGCGCCCGGTCATCGGGGTGCAGGCCGCGAAAGGCCGGTCCGTTGCCGCACGTCTGCGGCACGCCGCCGAACAGCGCCTCACAGGCGTTGTTGCTGAACATCAGTTCGCCGGCCGGGCCGAACTGGCACACGCCCGCCGGCACCGCCTCGGCCAGCGCGCGGAAGCGGCGGCGCTCGCCCTGCAACCCCGCTTCCAGCCGGCGGACACGCCGCACCGCCACGACAGCCACCGCCGCCGTGCTGAACAGCGCCATCCAGTTGAACCACATCAGGAAGGGGCCAAGCGGCACCGCGCTCTGCACCGCCGCCACCGGCAGCATGATGGCCAGCAACACACCCGCCAGCACCAGCAACGCGCTGGCGAGCCGCGGTGCTGCGTTGCGCGCGACGCCGATGCTCAGCGCCCGAATCGCGATCGCTCTGAACTTGCTTCGCATGTCCGCCCTTTCCCGAGCCCCGGCGGCTGCCGCCCCGTGTTGGAGCGGCCGTCCTTTGCGGATCGTCCGTCATGGCCCGTGCACTCGTAAGGAGTGCCCCCAACGGATCATAGGAAGCCCTGCGCGCGCCGCAAATCCGACCTTCTCCTTATGCCGTTTGCGGGCATCTATGACGTTGCGCAGAAAAAAGGCGGACCCGCGAGGGCCCGCCCGAGTGACAACGCGGGGGACCGCGTCGAAGCCGTTCAAAAAGCCGCGTCGTCCAGCGCCATCAGCGGCGCCGCGCCGGCCATGATGGTTATGAACAGCGTGTTCACCTGCGGCAGCAGCTTGGCCATGTAGAAGCGCGCCGTCTTCAGCTTGGCCTCGAAGAAGGCCGCGTCGCCCTCCCCGGCCGCCAGCTTCGCCCTGGACGCCTTGGCCATCTTCAGCCACATCCAGCCCAAGGCCACCAACCCGAACAGGCGCAGATAGTCGGTCGCCGCGGCGGCGGCCTCCTCCGGGTCCTTCATGCCCTTCTGGGCGATGATGGCGGTGGCCTGCTGGAGCTTGGCGAAGGCTTTAGCGAGCGGGATGACGAACTCGGCCAGTTCCTCGGTCTCCATGTCCGCTTCGATGTCGGCGGCCACGGGGTGGAAGAAGCGGCGCAGCAGCCGGCCCATGTCCTGGCCCATCTTGCGGCCCACCAGATCCAGCGCCTGGATGCCGTTGGTGCCTTCGTAGATCTGCGTGATACGGGCGTCGCGCACGTACTGCTCGACGCCGGTCTCCCAGATGAAGCCGTGGCCGCCGTGCACCTGCACGGCGATGTTGGCTGCCTCCGAGCCGATGTCGGTGAACAGCGCCTTGACGATGGGGGTCATCAGCTGGACGAACTCGTCCGACTCCCGGCGCTGCCGCTCGTCCGGGTGCCGCTCGGCCACATCGAGGTGGAAGCCGACCAGCGCCCCCAGCGCCCGGCTGCCCTCGGTGTAGGCCCGCGCGGTCAGCAGGTTCTTGCGCACGTCCGGGTGGACGATGATCGGGTCGGCCGGCTGGTCCGGGAACTTCGCCCCCTTCACCGAACGCCCTTGCAATCGCTCCTTGGCGTAGGCGGCGGCGTTCTGGTAGCTGACCTCGGCCAAGCCCAGACCCTGGATGCCGACCGCCAGACGCGCCGCGTTCATCATGACGAACATGGCGCGCATACCCTTGTGCGGCTCGCCGACCAGCCAGCCGGTGGCGTCGTCGAAGTTCATCACGCAGGTCGACGACGCCTTGATGCCCATCTTGTGCTCGATGGAACCGCAGGCGACGCCGTTGCGCGCGCCCAGCGTGCCGTCCGTGTTGGACAGGAACTTCGGCACCAGGAACAGGCTGATGCCGCGCGTGCCCTTCGGCGCGTCGGGCAGGCGGGCCAGCACGAGGTGGACGATGTTCTCGGTCAGATCGTGCTCGCCGGCCGAGATGAAGATCTTGGTGCCGGTGATCTTGTAGCTATCGTCGTCCTGCGGCACCGCCCTGGTGCGGATGATGCCCAGGTCGGTGCCGCAGTGCGGCTCGGTCAGGCACATGGTGCCGGCCCAGGTGCCGTCCACCAGCTTCTGCAGGATGCGCGCCTTCAAATCGTCCGAGCCGTACAGCGACAGCGCGTTGTAGGCCCCCAGCGACAGCCCCGGATACATGCCGAAGCTGAGGTTGGCGGAGCAGATGAACTCCTCCAGCATGGTGTTGACCAGCTTGGGCAAGCCCTGGCCGCCGTACGTCGGGTCGCAGGACAACCCCTGCCAGCCGGCGGCGATGTACGTGTCGTACGCTTCCTTAAATCCCTGAGGCGTACGGACCACGCCGTTCTCGAACCGGCAACCCTCGGCGTCGCCGGACTGGTTCAGCGGGAACAGCACCTCCTCGCACAGCTTGGCGCCCTCTTCGAGCACCTGATGGATGAGGTCCGGCGTGGCATCCTCATAACCGGGCAGCGCGGAGAGCTGCCCGACGCCGACGATCTCGTCGAGGACGAAACGCACGTCCTCCAGCGGAGCCTTGTAGATCGGCATCTTCAGCCCTCCCCTTAATTCCGCAACGGTTTGCCGGTGGTCAGCATGTGCTCGATGCGATCCATGCTGGCCGGCGTGCGGATGAGCGCCATGAACGCCGTGCGTTCCAGCTCCAGGATGTGGTCCTCGCCCACCGGCTTGGTGGGATCGGCGTCGCCGCCGGTCAGCACCTCGGCCACGCGCCGGCAGACCACGAGGTCGTGCGGCGTGGCCTTGCCCTGCAAGGCGAAGCCCTCGACGAACAGTTCCAGCGCGGCACGGCCGCCGGGACCCGGCAGGATGTACGCCGGCTTTTCAGGCGGCGTGTAGTTCACCGCCAGCTCCAGTGTCTTCGCCTTGGCATCCGCCAGCAGACGGTCGCGGTTCATGGTGATGCCGTCGCTGGCGCGCAGGTACAGCAGCTCCTTGGCCTCGGCCGCCGACTTGGCGACCTTGGCGAGGCTGATGGTCTCGAACGCTTGGCCCACCGGCGGCATCGGCCCCTTGGGAACCTTGGGGTTGGCGGCGCAGCGGGCCAGCATCTCGGTGCAGCCGCCCCAGGCCGGCAGCAGGCCGACGCCGACCTCGACCAGCCCCGTGTACGTCTCGGCGTGCGCCTGTACGTGATCGGAATGCAGCAGGATCTCGCAGCCGCCGCCCAGCGCCATGCCCGTCGGCGCCGCCACCACCGGGAACGGTGCGTACTTCAATGCGCGGTAAGTCTGCTGGCCCAACTCGACCAGTTGCTCGATCTGCGGCCACAGGGCGATGTTCATGACGAACATGGCGAGGCCGAGGTTGGCGCCGACCGAGAAATTGTCCGCCTCGTTGTGGATGACCAGCGCCTTCCACACCCCCTTGCCGTCGCCGATCAGGGCCATCGCCTTGCCGTAGGCGGCCATGGTGCCGTCGTCGAGCGCGTTCATCTTCGAGGTGAACTCGAAGCACAGCACGCCGTCGCCGATGTCCCACAGCGCCGCCGAGCCGTTCTTCCACACCGGCTTGCCGCCGGCCGCGCGTTTCACGTCGGACAGCAGCAGGACGCCGTCCGGCCGCACCACGTCGTCGTAGATGCCGCCGGTGGTGAGGTATTGCAGCCGGCCACCCTCGACCCGGTAGAAGCTGCGGCCATCGGCCTGCGCCACCAAGGCCGGCACAGGGATGCCTTCCGACCGGCACAGCTCGGCAAACCACGCCGTGCCCAGCTTGTCGATCAGCTCGAACGGGCCGAATTTCCAGTTGTAGCCGAGGCGCATGGCCTCATCGACCGCGACGATGGAGTCGGCGATCTCCGGCACCAGACTGGCGGCGTAGGCCAGCATCTGCGCCAGCACCGTGCGGGCGTAGGCGCCCGTCTTGTCCGGGAACTCGGCCAGCGCGCGGAGATCCTTGCCGGCCGCCGCGACGCTCTCCAGCCGGGGCTTCTCGGACGGGCGGAACTGGCCGGACTGGAGGTCGATGGCCTCCTTGACCTTTCGGCCGCCCTCCTTGTTCAGGCGGTAGAAGCCGCCCTTGCCCTTGCGGCCGATGTAGCCCTCGGCGATCATCTGCTTGATGACGCCGTGCTCGCGGTAGACGCCGCGGTAGAAGTCGTTCGCCGGCAGGGTGGACAGCAGGCTCTTGGCGATGTGCGGCATCAGGTCGATGCCGACGAGGTCCATCAGGCCGAAAATGCCGGTCTTCGGGATGCCCATGGGGCGGCCGACGATGGCATCCGCCTCCTCGACCGTGATCCCCAACTCGACGGCGGCGTTGATCGCCGCTTGAATCCACAGGACGCCGATGCGGTTGGCGATGAAGCCCGGCGTGTCCTTGCAGCGCACCACGCCCTTGCCGAGCCGGCGGTCGCAGAACGCGGCGATGGCCGCGGCGGCGTCCGGGCGGGTCTGCTCGCTGGTAACCAGTTCCAAGAGGCGCATGTAGCGCGGCGGGTTGAAGAAGTGGGTGATCAGGAAGTCGCGCTTGAACGCATCCGACTGTCCCTCGGTCAGCATGTTCAGCGGGATCGTCGAGGTGTTCGACGACACCACCGAGCCGGGCTTCCGCACTGGGTCGATGCGCGCGTAGAGGTCGGCCTTGAGAGCGACGTCCTCGATGATCGCCTCAACGATCCAGTCGCAGTCGGCGAGCAGGTTGAGGTCGTCTTCCAGATTGCCCGGCGTCACCAGTCGGGCGTTCTTCGGATGCATGAAGGCGGCCGGGTCGGCCTTCTTCAGCTTCTCCAGAGCCCCTTTGGCGACGGCGGAGCGGTCTTCCGTCCCCTTCGGCACGATGTCCAGCAGGACGACGGGAATGCCGGCGTTGGCGATGTGGGCGGCGATGCCGCTGCCCATCACGCCCGCCCCGATCACGGCGGCGCGTTTGATGTCCATGGGTTCCACCTCCGCGCTCACACGGCCTCGAGGATCGTGGCGATGCCCTGGCCGCCGCCGATGCATTGGCTGGCCAGCGCGAACGGCTCGCCCTCGCGCTTCAGCAGCGACGCCGCCTTGCCGGTGATGCGCGCACCCGTGGCGCCGAGGGGATGGCCGAGCGCGATGGCGCCGCCATCGAGGTTCAGCGTCGATTCGTCCACGCCCAATTCACGCACGCAGGCCAGCGCTTGGGTGGCAAAGGCTTCGTTCAGCTCGACCACGCCGATATCCTTGATCGACAGGCCGGCGCGCTTCAGCGCCTTCTGCGAAGCGGGAATCGGCCCAAGGCCCATCAGTTCCGGCGCGCAGCCGGCCACGGCGATGGACTTGATGCGGGCGAGGATCGGCAGGCCGTTGGCGCGGGCATACTCCTCGGAGGCGACCAGCACGGCCGAAGCGCCATCGGTCAGCGGCGAGGAGGTGCCGGCGGTCACCGAGCCGTCGGCCAGAAAGGCGGGCTTCAGACCCGCCAACGTCTCCTGCGTGGTGCCGGCGCGGATGCAGCCGTCACGCTCGACCAGACCGCCGACGGTCTCGATGGCGACGATCTCGTTGCTCAGCTTGCCGGCGGCCTGCGCGGCGGCGGCCTTGACGTGCGAGGACACGGCCAGCGCCTGCTGCTGCTCGCGGGCGATCTCGTAGCGCTTGGCGACGTTCTCCGCCGTAACCCCCATGGAGCAGTAGGATTCCGGGTAGCTGGCCTTGAGCTCCGGGTTCGGCATCGGGTTGAAGCCCATCATCGGGATGCGGCTCATCGATTCGATGCCGCCGCAGACGAACACGTCGCCGGCGTTCATCTGGATGGCGCCCGCCGCCATGTGGATCGCCTGCATCGACGAGCCGCAGTAGCGGTTCACCGTCGTCGCCGCCGCGGTCAGCGGGATCTTCGCCAGGAAAGAGACGGTGCGGGCGACGTTCATGCCCTGCTCGCCCTCGGGGAAGGCGCAGCCGACGATCACGTCCTCGATGTCCTGCGGGTTGACCTGCGCGCGCTCGACCAGGGCGGCGACCACGCGGGCCAGCAGATCGTCCGGGCGCACCTTGGCAAGCTCACCCTTGTGGGCAAAAGCGAAGGGGGAACGGGCGTAGCCCGCAATGACGACGGATTTCATGGCTTTTTGGTCCTCCCGCACCTGACGTTGACGTAAACGTAAGGTTGGTGACCAGGCCTGTCAAGAGGCGTAACGGAGTACGCAGTTTAGGTTGAGGAAGGGACTATTTCCTTCGTGGGGTGCGACGCACGGGCGCTGTGACAGCTTGCCACGTTCAGTTTTGCCGCCGGGATGGCACTTTGGTCCTACCAATCACGCGGACGCCCATGCAGCGGCCACGGAACCTCCATCCAAACCGTTCCACAGGGCGGGTTAGAGACACCCTATGACGTCGCGCAGCATCGTTGCCCTGGGCTTATGGATTCTCCTCATGGTGCTGGTCGGCACCATGACGGTGGGAATCACCCTGGCGTTCTACGTGGCGGTCACCGCGTTTTTCGCGGTGCTCGTGGGCGTGCTCATGGTCGTCACCCGGCACCGGGGGGAAGACGGCGAGCATCGGGCGTAGAAAAAGCCCCTCTCCCACGGGGAAGAGGGGCTTCTTGCCTCAATCCTCCTGCCGCACGTACATCCGCGTGGCGGCGCTGCGGGCCAGGAGGTGGGGACGGTTCATGTCCTCCACCGAGGCGCCGGGGGCGAGGTACTCGCCCGGCGTGACCGCCCGCACCAGATAGACCAGCCGGAAGCCCGGCTTTTCCTTGGACAGATCCACCGCCGCCACGAAGCGGTCCTCGCGGTAGTCCACGTGGCGCGCCGGCGACAGTTCGCCCAGCCACGTCAGGTCGCCGAGTTGCGCGCTGTCGGCCAGCCGCACGTTCTCGATCTCCAGCCCGGCCGGCAGCGGGTCGACGACGAGCGCCTGATGCTCCAGCGGATCGGTCGATTCGCCCTCCAGGATCACCACCAGCACCTCGTTGTGCGGCACCGCGGCGGGGTCCACCGGGTGGCCCTCCATGTCGAAGACATGGCGGACGATCTTCAGCCCCTGCTCCTCGGCGGGCAGCGGTGCAGCGGGAACGCCGGCCACGGTCAGCGTCTGGCGCAAGGGTTCGGTGCCCACGTTCTTCACGGCGGGCGGAGCCGCCGGGTCGAGGCGCAGGGTCAACGGCTTGTTGCCCTCCACCGCCTGCTCGCCCACCGTCAACTTCATCGCCCCCGACCGCTCAGCCAGCGCGCGCGAAGCCAGCAGCAGCCACGCCTGTTCCTGCGCCGAGGGCACGGACAGCGTGGCGTAAGCCTTGCCGAGACGGTCGGCGGCGGCAGCGATGCGGTCGCGGTCGATGCCGGCCTCGGCCATCAGCGCCACCACGCCGGCCTGATCGCGCACCACCGAACCGTAGTCGCGCAAGGACGCCGGCACGACCCGCGCACCGCCCGACAGCTTGTCGAACGCTTCGGCCGCTCGCTTCGCGTCACCGAGATGGGCAAACGCCGCCGCCACTTGGGCGCGGGCGAAGTCGGTTTGCAGCTTGTCCCAGTACGTCTCCTGGAAATAGCGGACGGCAGTGGCGTCCACCGCCTTGCCGCGCGCCAGCACATAGTGCGCGTAGGCGCGGCCCGGCAGCTCGTCGATGTCGAACCACGTGTTGTCGATGAGCGCCCGCAGCCACTCCATGCCCTTCCTGTACGGCACTTCGGGCACGCGATAGCCGGCCGCTTTGGCGCGGCCCAGCACGTCCACCACGTAGGGCGTCAGCCATGGGTCGGCGTCGCCCTTCGGCGACCACAGGGCGAAGGCGCCGTCCGCACGCTGCATGGTCAGCAGCCGGTCGAGCGAGCGCTGCACCCTGGTCTTGACCCGTTCCTCGCTGGACAGGCCCAGCGAGACGGCCAGATCGCCAGTTGACAGCAGCGGCAGCACGCGGCTGGCCGACTGCTCGGCCGAGCCGTAGGGGTGGCGGTCGAGCGTGGCCAACAGCCCCGGCGCGTCGAAGTCCGGCAGCGTGCCGAGCGACAGCGCGGCGAACAGCGTTTCCGGCCGCAGCCCGGCGCCGAGGTCCGCCGGCACGGCGACCGCCTGCCCCGGCGCCAGAGTCGCCACCTGCTTGCGCACCGCCGGCATCGCCGCCGGCCGCACCATCATGTCCCAGGTGCGGGAGTACGCGTAGCCGTTCGGCCCGGTCACCGCCAGCGTCACCGAGCCCGGCCCGGTGGCGACGCCCGTGACGATGCGCCCGACGCTGGCGCGCTTGCCGCGCGCGAGGTTCGGCACCTTCACCGCGCCATCGGCCAGTTCGACCGCGCCCGAGGCGCTCAGCGCGATGTCGTATGCGCCCGCGGCGCCGTCGAGGTTGTCGAGCGTCACCACCACCTGCGCCTTGTCCCCCGGCGCCAGGAAGCGCGGCGAAGCCAAGTCGGCGACCACCTTGTCGCGCACCAGCATGCTGGTGTCGGAGTGGCCGAGCTTGCCGCCGCTCCACGCCACCGCCATCAGCCGCAGCCGGCCCTGGAAGTCCGGCAGATCCAGCGGCACCGACACCGTGCCGCCCTCGCCCACCGGCAGAATGCCGGAGAACAGCGAGACGACACGGGATGTGCGCTGCGGCAGCGCCATGACCTGACGCAGGCGGCGCGGCGCCGGACGCTCGGTGGCGCGTTCCGCCTCCGGACCGATCAGCCGGCCGTAGACGTCGCGCAACTCAACGCTCAAATGGCGCTTGCCCAGATAATAGTCGTTGGGGTCGGGCGCCCAGAAATCGGTCACCTGCAACACCGAATCGTCCACGGCGGCCAGCGTGACGAAGGCCGGCGCACCCGCCTCGGCGCCCTTCACCGTCACCGCGGCGGTGACGGTGCGGCGCGGCTCCGCCTCGGCGGGGGCAGCGACCTCGACGCCCAGCATGCGCGCGGCGGGGTCAACCGGCATCCAGGCCGAACCGATGGCGCGGCGCGGCGCGCCCTTCATCTGCGGGTCGGGCATGGCGAAGGCGGTCGCGACGACGTAAACGCCGCCGGTCCACGTTCCATCCACGGGGATTTGCAGGAAGGCGCCTTCCGGCCCGATCTCGCGGGTCAGCGCCTGATGCACCTTGCGATCGGCGACGGCGACCAGCACCTGGCTCTTGTACGGCGGCTTGACGTACACCCACGCGGTGTCGCCACCCTTGTAGCTGGGCAGCATGGCCGTGACCTCGACCTTGTCCGGCCGGTCGGCGGCGGTGGGGGTCATCCACCAGCCGGCGGCGAAGCGCACGCTGGTCGCCACGCCGGACGCGCGGTCCACCACCTCCAGCCGGTAGCGGCCGGCGCCCACCGGCTCCTCCACCGAGGCCGGCTTGGCGGCGGTCGCGGCCAGGGTGCCGCCGGTGACGCGCTTGTCCTTGACCTGGACCTTGTAGTCCCAGCGGCCGTTCGCCTCGTACCAGACGTACTCGTAATCCTCTTCGTACAGCTCGTAGCCGAGGTCGGCTTTGTCGATGGCCGTCCCGTCCGGGCCTACGGCGATCACGTCGAAGCCGGCGGTCGCCCCCTCCGGCACGCCGTCGCCCTCGAAGCGCGGCTTGATGCCGATGGCGAAGGGCTGGTGGCGCACGGGCAACACCAGCTCGCGGCTGACCGGACGGCCACCGATGTCGAAGATGCTGGCGCGCAGCACCGCCTCCAGCGGACGGGAGCTGTCGGGGTTGCGCTCCAGCTTCACCTCGGCCTCGGCCTTGCCGGAATCGTCGGTGGTGAAGCCCGGCAGGTCGGCGCGCACCGGCTGCACTTCCTGCTGCGCCAGACCGAAGCGGTAGCCGGCCTGTTCCGGGTAGGGGTTGCGGGCGGCGCGGAGCGTCAGTGACAGCTCGCCCGGCAGGTCGCCGGCCGGCGCGCCGAACAGGTAATGCGCGTCGATGGCGATCTTCGCCGTGTCGCCGGGGGCCAACCGCTTGACCGGGGTAATGACGCTGAACTCCAGGCGCGGCGGCACGAAGTCATCGACCAGCAGGTCGATGCGGCCGATCGCCGGACCGTCGGCCTCGGCGTGCGCGGTGACGCTCCAGGTGCCGGGGAAGGCGCTGGACGGTAGGTCGATGCGCGTGGCGTAGCCGCCGGCCCCGGAGTCGGTGAGCGTGCGGCGCTCCACCTCGAACCCGTCCGGGCGCAGCACCTTGACGATCAGCGGCTTGCCCGCCACCGCGTTGACGTCGCCGTCGCGCAGCAGCACGCCGAGGTTCACCGCCTCGCCGGGCCGGTAGATGCCGCGCTCGGCGTAGAGGAAGGCGTCCAGCGGGCCGGGCGCCGGGCGGCCGCCGGGCACGCGGTCGGACACGTCGAAGCTGGGCACCGCCAAGTCGAGGAAGCCGAAATCGGCGCCACGCTCGGCGAACAGCGCTTGTGGCACCTCGTTGCCGGCGCGGTTCAGGGCCGCGGCGTCGAAGCGCGCGATGCCGTCCGCGCCGGTGCTGATCTTGCCCAGCTCGGCGTTGTTGCGGGCGAGCAGGCGCAGCTCCACCCCGCCGACCGGCTCGGCCTTCGACAGGCTGCGGGCGAAGACCAGCAGGCCATCCTCGCCGAGGATGGTGTTGAGGCCGAGGTCGGAGATGACGAACCATTGCGTCGCCTTCGCCGACCAGTCGTCGCGCGCACCATCGGCGCCGGCCACGGCCACGTAGACGCCGGGCTCCAGCTTACCGAGCACCGCGTCGATGGGGAAGGCGGTGACGACCGGCGCGTTGCGGACCGACTGGACCGCCATTTCGCCCTTCCACACCTCCTGAGCCGCCTTGTCCAGCATGACGCCCACGTCGTAGTCGGTGAGCTGCTGGTTGATGCGGCCGAAGTAGAACTGCTCGACCACCGAGCGGTCGGTGAGGCGCAGCACCTGAAGGCGCGCACGCTCGACGTTGATGGTGCGCAGCGGCAGCCCTTCCGGCCCGACCCGCGGCAGGATGTAGCCGGCGCCGCGGAAGGCGAGGCTCGGCTTGCGATTCGGCACCTCGACCAGGCGCTGCTCGGTGTTGGCCAGCACGCTCTCGCCGGCGGACGGCAGGCCGGCGCGCAGAGTCACGTCGTACATCTGGCCGTGCTGGAGCCCCTCGACGCACAGCGTCTTGTCGCGCGGCACCACGTTGCCCTCGACGCGCGGCTGCACCTCGACGAAGGCGCGGTAGTCGACGGCGCGCGACTTCTCCAGCGGTTCGGTGAAGGTGAAGCAGGCCTGCGGCGTGTCGCGCTCGGCCAGCACCTCGGTGCTGCTCACCGCGAAGCCGACCGGGGCCGGCGCCTCGACAGGAGGCACTTGCGGGGGCGCGGTCTCGGCGGCGAATGCTGGCACGGACGAGGCGACGAGAACGGCGAAGACACGCGCCAAGGCACGCTGCATGACCGGGACGGGCTCCCAACCCCTGTGGATTTCGGCACTCAGGGCCGAACGTGACGATGGACACGCGCAAGAGCGGGCTCCCCCGCGCGGTCCGGCGGCGGAGTATGCCCAACTGCCGAGGCTTTCGCCACGGGTTTACCGCACCGGCAAGGCGCCTATGCGAAGAGCTTCTTCAACCGCTCCGCCGCCGCGTCCAGCACCTCGTCCTTCTTGGAGAAGCAGAAGCGGATGACGGTGGCAGGCGCGTTCTCGACGTAGAAGGCGCTGACGGGGATCGCCGTCACCCCGCCTTCCACCGTCAGCCAGCGGCAGAACGCCTGATCGTCGCCTTCGAAGCCGGTCGACGCGATGTCCACCGTGAGGAAGTAGGTGCCGGCGCTGGGCATCACCGTCAGCCCGGCGGCGCTCAGGCCTGCGGCCAGCCGGTCGCGCTTGGCCTGCATGGCCGTGGCGAGGCCGGTGAAGTAGCCGTCCTCCTTGCCTAGCCCGTACGCCACCGCCGTTTGCAGGTTGGGCGCCGTGGTGAAGGTGATGTACTGGTGCGCCTTGGCGACCGGCTGGAGCAGGTGCGGGGCGCCGGTGACGTAGCCCACCTTCCAGCCCGTCAGCGAGAAGGTCTTGCCGGCCGAGCCGATCTTCAGGCAGCGCTCGCGCATGCCCGGCAGCGTCATCAGCGGGATGTGCGGCCGGCCGTCGAAGACCAGATGCTCGTACACTTCGTCGCACACGGCAAACGCGTCGAAGCGCCGCACGAACTCCGCCAGCAGATCCAACTCGGCGCGGGTGTAGACCTTGGCCGCCGGGTTCAGCGGGTCGTTGATGAGGACGAGCTTGGTCTTGTCCGAGAACACCGCCTCCAGATCGGCGCGGGTGAAGCTCCAGTCGGGCGCCTTGAGGTTCACGAAGCGCGGAATCCCGCCGGCCAGCCGGACGATGGGCAGGTAGCTGTCATACATGGGCTGGAACAGCACCACCTCGTCGCCGGGGTTGATAAGGCCCAGCAGACAGGCGGTCAGCGCCTCGGTGGCGCCGGAGGTCACCATCGTCTCCGTCCGCCAGTCCACGTCCAGGCCGTAGAAGCGCTTGGCGTGGGAGGCAAGCGCCTGGCGCAGCTCCGGCGTGCCCATCATGGACGGGTACTGGTTCCAGCCCTCCAGCAGCGCCTTTGACGCCGCCTCCAGCACGTCGGCCGGGCCGCGCTCGTCGGGGAAGCCCTGGCCCAGGTTGATAGCGCCATGCTCCTCCGCGAGGCGCGACATCACCTCGAAGATGGTGGTCCCGTAGCTCGACAGGATCGCGTTGCCAGACTTCACCGTTCGCCTCCGCTCAACCAAGCGGAAAGGATTGCAGCGCGGCGCGGCGTCTGTCCAGCCGTTCAGCGCCGGCGCAGACGCTGGCGCAGCTTTTCGATGGGGGAGAACAGGCGCGGCCAGCGGCGCTTGGCGCGCACGAACATCCGCCGGGCATCGGCGGAGTTGCGCAGCAGCAGTGCCCCTCCCAGCAGGATCACCGGGATGCCGCCCGGCCCCGGCAGCGGGGCGATGAGGATGCCCAGCGCGATGATCGTCCAGCCCATGCCGATCAGCGCAAGCTGACGGACGCGGTCGTACGACAGGGCGGTGGTCTTGCCGGTGGGGCGACGGTGCATGACGGTCTCGCTGGCTCCTGACGGGAAGGCGGGGCGCGCACAAGACACCGCATATGGGAGGGCGGCACAGCGGCGACCAGGGGGCGGCCTTCCCCCTACCCGTCAGTGCAAGGTCGGCGAGGCCGGCATCCAGCGCACGCCGTCCAGGCGGTGCAGCACCTCGTTCACGTCGGCGGGCGCCGGTTCCCAGCCGAACTCGCGCGCCAGTTCGTGCCGCGCGGCATCGGCCCGCATCGCGGCATCCAGACAGCCGGGCTGGCTCGGCGAGACGCAACGGCGGTCGGCGCAGCTCTCCAGCATCAGGCGGATCATGCGGTCGCGCTTGGACCCGTCGATGAAGCCCAGGGCGTCGAAGTACAACTTGGTGAACTCGACCTCCGCGAGGCGCGGTTCCCCGCCCTCTTCCGAAACCAGCACGGCGGCGACGAGGTCGATGCACCGCCCGGCGAAGTCCGGGATCGGCGCCACGCCGTCGTCGGCGCGGTCGAACGCGCGGCTCGGCAGCTCGACGATCCGCCCGGACGTCTCGCGTACGAGGTAACGGCGCAACACCGGCATCACCCGCCTCCCGATTGGTTTTCCCAACCCGAGAAAAGCGTACATCAATCAAAGCTGGCAGGAAACAGGCAGAAGGTCCCGGTGGAAACCGGCGGCCCAACATAAGGTGAGGGCTTGATGGAAGCGGCGGCGGGCACTAGACTATGGTCATGACCATGGTCACATAGAGGTGCGTCATGCCGCGCATGATGAAGGCATCGGAGTTCAAGGCGAAATGCCTGCACCTGATGGATGAGGTCGCCGAGAATGGAGAAAGCATCGTCATCACGAAAAACGGCAAACCTGTTGCCGAGCTGGTGCCCGCCAAGAAGAGGCCGGAAAGCCTGTTCGGCTTCATGAAAGGCCAAATCCAGATCATCGGCGACATTATGGAGCCGATCGATGTCGAGTGGGATGCAATGAAATAATGCGCTTCCTGCTCGACACTCACGTCCTTATCTGGCTCGCGCAAGGCGATGCGCGGCTCGGGCCTTTGGCGCGTCGAACCATCGATGACGCCAGAAGCAGAGACCAACTGTACGTCTCAGCCGTGACGTTTTGGGAAACGGCCATGCTCCATTCGCGGAGCAGAATCATTCTGCCGCAGGCACCGGATCGGTGGCGACATTCGGTTCTGACGACAGGAATCGAAGAGTTTCCGCTTGATGGAGTGGCTGCGGTCGGCTCCGTTGAGATCGCAGGCTTCCATGCCGATCCTGCCGATCGGTTCCTCGTTGCGACCGCGCTGACGCGTGACGCAACGCTGCTGACCGCCGATGAAAAAATTCTTGCTTGGTCCGGTCCGCTGATCCGCCAGGATGCCCGATTGTAGGGGCTCGAACGAAAACCGCGCCCACCTGTGGCCCGGCTCACATCCGGCCCGGCCGGTCGCGGATAGTCTCCTGTCATCGACAACACGCCGGACGCATCGAGCGCCGGCCCCCTTGACAGGAGACCGACCCATGATCCGCACCTCGCTGCTCGCCGGCTTTGCCTCGCTCGCTCTGTTCGCCGCCCCCGCCATGGCGCAGAACGTGTCCAACATCTCCAACACCGCCGCGGGCATCGGCAACACCGCCGTGCAGGGCGTCACCACCTTCCAGCGCGGCGGCGGCGGCCCGAACGTCGCCAACGTGTCGAACATGGCCGCGGGCATCGGCAACTTCGCCGGCCAGAACGCCTTCGTCGGCCAGCGCTCGGGCGGGCTGTTCTCCGGCGGTTCGACCGCGACGGTCGGCAACACGGCGGCCGGCATCGGCAACACCGCGGTGCAGGGAGCGACCGTTCTCCAGCGCTCCGGCGGCCTGTTCGGCCCGGCGAATGCCGCCAACGTGCAGAACCTCGCCGCCGGCATCGGCAACTTCGCCGGTCAGGGCGCGCTGGTCCGCCAGCGCTGACACCCGCCCCACACCACGCCGCCGGCCGGAAGCTTCCCGCTTCCGGCCGGTTTCGCGTTGGCTACTCGGCGGCCAGCGCCGGTTCGGTGGACGGCGTCCAGCGCAGCACCGGCTTGCGGGCCGCCGCGGTCTCGTCGAGGCGGCGGCGCGGGGTGAGCCGCGGCGCTCCCTGGAAATAGGCCACGTCGCCCTCCTTGGCGCGCACCGCCAGGGACTTCAGCGCCAGGATGAACTGGTCGAGGTCGGCCTTGGACTCCGTTTCGGTCGGCTCGATCAGCAAGGCACCGTGGACGACCAGCGGGAAGTACATGGTCATCGGGTGGAAGCCCTCGTCGATCAGCGCCTTGGCGAGGTCGAGCGTGGTCACCCCGGTGCCCTTCAGGAAGCGGTCGTCGAACAGGCACTCGTGCATGCACGGCCCCTCGAACGACGGCGTCATGGTGTCCTGGAGGCGCGCCATCACGTAGTTCGCGTTCAGCACCGCGTCGCCCGACGCCTGCCACAGCCCGTCCGCGCCATGGCTGAGCATGTAGGCCAGCGCCCGCACGAACATGCCCATCTGGCCGTGGAAGGCCTTCATGCGGCCGAACTCGGTGCCCTGCCCGCTTCCCTCCACCAGACGGAAGCCGTTGGCGTCGTGCAGCACGTAGGGCACCGGCACGAAGGGCGCCAGCGCCGCCGAGAACACCACCGGCCCCGCCCCTGGCCCGCCGCCGCCGTGCGGCGTGGAGAACGTCTTGTGCAGGTTGATGTGCATGGCGTCGATGCCCAAATCGGCGGGCTTCACCCGGCCGACGATGGCGTTGAAGTTGGCGCCGTCACAGTAGAAATAGCCGCCCGCGCCGTGGATGGCGTCGGCGATGGCACGAATGTCGCGCTCGAATAGGCCGCAGGTGTTGGGGTTGGTCAGCATGATGCCGGCCACATCAGGCCCCAGCTTGGCGGTCATCGCCTGGAGATCGACGCGCCCGTCCGGCCCCGCCGGGATCGGGTCCACCGAGAAGCCCAGCGCCGCCGCGGTCGCCGGGTTGGTGCCGTGCGCGCTCTCCGGCACCAGGACGCGGGTGCGGCTGGACTCGCCACGATGCTCCAGCGCCGCACGGATCGCCATCATGCCGGCCATCTCGCCATGCGCGCCGGCCGCCGGGGCCAGCGTCACCGCCGGCATGCCGGTCAGCGTCTTCAGCCAGTGCGCCAGCACGTCCATCAGTTCCAGCGCGCCCTGCACCGTGCTCTCCGGCTGGAGCGGGTGCACGTCGGCGAAGCCCGGCAGCCGCGCCATCTTCTCGTTGAGGCGCGGGTTGTGCTTCATCGTGCAGGAACCGAGCGGGTACAGCCCGGTGTCGATGGAATAGTTCTTCTGCGACAGCCGCGTGTAGTGGCGCACAACCTGCGGCTCGGACAGGCCGGGCAGACCGACGCGGGTGCGCGGCTTGACGGTGCCCAGGCGCATCTGCGTGGCGGGCATCGGCGGCAGATCGACGCCGCAACGGCCGGGGCTGTCCTGCTCGAAGATCAGCGCTTCCTCGATCTGAAGGCCACGGTTGCCGGTGACGGTCTCCGGGATGGCGCTGTCGGCGCCGGCAGGGGTGGACGGGCGTCCCTGGGAATTCATCGTCATCACAAAACCTCGGCCAGCGCCTTGGCGAGCGCGTCCATGTCGGAATCGGTGGTGGTCTCGGTGGCGGCGAGAATCAGGTGATCCTTCAGCTCGCCCGCGAACAGCCGCGAGGCCGGGACACCGGCGAGGATGCGGCGCTTGGCCAGCTCCTCCACCACCTCGGCGGCGTCGCGCGGCAGGGTCACCGTGAATTCGTTGAAGAACGCCTCGGTGACGATCTCCACGCCCTTCACGCCGGACAGCCGGTCGGCGAGCTGCACCGCCTTCATATGATTGATGCGGGCGAGCCGCGTGAAGCCCTCCTCGCCCAGCAGGCTGAGGTGGATGGAGAAGCCCAGCGCGCACAGGCCGGCGTTGGTGCAGATATTCGACGTGGCCTTCTCGCGGCGGATGTGCTGCTCGCGGGTCGACAGCGTCAGCACGAAGCCGCGCCGCCCGTCGGCATCCACCGTCTGGCCGCACAGGCGGCCGGGCATCTGCCGAACGTACTTTTCCTTCACCGCGAACAGGCCGACATACGGCCCACCGAAGTTCAGCGCGTTGCCCAGCGACTGTCCCTCGGCGGCGACGATGTCGGCGCCCATCTCGCCCGGCGGGGTCAGCAGACCGAGCGACACCGCCTCCGTCACCACGACGATCAGCAGCGCGCCCTTGGCCTGGCACTGCTGGGCGAGGGACGTGTAGTCGCGCACGTGGCCGAAGACATCCGGGTTCTGCACGACGACGCACGCGGTGTCGGCGTCCACCAGCGCCACCAGATCTTCACCGCCCCTGGGAGACGCCGGCATGGCGACCGCCTGGAAGCCGATGAAGTGGGCGTCGGTGGTGGTGACGTCGCGGTAGTGCGGGTGCAGGCCGCCGGACAGGATCGCCTTCTTCCGACGGGTCAGGCGGTTCGCCATCATCACGGCTTCGGCGCACGCCGTGGCGCCGTCGTACATGGAGGCGTTCGCCACGTCCATGCCGGTCAGCAGCGCCACCTGGCTCTGGAACTCGAACAGGACCTGGAGCGTGCCCTGGCTGATTTCCGGCTGGTACGGCGTGTAGGCGGTGAGGAACTCGCCGCGCTGGACCATATAGTCCACCGTGGCCGGCACGTGGTGCTTATAAGCACCGCAGCCGACGAAGCTCGGCACGCTGCCGACCGCGATGTTCTTCGCCGCCATAGCGGAGAGCTGGCGTTCGACCTCCAGTTCGCCCGCGACGTTGGGCAGCCCCTCGACGGGGCCGGAGCGGCGCGCCGCCGCGGGCACGTCGCGGAACAGCTCGTCCACCGACGACGCGCCGATGGATGCCAGCATGGCGTGCCGGTCGGCCTCGGTGAGGGGCAGGTAACGCATCAGTGCAGACCCTCCACGAAGGCCTTGTAGGCGGCCTCGTCCATCAGGGCGTCCAGTTCGCCGGGGTTGGACAGGCGCAGCTTGAAGAACCAGCCGTCGCCCTCGGCGCCGGTGTTGACCTTGGCGGGCTCGCTCTCCAGGTCGGGATTCACCTCGGTAACGGTGCCGGACACCGGGGAGAACACTTCGCTGGCGGCCTTGACGGACTCGACGACGGCGGCTTCCTTGCCCTGCGCGACGGTTCGGCCGACCTCGGGCAACTCGACGAACACCACGTCGCCGAGCTGGCTCTGCGCGTAGTCGGAAATCCCCACTGTGGCGACGTCACCCTCGACGCGAATCCACTCGTGGTCCTTGGTGTACTTGACGGTCATGGGTGCCCCCTGTTGTTTATGGGTCGGGCCGGCGGCCCGACATGATCGGCGTGCGGATTACCCGCGGTAATAGCGTTGCGGCACGAACGGCGTCGCCGCGACCCTGGCGGCCTGCGGCTTGCCGCGGACCATCAGCGTCAGCGGCGTGCCCTCGGCGGCGCGGGCGATGTCCACATAGCCCATGGCGATCGGGCCGTTCACCGTCGGGCCGAAGCCGCCGCTGGTGATCTCGCCCAGCCGGTTGCCGGCCTCGTCGACGATCTCCGTGTGTTCGCGCGCAGGCGCCCGGCCGTCAGGGCGGA
Source organism: Azospirillum terrae (assembly GCF_053470425.1). Lineage (NCBI taxonomy): Bacteria > Pseudomonadati > Pseudomonadota > Alphaproteobacteria > Rhodospirillales > Azospirillaceae > Azospirillum > Azospirillum terrae. The sequence goes on along the minus strand of NZ_JBPXMR010000002.1, from coordinate 648,199 downwards.
TGCCGACGCGGCGGCGCGGCGCCCCGCCCTTGAGCTGACCCAGCACGATCTCCGCTCCGGGAAAGCCGCCCTCTTCGCGGCGGCGCTTGGACAGCGCCCACTCCAGCGCCGCCTCGACGGGCGTCGTCGTCTCGTCGATGTCGTGGCCGTACAGGCACAGCCCGGCCTCCAGACGCAGCGAGTCGCGGGCGCCCAGGCCGACCGCTTCCACCTCGGCTTCCGCCAGCAGGGCGCGGGCAATGGGCTCGGCGTCGCTCTGGTCGCAGGAGATCTCGTAGCCGTCCTCGCCGGTGTAGCCCGAGCGCGAGATCAGCACCGGGATGCCGTTGAAGGTGGCCGGCAGCAGGCTCATGAACTTCATGGACGCCGCTTCGGGGATGAAGCGCGCCAGCACCTCCGCCGCGGCGGGGCCTTGCAGCGCCATCAGCGCGGCGTCGGGCAGCGGCTCGACCTCCGCCTTGCCCTTCAGGCGTTCGCGCAGATGGGCGATGTCGTGCTCCTTGCGGGCGGCGTTGACCACCAGGAACAGGTGGTCGCCGGCGTTGGTGACCATCAGGTCGTCGAGGATGCCGCCGGTCTCGTTGGTGAACAGCGTGTAGCGCATGCGCCCACGCCCCAGCCCCTTGATGTCGCCGGGCACCAGCGACTCCAGCGCCGCCGCCGGATCGGCGCCGGTCAAGCGCACCTGCCCCATGTGCGACACGTCGAACAGGCCGGCCTGCGCGCGGGTGTGCTGGTGTTCCTTGAGGATGCCCAGGGGGTACTGCACCGGCATGTCGTAGCCGGCGAACGGCACCATGCGGGCGCCCAGCTCGAGGTGCAGGGCGTGCAGCGGCGTCTTTTTGATGCTTTGGTTGTTCTGGACTTCAGGCGACTCGGTCACGCGCGTTCTCCGACAGTGGTTCACGCCGCGCGAATGCGCGGGTGCCAGCCCCCTCTGTCGTGGACCTGAGAGATTCACCGTCCGGGCACGATCCCGAAAACCGGTTTACTCCTTCGGTGAGGCCCCGCGCCCATGGGCGTGGAGCCTGCTTTCCAGAGTGCCTGTCCCTGCGGTCCGTTTGCCTGAGAGTTTCCGGGGGCGGTTGCTCCTTCGGCGCCGCCTGCCGGTGCCGTCAGGCACCGCGGCGGTCTCTCCCGCGAGGGGTCGTCAGCGTGTGCGGCCTAAGCTAACCGCTCCCGGCCGATTGTCAATCGTGCGAAGGTCAGCGCTTGGCCTGTTTCATGTTGAAGTCGAGCTGTTCGGGCGTCAGCTGGAAGCCGACCAGCACCTTCCAGTTCTTGGCGTTGGTGCCCTTGGGCAGCGGGATCTTCGGCGCCAGTTCCTCCTTGGTGACCACGCGGCTCTGGCCCTTGGGGAACTCGACCGTGGTGTCGAACTCGCTCTTGCTGACCGGCGTCTCCTCGTCGGGGCGGGTCAGCGCCACGAAGTAGCGGTAGGAGGCCTGATTGCCCTGCAGGGCTGGGCCGCGCTCGGCGAGGACGAACAGATTGAGGTTCAGCGTGACGCCGTCACTGCCGTACTCGCAGTTGCCGCTGTAATCGGTCAGCGCCGCACGCGAGGAAATGTCCGTCATGTCCTTGCCGCCCGGCCGGAACTGAGTCGCTTCCTGCAACTCGCGCACGATCCCCACCTTGGGGCAGGCGAGCGCCACATCGCCCGGCTGTTCCGCGCCGCCGAGCAGCGAGCAGCCGGCCAGCGCAAAGAGGCCGGCGAAAAGGCCGAGCGCCGTCAGGCTTTTCCGGACAGGGGTTCCTATATTACGGTCGCGGCGGTCCATGCGTCTGGCCTGCTTTAGGTTGGATCAGGTGGCACCGCACTGTAGAGAACCTACCGCACCCGCACAAGGCGCCGCTCCCCTGGCGCACCCGAGGAAGAATGACCGCGAAAGCCCCGCTCACCATCCTGCTGGCCGCCCCGCGCGGCTTCTGCGCCGGCGTCGACCGGGCGATCCAGATCGTCGAAGTGGCGCTGGAGCGTTACGGCGCCCCGGTCTATGTCCGGCACGAGATCGTCCACAACCGCTTCGTGGTCGAGAGCCTGGAGGCCAAGGGCGCCGTCTTCGTGGACGAGCTGGACGAGGTGCCGGACGGCGTGCCGGTGGTGTTCTCGGCGCACGGCGTGCCCAAGGCGGTGCCGGACGAGGCCGACCGGCGCGGCCTGTTCTACCTGGACGCCACCTGCCCGCTGGTCAGCAAGGTGCACCGCGAGGCCGAACGCCACCACACCGAGGGCCGGCAGGTCATCCTGATCGGCCACGCCGGCCACCCGGAGGTGGTCGGCACCATGGGCCAGCTGCCCGAGGGGGCCGTCCTGCTGGTGGAGACGGTGGAGGACGTGGCGCGCATCACCGTGGAGAACCCCGGCAACCTCGCCTTCGCCACACAGACGACGCTGTCGGTGGACGAGACGGCCGGCATCCTGGCGGCGTTGCAGGCGCGCTTCCCCGCCATCAACAGCCCGCGCAAGGAGGACATCTGCTACGCCACCACCAACCGCCAGCAGGCGGTGAAGGCCATCGCCCCGCAGGTGGACGCGGTGCTGGTGCTGGGCGCGCCCAACTCGTCCAACTCCAAGCGCCTGGTCGAGGTAGCGAAGAACGCCGGCTGTCCGCACGCCCAGCTCGTTCAGCGGGCCGCGGACATCGACTGGCGGAATCTGGGCGGCATTCGCCGGCTCGGCATTACGGCCGGCGCCTCGGCGCCGGAGGTGCTGGTGGAAGAGGTGATCGCAGCGGCCAAGTCGCGTTTCGAGGTGACGGTCGAACAGGTGCGCACCGCCGTCGAGGACGTCGTCTTCAAGCTGCCCAAGGCGCTGACCGACGAGGATGCCCCTTCCCGGAAGGCCGCGGCGAACGCATAATCATAGGGTTACGCCGTAGCGGTGGAGGCTTCAGTGGCGCAGCCGGCATTCAAGGGCATGACCATCGACGACTTCCTCGACTGGGCCGACCAGGACCCGGACGTGAAGTACGAACTCGTCCATGGTCAGCCGCGGGCGATGACCGGCGGGACCGAGGCGCACAGTCAGGTTGGGACCAATCTGGCCTTCGAGATCCGCAGCCGCCTCAAACGCCCTTGCCGGGTGATCGGGGAGTCGAGCATCGCGCGTGAAGACCGCGACGACCGCTATTATGTCGCCGACGTTGCCGTCACATGCTCGCCACCGGAACCGGGCCGCCGCTTCATGCAGGACCCGGTTCTGATTGCCGAGGTTCTGTCGGACAGCACCGCCCTGCACGACCGCGGCACCAAGGTTCCGGACTACATGCAGATCGCGTCCGTGCAGGAGATCCTGCTGGTGGACAGCCGCGCGCCGCGGGCGCAGCTGTGGCGGCGCGACGGGGCGCGCTGGATCGTCGAGGACTTCACGGACACCGCGACGCTGCCGCTGGCGTCGGTCGGGATCGACCTGCCGCTGCCGGCCCTGTACGAAGGCGTGGCGTTCTGACGTTGACCGGCGCCGCGAATCCCGGTAAGCGCCTGACCCCATGGCCGTATACACCGAAGTCTCCGACGAGGAGCTGAGCGCGTTCGCCGCCCAGTACGCGCTGGGCGCCGTACTGTCGTGCAAGGGCATCGCCGAGGGGGTGGAGAATTCCAATTTCCTCCTGGTCACCGAAAGCGGCCCTTACATCCTGACGCTCTACGAGAAGCGCACCCGGCGCGAGGATCTGCCGTTCTTCCTCGGCCTGATGGAGCATTTGTCGGAGCACGGCGTCGACTGCCCGCTCCCCGTGCACGCCACGGACGGACAGGCGCTGCACGAGCTGTGCGGCCGGCCGGCGGTGATCGTCACCTTCCTCAAGGGCCTGTGGCCGCGCCGCATCCAGCCGCAGCACTGCGGCCAGCTGGGCGAAGCGCTGGCGCGGCTGCACCTTGCCGGGGCGGGCTTCGGGATGCGGCGCGAGAACGCGCTGTCGCTGGCCGGCTGGCAGGACCTGTTCGCCAAGTGCGCCGACCGCGCCGACGAGGTGCGGGACGGTTTGCGCGACACGCTGGCGGCCGAGCTGGACGACCTCGCCGCGCACTGGCCCGGCGATCTGCCGAGCGGCATCATCCACGCCGACCTGTTCCCGGACAACGTGTTCTTCAGCGGCGAGCGGCTGTCGGGACTGATCGACTTCTACTTCGCGTGCAACGACTTCCTGGCCTACGACGTGGCGATCTGCATGAACGCGTGGTGCTTCGAGGCGGACGGCGCGTTCAACGCCACCAAGGCGCGGATGCTGTTGACCGGCTACCAGCGCGTGCGCCCGCTGTCAGACAGCGAATTGAGCGCCCTGCCCTGGCTGTGCCGCGGCAGCGCCGTGCGTTTCCTGCTGACGCGGCTGTACGACTGGCTGAACCACCCGCCGGGCGCCTTCGTACGCCCCAAGGACCCGCTGGAGTACCTGCGCAAGCTGCGCTTCCACCAGACGGTCAAGGGCATCGGCGATTACGGCCTGGACGCGGGAGCCTGACCCGATGAGCGACGAAGCGAGCGGCGCGAAGGTCGTGGACATCTTCACCGATGGCGCGTGCAGCGGCAACCCCGGCCCCGGCGGCTGGGGCGCCATCCTGCGCTACGACGGCGTCGAGAAGGAGCTGTGCGGCGGCGAGGGTGGCACCACCAACAACCGCATGGAGCTGATGGCCGCCATTCAGGCGCTGGAGGCGCTGAAGCGGCCGATGACGGTGCGGCTCTACACCGACAGCGAGTACGTGAAGAACGGCATCACGCAGTGGATCAAGGGCTGGAAGGTCCGCGGCTGGAAGACGGCCGACAAGAAGCCGGTGAAGAACGTCGACCTCTGGCAGCGCCTGGACGAGGCGGCGCAACGCCATGACATCCAGTTCCACTGGGTGCGCGGCCACGCCGGCCACCCCGAGAACGAGCGCGCCGACGAGTTGGCCCGCCGCGGCTTGGCCGAGGCGCGCGAGAGCCGCGGGCTGGGGCGGGCCTGATCCCCTCCCCCTCGTGTAGGGGGAGGGGCAGAATCCCGACGAAATCAGAGCTTTGCCATCACCGCTTCGGCGCTCGACACCTCGAACTGGCCGGGCTGCTCGACCGCGAGGTGGGTGACCTTGCCGTCCTCCGCCACCAGCACGAAGCGCTGGCCGCGCTTGCCGAGGCCGAAGCCCGAGCCGTCCATGGTCAGGCCCAGCGCCTCAGTGAAGGCCGCGTTGCCGTCGGGGAGCAGGAAGACCTTGCCGTCCACGCCGTTCTTCTCGCCCCAGGCGCGCATGACGAAGGGGTCGTTGACGGCGAGGCAGACGATCTCCTGCACGCCCTTGGCCTTGATGGCGTCCGCGTTCTGCACGAAGCCCGGTAGGTGCTTGGCCGAGCAGGTCGGCGTGAAGGCGCCGGGCAGCGAGAACAGGACGACCTTCTTGCCCTTGAAGAGGTCGCCGGTGTTGACCTCCTGCATGCCGTTGTCGGTCAGGTGCTTGAGGGTGACGGACGGAATGGTGTCGCCGACGTTGATGGCCATGATTGTCTCTCTCCCGTTGATTTGTTGGGCCTAAGGTTCGTTCTATCCACGCAACCGCCGCCCGGCAAGCCGGACGGACGTCTCAGTGCTTGCCGCCCGCCGCGTCCAGCGCGTCCACAACCGCCGCCTCGCTCAGCAGTTCGGGCAGCGGCACGCCGTCCGGCGCGCCGGGGCCGTAGACGATGTTGAACGGAATGCCATAGCGCCCGTGCGCCGCGAGGTAGGCGGTGATGCGCTCGTCCGGCCGGGTCCAGTCGGCGCGCATGGCGACGACGCCGTCGGCGCCCAGGCGCTTGGCCGACTCGCCGCGGTTGATGACCAGCTTCTTGTTGGCCTGACAGGTGATGCACCAGTCGGCGGTGACGTCGACGAACACCGTGCGCCCGGCCGCCACATGCCCGTGGATCGCCGCTTCGTCGAACGTCACCCAACGCGAGGCCGAATCCACCACCGGAGCGGCATCGGCACCGCGCCCGAACTGCGCCGGCACCGCGAACGCGGCCACCAACAGCACGCCGGCCACCGCGGTCCCCGCCCAGCCAACCCGCCCGTGCCGGCCGCCGCCGAGCCACAGCGCCAGCAACAGCGCCACCATGAACGCGCCCACCACCCCGGCGACCGTGTCACCGACCTGCACCGCCATGACCATCAGCAGCCACACCCCGGTCAACGCCAGCGCCACCCCCATCACCCGGCGCAGCGTCAGCATCCAGTGCCCCGGCCGCGGCAGCAGCCGGGCCAGCCGCGGCACCGCCGCCACCGCCAGATAGGGCAGCGCCAGCCCAACGCCGAGGGCGGCGAACACCGCAACGATCTCCAGCGTCCCGCGCGCCAGCGCGAAGCCCACCGCGGTGCCGAGGAACGGCGCCGAACACGGCGTGGCGAGCAGCGTGGCGAAAGCGCCGGTAGCGAACGGGCCGGCCAGGCCGTGCCCTTCCTCCGGCCCGGACAGCGCGTCGGCCAGCCGGCGCGGCAGCGGGATCTCGAACAGGCCCCAGAGGTTGGCGGCGAACAGCGTCACCAGCACGACCATGAAGACCAGGAACAGCGGCTGCTGGAACTGGATGCCCCACCCCACCGACGCCCCCGCCGCCTTCAGCCCCACCATGGCCCCGGCCAGCACCAGGAACGACGCGACGATGCCCGCGGCCGAGGCCAGGAAACCGGCCCGCACCGCGCGCGGCGCCGCCCCGCCGTGCTGCACGGCGTGCAGCAGCTTCAGCGACAGCACCGGCAGCACGCAGGGCATCAGGTTGAGGATCAGCCCGCCCAGCAGCGCCACGCCCAGCATGGCGAGCAGTGACGGCGCAATCCCGCCGCCACCCGCCGGCCCGACCGGCCCGGCGACGACGGTGCCGTGCAGTTCCGCGGCGCGGTCGCCGTCCACCAGGGTCAGCGTCGCCGGCCGGCCGGCGAGGTCCAGATCCTTCGGCGCATCGGCCACCTGGAAGCGCAGCACCGCCGTGCGCCCGCCGTCCGACAGCCGCACCGTCGGCGCGGTGAGCGGCATGGGGGGCTCCAGTTCGACGAAGACGTCCGGCGTGGCGAAGGGTTCGCGGGCCGTGGCCTCCACCTCGACCACCGCGCCCTGGGTGCGGACGGCGCGGATCTCCAGCCCGGCGGCGCGGCCGTCGCCGGGCACGCGGTTCTCGGCACGCGAGACGATGTTGGCCTCCGGCCCCGCGACGGCCGGCCCGGCGGGGAGGTCCAGCGTCACGTCGACGCGCTGCGGCACGCAGATTTCCGAGCACACCAGCAGATCGACGCCGGCCTTCAACGCCAGCGGCTTGCCGGGCTCGGCCGGCACGGCGCGCACCGGGAAGGTCACCGCACCGTCGTAGCCGATCGCCTCGATGCCCAGCGTCGTCGTGCGGTGCGGCGTCGGATAGCCGAAACTGGCCTCCTTCAGGTTGGCCGAGCCGTTCCATTCGATGCGCGGCGGCAGGCCGGCGTCGCCGGGCGAGCGCCAATAGGTCTTCCAGCCGGGCTCCAGGCGAATTTCCAGCGCCAGCGGCAGCGAGTCCCGGTCGCCGGTGCCCTCCACCGCCGAGACGAGGCGCGCCTGCACCGGGCCGCCCTTGGCCCACGGACCGGCCGCGGCGAGAGCGTTGCCCGAAAGGGCAAGGGCCAGGAGCATCGGAAGGACGGCAAACCTTTTCATCGCTGCACTGTTCTCATGTCAGTTCCGCGAACCGGCGTATGCCGACGCGGCATCGGGCCGCAAAATCAGGTGGCGCAAATTTGGGTGACAGGCCGCGCCTCCTGCTGTCACACTCGAAGCCAGGCGGCGGCGGGGTCCGTACACCCCGGGCTTTTCCGCCCAGGACACAAGGATACCGCCCATGCCGTACTCGACCAAGTCTTCCGAATACCTGAAGTCTTCCGAGTACCTGACCGGCCAGCTGCTGATCGCCATGCCCGCCATGACGGACCCGCGGTTCCAGCGCACCGTGATCTATATGTGTGCGCACAACGAGGACGGCGCCATGGGCCTCGTCATCAACAAGCTGTTCGGCTCGATCACCTTCGACGATTTGCTGGACCAGCTCGGCCTGGAGGATACCAAGCCCACGCCCAATTTGCCCGTGCATTATGGCGGACCTGTGGAGTCCGGGCGCGGATTCGTGCTGCACTCGACCGATTACGTGCGCGAGGGCACGCTGGTGGTGGACGACGACGTGGCGCTGACCGCCACCATCGACATCCTGCGCGCCATCGCCGAGAATCGCGGGCCGAAGCGCTCGTTCCTGCTGCTGGGCTATGCCGGCTGGGGGCCGGGGCAACTCGACCAGGAGATCCAGGCCAACGGCTGGCTGAACGTGCCCTGCGACGAGAACCTGCTGTTCGACCCCGACCTGGAGGCGAAGTGGGAACGCGCCTTCGGCAAGGTGGGCGTCAGCCTCTCCATGCTCTCCGGCGAGGCCGGGCACGCGTGAGGTTCTTAGAGCCCCTCTCCCTTCGCGGGAGAGGGGCTTCTAATCACTCTCAAACCGCCTGCGAAGCCACCGCCAAAGCGATGCCGCGGGCTTGCATGAATTCGGTGCAGCGCTCGACCATCCGGCTGCCGACGTAGATCCCCCAGGCGCTCTGGAAACCAGCCGACTCATAGCGTACGTCGACGCGCTGGCCCGCGTGCTTCAGCGTGTAGTGGTGGGAGGTTTCCTGCTTCCAAATGGGCTTCTCGGCCATCTCTGCACCATCGGCTTCGTAACGAGATGTCCCAAATATGGCGCCCAGAGGTTAAACGCTGCTTAACGCCGCAATTTTAGGAATGATCGCACGCCGATTATGGACATTTCCTAATCACGCCACTCTTCGCGCAGCACGGCGTACAGCACGTGGTCCCGCCACGCGCCGTCGATGCGCAGGTAGCCGCGGGCGTAGCCCTCGTGGGTGAAACCGACCTTTTCCAGCAGGCCGCGGCTGGCGTGGTTGGTCGGCAGGCAGGCGGCCTCGACCCGGTGCAGGCCGAGCTGGCCGAAGGCGAAATCCAGCACCAGCCGCGTCGCCGCCGAGATGTAGCCGCGCCGTGCGTACGGCCGCCCGGCCCAGTAGCCGAGCGTCGCCATCTGCGCCACGCCGCGCCGCACGTTGGACAGCCCCAGCCCGCCGACCATGGTGTCCGTCTGCCGGTCGAAGGCGAGGAAGCTGTAGCCCTCGTCGTCGCGCCACTCCTGCGCCTGCCGGCGCAGCCGCCGGGTGAAGGCCGAGCGGGTCAGCGCGTCGGCCGGCCAGGTCGGCTCCCACGGCGTCAGGAAGGCACGGGAATCGGCGCGTAGATCGGCCCATTCCCGCCAGTCGCGCGGCAGCGGCGGCCGGATGTAGCAGGTCGGCCCGTCGAGCCGCACCGCCGGTGGGCTGATCAGCCCGCTGCCGAGCAGACGGATCATCGCGGGGGGCTCCTACGCCAGCCGGGCCGCGATCCGGTCATAGGTCTCCAGCCCCTGGACGGGCCCCAGCGCCGCGACCGTCGGCCGGCACTGCCGCAGGCGGCGCGCGGAGCGCATGACGGCCTCGGCGTCCACCCCCTCGATGCGCAGGACGATCTCGTCCACCGGGATCGGCCGGCCGTAGACCAGCAGCTGCTGGCCGAGCTGCTCGCAGCGCGACATGGTGCTCTCAAGCGCCATCAGCGTGCCGGCCTTCATCTGGGCGCGGGCGCGGGCGACCTCGTCTTCGGTGACGCCTTCGCCGGCCTTGACGATCTCCTCGCAAACGACGGGGATCAACTCCTCCACCTCATCCTCGCCGGTGCCGGCGTAGACGCCGAACAGGCCGCCGTCGCGGTAGCCGCCGGTGAAGGTGTAGATGGAGTAGACCAGACCGCGCTTCTCGCGGATCTCCTGGAACAGGCGGGACGACATGCCGCCGCCCAGCAGCGTCGACAGCACGGAGTGCGCGTAGAAGTCCGGGTCGTGGATGCCCACCCCGTCGAAGCCCAGCACGAGGTGCAGCTGTTCCAGGTCGCGCGCCTCGCGGAAATCGCCGCCGCGGTACAGCGCCCTTTCCGGTTCGGGATGCGTGGCGGACGGCAGGCTGGCGAAGGCCTTCTCCGCCATGGCGACGAAGGCGTCGTGCTCGATGCGGCCGGCGGCGGCCAGCACGATGGACGGCCCGGCGTAGTGCCGGCCCATATAGTCCACCAGCGCCGAACGCGGCAGCTTGCCGACGATCTCCGCCGAGCCCAGGACCGGCCGGCCCAGCGCCTGATCCGGGTAGGCGGTGGTCTGGAAATGATCGAAGATGATGTCGTCGGGCGTGTCGGCCGCCTGACCGATCTCCTGCAACACCACGGTGCGCTCACGCACCAGTTCGGCCTCGTCCAGCACGGAGTGCTGGAGCATGTCGGCGATGATATCCAGCGCCAGCGGCGCGTCCTCGTGCAGCACCTTGGCGTAGTACGCCGTGTGCTCGCGCGTGGTGTAGGCGTTCAGCTGGCCGCCGACGTTCTCGATCTCCTCGGAGATGCGGAAGGCCGTGCGGCGCTTGGTGCCCTTGAACAGCATGTGCTCGACGAGGTGCGCCACGCCGTTGACGCTCGGCGCCTCGTTGCGCGTGCCGACGCCGACCCAGCAGCCGAGCGAGACGGTCTGCACGTCCGGCATGGTGTCGGTGGCGACGCGCAGCCCGTTCGCCAGCGTGGTGACGCGGATGTGGCTCATGCAGCCCCCCGGTCGGCGCCGGTGACAGCGCGGGCGCGCGCGGTGACGAATGCCTGAACGGCGGAGAGGTCGTTGGGCAGCACGGACACGCGCTCCTCACGCTCGAAAAGGTCGGACAGGCGGGGCGGCAAGGCCGGCCGGCGGCCGGTGGCCTTCTCGACCGCGTCGGGGAACTTGGCGGGGTGCGCGGTGGCGAGCACGACGACCGGCACGTTTGGCTTCGTCGCGACCGCCGCGGCCGCGGCGACGCCGACCGCGGTGTGCGGGTCCACGGTGTAGCCGCCGTGACGGCGCCACGTCTCGGTGATGGTCGCCATGGTGGCGTCCTCGTCCACCCGGTGGCCGGCGAAAATCGCCAGCGCCTCGGCCAGTTGCGCATCGGTGACGGTGAAGCGGCCCTCGGCCCGGAAGCGGCGCATGCAGTCCTCCACCGCCGCCCCGTCGCGGCCGAGCAGATCGAACAGCAGGCGCTCGAAGTTGGAAGAGATCTGGATGTCCATGCTGGGGCTTAAAGTAGGCGTGACGCCCTGTGCCGCCATGGTCCCGCTGGCGAAAAACCGCGCCAGGATGTCGTTGGTGTTCGACCCCACGATCAGCTTGCCGATCCCCAGCCCCATCGCCCGCGCGCCGTAGGCGGCGTAGACGTTGCCGAAATTGCCGGTGGGCACGACGAAGTCGATCTCGCGGTCCGGCGCGCCGAGCGCCGCGGCGGCGGCGAAGTAGTAGACGATCTGGGCCATGATGCGCGCCCAGTTGATGGAGTTCACCGCGGACAGGTTGAGTGTGTCGCGGCAGGCGGTGTCGTTGAACATCGCCTTCACTAGGTCCTGGCAGTCGTCGAAGCTGCCTTCCAGGGCGATGTTGTGGACGTTGCTCGACAGCACGCTGGTCATCTGCCGGCGCTGGACTTCCGAGGTGCGGCCCTTCGGGTGCAGGATGAAGATGTCCACGTTGTGACGGTCGCGGCACGCCTCGATGGCGGCCGAACCGGTGTCGCCGGAGGTGGCTCCGACGATGGTCACCCGCTCACCGCGCTTTTCCAGCACATGGTCGAACAGGCGGCCGAGCAGTTGCAGCGCCACATCCTTGAAGGCCAGCGTCGGCCCGTGGAACAGCTCCAGCACCCAGGTGCGCTGGTCGAGCTGCACCAGCGGCGTCACCGCGGCGTGGTCGAACCCGGCGTAGGCGTCGGTGACCAGCGCGCGGAAGTCGCTTTCCGAGATGGCGCCGCCGAGGAAGGGCAGCATGACGCGCACGGCGACCTCGCTGTACGGCAGGCCGCGCAGCGCACGGATGTCGTCGGCAGAGAACTGCGGCCAGAACTCGGGCACGTACAGGCCACCGTCACGGGCGAGCCCGGTCAGAAGGACGTCCTCGAAACCCAGGGCCGGGGCCGCGCCCCGCGTGCTGATGTACCGCACCGCGTTCACTCTCGCTGATAGAGAAGGCGACGAACGTAGCGGGATGGGTGCGATGTCCGCAAGCGGCATGGGCGCGATAAATCGCGGCAGGGCCAGCGTCAGCCCAGATACCGCCGCTCCAGGTGCCGCTTGAACACGCCCGCGTCCAGCGGGCGCCCCGTCGCCTCGGTCAGCAACTCATCCCCCGAGGCCGGCTTGCAGCCCTTGGCGTGCACGTTGGTCCGCAGCCAGCCGACCAGCGGCGCGAAGTCCCCACGCGCCAGACCGGGCTTCACGTCCGGTTCGGCGGCGCAGGCCGCCTCGAACAGTTGGGCGGCGGTCATGGCGCCCAGCGTATAGGTGGGGAAATAGCCCCAGCCGCCGCCCGGCCAGTGGATATCCTGCAAACAGCCCAGGCGGTCGTCGGGCGGCTCGACGCCCAGCAGCTCGCGCATGCCGGCGTTCCAGGCGTCGGGCAGGTCTTCCAGCGCCAGATCGCCGGCGATCAGCGCCTTCTCCAGGCGGTAGCGCAGGATGACGTGCGCGGGATAGGTCACCTCGTCGGCATCGACGCGGATGAAGCCGCGCTCGACGCGGGTGTAGAGGCGGCGCAGATTGTCCGTCTCCCAAGCCGGACCGCGGCCTTCAAAGGCCTCGCGCGCCTCACCGGCCAGCCAGCCGATGAACTCCGGTGAGCGGCTGGCCTGCATCTCGACGATCAGCGATTGCGACTCGTGCACCGCCATGCCGCGCGACTGCCCCACTGGTTGCAGCATCCACGCCCGCGGCCGGCCCTGCTCGTACAGCGCGTGGCCGGTCTCGTGCAGCACGCCCATCAGCGCCTTGGTGAAGTCGGCCTCGTCATAGCGGGTGGTGATGCGCACGTCGTCGTTGGCGCCGCCGCAGAACGGGTGCAGCGACACGTCCAGCCGTCCGCGCGTGAAGTCGAAGCCGGCGGCGCGCATCATGCGCTCGCCCAGCGCCCGCTGCTTTTCCACCGGGAACGGCCCGTGCGGGCGCAGCACCGGCGGTTCGGACGCCTGCTTGTCGAGCACGCTCTGAAACAGGCCGGGCAGAAAGCCCGCCAGATCGTCGAACAGCGCGTCGATCCGCACGGTGCGCGAGCCGGGGTCATGGTCGTCGAGCAGCGCGTCATAGGGGGCGATGCCCAGCGCCTCCCCCTTGGCCTGCGCCTCCTCGCGCACCAGACGCAGCACCTCCTTCAGGGATGGCAGCAGTGCAGCGTAGTCGCTCTCCGCCCGCGCGGTGCGCCACGCCATCTCGCAGGCGGAGGTCGCCTTGCTCGTCGCCTCCACGAGGTCGGAGGGAACGGCGGTCGCCTGCACATGGGAGCGGCGCATCTCGCGCAGGTTGGCCGCCTGCCAATCGTCGAGGCCGCCCTGCCCTTCCGCGGCGGCGAGCTGGTCGCCGAGTTCCGGCGCGGTCATCAGTTCGTGCGCCAGGACGGACAGCGTGGCGGTCTGCTCGGCGCGGCCCTCGGCGGCGCCGTCCGGCATCATGGTCTGCATGTCCCAGCCGAGGATGCCCAGCGCGCCCCCGATGGCGGAGATGCGGGCGAAGCGGCGTTCCAAATCCTGATAAGCGGTCATGAATCCGTCCGGCGGCGGAGGTGGAAGACGACATAGATGACCAGCAGGGTCGCCGCGAGGCTATACCACGTGATGGCGTATTGCAGGTGATTGTTGGGCAGATCGACGCGCGGCTCAATGCCAGCGGGCTGGCCGGCGGTCGCCTGCCCCGGCAGCGCCTCCACCACCACCGGCGCCACCGCGGGCAGCCCGGCGGATGCTGCCATGGCCGGCAGGTCGATGCGGTTCCACACCTCGGCGCCGGGACGGTTGTCGGGCTGCATCCAACCGGGCGGCGCCGGCACGCGCGCCACACCGCGCAGCGTGACCTCGCCGGCTGGGCCATCGTGCAGCGCGGCGCGCTTGTCCATGGCAACCCAGCCGCGGTTCACCAGCACCGGCGGGCCGGCGGCGCGCTGGAGCGGCGTCACCACCTCGTAGCCCACCTGCCCCTGGCGCGGTCGGGCGAGCACCAGCATGGCGCGGTCGTTCAACAGGCGCCCGGTCACCGTGACGGGGCGCAGGTCGAAATCGTCGGGATTGGCGATGGTGGCCGGCAAGGGCACCGGGGCGGACCCCATGCGCTCGTGCACGCGCTGGATCAGCTCTTCCTTCCAGTGCAGCCGCTCCACCTGCCACGTGCCGAGCGCGAGCATCGCCAGCACCGCCGGCACGGTGAACAGCGTCGCCCACAGGCTGGGGCGTCCGGAACCGGCGGAGGTGGCGGCGGCGCTCACGCGGCCGGCCCTTCGTAGTCGTGGCGGCGGTAGCGGTACTGCAAGGCGATCATATATGCCTTGGCCGGCCGCAGCATGCCCAGCGCCAAGCCGAGGATCAGCGTTCCCCAGATCAGCGCGTGCAGCCACAACGGCCACTCCACCTTCATCGACACGAAGAGCGCCACCGGCACGACCAGGAAGCCCAGAAGGAAGATCAGGAACACCGCCGGGCCGTCGCCGGTGTCCTGTTTGGCGAGGTCGAGGTCGCAGGCGTCGCAGCGGTCGGCCACGGTCAGAAAGCCCTTGAACAGGCGGCCCTTGCCGCAACGCGGGCACACGCACCGCACGCCCGCGCTCATCGGCGCCACCCGTGGGTAATAGGCGGTCAATGCCCCGCGTGGGCCGCGCCCAGCGACCCCCACCAGTAGATCGAGGTGAACAGGAACAGCCAGACCACGTCGACGAAGTGCCAGTACCACGCCGCCGCCTCGAAGCCGAAATGGCTGTTCGGCGTGAAGTGGCCCTTCACCGTGCGGTACCAGCACACCGCCAGGAAGATGGTGCCGATGATGACGTGGAAGCCGTGGAACCCCGTCGCCATGAAGAAGGTGGACGGGTAGATGCCCTGGGTGAAGCCGAAGGCGGCGTGGCTGTACTCCCAGCCCTGGAAGAAGCTGAACATGACGCCCAGCAGCACGGTCAGACCCAGCGCCTGGGCGGCCTTCCTGTTGTTGCCGTGCATCAGTTCATGGTGCGCCCAGGTGACCGTCACGCCCGACAGCAGCAGGATGACCGTCATCATGAACGGCAGGTGGAACGGATCGAAGGGCTGGATCGCCGGCGGTGGCCAGACGCCATGCGGGTTCTGCGCGAAGATCTTCGGGAACAGCGAGGCGTCGAAATACGCCCAGAAGAACGCCGCGAAGAACATCACCTCCGACGCGATGAACAGCGCCATACCATAGCGCAGCCCGATCTTGACGACCGGGGTGTGCGCATGCTCGACCACCGCCTCCTTGATGATGTCGCGCCACCAGCCGAACATGACCGCGAGCACGGCCAGGAAGCCGATGATCACCAGCCATTTCTGGTTGTAGTGCATGTAGAGGATGCCGCCGACAGCCAGCATGCCGCCGGCAGCGGCCCCCAGCAGCGGCCAGGGGCTCGGCTTCACCAGATGGTAGGGATGCGGGATGCCTTCGCCGGCATGCGGCTCGGCGACGCTGTGCGGCATATGCCCGTGCGTGATGTCGGCCATGTTCCTCCAACCCCGTGCTCAATTCGTGGCGCCGGCTTCACCCGGACGGGCGGCCGTGCGCTCTCTGGTTGACGAAGCCACGCCGTTCTTGGCGCGGTAGAAGGTGTAGGAGAGCGTGATGGTGGTCACGTCCTCCATGTCCGGATCGTCGGCGAGCGCCGGATCGACGAAGAAGGCAACCGGCAGATCGGCGCTCTCGCCGGGATTCAGCGTCTGCTCGGTGAAGCAGAAGCACTCGATCTTGTCGAAGTAGGATCCGGTCTTCTCGGGCGTCACATTGAACACCGCGGTGCCGACGAGCGGTTCCTTGGAGCGGTTCTCGGCGTGGTAGCTGACCAGCGCGGTTTCACCCAGCTTGACCTTCACCTCCCGCTGGTTGGGGCGGAAGGTCCAGGGCAGGCCGCTGTTGACGTCGGCGTTGAACTGCACCGTCACCACGCGGTCCAGAACCGCACCGGGCGCCGCCTTGGCGCGCTGGGTCGTGCCGCCGAAGCCGGTCACCTGACAGAACAGCGAGTAGAGCGGCACCGACGCGTAGGCGAGCCCGATCATGCCGAAGGCCAGCCCCAGCAGGGTGATGAGAAACACGCGGTTGCGCCGGTGAACCCGCTCGTCCATGTCAATGACCGCCCATGCGGACGATGGTGATCAGGTAGAACAGCGCCACCAGCCCCAGCAGCGCCAGCAGCGTGGCAACGTTGCGGCCGCGCAGCCGGCGGCTGCGCTCATCTTGAGATTCGGTCATCGCCATCTAAAAACCTCCGGGAACGACGTGCTCGCCCACCAACAGGGCGAACAGCAAAAACAGGTAGAGGATCGAGAAGCCGAACATCTGTTTGGCCGGTTTGTCGTCGGTGCCGGTCAGCACGCGCACCGCGCACAGCACGAACAGCGATCCCAGGACAACCGCTCCCGCCAGATAGGCGTACCCGGCGATGCCCAGGAAAAACGGCGCCATGGCGGCCGGCAGCAGCAGCAGCGTGTAGAGCAGCATCTGGCGCTTGGTGACCTCCGCCCCCTCGACCACCGGCAGCATCGGCACGCCGGCCCGCGCGTAGTCGCCGCTGCGGAACAGCGCCAGCGCCCAGAAGTGCGGCGGCGTCCACAGGAAGATCAGCGCGAACAGCGCGATCGACGCCACATCCACGCCGCCGGTCACCGCCGCCCAGCCGATCATCGGCGGGAAGGCGCCGGCCGCCCCGCCGATCACGATGTTCTGCGGCGTGCGGCGCTTCAGCCACATGGTGTAGACGAAGACGTAGAACAGCGTCGCCAGCGCCAGGATGCCGGCCGCCACCCAGTTGACCGCCAGCCCCATCACCACGACCGCCGCCACCGCCAGGAACACGCCGAAGGCCAGCGCCTCGTCCGGCTCGACCCGGCCGGTGGGGATCGGGCGCTTGGCCGTGCGGGCCATCACCGCGTCGATGTCGCGGTCGTACCACATGTTGATGGCCCCCGACGCCCCGGCACCGACCGCGATGCACAGCACCGCCACCGCGGCCAGCAGCGGGTGCAGGTGCCCCGGCGCCACCACCAGCCCGGCGAAGCCGGTGAACACCACCAGCGACATGACGCGCGGCTTCAGCAGCTCGATGAAGTCGCCGACCGAAGCGGCCGGTGCGGTGTCGGCGGCGCCCCCCTGTACGACCCGCTGGACGGTGAGATCCGTCATTGTTTTTCCTCCCGAAGCCCTGGCCCTAAGCCCACGTCGTTACTTGACCCGAGGCAGCGTCTCGAAGGCGTGGAACGGCGGCGGTGAGCTGACCGTCCACTCCAGCGTCGTGGCGCTGGGCCCCCAGTAGGCCGCCCCCACCCGCGCCCCGCGGGTCAGCGTGTGGATGGCGATCCAGACGAACAACAGCGTGGAGCCGAAAGAGATGTAGGAGCCGATGGAAGAAATCATGTTCCACCCGGCAAACGCATCCGGGTAGTCCGGGATGCGGCGCGGCATGCCCGAAAGGCCAAGGAAGTGCTGCGGGAAGAAGGTCATGTTCACGCCGACGAAGGTGGTCCAGAAGTGGACCTTGCCCCAGAACTCCGGGTACTGGCGCCCGCTCATCTTGCCGATCCAGTAGTACCAGCCGGCGAAGATCGAGAACACGGCACCCAGCGACAGCACATAATGGAAGTGCGCCACCACGTAGTAGGTGTCGTGCAGCACCACGTCCATGCCGCCGTTGGCGAGCACCACGCCGGTGACGCCGCCCACCGTGAACAGGAAGATGAAGCCCATGGCCCAGAGCATCGGCGTCTTGAACTCGATGGAGCCGCCCCACATGGTGGCGATCCACGAGAAGATCTTGATGCCGGTCGGCACCGCGATAATCATCGTCGCCGCGGTGAAGTACGCCTTGGTGTCGACGCTGAGGCCCACCGTGTACATGTGGTGCGCCCACACCACGAAGCCGACGACGCCGATGGCGACCATCGCGTAGGCCATGCCGAGATAGCCGAACACCGGCTTCTTGGAGAAGGTCGAGACGATGTGGCTGATGATGCCGAAGCCCGGCAGGATCATGATGTAGACTTCGGGATGCCCGAAGAACCAGAACAGGTGCTGGAACAGGATCGGATCACCGCCGCCTTCCGGGTTGAAGAAGCTCGATCCGAAGTTGCGGTCGGTCAGCAGCATGGTGATGGCGCCGCCCAGCACGGGCACGGCGAGCAGCAGCAGGAAGGCCGTCACCAGCATGGCCCAGACGAACAGCGGCATCTTGTGCAGCGTCATGCCCGGCGCACGCATGTTGAAGATCGTCGTGATGAAGTTCAGCGCCCCCAGCACCGACGACGCGCCGGCCAAGTGCAGGGCGAAGATCGCCATGTCCACGGACGGTCCGGGCTGGCCCGTGGCGCTGGACAGCGGCGGGTAGATGGTCCACCCCGTGCCGGCGCCATTGCCGACGAAAGCGGAGCCCAGCAGCAGCAGGAAGGCCGGGACGATCAGCCAGAAGCTGATGTTGTTGAGGCGCGGAAACGCCATGTCCGGCGACCCGATCATCAACGGCACGAACCAGTTGCCGAAGCCGCCGATCACCGCCGGCATGACCACGAAGAACACCATGATGAGGCCGTGCGCGGTGATCAGCACGTTCCACATCTGGCCGTCGCCGACGATCTGCAGGCCGGGGTGCTGCAACTCGGCGCGCATGATGACCGAGAACAGGCCGCCGATCAGGCCGGCGCAGACGGAGAACACCAGATACAGCGTCCCGATGTCCTTGTGGTTGGTGGAGTAAAGCCAGCGCTGCACGAAGCCCGGCTTGTGATCGTGCGCATGGTCGTGGTGCGCGCCCGTGGTGTTGGCCATCTCTATCCCTCGCTTATGCGATTCTTATCTGGCGGTGGATTCGGCCGGCACTTGCGCCAGCTCGCGCGTGGTGTCCGGCGTGCCGTAGGCGAGCTTGGCCTTGGCGACCCACTCGGCGAACTTTTCCTTCGACACCGCCTCGACGGCGATGGGCATGAAGCCGTGGTTGGCGCCGCAGATCTCCGAGCACTGGCCGTAGTAGACGCCTTCCTTGTCGGCCTTGAACCACGTCTCGTTGAGACGGCCGGGCACCGCGTCCTTCTTCACGCCGAACGCCGGCATCGCCCAGGAGTGGATGACGTCGCCGGCCGTGACCTGCACGCGCACGACGGTGTTCACCGGGACGACCACGCGGTTGTCGACCTCCAGCAGGCGCTTCTGGCCCTCCTTCAGGTCGGCGTCCTGGATCATGTAGCTGGAAAAGGCGAAGCCGCCCTGGTCCGGGTATTCGTAGTCCCAATACCACTGCCGGCCGGTGACCTTGATGGTCATCTCCGCCTGCGGCGTCACCTCCATCATGTAGAGGACGCGGAACGACGGCACGGCGATAACGACCAGGATGATCACCGGGATCACCGTCCACGCCACCTCCAGCAGCGTGTTGTGCGACGCGCTGGAGGGCGTCGGGTTGCGCTTCGCGTTGAAGCGCACGGCCACCGTCACCAGCAGCGCCAGCACCAGCAGCGTGATGGCGGTGATGATCACCAGCAGCAGATTGTGGAAGTCGTCCAGCGCGTGCTTGACCGGCGACGCTGCGGGCTGGAGGCCCATTTCCCAGGGCTGGGGCGCGGCGGCCAGCGCGCCGTGAGCCAGCCCGAGTGCGCAAGTGACAGCGGCCGCGCCAGCGGCGCGTAAGGTATGCGTCATCATCCCCAACCCTCTCTTTGCCGCTGCGCCGAGCACGGCCAGCGGATGCCCCTCTCGCCCGGCTGCCACCCCCGCCCTGTCTCGTGCCCCGCCCGGTTTTCCGGGTCTTGGGCGGGCGGTCTCCGGCGGCGCCGGTGTTTGCTGTCGGCGGCGCCGTGCCATGCGCGTGGAGCGAGCCTCGCATACCCCCACTGCATGTGCGGCAAATCCGCGCACCCAGAACTTGGCCTTAACCCCCCGCCCCTTACAAGGGGTTCCGCGGAAAAACTGTGGCTTTATGCCGCAGGTCTACCCGGAACGTGGCGGTGGCCATGACCTAATTGTTGAGTGTCTTCGTCAGGCGGTAAGTGCGACAGGTTGACGCAGGCCGTCAGCGCGGCTGACGGTTGAGGATGGCCAAATGGTCGGGAGTGCGTAGGGGGCGGAAACTACGCCGCGCTCACCAAGCGCTCCGCACCCGCCACGAGCTGCGGGAAGGTGCGGTCGAACGCCTCGGCGTCGCTCCCGGAGAGCATGAAGCGCACGCGCGCCGTCCCGTCGCGCCGCTCCGTGACCGTGAAGGGGAGCGCCAGCGCGAACCCATCCACGCGCAGCGTTCCCGATACCCCCGGCGCCAAGTCCGGCGCGTCGGTCAGGCAGGCGCCCAGCTGCGACAGGTCGGCGACGCGCGCCGCCGTCTCGGCACCCGCCGCGCTGATCCGGCAGGCGCGCTCCAGGCGGTAGCGCGGGCGCTGGCGGCGATCCACCTCCTGCGTGGCGGTGCGCACGGCGCGCACCAGCGTGGCGCGCAGCGCGTCGATGCTGCCGGCCAGCTCCGCCGCGACTCCGCGCACGTCCGAAGCCCGCGCACCGTTCGCCATCGCCTCCGACGAGACCTCGGCGATGCGCACAGACACCTCTTGCGCGGCCCCGGTGGTCTCCACCACGTTGCGGGAAATCTCCTGCGTCGCCGCCCCCTGCTGGCCCATGGCGGCGGCAACCGAACTGGCGATGGTGTCGATCTCGCCGATGGTCTCGCCGATCTCGCGCACGGCGTTCACCGCCGACGCGGTGCCGACCTGCACGGCGGCGATCTGCTGGGCGATCTCCTCGGTGGCCTTCGCGGTCTGGTTGGCGAGGTTCTTCACCTCGTTCGCCACCACGGCAAACCCCTTGCCGGCCTCGCCCGCACGCGCCGCCTCGATGGTGGCGTTCAGCGCCAGCAGGTTGGTCTGGGCGGCAATGCTCTGGATCAGGTTCGCCACCTCGCCGATGCGGCCCACGGTTTCGGACAGGGAGTGGATGGTGGACTGCGTGCGCTCACCG
Organism: Azospirillum terrae; assembly: GCF_053470425.1. NCBI lineage: Bacteria > Pseudomonadati > Pseudomonadota > Alphaproteobacteria > Rhodospirillales > Azospirillaceae > Azospirillum > Azospirillum terrae. The sequence continues at coordinate 627,115 of NZ_JBPXMR010000002.1, read as the reverse complement.
GCGCCGACGGCGCGGCGGGTGGCCTCGCTGGCGTGGGTCACCTGGTCGTTGATGGCGCGGATGGACGCAGTGAGCTCCTCGACCGCGGTGGCGACGCACTGGGCGTTGGACAACGCCTGCTCGGCCGCCGAGGCGACCCCCTGCGCGTTCATCGACACCTGATCGGCCGACGCCGCCATGGACCCGGCCGAACCGTCCATCTCCTTGGTCCGTGCGGCGACGCGCTCGACCGCCGCGCGCATCTCGCGCTCCACCGTGTCGGCCATGCCGGTGAGCGCCGCGCACTTGGCGGCTTCCGATTCAAGGCGCGCCCGTTCCTGCTGGGCGTGCAGGCGTTCGTTCTCCAGGCCGTGCCGCTTGAACACCTCGACCGCCTTCGCCATCAGGCCGATCTCGTCCTGCCGGTCGATGCCCGGCACCGCGACGTCGAAGCGGCCCTGCGCCAGCACGCCCATAGTGTCGGTCATGCCGCGGATCGGCCGGTTGACCTGCGCCGTGATCACCCACGCGGCCACCGCCGCCAGCACCAGCACCGCCGCCAACAGCGCCACGCTGACCAGCAGCGCGCCGTCCGCCGCTGCCACCTCGCGGTCGAGCAGCGCGCGCACTTCGGCGGACGCCGCCACCTGCGCCTCCAGGATGCGCTCGATGCCCGCGGTCGCCGCGGCGAACCAGCGCGGACCATCCACCGGATACGCCGCGGCCTTGGCCGACGCTTCGTAGACCGCAGCGCGGGTCGTCTCGAACTCGCCGAAATAGACGCGGTCGATGGCGCCGCCGGCCGCCGCCATGCTCGCGCCGAAGCCGCTCACCAGCCGGCGGAACGCCGTCCAGCCGCTGTCCACACGGCCGCGGGCGCGCGACACCGCCTCCAGCTGCGCGGCGGTGAACGGCTTGCCGCCGGCCACCGCGCCGGCCACCATGCCGCGCTCGCGCCCGGCGAACTCGCTCATCTCCCACAGGGCGTTCTTCAGGTCGAAGGCGCGCAGCACCAGCCCGCCGCTCGCCGGCCCGGAATCCTCCACGGCACCGCGCAGCGTCTGGCTCGCCAGGATCAGCGCACTCATGCGCGGGAACCAGTCGCGGCGCAGATCCGCCACAGCCTCGCCCTTCGCCAGCGCCTCGTCCACCTGCCGACGCAGCCCCTCCACGGCGCGCAACGCCGCCTCGGCCTCGCGCAACGCCGTGTCGAGCGCGGCACCGCCGGTCAGGGCGCGCGCGCGCGCCTGCGCGTCGGCAAAGGCGGCATCACCAGCGCGGCGCTTGGCGGCGATGTCGTCGCGTTGCGCCGGGGTCGCGGCCTTGGGATCGGCCAGCACGGCGTTGGCGGTGCCGCGCTCCACCGCCCAGGCCCCGGCGGCGGTCAACAACTGGTCGGACAGGCCATTGATGGCGCGCACGCGCTCGGCCGCGCGCCGTGTCTCCAGAGCATTGAGCGCCTGATACCCGGCGACGGCGACCAGCATGGCGCCGAGAATCGCGACCAGCAGCAGCAGCTTCGCCCGGATCGTCATCACACACCCTCCCCACAACCCGCCGGGCTGATCCCGCGCAATTTAGTGAGAGCTTTATGCATGCAACCGTGCCCGGTAACTGCGCAAATTGGCGCAGGCTTGGGCAGCGGGCGTTACGGTACGGAGGGCAAGATTTCACACGGATTTTTTGGATTTTAACACGGATTGCACGGATTACACGGATTTTTTAAGCTCGCAAAACCGCGAGCCATCCCGATGACCGCTGCTGGGCACGAATAAGAAAATCCGTGTAATCCGTGCCTGAATCCGTGCAATCCGTGCGAATGTTGCCTCGGATGCTGATCGCCGCATGCCCGCGGAAATTCACCCGTGTTCGCCCAGCACTTTGCGAATCCGCCGCACGCCCTTCCACACGATGAAGAGCACCACGGGGATCATCAGCCCGACGACGATGTCCGGGTCGAGCTTCAGCCCAAAACCCTTCAACGACTTGGCGGCGTACCCGACGATGCCGATCAGGTAATAGCTGATCGCCACCACTGACAGCCCCTCGACCGTCTCCTGCAAGCGCAGTTGCAGGTCGGCGCGGCGGTCCATGGACTTCAGCAGTTCGGCGTTCTGCCCCTCGACGGCGATCTCCACGCGGGTGCGCAGCAGGTTGCTCGCCCGCGCCAGCCGTTGCGACAGCGTGTCCAGGCGCCCCTGCACCGCCTCGCAGGTGCGGATCGCCGGGGTGAGGCGGCGTTCCATGAACTCCGACACCGTCTGCAAGCCTTCCATGCGCAGCTCGCGCAGTTCGCCGATGCGGCGCTCCACCAATTCGTGATAGGCGCGCGCGGCGCCGAAGCGGTAGGCGGTCTCGGCGGCGATCTGCTCGGTCTGCGCCGACAGCCGCGTCAGCCGGTCGAGCACGCCGCGCTCGTCCTCCAGCCCGGTCACCGAGGCGGTCAGCGCGGTCAGTTCGGCCAGCTCGCGCTCGATGGCGCCGATGCGCGGCAGCACGCCGCGCGCCATGGGCAGCGCCAGCAGCGCCATCATCCGGTACACCTCGATCTCCAGCAGGCGCTGGACGATGCGGCCGGTCTGCCACGCCGACATGGAGTGATTGGCGATCAGCAGGCGCGAGAAGCCGTCGCCGTGGATGCGGAAATCGGTCCACGCCGTGGCCGCGCGCCCGGCGACCCGCGAGCCCACATAGGCGTCCGATCCGAAAATCCCGGCGAGCTGCGCCGGCGTCGGCTCCGCCGCGTCGGCGTCGATCACCGCGACGTGCACGCCGACCAGCAGCTCTCCCGCCAAGCCGGCCAGCCAGTCGCGCGGCAGCGCGTTCAGCGCCGGGTCGGCGAACGGCTCGCCGAAGGCGCCTTCGCGGAAGACGGTCCAGGTGGAGAACTCCGTGTGCCGCTCCCACTTCAGGCGGAAGCTGCCGAAGGCGCCGCTGTAATGCGTCGCCCCCGCCGCCGGCCGCGCCACGCCGGCCCAGTCGCAGAGCTGTTCCAAATGCGCGCGCTCGCGTTCCCCCGCTGCCTCGCCTGAGAGCATCGCCAGCATGGTGGCGCGCACCGGCGCCCGCATCGCCTCGGACGGACGGGCGTGCACCTCGTTGGTCAGCGGCACGCGCAGGGCATGCTCGCGCAGCGGCTGGTTGGTGGCCGCGATGGGCCGGTCGGTTCCGGCGGACAGGCCCGCGCTCGGATCGCTCACACCTATGCCCTCATACGGTACAGTTGGACGGCAAGCCTTGCCGGGCCGGGTTTGCGTTGCCACACTATAAGACCATATCCTGCGGCCGGGCGCCTAGGTGCCCGCGTTCCTCCATTAGTACCAAGCACCGGAGTCTCCATGAGCGCGCTCGCCGTCACCGACGACCTGTTCTTCAACCGCGCCGGCCTCGACCGCCCCCGTGTCGAGGGCATCGTGTCCGAAGCCCTGCGCGGCGCCGACGATGGCGAGCTGTACCTGGAGTACGCCCAGAGCGAGAGCCTGGGCTGGGACGACGGCAAGCTGAAGGCGGCCAGCTTCGACACCACGCAGGGCTTCGGCCTGCGCGGCATTTCCGGCGAGGCGACGGGCTTCGCGCACGCGTCCAACCTGTCCGAGGACGCCATCCGCCGCGCCGCCGAGACGGTGCGCGCCGTGCAGGCCGGCCATTCCGGCACGGTGGCCGAGCCGCCGCCGGGCACCAACCGCGCGCTCTACATGCCCGACAACCCGCTGTCGCTGGTGCCGTTCGAGGACAAGGTGAAGCTGCTGGCGGACATCGACACCTACGCCCGCGCCAAGGACCCGCGCGTCCGGCAGGTCAGCTGCTCGATCAGCGGCGAGTGGCAGGCGGTGCAGATCCTGCGCGGCGACGGCGTGCGCGTGGCCGACCTGCGCCCGCTGGTGCGGCTGTCCGTGTCGATGGTGGTGGCGGACGGCGACAAGATGGAGACCGGCAGCTATGGCGGTGGCGGCCGCGTCACCTACGAGCAGTACATGCAGCCGGAGACCTGGCGCTATTTCGTCGACGAGGCGCTGCGCCAGGCGCTGGTGAACCTGGATTCCGTGGCGGCGCCGGCCGGTGAGATGACCGTGGTGCTCGGCCCCGGCTGGCCCGGCATCTTGCTGCACGAGGCCATCGGCCACGGGCTGGAGGGCGACTTCAACCGCAAGAAGACCTCGGCCTTCGCCGGCTTGATGGGCCAGCGCATCGCGGCACCGGGCGTCACGGTGGTGGACGACGGCACCATCGAGAACGCTCGCGGCTCGATCAGCGTGGACGACGAGGGCACCCCCGGCCAGAGCACGACGCTGATCGAGGACGGCATCCTGGTCGGCTACATGCAGGACCGCATGAACGCGCGGCTGATGGGTGTCAGGCCCACCGGCAACGGCCGCCGGCAGAGCTTCGCCTATCACCCCATGCCGCGCATGACCAACACGGTGATGCGCTCCGGCCCGAACACGCCGGAGGAGATCATCGCCTCGGTGAAGAAGGGCTTGTACGCCAAGAACTTCGGCGGCGGTCAGGTGGACATCACGTCGGGCAAGTTCGTGTTCTCGGCGTCCGAGGCCTACCTGATCGAGGACGGCAAGCTGGGTCCGGCGGTGAAGGGTGCGACGCTGATCGGCAACGGCCCGGACAGCCTGACCCGTGTCGCCATGGTCGGCAACGACAGCCGCCTCGATCCAGGCGTCGGCACCTGCGGCAAGGACGGCCAGGGCGTGCCGGTGGGCGTGGGGCAACCCACCCTCCGTCTGGACGGGTTGACCGTTGGCGGCACCGCGGCGTAAAGCCGAGGTGACGCTGTATCCAGGGAGGCAACCGTGGCGGCTCTCGCGCTGGTATCGACATTCTGCCCGGACCGGGTCGGTCTGATCGCCGGGATCACCGGCCACCTGTTCGACCAGGGCATAAACCTGCGCGACGTCACCTTCGCCGTCATGGGTTCGGGCGCGGAGTTCTCCGCCGTCTGCGAGCTGCCGGCCGGCCTGGATGTCGAGGAACTGCACGCCAGCCTGACCGCCACGCCGGAACTGGCGGGCGCGCAGATCAAAGTGACGCGCTTCGACTTCGACCCGAATCCCGGCCCGATGGGCGTCATCACCCACCGGGTCGAGGTGTCGGGCGGTGACCAGCCGGGGCTGATCGCCCGGCTGTCGGACATCTTCGGGCAGTTCGGGGCGAACATCGTCCGCCTCGACGCGCAGACGCTGCCCGACCGCGAGGGCGGGCGTTACGCCATCCGCTTCGCCGTCTCCATCCCGGCCGAGCGCGCCGCCACCTGCCTCAACACCGTCGCCAACACCGCCGAAAGTCTGGGGCTGACCAGCAAGGCGGAAACGGTCTGAGTCCAGCCCTCTTCTGCGCATCATTCTCATTTACACAGACATTCCTCCGCGTGCCCAGAATATGGGCACAGTATAGCGGAGCGCTCTCTCATTAGCGTTTTATCATTACTTCGGTTTCGATTTGACCAATTCCAATCTCCGTGTCATACGGCTTGCATCGATACAAAAAGAAGAGGCAGGCCATGCAGGGGAAACAGAGCGTCATCGACCGCTTGAACACGCTGCTCGTCGGCGAATTGAGCGCGGCCGACCAGTACCTCGCCCACTCCTCGATGATGGAGAACTGGGGCTTCAAGGCGCTGTACGAGCGCATCGCGCACGAGCGGCACGACGAGCTGGCGCACGCCGACAAGCTGATCAAGCGCATCCTGTTCCTGGAAGGCACGCCCAACGTCGCCAGCCGCGACCCGCTGCGCATCGGCAAGGACGTGCCGGAGATGCTGCGCAACGACCTGACGCTCGAACTGGAAGTGGTCGCCGCCCTGAAGGAAGCCATCGCCCATTGCGAGGCCGAGCAGGACTACGACACCCGGCGCATCCTCGTGGAGTTGCTGGAAGACACCGAGGAAGACCACGCCCACTGGCTGGAGCAGCAGATCGGCCTCATCGACATGATCGGCTTGCAGAATTATCTGCAATCGGCCATCGGCAAGATTTCCGGCTGAGGGGCACGATCATGAAGGGCAACGCCGACGTCATCGCCCAGCTTCAGATCGTCCTCCGGGACCAGCTGACCGCCATCAGCCAGTATTTCCTGCACGCGCGCATGGAGAAGAACTGGGGCCTGAAGGCGTTGGGCAAGTGGGAATACCACGCCTCCATCGAAGTCATGAAGAGCGCCGACGAACTGATCGAGCGCATCCTGTTCCTGGAGGCGATCCCCAACCTCCAGGATCTCGGCAAGTTGCGGATCGGCGAGGACGTGCCCGAGATCCTGACCGCCGACCTGACCATGGAGCGGGAATACCGCGACCGCATCGTCGCGGCCATCGCGCTCTGCGAGGCCAAGGCCGACTATGTGTCCCGCGACCTCCTGGAGGACATCCTGGAGGAAGCCGAAGAACGGCTCGACTACGTCGAGACGCAGCTTGGCCTGATCGACAGCGTCGGCTTGCAGAATTACCTGCAAACCGCCATGGGCGAGATCGGCGACTGACGGCAAAGCCCCCTCCTCCGCCAACGGTGGAGGAGGGATCTTGCGGACCGGCTAGCGGGCAATCCTCACATCGCTGATCTGGATGATGGGGGTGACATCCGTGTAGTTCGGGATGTCGCCTTGCAGCGCGTCCGCGTGCGGCATGAACGCGCCATAGAACGTCTCCACCGTTTCGAACAGAAGATGGCACATCGCTGCGTAGGCCGGCGGTGTCTCGGGCCCCCCTCCGCTCACGCCGATGTCCACGGACACGCCCTTGAGCGCCGGGCCGAGCTTGGCGATGGCCATCGGCATATGCGTGTTCAGATAGTAGTCGGTGTCGAAGCGGCTGCCCTGGGTGTTCGGGTAGTGGATGCTGACCTTGATCATGACGCCCGTTTCCTCCATCGCGTGACGGTCCGAGGCCCGCAGCATATAGGATGAGTTGGGCCTCAAGCTACCAAATGTAGCGATGCCAGCCACGCCGTTTCTTCTTATGTGTCGCGCCGTTTCGAAAAACATGCTCGGATAGGCGCCATGGACACCACCTTCCTGTTCCTCAAGGGCGCCGTCATCGGCCTGTCGATCGCGGCGCCGGTCGGGCCGATCGGGCTGCTGTGCATTCGCCGGACGCTGGCCGATGGAGCGGCGGTGGGCTTCGCCACCGGGCTGGGCGCCGCCACCGCCGACGCGGCGTACGGCGCGGTGGCCGGGTTCGGGCTGGCCGCGGTCACCGACCTGCTGTTCGGCTGGCAGACGGCGTTGCGGCTGGTGGGCGGGCTGGTGCTGCTGTGGCTGGGGGTCGCCACCATGCGCGCCCGGCCGGCCGAGAACGCCGCGAACGCCCCCACCACGCACAGTCTGGCCGGCGCCTACGCGACGACGGTGGTGCTGACGCTCGCCAATCCGGCGACGATCATCAGCTTCGCCGCGGTGTTCGGCGCGCTGGGGCTGGCCGAGACGGGCGGCGCACCCGCGTTGGGGGCGGCGGCGCTGGTGCTCGGCGTGTTCCTGGGGTCGGCGGCGTGGTGGCTGGCGCTGAGCGCCGGGGTCGGTGTGTTCCGGCGGCGGGTGACGGCCTCGGCGATGCTGTGGATCAACCGGGCGTCGGGCGCCGTGCTGGCCGGGTTCGGGCTGCTCGCGTTAGCAGCGGCTCTTTAAAAGCTCAGAGGATGCCCAGCGTCAGCGGGCCACCCAGCGCGGCGGTGGCGCCGATCAGCAGAGCGATGGCGGTCAGACGCTCCACACGGGTCCAGCGCTGCCAGTCCTTTTTGAAGCTTTTCAGGTCGCTCGACATGATGTCCTCCGCACGGTGAAGATCTGCTCTGTGATCAATCTACCCGCCGGCAAGTTGCTTATTGGTTAACGTGCAGCAGAGAAAAAATCTTCCAGCCGAAAATCGTCACAGCACTCGCCGCATTAAAGAAATCCAAAGGATGATTACCAAAAACTTTCGATAATTGCCGCAACCCGGCCGTTTACCCGGATGGGCGATCCTGGCCGGGCGGCGTAAGGGACTCCCCCATCCGGCGGGCTGCCGTCCGGCGGCCTTACCAACGAACGGCCGGCCGCCCAAATACACGAAAGCAGGCAGACGAGGCGCATCGTGACGGGACGCAGGATCGGACTGGCGCTGGGCAGCGGGGCAGCGCGCGGCTGGGCGCACATCGGCGTGCTGCGGGCGCTGAACGAGTTGGGCATCGAGCCGGACATCGTCTGCGGCACCTCGGTCGGCGCCGCGGTCGGCGCCGCCTACCTGACCGGCCAGATGGACGAGTTGCAGAGCTGGGCGCAGAGCATGGGCCTGCTCGGCATGCTGGGGATCATCGACGTGACGTTCCGGCGCGGCGGGCTGGTCGCCGCCGAGCGCGTGTTCGAGCGCTTCCGCAACGCCCACACCGATGTCCGCATCGAGGATCTGCCCAAGCCTTACGCCGCCGTCGCCACCGATCTGGGCACGGGGCGGGAGATCTGGCTGCGCGAGGGGCCGATGCTGGACGCGGTGTGCGCCTCGGCGGCGATGCCCGGCATCTTCCCGGCGGTGCGCACCGGGCAGCAGTGGCTGGTGGACGGCGCGCTGGTCAACCCGGTGCCGGTGTCGCTGTGCCGGGCGCTGGGGGCGGACGTGGTGATCGCGGTGAACCTGAACAGCGAGATGTCGACGCCGTCGCGCCCGGTGATGGCCGAGGCCGGCGTGGCGACCTCGACCTTCGGGCATCTCACCCAGCAGGTCAGCGCCTGGATCGGCCGGCGGCCCGGCATCCGCACGCGCTTCCTCGCCGCCCAGATCGAGGCGACGGCCCATGAGCCGGCGCCCAACGTGCTGGAGATCCTGGCCGGCTCCATCGACGTCATGCAGGACCGCATCACCCGCTCACGCCTTGCCGGCGAGCCGCCGGACGTGCTGGTGACGCCGCGGCTCGGCCACATCGGCATCCTGGAGTTCGACCGCGCCGCCGAGGTGGTGGAGATCGGCTACGCCGCCGCCTCGATCATGCGCCCGCAGATCGAACTGGCGCTGCGGCTGGCCTAATCCAAATCACTCCGCCGGAACCGACGAGGACGGCGAGTGCCCGCGCGCCATGCGGGTCAGCAGGGTGATGGCGGCGACCACCGACACCCAGGCCACGGCCTGCAAGGCGCTGGGCCGGTCGGTGTAGCCGATCAGGATGTGCAGCACCTGCCCCAGCAGACTGCCGTCGCTGAGCAGGAAACGGCTGTCCCACAGCTCCGTCTCGCCGATGGTGACGACGCCGGCCTGCGACAGGTAGTGCATGGCCGAGGCCGCCATGCCGGCGGCCAGCAGCGTGATCAGCCACGTGGTGACGCTGAACAGGTGGCGCGTCGGGATGTTGAGCAGGCCCTTGTAGATCAGCAGCGCCAACAGCCCGCCGAGCCCGATGCCGCCGGCCGCCCCCAGCGCCAGCTGCGCCGCCCCGCCGCCATCGGCGGACGCGATGCCGGCCAGGAACAGCACGACCTCCGCCCCCTCGCGCAGCACCGCCACGCCGACCACCACCGCCAGGGCCTGCGGCGGCCGGTCGCCGGCCTCCACGGCGCGGCCGACCGCGCGCATCTCGGCGGCGTGCTCGCGCCCGTGCCGGGCCATCCAGGCGTTGTGCCACGCCAGCATGACCACCGCCGTCAGCAGCACCGCGGCGTTGAACAGTTCCTGCCCGCTGCCTTCCAGTTGGGCGGAAATGGCGTCGGCGAAGGCAGCCACCAGACAGGCCCCGGCCAAGCCGGCGCCGATGCCCGCCGCCACCCAGCGCCCCCGGCCGGGAACGCCGCGCGTCGCCGCGAGCACGATGCCGATGATCAGACCGGCTTCGAGCACCTCACGGAACACGATGATGAGACTGGCGAGCATGGGCGTTTCTCCGGTGGAACGTGTCGGCCCTACTTTGCAATCAGCGTGCCTTTGGCCGTCTCTTCGTGGAACTCGCCAACGAAGCTGTACTGGCCGGGCTTCAGCGGGCCGACGTTGACGCGCCCGGTCTTGCCGCCGCCGATCACCTTCTCGATCTTGAGGTCCTTGCTTTCGAATTCCTCGGCCGTGCTGTCCTTGTTGTCGACGATCAGCGTCACCTTCTTGCCCGCGGGGATCTCCAGCGTCGCCGGCTCGAACTTGTGGTCCTTGATGGTCAGCGAGTATTCGCCGTCAGCCGCGAGGGCGGCGCCCGCGAACGCGAGCGGAGCGGCAAGGAGGGCGGCGGCGATCAGGTGGCGCATGTCGGACAATCCCCGAGTCCAGTTGGCATATTGCGAACAATTCTCATCTTCCGGAGAAGCCTGTCAATGCGAATCGTTCTCACCAGCCGTGCGACCGAGTGCCGCAGACGGCCGCTCATCAGCCCGCCGGCCACATCCAGGTGACTTCGTGCTTGTTGTGGAACAGGTGCTCGACCCGCCCGCCGGGGATGGCGGCGAAGGCGCGCGCCGTTTCGTGGTCGGTTTCGGCCTGGAACTTCAGCGTGCAGACGAAGTTCTTCACCAGCCCGCTCTGCATCCACCCCTCAACATGGCGCAGCAGCCGCGTCGGGTAGCAGATCACGTCGCAGACCAGCCAGTCCAGCGGGCCGATGTCCTGCGGCTTCAGGGCGAAGGCGCTCTCCTGCCGGTACTCGACGCGGGGCAGCGCCGCGATCTCCGGCGCCAGCGGCGCCTTGTCGATGCTGATCACGTCGGCGCCCAGCTCGTGCAGCACCCAGGTCCAGCCGCCGGGGCTGGAGCCGAGGTCGAGGCAGCGGTCGCCCGGTCCGGGCTGCGCCCCCATGCGGGTCAGCGCCTCCCACAGCTTGAGATAGGCGCGGTTGGGCGGCGCGGTCCGGTTCTCGACGAAGTGCAGCTCGCCGTGGCGGTACGGGCTGGAGCAGTGCGCCGCCGCGATCACCGTGAACTCGTCCAGCAGCGTCCATGAGCCGAGCGGCGCCGTCGGCTTCGGCGACGGGAAGACGATAGGCTTGGCCGAGACGTGCGGCAGGTTCTCCTGGATCAAATTGGCGCGGCGATGGTGGCGCAGCGACCACAGCGCCCAGTTCCGCTGGATGGCGCGCAGCTTGCGGGCGGCCTCCTTGATGGATTCCACCTCGATGCGCACCGGGTCGTGCCAGATGTTCTGCGCCCAGGCGGCCGGCCGCGCCGGCCCGTCGGCGAAGACCAGCCGGTCCTCGACGGCCGCGACGTCGCCCAACTCGGCAACGAGGTCGTCCACGAAGCCTTCGGCGGCGAGGTAGATGGTCTGATGCAGGTGTTCAGTCATGGGGGGCTCGGTCATGCGCAGGGGCTACAGCCCTTCCACGGCGATTGCAAGCACCCCGCCCCACCCCGGCAGATGCACGACGCCATCGGACAGCGCCCCGGCCATGCCGTGGTCGTGCAGCGCTTGCCAGCGCCCGGCGTCAGGCAGCGGCCATTCGACCGCGCGGGGGCCGAGATTGAACACGCACAGCACCCGCTGCCCCTCGTGCCGGCGCTCGAACGCCAGCAGCGGTTCGGGGGCATCGCGAAACCGGATGTCCCCCAGCCGCAGCGCCGGCTGCCCGCGCCGCCACGCCAGCCAGCCGCGGGCGAAGGCGAGCACGCTGTCGGGGTCGGTGCGCTGCACGTCCACGGCGCGCGGCCGGTGCGCGTCGGGAATGGGCAGCCACGGCTCGGCGGCGGAGAAGCCGGCGTGCGGCCCCTCTTCGGTCCACGGCATGGGCGTGCGACAGCCGTCACGGCCGCCGGGCTCCGGCCACAAGGCGATGCCGAAGGGATCGCGCAGGCGCTCGTACGGCACCTCGGCCTGCGGCAGCCCCAGTTCCTCGCCCTGGTAGACGAAGGCGGTGCCGCGCAGGCTGGTCAGCAGCGCCAGGAACAGCTTTGCGGCGTGCGGCGGCGCCTCGGGACCGCTCCAGCGGCTCGCCACCCGCTCCACGTCGTGGTTGGAGAAGGCCCAGGACGGCCAGCCGTGGCCGGGCTGCCGCTCGAACGCTTCGACGGCGTGGCGGATCGCGGACGCGCTGTGCAGGGGGCCGAGCAGCGCGAAGTTGTAGGCGGTGTGCAGGCGGTCGGGGGCGCCGACGTACTCCGCGGCGCGGGCGACGCTGTCGTCGTCGTGCACCTCGGCCACCGCCATGCGGTCCGGGTAGCGGTCGAGCAGGTCGCGCAGGCGGCGCAGCACGGCCACGTTCTCCGGCTGCGACTTGTCGTGCAGGTGCACTTGCATGCCGTACGCGCTGCCCGGTGGCACGCCGTCGGGCCAGGGAGCGTCCGGGGCGCGCGCCGGGTTGTCGCGCAGCAGCCGGTCGTGCAGGTAGTAGTTGGCGACGTCCAGCCGGAAGCCGTCCACCCCGCGGTCCAGCCAGAACGCGCACTCCGCCAGCACCGCGTCCTGCACCTCGCGCTTGTGCAGGTTGAGGTCGGGCTGGCTGGCGAGGAAGTTGTGCAGATAGTACTGCCGGCGCCGGCTGTCCCAGGTCCAGGCTGGGCCGCCGAACACCGACAGCCAGTTGTTGGGCGGCGAACCGTCCGGCTTCGGGTCGGCCCAGACGTACCAATCGGCGCGTGGGGTGTCATGCCCCTGCCGGCTCTCGCGGAACCACGCGTGGCGGTCCGAGGTGTGGCTGAGCACCATATCGATCAGCACCTTGAGCCCCAGCGCATGCGCCCGCTCCAGCAGCCGGTCGAAGTCTCCCAGGGTGCCGAAAAGCGGGTCCACCGCCCGATAGTCCGCCACGTCGTAGCCGAAGTCCTTCATCGGCGAGCGGAAGAACGGCGACAGCCACACCGCGTCGGCACCCAGCGCCGCCACGTGGTACAGCCGCTCCGTCACCCCGGCGAGATCGCCGACGCCGTCGCCGTTCGTGTCGAGGAAGCTGCGCGGGTAGATCTGGTAGACCACCGCGCCGCGCCACCACTCCGCCATCCGTTCCCCCTGCCCCGCCTGTTCCCCGCACGATTCCGCACCCGCCGCCGGATCGCCCCTGTGACAATTCCGCGCATCCTCTTCCGAAGGCCCCAGAGCGCGATTGACAATGATTCGCAATCACATTACCTGTGGAGTCACCGAGACGCCAGGGACACCACTCCAATGTACGTGTGCATCTGCCATCCGATCACCGACAAGCAGATCCGTCAGGTTCTCAACGACGGTGCGCAGACGACCGCAGCGGTGTTCCGGCATTTCGGTCACAAGATCCAGTGCGGCAAGTGCGTGCCCACCGTGCGGGACATGGTGGCGGAACACCGCGAGGAGAAGCGCACCGGTTGCGGCGGCAACTGCGGCGACTGCAAGAACAGCGAGACCGAAGTCGCGAACGACACGGGTTACGCGTACGGCGTCGCTGCGGAGTGACCTTCCAAACAAGGCGCCGCTACTAAAGCGAACGCTTTAGAACCTGCATCGAGCAGCAACCAGAACACGACAATCCACAGCGCCGCTGGTCAGCCCAGTGGCGCTTCTTTGCTTCTGGCGTTTCTTTGTCATCAGCGGGACCTTCAGCCCGGCGTGACACCATTGCACATTTTTAATAGAACTGTATGACATGGCTGCCGGCAGACTTGGCAGGCAGCCGCCATCCTGAGCGCGTGCCGAGGCAGGAACGGTCGGGCGACCGTACGAAGGAATGGAAACCGAATTGAGCAGCAACACCCGTCCCGGCGGCCGGGCGTGGCCCCGGCGGGTCCTGTGCGCCTTGCTCGTGGCGCTCGCGGCGATCCTCGTGGATGCGCCGGCGCAGGACGCGCTGGCCCAGGCGCAGTCGAACATCCGGCAGACCAAGCACAATCTGTCGAAGAACGCGCCCGCCGCGAACACGGTGAAGTCCACCGACGTGGATCAGGTCTGCGTGTTCTGCCACACGCCACACGCCGCCACCCAGGACAACACGAAAAGCCCGGTGGGGCCGCTGTGGAACCGCAAACTGTCCACCGCGACCTACTCCACCTACGGCTCGAAGTCGCTGGACTCGCTGGCTGCCGGCGAGACCAACCTGGGCCAGCCCGGCGGAGCGAGCAAGCTGTGCCTGTCCTGCCATGACGGCACTCTCGCCGTCGGGCAGGTCGGCGTGCTGAACGGCAAGGCTAATCAGACCGCCACCATGACCGGCACCGGGACCGGCGGCACGATGCCGGCCGGGGAAGGTGCGACCACCGGCTTCACCCGCCGCCTCGGCACCGACCTGAGCAACGACCACCCGATCTCGTTCACCTACGACGACGCGCTGGCCACCAAGGACGGCGAACTGCGCAAGCCCAGCACGTCCGCCAACCTGATCGCCACCCGCTCGCACGGGGTGACGCCGACCCTGCCCCTGGAGAGCGGGCAGATGCAGTGCACCACCTGCCACGACCCGCACCTCTACGACGCCTCGGACCTCAACCGGAAGTTCCTGCGCCTCAACCGGTTGCAGAAGAACGCCGGGCCGACGACGACGTTCAACCCGGCGAACGACCTGATCTGTCTGGCCTGCCACACCAAGGACGGCTACGCCCAGTCGGCTCACGCCAACCAGAGTGTGGCGAACGAGACGTACACCAACACCGCCGCCACCGACCGCGGCTTTCCGGTGGGCACCCAGGTCTGGCAGGCGAGCTGCCTGAACTGCCACGACCCGCACACCGTGCAGGGCTCGCGCCGGCTGCTGCGCGAGGGCACCGACGGGCCGGACGACGGCAGCGGCCACCACACCGGCGGCACTGCGGCGACCGAGGAGGTCTGCTACGCCTGCCATTCCAAGACCGGCAACTTCGCCAAGCCGGTGCTGACCAACCAGGGCACCGCCAACTTCCCGGTGCCGGACATCAAGACCGACTTCACCCAGCCCTCGCCGGGCTCGCACATGCCCATCACCATCGCGGGCGCCGAGACGCACGAGATCACCAACAAGGACGGCGTCGAGACGCAGGCCAACCTTGCCAACCGGCACGTCGAGTGCCCGGACTGCCACAACCCGCACCGCGTGCTGAAGAACAAGGTCTTCGACGGCTCCGGCGCCACCACGGCCGGCACGCACATGCACGACGACACGGGCAACACGGCGCACAGCAACACCATCTCGGGCGTGCTGCGCGGCACCTGGGGGGTCGAGCCGACGTACGCCTCGGTGCTGACCAGCGCCTTCGGCACCAACCCGACGGGCTTCACCGTCAAGCGCGGCGATCCGGGGGTCAGCACCGCCACCGACGTGGACCAGACCTACGTGACCAAAGAGTACCAGATCTGCCTGAAGTGCCACTCCAACTACGCCTACGGCACCAACCCGCCGATGCTCGGCTCGGCATCCGGCACCACGTCGAAGTACTTCACGCCGACCGAGACCACCACCTGGACCGGCTCGCTGCTGTACACCAACCAGGCGATGGAGTTCCAGGCGCCGACCAACGACACCGGCGAGCCGGGCGGCAACCACCGCTCCTGGCATCCGGTCATGGCGCCCACCGGGCGCACCGCCACGATCCGCGGGAACTCCGGCATGAACGTCAACTGGCTGGGCCCGTTCAGCAAGGCGGTCGGCACCCAGACCATGTACTGCTCGGATTGCCACGGCAGCAACGTGACCACGGCCGGAAAGGTGACGCCGGACGGCAACTCGGCCAGCAACGAGGACGGCAACCCCTGGGGGCCGCACGGCTCCAGCAACAAGTTCATCCTGAAGGCGCCGTGGAGCGAGAACACCGGCAACCCGGCCAACTCCAACGATCTGTGCCTGCATTGCCATGACTCCGTCGCCTACGCCACCGCCGGCGGCAAGACCACGCGCAAGAGCGGCTTCTGGGACATCAGCACCGGCAACCAGAACCTGCACGGCCACCACGTCGACCGCATCGCCAACGCCAACGGCGGCGACACCAGCAAGTACAGGTGCACGCTGTGCCACATCGGGGTTCCGCACGGCTGGAAGAACAAGGCGTTCCTCGCCAACCTGAACGACGTCGGGCAGGAGGTCGGCCTGACCAACGGGACGGTCATCTCCCTGGCCAACGGCGGCCGTTACTACCGGGCGCCCTACTACATGGGCTCCGTTCTGCGGGTGAAGACCTGGGCGAAGGCCGGCCAATGGGCCGACACCAACTGCGGGCCATTGACCGGAACCGCCGGCAAGGATTGGATGAAGGTCGCCTGCGCCGGCCTGCCGTGAGGCACAGCCGCACCCCTGCGACAAAGTGCCATCGGACTATGCTGTTGGTTAGATTGACGAACATCAGTGAATCGGGCAGATAGTCATCAAAACAAGGCTGGATACACCAGAATAATCAAGCGGTCGGGCACAACCGGCCACCGAGGGAACGCACCATACCACCCAATGACTTCGGCGTCCGGGCGGCATTTGTCAGATTGATGACAGGCCCCCGGTCGATTTTTCTTGCGGCACCGCACACAGACTTCTTCGCACCGCACAAATTACGGTGTTTTGGCCTGAGCGGACTGCCGACGACCGAATCGGACCAACAAAGCACGCCCGAGGGGGAGAGACATCATGAGTCGCCAAAAGCGGCACGGCCATGAGGCCCGGTGCCGCGATCTGCTTGCGCACGCCGAGGGCCGCCTGGAACAGCTCCGCAGCGTCGTGGAGCGCAGAGCCGGCGAGCGCCTGGACCTGGAGCGCGCGCTGGACCACGCCCGCGGGCTGTGCAACCGCGTGCTCGCCCGCGTCGAGGCCGCCCACCAGGCCAGCGACGATTCCTGGCCCTTCGCCCGCGCCCACGCCGACCAGGCCGTGAGCGAGATGCTGCAAGCCATCGACGAGTTGGAACGGCAATTATCGCGGGCGGCGGCGTAACGTTTTCCATGCCCTCCCCCAGCCCCGCTGGGGGAGGGCGTCAAAAGTCACAGCATCCTGGCCAGTTCCACCGCCGTCTTCACGCCCATCTTCTCGAAGACGTGCGCACGGTGCACCTCGACGGTGCGCATGCTGATGCCCAGATCGTCGGCGATCACCTTGTTCAGCTTGCCGGCCACCACGAGGTCCATCACCTGCCGCTCGCGCTGGGTCAGCGTCGCCAGCCGCGCCGCCACCGACGCCTGCCCGGCCTCGCGGGCGCGCTGCTCGGCGTCGAAGACCAGCGCCTCGATCACCCGGTCCACCAGATCGTTGTCGTTGAAAGGCTTCTCGACGAAGTCGCGCGCTCCCTTCTTCAGCGCCGAGACGGCGTTGGGCACGTCGCCGTGCCCGGTCAGGAAGATCACCGGCAGCCGGCAGCCGCGCTCGCGCAGGCGCTCGAACAGTTCCAGCCCGGTCATCCCCTCCATGCGGATGTCCAGCAGCAGGCAGCCGGCCATGCACGGCTTCCAGGAGGCGAGGAACGCCTCGGCCGATTCCCAGGTCTCTGCCCGCACATCGCGCGATTGCAGCAGCCAGGACAGCGCGTCACGGATCGCCTCGTCGTCATCGACGATGTGGACCTTGGCGTCGGTCCAGGGTGCCCCGCTCACGGCGCCACCGGCAGGCTGAACAGGAAGGCGGTGCCGCCCCCCTTGGCCGGCTCGAACCACAGGCGGCCCTGGTGGCTCTCGATGATGGAGCGGCAGATGTTCAGGCCCATGCCCATGCCTTCCGTCTTGGTGGTGAAGAACGGCGAGAACAGCGTCTCCGCCACCTCCGGCGCCACGCCGCAGCCGCGGTCGCGGATGCGGATCAGCACCGCGCCATTCTGGACCCGCGTGGAGATGCGCAGCAAGCGCGCCTCGCGCGGTGTCTGCGCCATCGCCTCCATACCGTTGCGCATCAGGTTGAGCAGCACCTGCTGCACCAGGATGCGGTCGGCCAGCACCGCGGGCGCCGCGCGGTCCAGATCCACCTCGATGCGCATGCCGTGCTTGCGTGCGTCGGCGCGGAGCAGCGAGACGCTGTCCTCCACCACCTCGACCAGATCGCAGGGCGCCACCTTGGGGTCGCGCTTGCGGACGAACTCGTGGATGCGGCGGATGATGCGGCCGGCGCGCATGGCCTGCTTGGACAGCTTGTCCAGGGGCGGGATCAGCTCGGCCGAGGCGACGCTGTCGGCGCGCAGCTTGTTCAGGCAGCCGGCGGAATAGCTGGCGATGGCCGACAGCGGCTGGTTCAGCTCGTGCGCCAGGGTGGAGGCCATCTCACCCATGGTGATCAGGCGTGAGGTCTGTTGCAGGCGCTCCTGCTGCTGGCGGGCGAGGTCCTCGGCGCGCTTGCGCTCGGTGATGTCCACGAAAGAGCCCATCCAGCCGGTCTGCCGGCCGTTGGCGTCGATCAGCGGCGCCTCGTAGACCAGCGCGTCGAAGCGCTCGCCGTTGCAGCGCATGAAACGCAGCTCGAAGCCGCTCGGCGGCGCCTGCCCGGCCAGGACCGAGCGGAACACCGTCTCGCAGCGCTCCAGGTCCTCCGGCGGCCAATAGGGCATGGGCGGGCCGCGGCCGATCAGTTCCGCCTCGGTCCAGCCGGTCATGCGGCAGAAGGCGGGGTTCACGTAGACGATGCGCCCGTCCAGGTCGCGCGCCCGCATGCCCACCGTCAGCGAGTCCTCCATGGCCTTGCGGAAGGCGTGCTCGGTGCGCAGATCCTGTTCGGCCCGGACGCGGCGGCGGATGTGCCGGCGCACCGTCCACAAACTCCACAGCGCCGAGCCGGTCAGCCCGAAGATCGCCACCACCAGCACGGTGCGGGTCAGGTTGCTGTCGGTCCGGTGCACGGTGGCGACCAGCGTCAGCCCCTGCCCCGGCGGGTCGAAGGGGATGGCGTGGCTGCGCCGCGGCTCGGCCTCGGCGATGCGCGACTTGGCCCCCAGCACGGCGCCGGTGGCATCGGCGATGGCGATCTGGTAGCGCTCGGCGATCCACCACGGCACGTGGTGGGTCAGGATGTCGTCGATGGAGAAGACGCCGACCAGCGCCCCGGCGAAGCCGCTTTCCTGAAACACCGGCACCAGCACATCGAACCCCACGCCGGCCAGCGCCAGCCGGTAGGGCGACGTGAAGAAGCGCTTGCCCAGCGAGCGGGCGATGCGGAAGGCATCGCCGCGCGATGACGGCTCCAGGCTGTCGTCCACCGCGCGCCCATCGGGCACCGGCGGCACTGCGGCGACGGTCCGCCCCTCGGCGTCCAGCCACAGCACCCGTTCGATGGCCGGGTTGGTGGTGACCAGCTGGCGCATGGCGCCGGTGATGCGGCCCCCCTCGCCATCCGCACGGCCGAGGGAATCGGCCAACTGTTCCAGCCGGTCCACGTCGGAGGCAAGCTGGAAGCGCAGGCTCTGTTCGACCCACAGCGCGTCGCGGATCAGCGCGCTCTCCTCCTCCTCGCGTTCGGAGCGGTCGAGCAGCCACAGGAACACGCCCAGCAGCACCACGACCAGCACCATGGCGACGATGGGCATGGCGGTGCCGCGGCGGCTCAACGCGGTGGGCAAGCGGATCATGGCTCCCTTATCGGGAAAGATACGGATTTCCACAATAGCGGCCGAACCCGAACCGGCGAAGAATGCTTGGCAGGCGAACGATAAAAAATGTGGAGGAAGCGGACCATGAAGCTCTCGAAGCTGCTGTGCGCGGCGGCCCTCGGCTGCCTGCTGGCGTCGCCGGTGCTGGCGCAGACCCCGATCGTCATCAAGTTCAGCCACGTCGTGGCGCCCGACACCCCGAAGGGCAAGGGCGCCGAGAAATTCAAGGAGCTGGCCGAGGCGCGCACCAACGGCAAGGTGAAGATCGAGGTCTACCCCAACAGCCAGCTCTACAAGGACAAGGAGGAGTTGGAGGCGTTGCAGTTGGGGGCCGTGCAGATGCTCGCCCCGTCGCTCGCCAAGTTCGGCCCGCTGGGGGCGAAGGAGTTCGAGGTCTTCGACCTGCCCTACATCTTCCCGAACAAGGAGGTGCTGGTCCGCGTGACCACCGGCCCGGTCGGCAAGATGCTGTTCCAGAAGCTGGAGTCCAAGGGCATCACCGGGCTGGCCTATTGGGACAACGGCTTCAAGATCATGAGCGCCAACAAGCCGATCCATCTGCCGACCGACATGAAGGGCCTGAAGCTGCGCATCCAGTCGTCCAAGGTGCTGGATTCGCAGATGCGGGCGCTGGGGGCGCTGCCGCAGGTCATGGCTTTCTCCGAAGTCTACCAAGCCTTGCAGACCGGCGTGGTGGACGGCACCGAGAACCCGCCGTCGAACATGTACACCCAGAAGATGCACGAGGTGCAGAAGCACGCCACGATCACCAACCACGGCTATCTCGGCTATGCGGTGATCGTGAACAAGAAGTTCTGGGACGGCCTGCCGACGGACATCCGCACCCAGCTCGAAGGCGCCATGAAGGACGCCACCGCCTACGCCAACGACATCGCGCAGAACGAGAACGACGTGGCGATGGCGCAGATGAAGGCGTCTGGCAAGACCGAGTTCTACACGCCCACCGCGGACGAACTGGACGCGTGGCGCAAGGCGCTGCTGCCGGTCCACAAGGAGATGGAAAGCCGCGTCGGCAAGGACCTGATGGACGCCATCTACAAGGAAGCCGCCGCCGCCGGCTTCAAGATGTGAGCCTGTCGGTTGCCTGGAAGCGCCCGCCCGTTGCCGGCGGGCGCTTCCCCTTGCGCGCGGAGCTGCCGCCATGCCCATGAAAATCCTCGACCATCTTGAGGAGATCATCATCGCCACGCTCATGGGGCTGGCGACGACGATCATCTTCGTCGCGGTGGTCCATCGTTACGCCTCGGGCATCCCCGTCATCCAGGACTACATCCTGCACTGGAACTTCGCCTGGGCGCAGGAGCTGTGCATCTACATGTTCGTGTGGATGGCCAAGTTCGGCGCCGCCTATGGCGTGCGCACCGGCATCCACGTCGGCGTGGACGTGCTGATCAACACGCTGGAACCCAGGACCCGCGCGAAGTTCATCATCTTCGGCCTGCTAGCCGGGGCGCTATTCACCGGCATCGTCGGTTCGCTGGGCGCCAACTTCGTCTGGCACATGTCGGAGACCGACCAGACCTCGGCCGATCTGGAGTGGCCGATGTGGATCATCTATCTGGCGATCCCGCTCGGCTCCTACCTGATGTGCTTCCGCTTCCTGCAAGTGACGGTGTCGTTCCTGCGCACCGGCGAGTTGCCGCACCACGACCACGGCCACGTCGAGGGCCTGGAGGAAGGCGCCGCCGATCCCCAGCGCGCGGCGCAGGACGTCAACTGGTTCCAGATGGACGACCACCTGCACCCGCACGACATCGCCCATCACGAAGGCGATGAGCGCCGGGAGAAGGAGGACAACCGATGAACGCCGCCGTCATCTTCGGGCTGCTGCTGGGCCTCATGCTGACCGGCATGCCGGTCTCCATCTCGCTCGGCCTAACCGTGCTCACCTTCCTGTTCACCATGACCGAGGTGCCGATCCAGGCGGTGGCGCTGAAGCTGTTCACCGGCATCGAGAAGTTCGAGATCATGGCGATCCCGTTCTTCATCCTGGCCGGCAACTTCCTCACCCACGGCGGTGTCGCGCGCCGCATGATCAACTTCGCCTCGGCCATGGTCGGGCACTGGCACGGCGGCCTCGGGCTGGCCGGCGTCATGGGCTGCGCGCTGTTCGCCGCAGTGTCGGGCTCCAGCCCGGCGACGGTGGTCGCCATCGGCTCCATCGTGCTGCCGGCCATGGTGGCGCAGGGCTTTCCGCGCCAGTTCGGCGCCGGAGTCATCACCACCTCGGGCGCCCTGGGCATCCTGATCCCGCCGTCCATCGTCATGGTGATGTACGCGGTGGCGACCAGCGGCAGCCAGCACTCCGCCTCGGTGGGCCAGCTGTTCATCGCCGGTGTCATTCCGGGCCTGATGCTGGCGGCTCTGCTGGGCGGGGTGACGTGGTACCGGGCCTGGAAGAACGGCTACCCGCGCTTGCCCCGAGCCAGCATGGCGCAACGCTTCCACACCTTCCGCGAGGCGATCTGGGGCTTGCTGCTGATCGTCATCGTCATCGGCGGCATCTACACCGGCGTCTTCACGCCGACCGAGGCGGCGGCCATGAGCGCGGTCTACGCCTTCGTCGTCGCGGTGTTCGTCTACAAGGACATGTCGCTGAAGGGCGTGCCCAAGGTGCTGCTGTCGTCGGCGAACATGTCGGCGATGCTGCTCTACATCATCACCAACGCGGTGCTGTTCTCGTTCGTGCTGACGTCTGAAAACATCCCGCAGCAGGTCGCCGACTGGATCGTCGGCCAGGGGTTCGGGGTGATCGCCTTCCTCCTGGTGACCAACATTCTGCTGCTGGCCGCCGGCAACTTCATGGAGCCGTCGTCCATCGTGCTGATCATGGCGCCGATCCTGTTCCCGGTGGCGGTCAAGCTGGGCATCGACCCGGTGCACTTCGGCATCCTGATCGTGGTCAACATGGAGGTCGGCATGTGCCACCCCCCGGTCGGCCTGAACCTCTATGTGGCGAGCGGCATCACCAAGATGGGCATCACCGAGCTGACGGTCGCGGTGTGGCCGTGGCTGCTGGCGATGCTGGGGTTCCTGGCGCTGGTCACCTACGTGCCGGCGCTGTCGCTGTGGCTGCCACGGGCGTTGGGGATGATGTGAGCCGGTAACTTGCCCTCCCTCGGCTCGGCCGGGGGAGGGCAACAAAACCTACGCCGCCTTGATCGACACCAGGAAGCGCTGAACCTCGTCGCGCAGGGTCACGAAGCGCTGCTGGAGCATCTTCGCCACGTCCACCGACTGCCGCGCCGCGCCGGCCACCTCGGACGACGCACCCGACGCCACGCCGATGCTCTGCGTCACCGTCTCGGCCTCGTGCGCCACCGAACGCACCTGATTGGCGATCTCGCCCGTCGCACCTAATTGCTGCTCGACCGCCACGGCGATGTCGGAGGAGCGCTGGCTCAGCGTGCCGATGGTGTCGGTGATGGCGCCGATGGCGCTCACCGCGTCGTGCGTCACCGCCTGGATGGCGCCGATCTGGCTGGAGATGTCCTCGGTCGCCTTCGCCGTCTGGTTGGCGAGGTTCTTCACCTCCTGCGCCACCACCGCAAACCCCTTGCCCGCTTCACCCGCCCGCGCCGCCTCGATGGTGGCGTTGAGCGCCAGCAGGTTGGTCTGCCCGGCGATGTCCTGAATGAGGCTGGTGATCTCGCCGATCTTGGCGGCCGAGGTCGCCAGCGCCTCCACCGTCTCGCGGCTGGCGCGCGCCCGCTCGATGGCCTGGCCGGAGATGGTGACGGACTGGTTGACGCTCTCGGCGATGGCGCGGATCGAGCGGGTCAGATCCTCAGCGGCCGTGCTGGCGGCCCGCACGCTGCGGCTGGCGCCTTCGGCGGCGCCGGCCACGGTGGCGTTGCACTGGTCGGCGCGCAGCGCGCTGTCCAGCATGGTGCCGGCGCTGCCCTGCATCTGCGAGGCGGCGGCGGACGCCTCCTGCACCATGGACTGCATGCGGTTGTCGAAGGTACCGGCCAGTTCGGCCAGACGCTCGGCGCGCTTCACCTCCTCGGCCTGACGGGCGAGCTTCTCTGCCTCCAGGCGCTGGCGGTGCTCGGCGTTGCCGCGCAGCACGTCGATGGCGCGCGCCATGGCGCCCACCTCGTCACGGCGCTCCAGCGCCGGCACGATGATGCCGTAGTCGCCCTCGGCCAGTCGCCCGACGATGCCGGTGATCTGCGACAGCGGCCGGGTGATGGTCGAGACGACGAGGTACAGCACGGCCATGATCGCCAGGAACGCCGCGCTGCCGCCCAGCACCTCGACCACGGCGGCCTCGGCGATGCGGGCCTCGACGCGGTCGGTGCGCAGGCGCAGCACGTACTCGCCCAGGGCCTTCTGCTGCCCGGCCTGCCCGCCGAGGATCGGCGCCGCCACCTCGACATAGTCCTTGCCGGCGCGGACGTCGCCGTCCTCCGCCACCACCTTGCCCTTGTCGTCGCGGACGATGCCGGCGCGGTAGTCGGGGTCGCTCGACGGCGCCTTGGCGACCTGCTTCACCTGTTCAAGGTCGAGGTCGTAGAGCGGAATGCCGGCCGCCCGCGCCTGGAGCGACGCGATCATCCGCGCGCGCGCCTGGAGCGCCTCGTGCGCCTCGGTGGTGGCGCCGTGCACGCCCATCGCGATGGCGATGGCCTGATAGGCGAGGAACACCCCGCCGATCAGCACCACCGCCCGCATCCTCAGGCTGAGCCCGCCGAAAATGCCGCCACCCGTCCCGCCGTTCGTCATGATTCCGCTCCCCAACACCCGATCATTGCACCGTGCCGGCGGCCTTCAGCTTCGCGTAGCCGGCTTCGAGCTTCTGCAGAACCGCCTCGGCGTCCGGCGTCTTCTTGGAGACGACGAAGTACACGTCCAGGGAAGAGATCTGCGTCGCCTTCAGTTCGGCGAGCGTCTTGCCGGCCAGCGCCTGCTGCATGGGCAGGGAATATTGCAGCAGCACCGGCGCGCGGCCGGCCTGGAGTAGGTTCAACGCCTGTTCGGCGGTGCGCGCCTCGACCAGCATCACCTTGTTGGCGGGGTCCTCCAGCCACGGGCGCCAGCCGCCGTAGCTGTAGCCGGTCAGCACCACCGCCGCCTTGCCGGACAGATCCTCCTTCGTCTTCACCGCCGGCGCCTCGCCCAGGGCATAGGCGTTCAGCTCGATCTTGCCGATCGGTGCCGCGCTGGCCAGCGTCGCCCCTTCGAAGTCCTTGACGTTCTTGACGCCCATGAACAGGTGGAACTCGCCCTCCAGAATGCCGCTGAAGATGCGCCGCGCCGGGGCGGACTCGGCCTTGAAGGCGACGCCCTGGTCGGCGGCGACCTTTTCCAGCATCTCGATCAGGCTGCCCTTGGGCTTGCCGTCCTCGGTGTAGGTGTAGGTGTAGGGCGGGAACTCGACGTAGCCGACCTTGATCGGGTCGGCCTTGGCCACCCCCGCAACCATGACCGCGGCCGCGCCGGCTACCGCCAGCGCCTTCAGCACGCCCCGCAGCGTCGAAGCACCCATACGCATTCCCCCTGCGCTCGAATTCGCGTTGTTGCGCCGCGAACTATCTCATAACGCTCGCGCCGGGGGCAACCATACCTCTGGATTGTTGAACTGCTATGTCGAAATGCTAATACCTGATGTGGAATGCGACACGGACACAGCCTAAAGCTTGTTCTTCACCTTGGTCGCGGTGCGCTCGATGGCTTCGGCGCCGGCCTTGGCGTCCTGGCGCACGCCCTCCCACGTGTTGCAGCCGGCGAGCAGCGCCAGCAGGACCAGAGCCGCCGCCACGCGCACGGGCCGCCCCATCACGCCTCTCCGCACACCTTGTTCCGCCCGGTGCGCTTGGCGGTGTACAGCGCGGTGTCGGCGCGGCGGATCAGATCGGCCAGCGACTCGCCGGCACGGTACTGCGCCGCCCCCACCGACAGCGTCACCGTGCCGTAGGACGCGCCGCGCGACTTGTTGATGATCTGCCGCGAGCCGACGTTGCTGCGGATCTGCTCGCCGACCTTCAGCGCGTTGTCCAGGCCGGTGCGCGGCAGGATGATGGAGAATTCCTCGCCACCGTAGCGGGCCGCCGTGTCGCGGCCCTTGATGCACTCGGTCAGCACCCTGGCGACCAGGCGCAGCACGTGGTCGCCCACCAGATGGCCGTGCGTGTCGTTGAAGGTCTTGAAATGGTCGATGTCGACCATCAGCAGGGCCAGCGGCTGCCCCTCCTGCTCGGCCTCGCGAGCCGCCTCGTTCAGCGTGGTGTCGAACGCCTTGCGGTTGGCGATGCCCGTCAGGCCGTCCGTCATCGCCTCGCGGCGCGCCGTGTCCAGGTTGACGCGCATCTCCGCCAGTTGCTGGCTGGAATCGAGAAGCTGCGATTGCAGGCGGGTCTGCTGGTCGGCGATGGCCGTGGTCTCGGCGGCGATGGCGGCGACCATGGCGCGCAGGTCGCCCATCGACATGGGCTCGTCCAACTCCCCCTGGAAGCCGGCCAGCGCGTGCCCGTAACGGTTGGTGTCGGAGCCCGCCACGTTCAGCATCTCGAGGATCTTGCCGAGCGCCGAGCGCGCCTTCTCGCTGGTCTCGCGGATCGCCTGCGCCTCGGCGTCGAGGGTGAAGAAGCGCTTGAAGAGTTCGTCGCAATGCGACTGCGTCAGCGCGCCGCCCTCGCGCGTCGCCATGTCGACGGCGCGCGTCAGGTCGGGCAACTGGCCGCTGTAATAAGCGTACCAGAGCGAGAAATTCTCCGGGTTGGGCGGCAGCCGGTCGGCCAGCATGCGGTTCATGGCCCGCGCCGCCAGTTCGCCCGCCTTTTCGAAATCGTCGGTGTACGCCACGGCCCGCAACTCCCGCCCAAGACCAGAGTGCACGGTATCTTGCCGCTTCATGGCGCGGCAAGTGTCATTGTTGGTAAAGGCGAAAAGGACACGCCGTCTTCACCTGCCGATCTTTAATTGCACTGGCCGAGGGAGCTTTCGCCGCAGATCTTCTTGCCGTCGACCCAGATGGCGCCGGTAAGGTCGGCGTGACGGAAATCCGCCCCGCCCAGCTTGGCGCCGGTGAAGTCGGCGCGCTTCAGCGACGCCCCCACCAGCTTGGCGTTGCGCAGGTCGGCGTCGCGGAACGAGGCACCGTCCAGCTCGGCGCGGGTGAAGTCCGCCTCGATCAGCCGCGCGCCGTCGAGCTTGACCCCGGTCATCACGGCGCTGACGAACTTGGCGCGGTAGGCGTCGGCCCCGGTCAGCGTGGCGTTGGTGAGGGTGGCGCGCGCGAAGGTGGCGTCGCGCAGCTCGGCGCCGGACAGGCCCGCCCCGGCCAGCTCGCCGCCATCGAAGTAGCAGCGCCGCCATTGCACGTTGGGCTGCGCCGGGTCGGTGCAGGCGGCGTCCGCCGGGAGGGCGGCGGCAATCAGCACGAAGGTTGCGAAAATTGTCCGTTTCATCTCGCAACAGATAGGAGAGTCGCCCCGGAATACCAAACCTTATCGGCGCTGCCCCACCGCCCGGCCGGCCTGCGGCGGACGCGGCAAGGCGGCGTGCGCTTCCGCCATGGCCGCCAGCCGGGTGTGGATCGCATCCGGGAACGGCAAGGCGCGGCGGTCGGCAAGGTCCACGTGCAGCAGCATAAATTCTGCGGTGGCGGCCAGGAATCCCTCTTCCGCGTGGTGCATCTCGTGGAACAGATGCAGCCGCTTGGCGTCGGCGCCGAGGATGGTGGAGGCGAAGCGCAGATGATCGCCCTGCGTCACTTCGCGCGCGTAGGTCAGGTGCGCCTCGACCACGAACAGCGAACGGTTGGCGGACGCGGCGTAGGCCTCGCCGACGCCGAGATGGCCGAGCACCGCGTCGGTCGCGTGATCGAACGCCAGCAGGTAGTAGGCCACGTTCATGTGGCCGTTGTAGTCGATCCACTCCGGCCGGACGGTCTCGGTGTGGAGATGGAGGGGGGTGGGTGTGGTGGTCATGGGGCGAGGAACCGCTCAACCTCGGCCCGCACGGATTCGATCTCGGCGAGCCAGGAGGCGACTTCCGATGCGGTGGGTTCGTCGGACAAATCGTGGGATTCGCCCGGATAACGGTAAACAGCCGCGTAGGGCGTAAAGCGCGCCATAGGAACGAGCATGGCCCGGATGGAAACAGTTTCCGGGACCGATTGCGCCAGCCGGTCGATGTCGTGCGTCTTCGGAAAGTCGATGCCCTGCGAAACAAGCACGGTCTTGACGAGTTTCTCCGCCGCCTGCTGGCAATGATACACCGCCGGAAGCAGGACCGGAGGCTCGGCAGCCAAGCAGGCCCGAATGGCTTTCAGATCGTCATCGACGACCTTTAGCCAATCTGCTGGGCCAATCCTACGCGCCATAGACACGGACACCTTCTCGCACCGCTTTGTAACTGAGCGTTCCAACCTGATCCCGGTTGGCTTCAAAGAACGCGCGACTGCACGGAATGATATCCGCCGGGATACCGGTTCCGAGCTTAGTAGAGTAGGCGTAAACCGCGGAGCGGTGCTCTTTCGGCGCGTTGTCCGGCACCACGACCAGCAGATCGTAGTCGCTGTCCTCGTGGAAGTCGCCGCGGGCGCGGCTGCCGAACAGGTAGACGGCCTCCGGGTTCAAGGCCGGGACGATCCGGTCCAGCAGGATCTTCAGCTTTTCATCGACCACAGCCATGGGATGCCTCCGCCGTTACTATAACACAACGACGGCGGAGGTCGCCCATCACACGCCGCCCATCACACGCTGAAGTACTTCGCCCTGGGGTGGTGCACGACGATGGCGGACGTGCTCTGCTCCGGGTGGAGCTGGAACTCGTCGGACAGTTCGACGCCGATGCGCTCGGCGCCCAGCAGTTTCATCAGGTGCTTCTGGTCCTCCAGGTTCGGGCACGCCGGGTAGCCGAACGAATACCGCGAGCCGTGGTAGCCCTGCTGCAACAGCTTCTCCTTGTCGCGGGCGTCCTCGGCGCCGAAGCCCAACTCGGCGCGGATGCGGGCGTGCACGTACTCGGCCATCGCCTCGGCCATCTCCACCGAGATGCCGTGCAGGTACAGGTAATCCTGGTAGCGGTTCTCGGCGAACCACTGGTTCGCCACGTCGCTGGCCTTCTGGCCCATGGTCACCACCTGGAGGCCGATCACGTCGCGCTCGGGGTCGTTCACGTCGCGGAAGAAGTCGGCGATGCACTCACCATCCTCCTTGCCCTGGCGCGGCAGGGTGAAGCGGGCCACCTCGGCCTTGCCCGATTCATCGAACAGCACCACGTCGTTGCCTTCGGCCGCCGCCTTCCAGTAGCCGTAGGCGGCCTGCGGGTGCAGGATCTCCTCCTTGGCGCAGATCTGCAGCATGCGGTCGAGCACCGGGCGCAGATCCTTCTTCGCCCACGCCATGAACTCCTCGAAGGACTTGCCGTCCTTCCGGTAGCCCCACTGCAGCTGGTACAGCATGCGCTCGTTCAGGTACGTCACCAGCGTCTTCAGCGGCACGTACTCGATGACCTTGGCGCCCCAGAACGGCGGAGTGGGCACCGCAACGCCCTCGTTCAGGCGGTTGCGGCGGGCGCGCACGGCCTCTACGTCCACCGGGCCGGTGGCGGCGCTGGTGGCCTGCCCGAGCACGCGGCGGCGGTTGGTCGCCTTGCCGGCGCGCTTGGCCTGCTGGACGGCGAGGAAGTTGTCGAAGTCGCCGGTGACCACCTTGTCCATCAGCGTCAGCCCGTCGAAGGCATCCCCCGCGTACGCCACGCGACCGGAGCCGTAGGACTTGACGCAGTCGTCCTCGACATAGGCGCGGGTCAGCGCCGCACCGCCGAGCATCACCGGGATCTCCAGCCCTTCGCGGGTCATCTCCGCGAGGTTCTCGCGCATGACGACGGTGGACTTCACCAGCAGGCCGGACATGCCCACGGCATCCGCCTTGTGCTCTTTCGCCGCCTGGATGATGGCGCCGATAGGCTGCTTGATGCCGAGGTTGACGACCTTGTAGCCGTTGTTGGTGAGGATGATGTCCACAAGGTTCTTGCCGATGTCGTGCACGTCGCCCTTCACCGTGGCGAGCACCATCGTGCCCTTCTGCTGGCCCTCGATCTTCTCCATCAGGGGTTCCAGGTAGGCCACCGCCGCCTTCATCGTCTCGGCCGACTGGAGCACGAAGGGAAGCTGCATCTTGCCGCTGCCGAACAGTTCGCCCACCACCTTCATGCCGTCGAGCAGGAAGGTGTTGATGATCTCCAGCGGGGGGTACTTTTCCAGCGCCGCCTTGAGGTCGTCGTCCAGGCCGGTGCGGTCGCCGTCAATGATGCGCTGCTTCAGGCACTCCTCGACGGTTTCCGGGCGGGTCTTCTTCTTGGCGTCGGCCGCCTTGCGGCCCTCGAACAGCGCGATGAAGGCCTGGAGCGGGTCGTAACCCTCCGCCCGCCGGTCGAAGATCAGGTCTTCGGCGACCTTCACCTCCTGCTCGGCAATCTGGTGCAGCGGCATGATCTTGGAGACGTGCACGATGGCGCCGGTCATGCCGCGCTTGACGGCGTGGTCGAGGAACACCGAGTTCAGTACGTGCCGCGCCGCCGCGTTCAGGCCGAACGACACGTTCGACAGGCCGAGGATGATCTGGCAGCCGGGCATCTCCCTGGCGATCGCCTCGATGCCCTCCAGCGTCCAGATCGCCAGCTTGCGGTCGTCCTCGTTGCCGGTGGCGATGGTGAAGGTCAGCGGGTCGAACAGCAGATCGGCCGGGGCCAGCCCGTACTCGCCCACCGCCAGATCGTAGAGGCGCTTGGCGACGGCGAGCTTGCGCTCGGGCGTCTTCGCCATGCCTTCCTCGTCGATGGTCAGCGCGATCACCGCGGCGCCGAATTTTTTGGCGAGTTCCAGGCGTTTGCGGGCCGGCTCCTCGCCGTCCTCGAAGTTGATGGAGTTGATGATCGCCTTGCCGCCATAGAGCTGGAGCGCGGTGTCCAGCACCACCAGCTCGGTCGAATCGATGACCAGCGGGGCGGTGACCGAGCCGACGAAGCGCTGCACCACCTCGGTCATCTCGGCGACTTCGTTGCGGCCGACGAAGGCGGTGCAGACGTCGAGGGAGTGGCTGCCCTCCTTGACCTGCTCGCGCGCCAT
The DNA here is from genome assembly GCF_053470425.1 of Azospirillum terrae. Taxonomy (NCBI): domain Bacteria; kingdom Pseudomonadati; phylum Pseudomonadota; class Alphaproteobacteria; order Rhodospirillales; family Azospirillaceae; genus Azospirillum; species Azospirillum terrae. The sequence continues at coordinate 596,676 of NZ_JBPXMR010000002.1, read as the reverse complement.
CTCGACGCAGCCGTCCCAGTCGTGGCGTTCCTGAAGCTCGCGCCACTTCTTGGAGCCGTTGGCGTTGCAGCGCTCGCCGATGGCGAAGAAGGCGTTCTCCTGGCGCAGCGTGACCTGGGAGTACAGCGACGCCACGGCCGGCACCCAGTGCACGGTGCGCCCCTTGGGCGACGGGCGGTGCTGGCCGGCCGGCGCCAGCTTGCGCAGCACGGCGTCGGCCGCGGCGATGTGCGGCACGTTGGTGCCGCAGCAGCCACCCACCAGATTGACGCCGTCCTCGGCGATGAAGCGCTCCAGCCAGTGGCCGAAATCGGCCGCCGCCAGCGGGTAGTGCGTCTTGCCGTCCACCAGTTCCGGCAGGCCGGCGTTGGGCTGCACGGAGATCAGGCCCGGCCAGTTCTGGGATAGCCAGCGCACGTGCTCGCCCATCTCCAGCGGCCCGGTGGCGCAGTTCAGGCCCATCAGCGGCACGTCGAGCGCCTGGATGATGGTCGCCGCCGCGGCGATGTCCGTGCCGACCAGCAGCGTGCCGGTGGTCTCGACGGTCACCTGCACGAAGACCGGCGTGTCGCTGCCGGCCTCGTTGCGGGCGCGCTTGACGCCGTTGACGGCGGCCTTGATCTGCAAGGGGTCCTGGCAGGTCTCGATGAGGATGGCGTCGGCGCCACCGGCGATCAGCCCGGCCGCCTGCACATGGAAGCTGTCCTCCAGGGCGGCGTAGGGCATGTGCCCGAGGCTCGGCAGCTTGGTGCCCGGCCCGATGGAGCCGAGGACGAAGCGCGGCCGGCCATCCTTGAACGTCTCCGCCGCTTCGCGCGCCAGTTCGACGGCGCGCTGGTTGATCTCGAACGCCTTGTCGCCGATCCCGAACTCGCCCAGCGTCACCGGCGAGGCGCCGAAGGTGTCGGTCTCCACCATGTCGGCGCCGGCTTCATAGTAGCCGCGGTGGATCTCGCGGACGATGTCGGGGCGCGACAGCGGCAGGATGTCGGTGCAGTTCTCGTGCCCCCAGAAGTCCTTCTCGACGTCAAGGTCGATGGCCTGGATGCGGCTGCCGAACCCGCCGTCGCACAGGAGAACGCGGTCACGCAGGGTGTCGAGGATGTGGGGCATGGGACTCTGTTCGTTTTCTTGGATGGGTCGGGGTCAGTCGAGAGCGTGCCGGTTCGCCGGCCACCAGTCATGGTCGAGGATCTGGTCAAGGGTGTAGGGGCATTCGGGCGGCAGCGCCTTCGCGGAGACGCCGTCGCACTCCAACCCGTTGGCTGCCAGACGCAGTGCGTTGCGGTGAATGCGGCCGAGATCGATGCGGCCGCGCAGGCTGGGGCTCGTCTCCAGTTCCTCCTCCGCGTCGATGCGGTGGTTGACGACGGAGCGCCGCCACCCCGCCCGCGGATCGGCAGCCGTGGAGTGTTCGAGCTTCAGCAAATGTTCGATGACACGCATGAGGGCGCTGCTCAGTGCCCTTGCGTCCGAGCGCCCCATACTCTCGATCTCCTCGGCCAGATTCTCGAAATCCAGGGGCATGTTGATCCGTGTCGTGGCCGCCTCGCGCAGAAGCCGCGCCTGTTCCTGGGTCCAGGCGTAATAGTCTTCGTCGTAAGCGAACTTACCGCTCATGGCCGGCCTCCGCGCATACGTTCCCATCACCCTAACATGGGCTCCGTCCGTCGTCTCACCCAGCCGCCGGAGCCGGGGCCGCCGCCTTGATGCCCAGCATCCGGCAGATGGCCACCGTCAGGTCGGCGCGGTTCAGCGTGTAGAAGTGGAAGTGCTCCACCCCGGCCGCCTGCAAGGCCTGGCACTGCTCGGCCGCCACCGTCGCCGCCACCAGCAGCCGGGTCTCCGGGTCGGCGTCCAGCCCTTCGAAGGTCGCAGCCATCTTCTCCGGAATCCTGGCGTTGCACTTGCCGGCGAACTCCACCGCGCGGGCGTAGTTGGTGATCGGCAGGATGCCCGGCACGATCGGCACGTGAATCCCCGCCGCCGCACAGCGGTCCAGGAAGCGGAAATACGCGTCGTTGTCGAAGAAGAACTGCGTGATAGCGCGGGTCGCCCCGGCGTCCACCTTGCGCTTGAGATTGTCCAGGTCGAACTGCGCGCTGGGCGCCTCCGGGTGGGTCTCCGGGTAGGCGGCCACGGAAATCTCGAAGCCGGCAACCCGCTTCATCCCCTCCACCAGATCGGCGGCGTAGGCGTAGCCGCCGGGGTACGGCGTATAGCGCCCCCCCACCCCGCCCTCGGTCTCCGGCGGGTCGCCGCGCAGAGCCACGAGGTGACGGATGCCGGCGTCCCAGTAGGTACGGGCGATGGCGTCGATCTCGTCCCGCGTGGCGCCGACGCAGGTGAAGTGCGCCGCCGCCGGGATGCCGGTTTCCTTCTGGATGCGGCACACCGTGTTGTGCGTGCGCTCGCGGGTCGAGCCGCCGGCCCCGTAGGTCACCGAGACGAAGGCGGGCGACAGCGGGGCAAGGCGCTGGATGGCCTGCCACAGGCTCTGTTCCATCTTCTCCGTCTTGGGCGGGAAGAACTCGAAGCTGACCGCCGGGGCTGAAGAATTCATGACAGGGCTCCAGAAATGGAGAGAGAGGGAATGTCGGCACCTGCCGCGCGCGCCGCGAGGCGGACGGCGGGCCAGATGGAAACGGTAAGCGGGTCGCCCGGCAGATGCACCACCGGCCCGCAATCGAGGCCGGCCTGCCGGCACCACGCCGCGACCTCGTCGTCGGCGAAGCCCAGGCGGCGGTGGGCGTGCTCGGCGCGCAGGACTTCCAGCCCGTGCGGCGCGAAATCGACGATCAGCAGCCGGCCGCCGGGGCGCAGAACGCGCGCCGCCTCGGCCAGCACGTCGGCCGGGTCCTCGGTGTAATGCAGCACCTGATGCACCACCGCGGTGTCGAAGGAGGCCGCCGGGAACGGCATCTGGTACATGTCCGCCTGCCGGACGTGGCAGTGGCGCAGGCCCGCCGCCTCCAGCTTGGAGCGGGCGACCGACAGCATCTCGCGCGACTGGTCGATGCCGACGGCGCGCGGGCTCTTCGGCCCCAGCACCTCCAGCATGCGCCCGGTGCCGGTGCCGATGTCCAGCAACTCGCCCACGCCGTCGTCGGGCAGCAGACGCAGCAGCGCCTCCTCCACCTCGCGCTCGGGCACGTGCAGCGAGCGGATCTCGTGCCAGCGCTGGGCGTTCTCGCGGAAATAGGTCGCCGCCGCCTCGGAGCGCGAACGCTTGATCGCCTCCAGCCGCTCCAGGTCGAGCGCCAGGGTCGGATCATCGTCCGGGATGGCGTCCACCAGCACCCGCGCCAGCGCCGCCGACGGCCCCTTCTCGGCCTGCCGGTAGAAGGCGAAGGTACCCTCGCGGAAGCGGTCGAGCAGACCGGCGTCGCACAGCAGCTTCAAATGGCGTGAGACGCGCGGCTGGCTCTGCCCTAGGATGTGCGTCAGTTCGCTGACCGTCAGCTCGCCGTGCGCGCACAGCGCCAGCAGACGCAGTCGTGTCGGCTCCGCCGCCGCCTTCAGTGTTGCCAGCAAATCGTCCATCGCCAGCCGCCAATCCACTTGCTGAGGCCGCGCCCCGCTCCTACGGATAGAGATATAAAGATATCTTTATGCAGCGTAAACCGAATTCCGCAACCTCGGCCCGCTCTCCCGCGGCAAAGGCCAACCCCACCGCCCAAGGCGTGTGCAGCGGGTGCGCGGACAGGGGCGCGATTACCACAGTTGCTCCCCATGCGATCCAAGGGGTTTGTCCCACACTGGTCAAATGGCAACGCCTGTGTTAGTGGACTGACTGGGCGGGTGCGGTCCGGTTTTCCGACCGGAGGCTTCCGCCGGAAATGAGAGCGCTTCCAAACTCGCCGCCCGGCGCGCACCGCATCGGGTGGCCGGCCTCCCCTGCAACAAGAAACGAATTGCCCTCCATGATCCCGGCCAGCCTTTCCCGCACGATCTTCCGCACGGCGCTCGCCGCCACCGTCGCCCTGGCGCTGGCCGGGTGCGCGTCCGGTACCAAGGTCGCGTCGAACGACGAGGTCTACGACCCCCTGGAGGTGCCGAATCGCTTCGTGTTCGCGCTGAACGACGCGGCCGACACGCTGGTCATCCGCCCGGCGGCGGAGGTGTATCACGGCGTGGTGCCCGACCCGGTGCGCGATGCCGTGCAGAACGTTCTGGACACCCTGCTGGCGCCGCTGGTGATCGGCAACTCGCTGCTGCAAGGTGACGTGAAGAACGCCAGCGACGCCACCGGCCGCTTCATGACCAACGCCATCCTCGGCTTGGGCGGCGTCCTCGACGTGGCCTCCACGGCCGGCATTCCGCCGTACCGCACCGAGGATTTCGGCCAGACGCTGGGCGTGTGGGGCGTGGGCGAAGGGCCGTATCTGGTGCTGCCGCTGATCGGCCGCTCGAACGCCCGCGACGCGGTGGGCTATGGCGTCGACACGGTGGCCGACCCGTTCCGGATCTGGACGTCGGCTAACGACGCCAAGAGCGCACTCTATGGCCGCTCCGCCACGGCGGCGATCGACACCCGCTCGCGTCTCCTGCGCGAGGTGGACGACCTGCGCCGCAACTCGCTGGACTTCTACGCGGCCGCGCGCAGCCTCTACCACCAGCAGCGCGCCGCCGCGATCAGCAACAGCACGACCACCGGCACCCCGGAATTCCCGGAGTTCCCGGAAGACGCTAGGCCGAACATCTCGCCGTTGCGCTGACCCCATTACAGTTGACAAAAGCCACACCACAGCCATCTTGACCTTGCCATGCTGACCCGCCGCCATTTCCTCACCGGTGCAGCCCTGCTCGCGTTCAGCAGTTGGGCCATACCCTCCGCCTTCGCTCAGTCGTCCGATACGGGCGCCAGCGCGTTCATTCAGAAGCTCGGCAACGAGGCGATCAGCAGCTTTGCCAACAAGAGCAAGCCGAAGCCGGAAGCCCTGGCCCGCTTCAAGGAGCTGTTGAACACCGGTTTCGACGTGCCGTACATCGGCCGCTGGGTGCTGGGCCGCTACTGGAATCAGGCCAGCCCGCAGCAGCAGCAGGAATACCAGCAGCTGTTCGAGCGGCTGATCGTCAAGACCTACGCCGACCGCTTCGTCGAATACTCCGGCGAGACGTTCAAGATCACCGGTTCGCGCCCCGAGGGCGACAACGACACCATGGTGACGACGCAGGTGATCCGCCCGAACGGCCCGCCGGTGGCGGTGGACTGGCGCGTGCGCAAGCGTGACGCCAGCTACAAGATCATCGACGTGGTGGTCGAGGGGGTGAGCATGGGCGTGACCCAGCGCCAGGAGTTCTCCTCGGTGATCCAGTCGAACGGCGGCCGCATCGAGGGCCTGATCCAGGCGCTGCGCCAGAAGACCTCGCAGCCGGGCTGATCCCCGGCCGTGACGAAACGGAAGAGGCCGCCCGCGGGCGGCCTTTTTTGTGTCTGCGGGATGCGCGAAAGGGGTATCGGATCAAAATTGCTCTGCTAGGCTGCCCGAATTCGCCCGAGCACGTGTGAGGCAGCCATGGCCGACGACGACGACACCTTCACGACCACCAGCGACGCTGGCTCTGACACCTCAGACACCTTCACCACGAGCAGCGACACGGACGCCGACAGCGTCACCGACGTGACGCACTCGAGTTGGCTCGGCCGCTTCGGCAATTCGATCGCGGGGGTGTTCATCGGCCTGCTCATGTTTGTCGGCAGCATCGTCCTGCTCTATTGGAACGAGGGGCGCGCGGTGGATGCGATCACCGCGCTGAACGCCGGAGCGAAGACGGTGGTGTCGGTGTTGGCCGAGTCCGTCCTGCCGGCCAACGAAGGGCGCCTCATCCACGTCGCCGGTCCCGTCACGGCGCCCGGATCGCTGACCGACACGGCCTTTCACGTCGGCGCGGCGGGGGTGCTGCGACTCGAACGCCGGGTCGAGATGTACCAGTGGCGCCAGACGGAGGAGAGCAAGACCGAGAAGTCTCTGGGCGGCGGCGAGACCAAGACGACCACCTATCACTACGCCAAGGAATGGTCCGAGAATCCCATCGATTCCGGGTCCTTCAAGAAGCAGGAGGGGCACGTCAACCCCGCCATGCCCTACCGCACCACCACCGTCGACGCGCGTGGGGCCAAGCTCGGCGCGTTCACGCTGGACCAGAGCCAGATCAAGAAAATCGACGCGTTCGAGCCTCTGCCGGCGGACTCCACCGCCGCCGTGCCCCAGGGGTTCCGATGGGTCGGCGATCAGCTCTACCGCGGCGCCTCGCCCGACCAACCGCGGATCGGCGACCTGCGGGTCGGCTTCCGGGTCGTGCCGGCGCAGACCATCAGCGTCGTCGCCGCGCAGACCGGTGGCACGCTGGCCGCTTTCCCGGGCGAGCGGGGGCACACCATCAACCTCGTCGAGGTCGGCACGCACAGCGCGGCGGCCATGTTCCAGGACGCCAAGTCGGACGAGAACATCCTGACCTGGGTGCTGCGCGCCGTGGGCTTCTTCGTGATGCTGTTCGGCCTGGTGCTGATGGCGAGCCCGATCGCGTGGCTGGCCAGCGTCGTGCCCTTCCTGGAATCGGTGGTGGACGTCGCCAGCTTCGGGCTGGCGCTGGTCGTCGCCGTTCCGCTGACGCTCGGCGTGATCGCGGTGGCGTGGCTGGCGCATCGTCCGCTGATCGGCGCCGGCTTGATCGTCGCCGGGATCGTGCTGGCGGTGGTGATCCGCCGCGTCCTGCCCGGGCGCCGCAAGCAGGCCGCGGCAGCGGCGTAAAACCTACAGGGCCACCACGCTTTCCGCGGCCGGGCCGTCCTCGCCGCTCAGCGGGAGGACGAGGCGGAAGCTGGCGCCCTGCTCTGTCGGCAGCACCTCCAGCGTGCCGCCGATCTGCCGGCTCAGCGTCGTAACGATGCGCATGCCCAGGCTCCGGGTGGCGTTCAGGCTGAAGTCCGCCGGTAGGCCGGGGCCGTTGTCCGAGACGGTGAACAGCAGCCGGGGCGCCGCGCGGCGCAACGACACCACCACCTCCAGGGGCCGGCCGGCGCCGTGCTTGATGGCGTTGGTGATCATCTCGTTGGCGATGAGGCCGAGCGGCACCGCGTGGTCGGTTGGCAACTCCACCACGTCCGCCTCGACCCGCAACTGGAAGCCGGACGAATCGCCGGACGCGCTGACCAGATCGTCGCACAGCGCCTGGAGGTAGGTGGACAGTTCCACCGTCTCGAACCGCTCGGTCTGGTAGAGGCGCGAGTGCACCTGGGCGATGGCGTGGATGCGGCCGATGGCGTCCTGCACTTGACGCCGCAGCTCCGGGTCCGCCAGGCCGCGCATCTGAAGCTGCATCAGGCTGGACACCAGATGCAGGCTGTTCTTGACGCGGTGGTTGACCTCGCGCAGCAGCAAACTCTTCTGCTCCACGGCGCGGTGCAGTTCCTGCTGCACGCGGCGGCGCTCGGTCACGTCGCGCAGGATGCCGGTGATCGAACCGCGGCCCTCCACCGTCCAGCGCGCCAGCGACAGCTCCAGATCCACCGTGCCGCCGCCCTTGCGCCGGCCGGCCGCCTCGTACGGGCCAGCCTCGCCCGCCGGGTCGGGCGGCGCCAGCCACAGCGCGGCGGCGTCACCGAGGATCAGGCCGATAGGCTGCCCCACCGCCTCGGCCGCGCCGTAGCCGAAGCCGTGCTCGGCGGCGCGGTTCAGCCATTGGATGGTGCCGGCGACGTCGGTGGTGACGATGGCGTCGCGCGCCGTGTCGACCACCGCGCGGTAACGCGCCTCGCGCCGCTCGCGCAGCAGCCGGTCGCGCTGGGCGGCGGGCGTCACGTCGGCGATCTGCACCAGACACAGCGGCCCCGGCGTGTCGGCATAGCCGCCGGCGTCCAGGCGGCGCACGGTGGTGCTGTGCACCATGGGCTGGCCATCCGCCCGCTTCAGCCCGAACAGGAAACGGTTCAGCGTGTGCGACAGCACCGCCGGGGCTCCGTTTTCCAGCGCGTCGGCGATTGCCGCGTCGATGCGCGACTCGCGCACCTCCGGGAACAGCTCCAGAAAGCCGCGCCCCAGCGCATCGGCGGCCGGGCGGCCGGTGGCGCGCTCCATCCAGCCGTTCCACAGACGCACGCGCCGCGCCGAATCCAGCACGACGACCCCGGCATCGAGCGCGCCCAGGATGCCGGACAGCACCTCAGGCGGCGCGAGGGCGGGCGGATTAGCCCGGTCGCTGGCCATGACCGGCCTCCGGTGCCATGCCGGCGATGAACCGGTGGATCAGTTCGCGCAGCGCCGTCAGCGACGGCAGATCCATCAGCAGCGCGATGTAGCCGCGGACGTTGCGGCTGCGGATCGAGAAGTCGATGTAGAGCAGCAGCACATGGTCGCTCGGCATGTCGTCGGCGCTGCGGCTGTAGAGGATGCTGCGCCCATCGCCGCGCAGCAGGCTGGGCAGCGAGATGTCGAGGGTCTCGCGCAGCGAGTTGGCGATGATCGACAGGCAGCCGTTGAGGATGATGTTGCCCATCTCGGTCAGCGCCTCCTGCTCCAGGTCGGCGATCTCCTCCAGGCTGTAGCCGTCGCCAACGGCGGCGCGCACCAGTTCCAGCGAGTTGACCTCGGGGAAGATCAGCAGCGCGCGGCCGGAAAAGCGGCCCTGGAAATTCTGCCCGACCGCAACGAACTGCACCGGCTCGTCGCGGGTGAGCGTGTGGACGGCGGTCTCGCGCTCGACAATGGAGACCGTCGGCACGGACAGGGTGACCTGATCGGACACCATCTTGCTGAGGAACGTGGCGGCCCGGCTGACCCCCATGTTGAGCAGCTCGGTCAGCGCGTCGCGCTCCAGCTCATCCAGTTCGATCATTCCAAGCACTCTTCGAGAACGCGCGGGCGAAACCGATGCCGCAACGCAACGGACGCTGGAACAGTGGCGCTTCACCCCCCGTGGTTCAAGGGCAGCGCGTGACGGCCAATGCGTGACGGACAGCGCGCGGGCGCGCATACTCAAGCCTGAGCTTCCCCATCCGCGTTTCCACATGCTCACCTGCGACACCGCCGACACCGAAGAGATCAAGGGCATACTGCTCGCTCACCAGAACTGGTTGCGGCGGCGCGGCGGGCGGCGGGCCGACCTGAGCTTCCGCGACCTCGCCGAAATGGACCTGCGCCGGGTGACGCTCACCGGGGCCAAGCTGGCCGGCGCCAATCTGGCCGGCGCCAGACTGATGACCGCCGACCTCAGCCAGACCGACCTGTTCGGCGCTGACCTGGAGCGCGCCGACCTCACCGGGGCCAACCTGTCCGGTGCCGACCTGCGCGGCGCCAACCTGCACCGCGCTGTGCTGACCGACGCCGTGATGCGCGGGGCCGACTGCCGGGCCGGCGAACTGATGGAAGAGGTCGGCGGACCCGCGGCGGCGGCCGTCCGGGCCGGCGGCCTCACGCGCCTGACCGAGGCGCAGATGGAGCGCTCGATCCTCACCGGGGCCAATTTCACCGGCTGCGACCTGTCGGGCGCCGACCTCAACGACGCCGACCTGACTGGGGCGGAGCTGTCCGCGGCGGTGCTGCTCGGCATCGACCTGACCGGCGCCACGCTGGACGGCGCCATCTTCGGCGGCACGGTGATCGACCGCGCCACGCTGGACCGCACCTTCATCCCCTTCGCGCTGCCGCCCGACGCCATCGTCGAGCCGCGCTGCACGCCGATGACCGCTGCGGCGTTCCTCGCCGCGCTGGCGGCGCACGAGGCGTGGGTCGAACGGCAGGGCCACGCCGGCACCCGCCTCGACCTCGATCTGGTGGCGCTGCCGCCGGGAATCGAACTGGCCGGGCGGGTGCTGGCGGCGGCGCGGCTGCGACGCTGCCGGTTGCCGGGCGCGCGGCTCGCCGGGGCGGATTTGCAGATGGTGGATTTGTCCTACAGCGAACTGGAAGGCGCCGACCTCGCCCGCGCCGATCTGCGCGGTGCCACGCTGCGCCGATGCGTGCTCAAGGGAGTGGTGCTGGCGCGCGCGGTGGCAAAGCCGCTGGTGCTGTCCGGCGGGCGCTCATGGCCGGCCAACTTCGACGGCGCCGACCTGTCGGGCGCCGATCTGCGCGATGCCGACCTGCACCAGGCCATCGTGCGCTCGGTGCGCCTGGACCGTGCACGGCTGGAGGGCTCGGGCCTGACGCCGGGCGACACGGCGCCGCCCCGCCCCGCCGAGCCCCACGAGCGGCGACGGCAGAAGCGCTACGTCCGCCCGGTGATCGTGGCGACCAGCGAACGCGGCGAGCACCGCACCCGCAACTGGTCGGTCGGCGGCCTGTGCCTCCAGGCACCCGACCTGCCGTGGCGGCACGGCAAGGTGGTGGATGTCCGTCTGGCGTTGGCCGGCCGCCCGGAGGTCACGGCCGAGACCCAGGTGGTGGTGGTGCACGTGAACCGGGCCAAGGAGCAGATCTCCGTGCGCTTCCAGAACTACCCGGACGAGCTGAAGGCGCTGCTGAAGGCCGCGTTCCTGGAGCACCAGAAGCTGGTGGAGTGAGTCCTTCAATGGGAACCACTGAATTCACACGGATTTCGCGGATTTGGACACAGATTACACGGATTTTTTAATCTTGCCGCAGCGCGCGCCTGCCCGTGGGCCACGGCGCTGCAAGCATCAAAAAATCCGTGAAATCCGTGCCTCAATCCGTGACATCCGTGAAGAATGGTGACCGATACTCCCCTCTCACGTCCGCGCCAGTTCGGTTTCCGATCCCGCCGCACGCCAGACCTTGGACGCGGTGGGGCCGGTGTCGCCCACCGTCTCCACGTACTTCACCGGGTCGCCCTGGTGCAGTTCCTCCAGCACCACGTTGATGCACGAGTTGCGGTGGAAATAGAGCTGCGTGCCGGTGTTGGTCCGCAGGAAGCCGTGGTCGCCGTTGATCTGCGTGATGTAGCCGGGCTCCTCGGCATCGTGCACCTTCACGGCGCCGCGCTGCTTCTGCTTGTACTCGATGAGTTGGCGCTCCGCCGCGTCGAAGGCGTCGCGCACCGAGGTGCGGGCGTCGGGGTTGACGTATTTCTCGTGCGCCTTGGCCGGCTTGCGGCTGACGACGATGTCCTGGCCAGGCACCATCAGTTCGATGTGGACGTCGAAGACATTGCCGGTGCGGTGCTGGCGGTGCTGCTTCTCCACAGCGACGCGCATGCCGACCAGACGGTCGTACATGCGCTCCAGCTTTTCCGAGCGTTCGCGGATGTAAGCCTCCAACGCTTCGGACGTGTCCATGTTGTGGAAGGCGATTTCCAGGTTCGTGTTCATGGCGGTCCCCCTCGTGAGGCGCGTTCTCAGCCGGCGACTTTGCTGCGTCCCTTCCGGCGCCCCGGCTCCCCTGTGACGGGCGCCGAGCCGGTGGCGCCGCGGTCGCGGGCACGGTCGGTGTCGGTTTCCGGCCAGGGCGCACGGTCGCCGCGCCCGGGGATCTGGAACTCCTCGCCCTGGTCGGTGATGCCCGGCATCTCTCCCTGGCTCGCCATGCTCAGCACCGGCTCGACCGGCTCGGTGCGTGCGGCGGTGTCGTCAGGCCCATGCGCGGGGTTGGGTTTCAGGGTTTCGCCATAGTTGTCCTCGATGGCGATCTCCTCCTTGGCAAGCGCCCAATGGTCGGCATGACGCCCCTCCGGGCGGCCTTCGCGCTCCCAGATCTGATGGGCGCGCCGGCGGATGCGGTCTTCCAGGTCATCGGCCATTCCGGGTGCTCTCCTCCTGGGCAATGGGCGGCAATGGGCGGCAGCGGGCGGGAAGTCTATGAAGGCTGCGGCTTCTTAACCGGGCAGCGCAGCCCTTGGTTCCGCACGGATTCCGTCCCCGGATTCCGCCATGGAGGTACCCGCTTGCCGGGCTCCCATGCCCGCCCAAGTTCCCTGAGACGCGCGCGCCGGTGGGCGCCGCCACAGAGGGGATCCGCATGGCGTGGCGGCAAAAACCGATCGCGGTCGGCGACCGCTTCATCCGCACCGGACAGCCGCACCGCGTGCTGGTCGTCGTCGCCTTCGACCAGCGCACCGGGTTGCCGCCGCACGCGCGTCTGCGCGTGGAGGGCGGCGGTACGGAGGAACTCATCATCGGATTGTCGGCATTGACCGACGCTTCCCTCTACCAACGCATCTGATCAAAAAACCTTAAGTTTCTAAGAGGCTTGAAAAACCACACCACGCAGCCGCACTATTTACCCACGTGAAATTGACCGATGTCCATGCGGAGAGGATGATGGGTTCGACTGAGTTTGGCGCGACGGGCCGGCGCTTCCGGATCGGCCGCCGCGCCCTCGGCGGCCCTCCCCCAGCCACCCGTAATCCCACCCGCAATCCCGCTGCGGACGACACGGTGCTGGCCGAGCTGCGTTTCCGGCGCGTGCACAAGGCCAGCGTGGTGGCACTCGCCACCCTGGCCGAGCACAAGGATTCCTACGCCTCGCAGCACATCCTGCGCGTCTCGCGGCTGACCGACGAGATCGCCCGCGCGCTCCAGCAGGCCGGTCCCTACCGCGACCGCATCGACGCCCGTTTCCGCGAGCTGATGCGCGTCGCCAGCATGCTGCACGACGTCGGCAAGGTGACGATCCCCGATGGCATCCTACAAAAGCCCGGCCGCCTCGCCCCCGAGGAACGGGCGCTGATGCAGAACCACAGCCACAACGGCCGTGTCATCCTGGAGCGCGCGGCGCGCCTGTCGGAGGTCGGCGGCTACCTCGCCATGGGGGCGGAGATCGCCGGCTTTCACCACGAGAAGTTCGACGGCAGCGGCTATCCCAGCGGTCTGAAGGGCGAGGCGATCCCGCTGTCGGCGCGCATCGTCGCGGTGGCCGACGTGTTCGACGCGCTGACACACCGCCGCTCCTACAAGGACGCATGGCCGCAGGCCGAAGCCATCGCCTATGTGCGTGACCGCGCCGGGATCGAGTTCGACCCGGTGGTTGTCGACGCGTTCTTGAAGGTCATGGAGATGCGTGCGGCCGTCACCATCATCACCTGGAACGACGGCATGAGCGTCGGCGTCGAAGACCTCGACAACGACCACCGTGTGCTGATCGAGCTGATCAACCAGCTGGCCGGGGCGGAGAGCCGGCAGGACCGCATCAATCTGGAAGCGGTGCTTGACGAGCTGGTCGACTACACGGTCTTCCACTTCGAGAAGGAAGAGCAATACATGGAGCGCGCCGGCTATCCGGCGCTGCCCGGCCACAAGCGCACGCACGCCGTCCTGACCGAGCAGGTGCTGGCGATCCGCCGCCGCGTGGTGGAGGGCGATCAGGCCGGCCTCGGCGACGAAGTGCTGGATTTCCTGAGCCGGTGGCTGCGGGAGCACATTTTGCAGGCGGACGCCCTCTACCGACCGTATCTTGCGTGCAACTCGGACGAGGAAAGCGACTGAGGGGCCGTTCGCCCCTACCTTGTCCTTTGAATTACTCTCAAAGGGGTGGTATCCGACGACTGGTCCTGCACAGAGTTGCGGGCCTTAGACGGGGTCCACTGCCTTGCCGCTCCTGCCTTCGTTTCAGACTGCCCGCACCGGCCGCCTTTCCTCGGCGCTGTTCGGCATAGCCGTTTCGCTGTACGCCGCCGTTCCGGCGTCCGCAGCGGCCCCGGCGCCGAAGGGTGGCCCCGTGCTCCAGCTCGGCCTCTTTCAGAAAGAGGGCGAGGCGTGGTGGGCGTGGCAGCAGATCCAGCGCCGTGGACCGGACATTGCGCGCAGCCTGACCCCCACCGTGGTGACGCTCGACTCCAAGCGCCAGGGCGGCGGCGTGGCGTTGCGCGCCTCCATGACGGCCGACGGCAACGCCGCCGTGCTGTGCCGCCGCATCGTCAGCGCCGGCTTCGGCTGCGTGCTGCTGGACAAGGACGCGGCGGCCTCGGCCGCGGCACCGGCCCCACCGGCGGCGGCCCCCGCCCCGCCGCCGCCCCGGCCCGCCACCGCGGGCACGCGGACCGAGGTGGTGGCGGCTCCCAAGCCGGCGCCGGCACAGACACAGACGGCGCAGACACAGGCTGCACCGGCACAGGTCGCTTCCGTGCCGGCCGCACCCGCGCCGGCCGTGCTTCCGGAGGCGGCCCAGGCGGCCCAGGCGTCGCAGAGCAACCCCATGGAAGGCATCGTCTTCTACAACGACGAATACGCTACGACGATGGTCGAGATCGAGAAGCGCGCCCGCCGGCGCGGCCGGCTCGGTTCCGTGGTGCCGGACACCGACATGGACATCATGCCGGCGGTGCTGACCAAGCGCGGCTGGAACCTCTGCGCGCTGACCTTCGACGACGGCCCGCACCGCACGGTGACCCGGCAGATCCTCGACATCCTGAACCAGGAGAAGATCCGCGCCACCTATTTCCCGGTCGGCAACGCGGCGTCCAAGCACGGCGACGTGATCCGCGACTTCGTCGCCGCCGGCCACGAGATCGGCAACCACAGCTTCACGCACAGCGATCTGCGCTCCATGCCTTCGGAAGCGCAGCGCTTCGAAATCGCCGAGACCAACCGCATCCTGCGCAGCTTCGGCGCCAACCCGGTGCTGTTCCGCCCGCCCTACGGCCGCTACACGCTGGAACTGCTGGCGAACACCCGTAAGGAGCACATGAGCCCGGTGCTGTGGAACGTCGATACCCGCGACTGGCAGGTGCGCGATCCTGACAAGATCGTCCAGCACGTGAAGACCGACGCCGGCACCGGCAGCGTCATCCTGCTGCACTCCACCTACCCGTCGACGGCCACCGCGCTGCCGCGCGTCATCGCAACGCTGCGCGCCAAGGGCTGTGAGTTCGTCACCCTGTCGGAGTGGATCGCCAGCATGCGCAATCTGGCGGCGCCGCAGTTGGTGAACGCCGCCGAACCCGTGATCAGCGCCCGCGCCACCATCGGCGCCGCGCCGCACTGATCAGGAAATTCACTTCCCGGCGGCTTTCTTGTTCTGACCGTACTTGCGGATGACCGCCTCCAGATCGGGGGCGATCATCATCCAGGCGCCGACGCATTTGCTGTTGTCGGCCTCGCTGATCATCACGTTGGTGGTAAAGCTGAAGCGGCCGTATTGGTCATCCACGGTCACGGTGACCCGCGCGTTCTGACCGGAAATCAGCGAGCCGTCGAAGCTCGACGTGGAGAAACCCTTGGTGGTGATGGCCGCCAGCGGGAAGCTCTTGCCGTCGAAGGCGATGCTGCTGCCGCTGGCCGCCTTGCGGGCACCGGCCGCTTTCGCTCCGGGCTTCTTCTTGCCGTCCTTGACAGAAGTCTTCAGAAAATCAAACAGGCCCATCGGTGCGCATCCCTTCGCGAACGGTGCGCGTCGAGTTTATGCGCAGGCATCCGGGCCGGCGCAACCGAAACCGTGAGTTGGGGTCATCGCCGGCCGGACACCAGCGCCGACCCGCCCGATCGGGCGTCCGGCGTCATGGTGGCGAGCCAAGCACGGCGCGCGCGCAAGGCAAACAGCACGGCGAAGGGCATCAGCGTCACCAGCACCGCCGCCACCCCCAGCAGCACCGCGACGGCGCCGGCCGGGTCGCCGGCATCAAGCCGCGAGGCGAGCTCGGCCAACAGGTGCAGGATCAGCGCGGCGAACACGGTGGCGGCCAGCGTCGGCGCCACATAGCCGAAACGGCGGGGACCGCCGCTCATGGCCGGATGCCGCGTGGAGCGCGGCTCGCAAGACGTCCCGAAGACATCCTGCATGGGCACCTCCTGGACCGCGCGCCCCGGAAATTCCAGAGCGCTGGTAATCGAATATAAACCATTCCAACGGGCTTGCATCGAGTCTGTTCTACCTAGCCCTATCGGTAGAAGCCCGAGCCGGAGGTACATCTATCGCTAGGGAGTATGCCCCCTACTCTGCCGCCCCCTACTCCGCCGCCTGGGCCATCGGCGGTTCGGTGGCGGCCCAGCAGCGGACCACTTCGGCGACGCTCCAGGCCTGGGCGATGCAGCCGCGCGGGGTGAAGGGCGGCTCGGCATCGAAGACCTCGGAGATGGTGCCGATGCCCGCCTCGTTCAGGTGCGGCAGGAAGCCGTCCAGCAGCTTGCGCGCGCCGGCCAGATCCTCCGGGTGCAGCTTCAGCCACGAATCCACCAGCGGGCCGATCAGCCAGGCCCACACCGTGCCCTGGTGATACGCGGCGTCGCGCGCCCGCAGATCGCCGAAGTACTTCGCCTTGTAGTCTGGATGCCCCGGCGCCAGCGAACGCAGACCGACCGGCGTTTCCAGCCGCTCGCGCACGATGGTGACCACCGCCTCCCAATGCTTGCGGTCGAGCACCGGGTTGTCCAGCGAGACGGCGAAGATCTGGTTCGGGCGGATGGCGTCGTCGTCGCCATGCTCGCCGTCGATGACGTCGTACAGGCAGCCGCGCCCCTCGTTCCAGAAGCGCTTGTTGAAGGACGCCAGCGCCTTGGCCGCCATCGCCCGATAGGGCTCGGCGGCCTGGGTGCCCTCTTCCTCCTCCAGCCAGCCGGCGGTGAGGCACAGCGCGTTGTACCACAGCGCGTTGATCTCCACCGCCTTGCCACGGCGCGGGGTGACCACCCAGTCGTCCACCTTGGCGTCCATCCAGGTGAGCTGATAGCCCTCCTCTCCCTGGCGCAGCAGGCCATCGGCATCGTCCATCCTGATGCCGTAGTCGGTGCCGCGCCGGTGGTGCTCGATGACGTCGACCAGCCGCGGCAGGATGATGCGCAGCGTGTGGCGGTCGCCGGTCGCCCGCACATAGCGGTTCAGCGCGTGGAAGAACCACAGCGTCGCGTCGGCGGTGTGGTAGAGTCCCTCGTCCTTGCCGTCCGGGAACATGTTGGGGATCAGGCCGTGGCGGATGTAATGCGCGAAGGTGCGCAGGATCCACCCCGCCTCGACGTGCCGCCCGGTGGTCAGCGTCAGCCCCTCCAGGCTGATCATGGTGTCGCGGCCCCAGTCGGTGAACCAGTGGTAGCCGGCGATCACCGTGCGCACCTCGTCGCCCTCGGCGCGGGCGCGCATCTGGTCCACCAGCCGGCCGGCCGGCACGAAGACGAAGCTGTCCGCCGCCAGCACCAGCTCGGCCATCGGCCCCTGGCGAAGCGAGGGATGCGACGTTCGCACCAGCCGGCGGCGGCGTTCGTGCTCGAACTTCAGCACGTCGTCGGGGGGCAGCGCCTCGACGCGCTGCCAGGATTCGGTGGCCGCCGCGAAGGTCAGCGTCTGCCCCTGGTGCAGCGGGCCGCTGAAATAGCCCGGCGTCCACAGCGAGCCGCGGGAATCGTAGCCGCGCTCCGCCTCGACCGAATAGAACAGGTCGCGCCGGGCGCCGCCGTCAAGCGTCAGCGGCATCTGCGCGCCCTCGATGGTCATGCGCAGCACCGGCAGGTCGGGGCCGGCCCACACGTCGTAATGGTGACCGTCGGCGACGACGCGGTAGTCGCGGGCCAGCGGCTGGTCCACCGCCGCTTCCAGCCGACGGAACGCCAGCACCGGCCGCAGGCGCAGCTGCACCGCCTCCGGCGCCTTCACCACGCGGTAGGTGACGTGCACGATGTTCTGCCGGTACGGCAGCACCACCTGCTTCTCGATGATGATGCCGTCCAGCTCATAGCGCCAGACCGGCAGCCCCATCTCCAGCCGGAACTCGGCCACGTGCCCCTGCCAGTCGCCGCTGCGCGAGTTGGGGCCGGGGTCGTGGCTGGTCAGCCGCCGCTCCGTGCCGTCCGGCAAGATAATCACGTCGTTGAGCTGGCTGAGCATGACGACGCGGCCGAGCGGCGCCGGCAAGGCGGCGATCAGCAATCCATGATAACGCCGGGTGACGGCGCCGCTGACCGAGGACGAGGCGTAGCCGCCCAGCCCGTTGGACACCAGCCATTCGCGGGTCAGCGCCGCGTCCGGGGCCGAGGTCAGAATGTCGCGGCCGAGCGTGCGGACGATCTCAGGCATGGCTTTCCTTATTCCGTACGAGGTGCCAGCACCATCGCGGCGTGGCCGGAGAGGTGCCAGGAGCCGTCGGTTTCCACCTCCGGCGTGCCGCCGCCGCCGTAGACCGGCTCCTCGCTGGACCACAGCAGGCGCCAGCGGTGACCGAGCGGCGGGGCGAGCAGCGGTTCCGGCACCGGCGTCAGGGTGAGGTCGCGCCCCATGTTGACCAGCAACAGCCGATCGTCGCCGTCCTCACCGAAAAAGCGCAGGACGAACGCCTCCTCGGCCAGCACGGCGCCATCCAGGCCGCGCGGGCGCTGGGCGCGGAACACCGCATCCTCGCGGCGCAGGCGCAGCAGGTCGCGGTGCAGCGCCGTCGCCCAGGCGTTCCGCTCGCGCTCGGCGGGATCGAGCTTGGAGCGCTCGAAGGTCCGCGGATCGTGCGGCACGGCGAGTTGCGTCTGCATGGCCGGCGTGGCGATGCTGGGGAACTGCGCCAGGAACTCGCCCCGCCCCTTCGCCACCAGTTCGGCCAAATCCGGCTTGTGGTCGGCGAAGTAGAAGAACGGCGACGAGGACGCGAACTCCTGCCCCTGGAACAGCATGGGCGTGCCGGGACCGAGCAGCATCAGCGCGGTGAACGCCCGGTAACGCCCCGGCGCGGTCAGCGCGTGCACGCGCAAGCCCCGCCCGGAATTGGCGATCTGGTCGTGGTTCTGCAAAAAGGTGACCATGGCCGCCGGATCGACGCCGAACGCCGGCATGCCGCGCCGCTTTTTCTGCCATGCGTACCACTGCCCCTGGTAGAGGAAGCCGTACTTCATGGCCGACACGAATTCCTGCGGCGTGCCGCGATAGTCGGTGTAGTACGCCTCGTTCCGCCCGGTCAGCGCCACCATGGCGGAATGGTGGAAGTCGTCGTTCCACAGCGCGTCCAGGCCGCAAGCCCCGCCGCCCTCCTCGCACGGGCGCAGCAGTTCGGAGTGCTGCGGCTCGTTCTCGCCAACCAGGATGGTGGCGCGGCCGCGCGCCGCCGCGCGCACCGCCGCGCTGATCTCCGCCATCACGTTGACCGGCGAGGAATCGAAGATCTGCTGCGTGGCGTCGAGCCGCAATCCGTCAAGGTGGAACTCGTCCACCCAATAACCGGCGTTCATGACGAAGTATTCGCGCACCGGGCCGCTGTCCGGTCCGTCGAAGTTGATCGCCTCGCCCCACTCGTTCTCGTACTTGCCGGTGAAGTAGGCGTCCGAGAAGCACTTCAGATAATTGCCGTCCGGCCCGAAGTGGTTGTAGACCACGTCGAGAATGACCGCCAACCCCAAGCCGTGCGCACGGTCGACGAAGCGGCGCATGGCATCGGGCTCGCCATACAGCCGCGTCGGCGCGAACAGGTTCACCCCGTCGTAGCCCCAGCCGAACCGGCCGGAGAACTCCGACACCGGCATCAACTCCAGCACCGTGACGCCCAACTCGGCCAAGCGCGGCAACTGTTCCATGGCCGCGTCCCAAGTGCCCTCGGGGGTGAAGGTGCCGACGTGCATCTCGTAGACGACCTGCCCCCGGATCGAGCGGCCTTGCCACGCGTGGTCGGTCCAGTCGAAGCGGAACGGGTCCACCACCTGCGACGGCCCGTGCGGCCCTTCAGGCTGGAAACGCGAAGCCGGGTCCGGGTACGGCGTCTTGTCCTGATCCACGCGGAAGCGGTACCGGCTGCCCACCGGCACGCCGTCCACCAGCGCCGAGAAATAGCCGTCGCCCTCCGCCTCCAGCGGCTCCGCACGAGCATCGGGCCCAATGTCCGGCCCAATCAGCACCGAGGCGCGGCTGCACTTGGGCGCCCACAGGCGGAAATGCACCGCTCCGCCCGGCAGCACTTCGGCCCCCACGGGGTAGCGGCGCAGCACGGCGGGCATGGGCGCGTCTTCGGATCGGACGGCGGCGCTGGTCACAGGGTTATAGCCTTTCGGTGAGTGAAACTTATCCATCGGGTCCCCCACAAACAGCCGGCAAGGCACATTGATCCCGTGTCCGCGCGCCCGATGTGGCATTGCGCATGGTCGGGTGGCACGCTGTCGGCCACGCCTTGCGAAGAACACCATTCGATCAGGAAACAATCCGCATGCAACGCGTCCTTATCTGGAACGAGTTCCTTCACGAACGCCGCGACGAGGCGGTCGCCCGCCTCTACCCGGAGGGAATTCACACCACCTTGGCCGACGCGCTGCGCGCCCACGGCCTGGAGCACGTGACCACCGCCACGCTGGACGAACCGGAGCATGGACTGAGCGAGGAGCGTCTGGCCGCCACCGACGTGCTGGTCTGGTGGGGCCACAAGGCGCACGCCGAGGTGTCGGGCGCGGCGGCCGAACGGGTGAGGAAACGCGTCACCGAGGCCGGCATGGGCTTCGTGCCGCTGCACTCCGCGCACTTTTCCAAGCCGTTCCTGGCGCTGATGGGGACGGGCTGCTTCCTCAAATACCGCGTGGCCGGCGAGCCGGAGCGGCTGTGGGTGGTCGATCCCGGCCACCCCGTGGCCGCGGGCATCGGCGACATGATCGAACTGCCGCAGGAGGAGATGTACGGCGAGCCCTTCGACGTGCCACCGCCGGACGAGTTGGTCTTCATCTCCTGGTTCAAAGGCGGCGAGGTGTTCCGCAGCGGCTGCGGCTGGCGGCGCGGGATGGGCCGGGTCTTCTACTTCCGCCCCGGTCACGAGACCTTCCCGACCTACCACGACCCGCGCATCCAGCGCGTCATCGCCAACGTCGTGCGCTGGGCCGCCCCGCCGCAAGGGCTCGTTGCCCCCGTACGGGGCAAACGCGCACCGTTGGAGACGATTCCATAGTCCGGAATTGGTGTTGGCAAGGGAATGTTATCGGACACAGACTTAGTTCGCTATCAAAATAAACTGGCCTACTCTTGCCTCATGGACCACCCGAGCCCGCACAGCCCTTGCGCCCCGCAGCCGGATCTTTTGCAGACCAGCCTGCGCCATCAGCGCATCCTGAGCCGATTTGGCGCGCGCGCGCTGACGGAGGACGACTTGGGCGCCCTGTTGCAACAGGCGGCGGCCGACGCGGCAGAGGGCATGGACTTCCGGCGCACCAAGATCCTTCGCTACCGCCCGCAGACGGACGACTTCCTGGTGATCGCCGGTGTGGGCTGGTATGAGGGCGTGATCGGCCGGACGGTGGTGCCGAACGATCCCGACACGCCGCCCGGCCGCTCGCTCGCCACCCGGCAACCGGTGGCAGTTTCGGATCTTCGCAGCCTGAGCCCGTTGCACGCGAACCGCCTGCTGGCCGAGCATGGGGTCATCTCCGCGCTGAACGTGCCGATCGACACCGAAGCCGCCCTTTGGGGCGTGCTGGAGGTGGACGGCAGCGAGCCCCGGGACTTCCATGAGATGGACGTCCTGTTCATGCAGGGCTTCGCCCACCTGCTGGGCGCCGCCATCCGTCGCGTCGAGGCGGAAGCCAGCGCCCGGATCAACCATGCCCAATTCGATGCGGTGCTGGCCCAACTGCCGCTGGGCGTCGCCGTCGCCGAGGCGCCGTCGGGCCGGCTGATCCTGTACAACGACAAGGGCATCGAGTTGCTGGGCCACCCCATGCAGCCGTCGGAGACCACCGCGGACTATGCGCAGTATGGGGCGGTGCATCCCGATGGCACGCCTTATCGGGGTGAGGAATACCCCATGGCGCGGGCGGTGCTCCACGGCGAGACGGTCGATCAGGAGCCGATGCTCTACCGGCGCGGCGACGGCCGGCTAACCCATCTGCTGATCAGCGCAACGCCGGTCCGCGACGCGGACGGCAAGATCCGGATGGGCGTCACCATCGTGCAGGACGTCGAGGAACGCGTCCGCATGGAGGCGGACCTGCGCCAAGCGCGCGACCGCCTGATCAAGGCGCTGCATTCCACCGCCGCCAGCGAGGCGCGCTACCGCGCCGCCTTCGAGCAGGCGGCGGTCGGCATCGCCGAAACCGGCCGGGACGGCCGCTTCCTGCGCGTCAACGACCGCTTCTGCGCCATCGTCGGCTATGCGCGGGAAGAATTGCTCGACCTCGGCTTCCAGAACGTCACCCACCCCGACGAACGGGCCGCCGGCCTTGCCCTCACCGAGCAGCTCTACACCGGCGAGCGGGACAGCTTCACCCAGGAGAAGCGCTACCTGCTCAAGGGCGGCGGCACGGTGTGGGTGAGCCTGTCCAGTTCCGCGGTGCGCGATGCGGCGGGCCGGACGGCCTATGTGCTGTCCGTCATCGAGGACATCTCGGCGCGCCGGCAGGCGGAAGCCGAGCGCGAGGAGTTGATGCGCCAGCAGGAACTGCTGATGCGCGAGATGAACCACCGCATCAAGAATTCGCTTCAGATGGTGGCGCTGCTGGTCCACATGCAGGCCATCGACATCAAGGACCCGGCCATCCGCGTCCGCTTCGAGGAGACGGCGACGCGCATCGCCACGGTGGCCCTGGTGCACCGGCGCCTCTATCAGGCCAGCGGCCTGGACAGTGTGGAGTCCGCCCCATACCTGCGCGACCTCTGCGACGACATCGGCGGGGCGCTCGGGCTCGACGATGGGCAGTTGGAGGTCGAGGCCATCGAAATGACGCTGGCGGCCGACACCGCCATCACGCTCGGCCTGATCGTCAACGAGCTGGTGACCAACGCCGCCAAATACGCCTACCCCACGGGCGAGCCCGGCTCGGTGCGCGTGACGCTCGACCGCACGCCGGAGGGCCGGCTGCGTCTGGCGGTGTCGGACGACGGCGTCGGCCTGCAGCCGGGATTCGACCCCGGCGCTTCGCCGGGCCTGGGCATGCGCGTGCTGGTGGCGCTGACCGAGAAGATCGACGCCGAACTGCGGTTGGGCGACGGCAATGGCAAAGGGGCGCGCTTTCAGGTGGTGCTGCGGGGATAGCTGCTTCCTACACCCGCTCGCCGAAGCTCCCCGCGGCGGCGTCGATGACGGCGTCGTGGGCGCGGACCGCCGCGAGGGCGGCCTCCACGTGGTCGGCGGGGACGCGCACCGTCACCAGCACGTCGGTCCCGCCGCCGGTCTCGGCGTCGCGTTCCTCGACGCTCAGCGTATCGGCGCTGCCGAAGCGGGCGCGCAGCAGGGCCAGCACCTCGGCCTGCACCGCGTCGCCCCGCTCGGCCATGTAGGCATAGACGATGTTCATGCCCGTAACCTCTCAAGGCGCGAAGACCACGCGCATGCAGTCGTCCGCCTTCTGCTTGAACATGCGGTAGCCCTGCGGCCCGTCGTCCAGCGACCACTTGTGGGTCAGCAGGTAGGACGGGTCCAGTTCGCCCTTCTCGATGTGGGCGAACAGGCGCGCGGCGTAGCGTTGGCCGTGCTGCTGGCCCATGCGGAAGGTCAGGCCCTTGTTCATCGCCGCACCCATGGGGAATTTGTCCAGCACGCCGCCGTAAACGCCGACGATGGACAGCGTGCCACCCTTGCGGCAGCACCGGATCGCTTCGCGCAGCACCGCCGGCCGGTCGGTTTCCAGCCCGGCCATCTGCTTGGCCTTGTCATACCAGTGCTCGACACCCGTATCGAAGCCGTTCGCCTCCATGCCCACCGCGTCGATGCAGACGTCCGGCCCGCGCCCGCCGGTCATCGCCATCAGCGAATCGAAGACGTCCGCGCGCGTGTAGTCCAAGGGCTCGGCCCCGGCCCGCATCTGCGCCGCGCGCAGGCGGTCCGGGTAGCGGTCGATGCCGATGACGCGCTCGGCGCCCATGAGGTACGCGCTGCGGATCGCCATCTGCCCGACGCCGCCGCAGCCCCACACGGCGACGATGTCGCCCGGTCGGATGCCGCCCATGTCGGCGGCCATGTAGCCGGTGGGTGCTGCGTCCGAGACGAACACCGCCTGCTCGTCGCTGACGCCGTCCGGCACGCGGAAGCAGTTGTTGTCGGCGAACGGCACGCGGACGTACTCGGCGTGGCTGCCGGCGTAGCCGCCGAAAGCATGGCTGTAGCCGAAGATGCCCGCCGTGCTCTGCCCGTACGCCGTCTCCTCGTAATGCGGGTGCGGGTTGGAGTTGTCGCACAGCGAATATTCCTCGTGCTGGCAATGCCAGCACTTGCCGCAGCCGATGACCGACACGGTGATGACCCGGTCGCCGCGGTTGAGCGTCAGCACCTCCGGCCCCTTCTCGACCACCTCGCCGAGGAATTCATGGCCGATGATGTCGCCGGGCTGCATGGTGGGGACATAGCCGTCCAGCAGGTGCAGGTCCGACCCGCACACCGACGACAGAATGACCTTGATGATGACGTCGTGCGGGTTGATGAGCTTGGGGTCCGCCACCCGCTCCACCCGCAGATCGTTCACGCCGTTCCAGCAGAGCGCCTTCATCATGGGGTCACCTTTATCGTTCCACGCACGCCATGCGGCTGCCCCTCGGTGGTCGGCATCTCGCCGACTTCCATGAGGTACTTGAGCTTGCGCAGCGCCTCGCGGGCCTGCTGCCCCGGCGCCGAGCCGAACAGCCGCGCCACCGCGCGCCCGGCCTGCCCACCCGGCGGCCGGTAGACCAGCGTCAACCGAACCTCGGTGCCGCGTCCGCCCGGCGCGTCCTTGAACATGACCTGACCGCGGTGCGGCAGGTCGGCGTCCTCGACGGTGTGCCAGGAGATCAGCTCGCCTTCGCGCTCCTTGTCGATCTCCGAATGCCAGCGCACCTCCACGCCCCCCGGCCCGCGCGCCTTCCAGCAGGAGCGGGTGGCGGACTCGATCTCCACGACCTCCAGATGGCTCATCACCTTGGGCACATTGCCGAAGTTGCGCCAGAAGCGGAAAACCTTCTCCCGCGGTGCGGATATGGTGACGCTGGCCTGCACGGTGGTCGGCTCGCGGTCGAGCCCCGGCACCATGCCGGCGACGCGCGGCACCTGCCGCGCCACCGGAGCGGCCAGCGGCACACCGGCGGCGCCGGCGAAGAACAGCCCGCCGCCGCACGCCGCCAGCGTCAGGCCGACCCAGTCGCCACGCCTCAAGCCCGCCAGCCCCAGCGCCGTGCCGCCCATGATGGCGATCCAGCGCTCGGCCGGGCCGGCGGCGGCGCCCTGCCCGTCCGGTCCGGGCCCTTGCAATCGGTTCAGCGCCTGCACCGGGGCCTCGACGGCCCGGCGGGCCAGCGTTTCGACGCTCATTGCCCCTCCTTGTCCATCAGGTCCAGGGCGTAGAGGCCCTTCATCAGGAAATCGTGCAGCTCGATCTTCTCGGCGATGTCGGCGGGGGAGCTGGCGTCCGGGGCGCTGCCGGCGTTCATCAGCGCCTCGTCCCACTGGTTGGCGGCGTAGTCGCCACGCCCGACCAGCATCACGGCACGCAGTTCGATTCGCTCCTCCGGCGTCAGGCCGGCCAGCAGGGTCTTCAGTTCGTCGATGGCGGCGCTGGCCTCGGCCGGGACGACGTTGAGCGTGTCCAGATCGGTGGGGTTGCGCGAGCCGCGCTCGGCCACCTGCTCGCCGAGGTCGATGTTGCGCATGCCGGCGACGTAGCGCTGGCGGTCCTCCACCGCCTCGGAGGCGAGGTCGGCCGCGCGTTTCACGGTATCGAGCGAGATGCGTTGCAGCTTGGGCATTGGAAACTCCCATGATCTGTTGCCGCCGACAGCACAACAGGCGGTGGACGCAAGAGTCCCCGGAAACCCCGCCGCACCGGCGCTGTTAGCAAAGGAAACCCCGTGGGAGACGAGCGTATGGCGACCCTGGACAAGGGCTACCGCACGGTAACGCTGGGCGCCGGCCGCGGCAGCATCGAGGCGCGGCATTACCCGGCGGACGGCGCCACACGCGGCGCGATCTGGGTGGGCGGCATCGGCGGCGGTTTCGACACGCCGGCCCGCGGCCTCTACCCGCGCTTGTGCGAGGATCTGACCCGCCACGGCATCCAGTCGCTGCGCGTGCGCTTCCGCTTTCCGACCCGACTGGACGAGGCGGTGCTGGACGTGCTGGCCGGGTTGGACTTCCTGAGCGCGCAAGGGGTGCGCGACGCGGCGGTGATCGGCCATTCCCTGGGCGGCGCTGTGGCGTTGCAAGCGGCGGTGGCGCGGCCGGATCTGGTGCGCACGGTGGTGACGCTGGCGACGCAGGGGTTCGGCGCCGACGTGGCGCACGATCTGGGCATTCCGCTGCTGCTGATCCACGGCGAGGCCGACGAGGTGCTGGCGCCGCAGTGCTCCCTGTACGTGCACCGCATCGCGCGCGAGCCCAAGAAGCTCGTCCTCATGCCCGGCGCGTCGCACGGGCTGGACGAAACCGCCGAAGCCGTCTGCCGCGAGGTGAGCGACTGGCTGAAGGCGCGGCTTTGAACCACTCCCCAAAAAGCGACAGGCCAAAAAACGCGACAGGCGCCCCCCTTGGGAGGGGAGCGCCTGCCGTGAAGACTGCGAAGATCGGCCGGGCGGTTAGCCCTGGAAGGCTTTCTTGCGGCCGAGGCCGAGCTTGGTCGCCATTTCCGAACGCGCCTTCGCGTAATTCGGCGCCACCATCGGGTACTCCGGCGGCAGCGACCACTTGATGCGGTATTCGTCCGGCGACAGATCATAGACGGTCTTCAGATGCCGCTTGAGCATCTTCAGCTTCTTACCGTCTTCCAGGCAAACGATGTAGTCCGGCGTCACCGACTTCTTGATCGGAACGGCGGGCGTCTGCTCCGTCTTCTGCGGAGCCGCCTTGTCTTCCCCGAGGCCCTGGAATGCCGACTGGACGCTGTTGATAAGCGTGGAAAGATCGCTCACCGCCACGGGGTTCTTGCCGACATACGCGGCAACGACCTTGGCGGTCAGGACCTGAAGCTCTGAGGTATCGTTCGACATGGCGGCTCCCTGCGGCTGACGAGTGGGGATCAGCCGTTGACGGAGTCGCGCAACTGCTTGGCCGGCTTGAACTTCGGCGCCTTGGAGGCGGCGATCTTCACGACTTCGCCGGTGCGCGGGTTGCGGCCTTCGCGGGCGGCGCGCTCGGCCACCTCGAAGATGCCGAAGCCGGCCAGACGGACTTCCTCGCCCTTGCCCAGCGCGCCCGAGATGCCCTCGAACACAGCCTGGACCACCTTGGCGGCCTCGGTCTTCTTGATGCCGGCGGTGGTGGCAACGGATTCGATCAGTTCGGCCTGGTTCATGAAAGCACTCCCGTGAAAGCGTCGAAAATGGGCTTTGGGTGTTATTGGCAGATGGAAACCATCAGCACAAGAGTGAATGGCGCGGCGGCAACTGCGAATTTATTGCTAGGCCGGCATTCTTAGGCAACGTGTGGCGTTCATGCATCAATGCCTTGCAGAAGCGCGCTTTTTTGACGCACCGCAACACAGCCGTTAACCGTGTTTCCACACGTTCCACCGCGAATCGATGCTTAAAATCCAATATTTTTGAGGGCGGCGATGGAGTTTTCGGCACTGGTGTGCAGGACGAAAATGCCGCCGGCCGCCTCCCAGGGCTCGCGCGCCTTCTCGCGGTCGTCGACCAGAACGGCGCCGGGATGGGCGTAGCTGTGCTTGTCGCGGGCCATGCAGGTGATGACCTTCACGTGGGAGCCTAGCATGCGCGCCACCCAGCGCCGCTTCTGCTCCGGCGCCCACGAGCCCAGCGGCAGGCCGGTGAGGATGGTGGGTTCGAACGGTTCGCAGAAGCGCCACAGCTCCTGCGCGTCGTGCATGAACTCCAGCGTGCCGTAGAAGTCCTTGTGGCGCGACAGCTCGCGCCACATGACTTTTGTGGGCAGTTCCTCCGGCGGCTTGCCGGTGACCGCCCGCACGCCGCGGTCGAAGTCGGCCAGCACGCCGTCGAGGTCGAGGAAGAGGGAACGATTCGCCATGGCGGCCTTATAATGAGGAAAGCTCCGGCCGCCCAGTGAACTCGTCGAGCGCCTGCGGGTTGGCGAGCGCCTCGGTGTTTTTGATCGGCCGGCCGTGCACCGCGTCGCGCACCGCAAGCTCGGTGATCTTGCCGGAGCGCGTGCGCGGGATGTCCGTCACCTGCACGATCTTCGCCGGCACATGCCGCGGCGAGCAGTTGTCGCGGATGCGCTTGCGGATGGCGTCCTCCATCGCCTTGTCGAGCGTCATCCCCTCGCGCAGCACGACGAACAGCACGACCCGCACGTCGCCGTCCCACTCCTGGCCGATGCAGATCGCCTCCATGATCTCCGGCAACTGCTCGACCTGACGGTAGATCTCCGCCGTGCCGATGCGCACGCCGCCGGGGTTCAGCACCGCGTCGGAGCGTCCGTAGATCACCCAGCCGCCGTGTTCCGTCTGCTCGATGAAGTCGCCGTGCGTCCAGATGTTGGGAAAGCGGTCGAAATAGGCGCTGCGGTACCTCGCCCCGTCCGGGTCATTCCAGAAGCCGATGGGCATTGAGGGAAACGGCTTGGTGCACACCAGCTCGCCCTTTTCGCCGCGCACGGGGTGGCCGTCGTCGGAGAACGCCTCCACCGCGAGCCCCAGGCCGCGCGTCTGGATCTCGCCCCGCCACACCGGGGCAGCGGGGTTGCCAAGCACGAAGCACCCCATGATGTCCGTGCCGCCGCTGATCGACGCCAGGTGCAGGTCCTGTTTGATGTCGCGATAGACGTAATCGAAGTTCTCCGCCATCAGCGGCGAACCGGTCGAGGTCATCGTCCTCACCGTGGAGAGCCTGTGGGTGCTCTTCGGCTCCTGCCCGGCCTTTTCCAGCGACTGGATGTACTTGGCGGACGTGCCGAACAGCGTCATCGACTCGGCGTCGGCGTAGTCGAACAGGATGTTGCCGTCCGGCGCGAACGGCGAGCCGTCGTAGAGCAGCAGCGTGGCGCCGCTGGCCAGCCCGGTGATCAGCCAGTTCCACATCATCCAGCCGCAGGTGGTGAAGTAGAACATCCGGTCGCCCGGCTTCAGGTCGCAGTGCAGCCGGTGCTCCTTGACGTGCTGCAACAGCGTGCCGCCGACCCCATGCACGATGCACTTGGGCTTTCCGGTGGTGCCCGAGGAATACAGGATGAACAGCGGGTGGTTGAACGGCACCCGCTCGAACGCCGGTTCCCCGGCCGTGTAGGGCGCCAGGAAGTCGCGATAGGCCACGCCCTTCGGCACCGCGGAAACATCCGCATCCCCGGCGACGTAGGGGACGCACACCGCGTGGCTGACGCTGGGCAGATCCTTCAACACCTCTGCGGCCTTGCCGCGCACGTCGTGCGCCTTGCCGTTGTACCAGTAGGCGTCGGGGAAGAAGAGCACCTTGGGCTCGATCTGGCCGAATCGGTCGACCACGCCCTGCACGCCGAAATCCGGCGAGCACGACGACCACGTGGCGCCCAGGCTGGCGGTGGCGAGCATGGCGGCCAGCGTTTCGGGCATGTTGGGCATGTAGGCGGCGACCCGGTCGCCGACGCCGACGCCCGCGGCCTTCAGCGCCTGTTGCAGGCGGGAAACCTCGGCAACCAGTTCGGCGCGGGACCACCGGCGCTTGACCTTGTCCTCGCCCCAGAACACCAGGGCCTCGTCAGCGGAGCCGGCCAGCAAATTCTCGGCGTAGTTCAGCCGGGCCTCGGGAAACCACTGCGCGCCGGGCATCCTGTCGCCGTCGCGCAGGACGGTGCTTCCCGGCTCACCCCGGATGCCGGCCCAGTCCCACAGGAAGCGCCAGAAGTCCTCCTTCTTCGCCACCGACCAGTCCCACAGCGCCTCATAGTCGCCGAGCGACAGGCCGAAGCGGGCGTTGGCGGCCTCGCGGAACGCGGTCAGGTTCGACGCCGCCACGCGCTCGGCGGACGGGCTCCACAAAGGGGTGTCCATGGTCTTGTTCCTCCCGGTCTCTTCTTTGTCTGGAAGGATAACGCAGACGGAAGTTCACTGTCACGCCGGGCGCCGCGTGGTTTAGACTTCGGCGCGCCACAAGGAGAGCCGCGCCATGCCCATTGCCGCGTATGTGTTCGATGCCTACGGCACGCTGTTCGACGTGCACTCCGCCGCCTCCCGCCACGCAGCCGCGGTCGGCCCGCAATGGGAACGGCTGGCGGAGCTGTGGCGCGGCAAGCAGCTCGAATACAGTTGGGTCGAGAGCCTGATCGGCCGCCACCCGGATTTCTGGGCGCTGACCGAGCGCGCACTCGACTATGCCATGGCCGCCACCGGCGTGCCGGGGGGCGAGTTGCGCGCCGCGCTGCTGGACGCCTATCGCACGCTGGACGCCTACCCGGAGGTGCCGGACGTGCTGGCGGCGCTGAAGGCGCGGGGTGCCCGCACCGCCATCCTGTCGAACGGCACGCCGCAGATGCTGGCCGACGCGGTGCAGGCGGCGGGCATCGGCGATTTGCTGGACGCCGTCATCTCGGTCGAGGAGATCGGCATCTACAAGCCCGACCGCCGCGTCTACGAGCTGGCGGAAAAGCACCTGGGCGTGCCGCCGGCCGGCATCTCGTTTCAGTCCTCCAACGCCTGGGACGCGGCGGGGGCGAGCGCCTTCGGCTTCCGCGTGGTCTGGGTCAACCGCGCCGGCCGGCCGCGCGAGTACGCCGGCGACCCGGTGACCGAGGTCCGCGACCTCTCGGCGCTGGTCGGCATGGACCTCTGACCATGCTGGGCTCGATCACCATCCTGCTGGTCTGCCAGCTCGTCGGCGAATTGACCGTGCTGGTGCTGAAGCTGCCGATCCCCGGCCCGGTGCTGGGCATGCTGCTGCTGTTCGCCGGGCTGCTGGTGCGCGGCGGCGTGCCGCGGCCGGTCAGCGACACCGCGGGCGGGTTGCTGCGCAACCTGTCGCTGCTGTTCGTGCCGGCCGGGGTCGGCGTGGTCGCGCATCTCGGGCGCCTGTCGGACGAGGCGCTGCCCATCGCCGCCGCCCTGATCGGCAGCACGCTCCTGTCCATCGCCGTGACCGCCTGGGTGATGGCGGCGCTGCTGAAGCGCACCGGCAACGGGGGACCCGGGGCATGAACGCCGGGGCGATGAACGAGCGACTGGCCGACGTCTGGGTCTATCTGTCGGCCAGCCCGCTGGCGTGGCTGACCCTTACCCTGCTGGCCTATCAGGTCGGGGTATGGGCGTTCGAGCGCTGCGGGCGCACGCCGCTGGTCAACCCGGTGCTGATCGCGGTGCTGCTGCTGGTCGCCGTGCTGAAGGGTGCCGGCATCGACTACAAGCGCTATTTCGACGGCGCGCAGTTCGTGCACTTCCTGCTCGGCCCGGCGACGGTGGCGCTGGCGGTGCCGCTGTACAACCAGTTCCATCAGGTGCGCCGCTCGGCGCCGGCCATGCTGGCCGCGCTGCTGGTGGGCTCGCTGACGGCGGCGGGCAGTGCGGTGGCGCTCGGCTGGCTGTTCGGCGCGTCGGGGAAGACGCTGCTGTCACTGGCGCCCAAGTCGGTGACCACGCCCATCGCCATGGGCATCGCCGAGCAGCTCGGCGGCCTGCCCTCGCTGACCGCGGTGTTCGTCATCCTGACGGGGATCGTCGGGGCGACGCTGGGCACGACGGTCCTCAACCTGATCCGGGTGACCGACTGGCGGGCGCGCGGCTTCGGCATGGGAGTCGCGGCGCACGGCATCGGCACCGCCCGCGCCTTGCAGGTCAACGAGACCGCCGGCGCGTTTTCCGGGCTGGCAATGGGGCTGAACGGGCTGGCGACGGCGGTGCTGCTGCCGGTGCTGGCGCGGCTGTTCGGGTAGGCGCCGAAATGGGCCGCGACCGCGGCCCCGCGGCCCCATGGCCGCGAAGGCAAGGGGCCGGATGGCCCCGCCCGCCTCTCGCGCAAACTTTGTTTGCGCTGCCGGCGTCAGGCGGATCGAAGATCCGCTGAGAGCCGTCTGAGGGAAAATATTAGGCCGCGCGCACCTTGGCGATGAAGCTGTCCACTTCCTTGCGCAGGGTCACCGACTGCTTGGCCAGTTCGCCGGCCTCGCGCAGCACCTGATCGGCGGAGCGGCCGGCTTCGACGGCGGCCTCGCTGACGCCGTGGATGTTGGTGGCGACCTCCTGCGTGCCCTGGGCGGCCTGCTCGACGTTGCGAGCGATCTCGGCGGTGGCGGCCTGCTGCTGCCCGACCGCCTCGGCGATCTGCGTCGAGGTGCGACTGACGTCGCCGATGGTCTTCAAAATGTCCTCGATGGCGCCGACGGCCTGATCGGTGGCGCCCTGCACCGCGTTGATCTGTTGGCCGATCTCGTCCGTCGCCTTGGCGGTCTGGTTGGCGAGCAGCTTGACCTCGCTGGCCACCACGGCGAAGCCCTTGCCCGCTTCGCCCGCGCGCGCCGCCTCGATGGTTGCGTTCAAGGCCAGCAGGTTGGTCTGGCTGGCAATGTCCTGGATGAGCTGGACGACGGCGCCGATCTTCTGGGCGGCGACGTTCAGGCCGCCGACGATCTCGTTGGTGCGCTCGGCCTTGTCCACGGCGAGCTGGATGGTGCCGGTGGACTCGGTCACCCGGCGGCTGATCTCGGCGATGGAGGAGGTCAGCTCCTCGGCCGCCGACGCCACCGTCTGCACGTTGGCGGAGGCTTCCTCGGCGGCGGCGGCCGCGGCCGACTGGCGGGTCGCCTGCTCGGCCACCGCGGCCATGGCGCTGGCGGTGGTGTTCATCTCGGTCGAGGCCGAGGAGACGTGCTCGACCACGCCCTCCACATGGCCCTGGAAGTCGTCGGCCAGCGCCATCATCGCCGCGCGCCGTTCCTGCTCGTTGCGGCGCTTGGCGTTTTCCTGCTCGGCGCGCATGCGGTCGTTGGCGATCAGGCTTTCCTTGAAGACCTGGAGGGTGTCGGCCATCTGCCCAACCTCGTCGCGGCGGCCGACGCCGGGGATCTCCGCCGCCTTGTCGCCGTCGGCGAGACGCCGCATGGCGTCGGTGATGCGCATGATCGGGGCGGAAATGCCGCGCCCGATCAGCAGCGCCACCACCAGGCCCGCCGCGACGCCGATCAGCGACAGCGTCAGCACCAGCGCCTTCGCGGAATCGATCAGCTCGTCGGTTTCCCGCTCGACCGCGTGCTCCTCCGCCACACCGGCTTCGCGGATGAAGGCGACGTCGGCGGCGATCTCCTCGCTGACCTTGCGCATCTCGGTGTTGAGCAGCCGCTCCAGCAGGCCGTTCACCTCCTTGGTGCGGCGGAAGGACTCGCGGTACTTGCCGGCCAGAGCGAGCATCTCGTCGTCGATCTTGGAGTAGAGCGTGCCGGCCACGGCGCCGTGCACCCGCTCGATCTTTCGGTCGAGCTCGGCGAAATACTTCTCGGCGATCTTTGCCGACTCGTCGTCGTGGCGGCCAAGCATCTTGTTGGATGAGAGACGGGCCTCCATCAGGCTTTGCAGTCCGGCCTGAGCCGCCGCGGCGGCAACCTCGTTGGCGTCGTCGAAGGCCATCCCGTGCAGCGTCTCGAACAGACCCTGCATCTTGACGCCCGCGGGATCCAGCACGTCGTTGACCAGCCGGACCTGCTCGCGCTTCCACTCGACGACCTTGTCGAAATCCTTGGCGTACCGGTCGAACTGCTGCTGGCTCGCCTTCAGCCGGTCCAGCCATTCGGGGCGATGGATGGTGGACAGCCCCTTGTCGTATTCCTGGCGCAGCTGCGCGATCCCCTTGCGCGCGGCCTCCGCCCTGTCCTCCTGGCCGGAGGCGGCGAACTCACGCACGTTGCGGCGCAGGTCGAGGACGCTGCGGTCGATGTCGCGGGCGAGGTCGCCGACGGCGACGCGCCGGGCATAGGAGACGAACCCCTTCTCCACCGCGGAGAAGGACGAGTAGCTCGTCACTGCCAAACCCGCCGTGATCGCCAGCACGCAGGCCGACACCAGGAAGACCTTGGTGCGTATCTTCAGGTTGGCGAAGAATCCGGCTTCGGCGTGAGCGTGCAGGGACGGCATGGCGACATACTCCGATAAGCATAGGCGACAAGGTATAGAGCGCTGCCGGTGCACCATGCGCTGCAAGCGCGCGCTTGACGTTGATCTTTATCAATTCACTACTTCTATGAGGGTATAGTCTGTGGTTTTTTCGAGTTTGCGGCATCCGACGCGCCACTGGAGATCGCATTCCGGGAGACACCGGAACGCGTCATCGGCACTCATTCCGCATCGCGGCTTGACAGCGGACCGTCCGCCCCGCAGATTACCGGCCATGATCGGCATCGACCACACGAACGCGCTTCTGCGACTTATCGGCCCGGCGCTTTGACGGCGTCCGGGTTTCTGCGCGTTCGGTTTCCTTATTCACTGGTCGACGTCATTTCCCCATGAGCACCCAAAGCCCGATTGCCCGGCCGAGGCCGGGGCTGCGACTTAGCAACGGCCGTTGAGCCCGCCCGGCGGCTCGGCGGCCGAACCGTCAGCCGGTTTCCCCGACGCTTGAGACGAGTTGCAGTGCCATGACCCACATCCATATGCCGGCCGAGAAGTATACGCCCTTTCCCCCGGTCACGCTGACCGACCGCCAGTGGCCGAACCGCACGCTGGACAAGGCGCCGATCTGGTGCTCGGTCGATCTGCGCGACGGCAACCAGGCGCTGATCGAGCCCATGGGCGCCGAGCGCAAGCGCGCCATGTTCGACCTGCTGGTCCGCATGGGCTTCAAGGAGATCGAGGTGGGCTTCCCGGCCGCCTCGCAGACCGACTTCGATTTCTGCCGCGAGCTGATCGACGGCGGCCGCATCCCCGACGACGTCACCATCCAGGTGCTGACCCAGGCGCGCGAGGAGCTGATCCGCCGCACCTTCGAGGGCATCAAAGGGGCGAAGCGCGCCGTCGTCCACATCTACAACTCGACCTCCGAGCTGCAACGCCGCGTGGTGTTCGGCCAGGACCGCCAGGGCATCACCGACATCGCCGTCGCCGGCACGAATCTGGTCAAGCAGATGGCCGCCGAGTACCCGGAGACCGAGATCATCCTGCAATACTCGCCGGAGAGCTTCACCGGCACCGAGCTGGACTTCGCGGTGGAGATCTGCGAGGCGGTGGCCGAGGCCTGGGGGCCGACGGCCGACCGGCCGATGATCGTCAACCTGCCGGCGACGGTTGAAATGTCGTCGCCCAACGTGCACGCCGACCAGATCGAGTGGTTCTGCCGCACCATCAAGGGCCGCGAGCGCTTCATCGTCAGCCTGCACCCGCACAACGACCGCGGCACCGCCGTGGCGGCGGCTGAACTGGGCCTGCTGGCCGGCGCGGACCGCGTCGAGGGCACACTGTTCGGCAACGGCGAGCGCACCGGCAACGTGGACGTCATCACGCTGGCGCTCAACATGTTCACCCAGGGCGTCGATCCGGGGCTGGTCATCGACGACATCAACGAAGTGGTCCGGGTGTCGGAGTACTGCACCCAACTGCCCGTCCCGCCGCGCCACCCCTACGCCGGCGAACTGGTGTTCACCGCCTTCTCCGGCTCGCACCAGGACGCCATCAACAAGGGCCTCAAGGCGCTGGCCAAGTCCAACAGCGGCAAGTGGGAGGTCCCGTACCTGCCCATCGACCCGCAGGACATCGGCCGCAGCTACGAGGCGGTGATCCGCATCAACAGCCAGTCCGGCAAGGGCGGCATCGCCTATGTGCTGGAGAACGAGTTCGGCTTGCAGATCCCGCGGCGCCTGCAGATGGAGTTCTCCAAGATCGTCCAGCGCATCGCCGACGAGACCGGCAAGGAGCTGTCGCCGACCTCGATCTACGAGGCGTTCCGGGCCGAATACCTGGACACCGACCGGCCGCTGTCGCTGGTCGAGCACGGCACCGAGCCGCGCGGCCCGAACTCCGGCCCGCGCACGCTGACCGCCGTTGTGGAGCGTGACGGCACGCCGACGACGATCCGCGGCCGGGGCACCGGCCCGATCGACGCGTTCGTGGACGCGCTGCGCCAAGGGGCGGGCATCGACCTGCACGTGGTCGATTACCACGAGCACGCGGTGACCACCGGTGAGGATTCGCAGGCCGCCGCCTTCGTCGAGGTGCGCACCGGCGACGGCCGCACGCTGTACGGCGTCGGCATCGACCCGGACATCGTCACCGCGTCTTTGCGCGCCCTGGTCAGCGCCGCCAACCGCGCCTCGAAGGCCTGAGCCGAACGCTCAAAAGCCCCTCTTCCGTGAAGGAAGAGGGGCTTTTTGCGAACCGCCGCTAGAACCGTCCGGTCAACGCCAGAATCAGGATCACGATCAGCAGCAGGCCGAGGATGCCGCTTGGGCCGTAGCCCCAACTGCGGCTGTACGGCCATGCCGGGACCGCGCCGATCAGCAGCAGGATCAGAACGATAAGAAGAATGGTGCTGAGCCCCATCGGTGCCTCCTGAACGCGAATTGTCCAAGAGGAAACGCGGGCTGAGCCGCAGCGTTCCGCCGCATCCCGAAAGGGTCGCAGCCCCGAAACTTTCGTGGGGCCGCAGAAACGAATGATGCGGCCATCCGGCCGCCGAAACTCTTGATCGCTCGCCCTTGGGCCGCTCGCGCGGTGGCGGCCCGATCACGGGCCGCCTGCGCGGAACGGTGCTTAGCCCTTGAACAGGCTCTGCAGGATCTGCGGCGACTGGTTGGCGATGCCCAAGGTCTGGCCGCCGAGCTGCTGCTTGATTTGCAAGGCCTGCAGGTTGGCGCTTTCCTTCGCCAGATCGGCGTCGACGATGGCGCCCAAGCTGGTGGTCAGTGCATCCTGCATGGTCGTGTTGAACTTGATCTGCGCATCCAGGCGGCGCGAGTCGGCGCCCAGCGTGTTCAGAACGTCGCCCGTCGTCCGCTCGGCCGAGGCGAAGTTGCCGGTGAGCAGCGAGACCGCCGACGTCGCGGTGCCGACCGCAGTGAACGCCGACGAGATGGTCGCCGACAGCGCAACACCCTTACCACCGACCGTGTACTGGGTGCCGTCCTGGTTGGCGATCACCGAGATCGTGGTCTTCTGGCCGCTCAGCAAGTTCATGTTGTTGAACTTGGCGCTCTTGATGTAGTTCTGCACCTCGGCCTTCAGCGCGGAGAAGTCATTGTTGTACTTCGTGCGCATGTCGGTGTTGAGGTTCTGGTCGGCCAGCTTGGTCAGCGTCTCACGCGACCGGGCCAGCGCGTCCGAAATGTTGGTCGCCGCGGTGGCGAACACCGAGGTGGCGCCCTTGGCGATGTTCAGCTGGCTGTTGACCGCGTCGATGGCACCCTTGTCCGAACGCAGCGACTGGGCCACCGCGAACGCCGCGCCGTCGTCCACCGAGTCGGCAACCTTGAAGCCGGTCGTGACGCGCTTCTGAACCTTGTTCAGCATGCTGACAGTGCCGTTCAGGCTCTGCAGAGCAACCAGAGAGCTTTGGTTGGTGTTGATTGAGTTGGCCATGATGAAGAGCCCCCTTGTTTGCTCGTTCAGAGCTGATGTGGCGTTGTCTGAACACTACGTAGCAAGGGGTGTGCCAACCGCATGAACACCGCGTCAATCCACTGTTTTCATTGAACTTATGCCTGGAAGTGGCGACCGGGGCCGGCAGCAACGGCAACGGCAGGCTCCGCAGCGTGGTAGGAAAAAAACTCCCCCCTGCGGCGATACCTACCGGGGGAACCCGGCAAGAATGTCCCTTCCGGCGCTCACGGCGCGTCGTCACGCCGCTTTTCGGGCGGCCGGTCGGCCTGCGGGCGCGACGGCGCCTTGCCGGGCAGCGGCGTCTGCGGGATGGTTCCCGGCGTGGTCTCGATGGACGGGATCTGCTGGCCGTCCACGTCGTTGGCGAATTTTGGATTGTCGCGCTCGCGGGCCATGGCGTCCTCCAATCGGGGTCACCCCGGACAACAGCGCGGACGCCGTTCCGTTCAGAGAACCGGCACGGCGCCTCCATGGGCACCAGCGCCACCATTTCTCTAAACCAGCTCTTTCTCCGCGACGGCAAGCGCTTGCCCGGCACTCGGCGCGTACGCGTTGGCCCCCAGCCGGTTTGCGATGGTGGGATCCACGGCGAACGCCCGGCCGCCGACGAGCACGGGCAGGCTGCGGGTGGCCGGGTCCGCGCGCAGGGCCTGAATGATGTCCCACGCGCTGAGCAGGTGCATGCCCATGGACACGGACAGCAGCACAAGGTTCGGGCGCTCCTCGCCGGCCAAGCGCAGGATCCCGGCCAGCGGCGCCGACGCCCCCAGATAGGTCGTCGTCCATCCCGCGGCGTCGAAGACATCGCACACCATGCGCAAGCCGAGTTCGTGCAGATCGCCCCCGACCGAGGCGGCGATGAGTGTGCGGCCGTTTAAGCGCTGGTTGCGCAAGGACAGAATGCGTGGGTAAAGCTGCGCCACCGCCAGTTGGGAAATGGCGGTGCAGCGGTGCTCGTGCGCCGTGGTGATTCGGTCGAACTCCCAAAGGTGTCCGATCTCACGCTGGGCGGGACCGAGGATGTCCTTATAGATGGCCGGCAAGTCGAGGCTTTGCTTGAAAGCCGACCGGATGAGGTTCACGGCGGCCTCGCGCTGCCCCTCCAGGGCCAATGCCAGATAGCTGCGCGCCAAGCCGTCGAGCGCTTCGAGACCAAAGGGTATGTCGCCGTCCGGAAGGACCGGCGCGGCGTCGAGGGCCGATTGCGCGGCGGACATGATGGCAAGGACCGGCGGGGTCAAACGCCCGGGAAGCATGTCTTGGATGGCGTCCCGCAGGCACGCGAGATTGGCGGTCAGATCGGCCGGCTGCACGCCACGGACGGCAAGGATGCGGCGCGTCCACAGCATGTACTCGCTGAACACGGCAGGGCTGGCAAACGCCGTTGCGTTCACCAGAAAGGCCAGATGATAGGTGTTGTCCAGGGCGCAGGCGGCGCGCACCCGAGCGGCCAATGTTTTCGGGATGACGGGCCGTTCGCGGAAGAGCTTGGCCATTGCCGCCTGGACGATCCACAACGAGCGGGCTTCGAGGCGTTCTGCGGCTTCATCTTCGATGGCGGTCATCGGACCCACCTCCAAAGAACGCTGGCGCGAATACTTGACGCTGCGGTCTCCAGCAGGGGGTCACTGTATCCGGCCCTTCCCGGCCTTTCCACGTTCCATTTGCCATAACGGGCCATTTGCCATAACGGGCCATTTGCCATAACAGGCGCTTCAGAACCGGTCGCGCCGCCGTGCGCCGAAGGGGCCGAGCTTGCGGGCGAGCGGCAGGCGGTCGTCGGACAGCGCCTCCAGGAAGTCCGCCAGCTGCTTCGACTTGATCACCGACAACAGAATCAACGCCACCGTCGGCACCAGCGTCAGCACGAAGACCAGGATGCGGATCGCCAGCGGTTCGTCGCCCATCGCCAGCAGGTTCATGCCGAGAAAGCCGGTGACCAGCGTGCCGATCAGGCCGACCACCGTCACCACCGTCAGCCGCAGCACCGAATTGGCCTGCCGGCGCAGCCCATCGGAATCCAGATAGTCGCTCATGTCCTGCACCTCGTCGCGCACCTCGGCGAACAGGCGCGCAGTACCCAGATGCTCGGACCACATGCGGAACAAGTCGCGCGCCGGCCCCTGGTTGGACACCTCGTGGAACCAGTAGCGGTGGGTGAAGCGCAGGAAGATCTCGAACAGCTGGCGGATCGCGCGCTTGAACAGTTTCACCGATTCCACGCTGGTGATGTCCAGCCGGCTGACCGCGACCACCAGCCGGTCCGACATCATCAGCAGCGCCGCCCGATGAAAGTGGGCGATCAGGCCGAGCAGGAAATACTGGTGGCGGAACTGGCCGAGCAGGCCGGTTTCCAGGTCGGTGAAGAACGGGTCGCCGTCGCGCCCGACCATCACCAGCGCGTGCCCGCAGCAGATCATCCGGCAACTGCTCAGCCCGCAGCCCGGCGCCAGATTCCAATAGCGGTCGTAGCAGTAGCGCTGCTCGAAGCCATACAGAAAGCTCTCGGCGAAGGGCAGCGTCCCCTCCTCCGCTCCCGGCCCGGTGGCGAGGCCCAGACGCACCCAGTCGGCGCGGGTCAGCCGGGTCGGGTCGTCCATGGACAGATAGGCCAGCAGCGGCATGCGCTGGTATTCGAGCTGGCGGTATTGCAGCTCGCCGGTCTCCTCAGAATGATAAAGCGCCAGCGGCTTCAGCAGGAACGCCCAGTGCGCCGCGATGTAGGGCGCGCGGTTCTTGCAGACGAAGGCCAGATACTTCGCCTTGTCGTCGGTGTCGGAGGACGCCAGCACCGTGCCGTCCGCCGCCAGCCATTCCACCCGCTTGCAGCACTGGCCGGCGCTGCCGTCGGCGTTCCAGAACGACGGGTAGGTGCGCCCGAAGCGGTACATCAGGTCCAGCACGCGGGACAGCTCGACGTCCTCGGCGGCGATCTCCACCGCCAGGATCGCCACGTCCACGTCGTGGAAGAAGTAGAGGTCCATGTGGATGACCTCGACGTCCAGCGGCACGCCGTCGCTCAGCGTGATGCGCGCGCTCGCCACGTCGCGGCGGCGGAACACCCGGATCGGCGAGGCGCCATATCCGGTCATACCTCCACTTGGCCCCGCGCCTCCCGCCGCCCCCTCACCGTAGAGAAAGCGCTGCACGTAGGGCAGGAAGGCGCTGAACTCGATGTAGTGGCGTTCCTTGAACTCGGCCGGGTCGAGGGTGAACTCGTCGGCCACCTCCTGCCAGACGCAGTCGGCGCCGCCCAGCCGCTCCCAATGCCGCTGGATCTGTGCGCTCTCCTGCAAAGGCATGAGCTGCACAGGCCACAGCAGGATCTCGCGGAACCGGCGCACGCGGACGGCTTCGGTGTCGGACATGGCGCGCCTTCCTCCCCTTTTGTAAGGAGTGTAGCAGAAGTCCCGCCCATGACGGCGGTCAAGGACAACCCCCACGCGCGGTCTCAGCGTCAGGCCGTGCGGCAAGGAGGGGTTCCCATGGGAGCGATACGGATCGAATGGACCGATGGCCAGGGCAATTGCGACGAGTGCGGCCCCTATGAGGTCATCACGGTCAGCATCACCAAGCCGGACGGCACGGTCGTCGAGTTACGCTATTCGGGACACGGCGACGACGGCGAGCGGTTGAGCGACCCCGCCACCGCCGTGGCCGCGGTGCTCAGGGCTCTTGGCCACGAGGTCGAGCTGAGCATCACATAGAGCACCGCGCGACAAAAATGCGACCTCGGTCATAGTTACCGCACGTTAACCATACCCCGCCAAATTGGCTCGAGTTTTAGCAAAAACCTCGAGCCCGCGATCATGGCCGACACACAGACCTGCCGCACGCCGGCCCGCCGCACGCTGACGCTGTACCGCCGCGTCTTCCGCGAGGCAAAGCCGTTCCGTGTTCACCTCGGCGCCCTGCTGGCGCTGGGGCTGCTGGGCACGCCGCTCGGCCTGCTGATGCCGCTGCCCGTCACCATCGCGGTGGATTCGGTGATTGGCGGCAAGCCGCTTCCCGCCGCGGTGTCCGGCTGGTTGCCTGATGGACTAATGGCCACGCCGCTGCTGCTGGCGGTGGGGCTGGTGGTGGCGACGGCGCTGTTCACCCAGGTGCATGGCCTTGCCGACCGTTTCCTGCGCGACTGGACCGGGCAGCGCATGGTGGCGCGCTTCCGCGCCAAGCTGTTCCTGCACGCCCAGCACCTCGCCATCCAGCGGCACGACGCCAAGGGCATCTCCGACGCGCAGAACCGCATCGAGGACGATTCCAGCGCCATCCAATGGCAGATCAGCCACGTCATCCTGCCCTTCGTCACCTCGGCCGCCTACTTCGCCGGCATGGTGTGGGTGACGGCGATGATCAACGCCAAGCTCGCCATGGTGGCACTGGCGGTGTCGCCGCTGTTCGCGCTGCTGACCGCGCTGTCGCACACCCGCCTGCGCTCGCGCTGGGACGCGGTGTGCGAGGAGGACAGCAAGGCCAAGGCCGTGCTGCACGAAACCCTGTCGGCGCTGCGCGTGGTGCGCGCCTTCGGCCAGGAGGAGCGCGAGGTCAAGCGCTTCGCCGAGCGCACCGACCGCATGATCAGCCGTTTCTTCGGCGCCGTGCGCGCCGAGGCCGCCATGGGCTTTTGCGTGTCGATGCTGCTGTCCTGCGGCACCGCGGCGGTGCTGTACATCGGCGTGACCGACGTGCAGGCCGGGGCGCTCACGGTGGGCGAGTTGCTGCTGGCGCTGTCCTACCTGGGGCAGCTCTACCAGCCCTTGCAGAACATGGGGCATCAGGTGGCCGCCCAGCAGAAGCTGATGGCGAACCTGGAGCGCGCCTTTTCCCTGCTCGACGAGCGCCAGGACCCGGCCGAGACCGCCAACGCCATGGCTCTGCCGCGCGCCGTGGGCGACATCGCGTTCCGCAACGTCAGCTACGACCACGGCACCGGCCGCAACATCCTGCACACCATCGACTTCGAGATCCCGGCCGGCAGCAAGGTCGGCATCGTCGGCAAGTCGGGCGCCGGCAAGTCCTCGTTGATCGGCCTGCTGACGCGGCTTTACGACCCGAAGTCCGGCGTGGTGACGCTGGACGGCGAGGATCTGCGCGGCTGGAAGCTCCGCGACCTGCGCCGGCAGTTCGCCATCGTCGGCCAGGACACCATCCTGTTCTCGACCACGGTGGCCGAAAACATTGCCTACGGCCGCCCCGGCGCCACCCGCGCGCAGATCGAGGCCGCCACCAAGGCCGCCGACGCGCACGACTTCATCATGCGCCTTCCCGAGGGCTACGACACGCCGGTGGGCGAGCGCGGCATGCGCTTCTCCGGCGGCGAGCGCCAGCGCGTGGCGCTGGCCCGCGCCTTCCTGTGCGACGCGCCGATCCTGATCCTCGACGAGCCGACCAGCGCCGTGGACAGCCGCACCGAGAAGGCCATCATGGACGGCATCGAGGTGCTGATGGAGGGCCGCACGACCTTCATGATCACCCACCGCCTCGCCACGCTGCGCGACTGCGACATGCTGATCGAGATGGAGGCGGGCCGCGTCACCCGCGTCACCTCCAGCGTGCGCGACGCGGTGGCCGGCATGACG
This sequence comes from Azospirillum terrae, assembly GCF_053470425.1. Lineage (NCBI taxonomy): Bacteria > Pseudomonadati > Pseudomonadota > Alphaproteobacteria > Rhodospirillales > Azospirillaceae > Azospirillum > Azospirillum terrae. Next base: position 553,908 of record NZ_JBPXMR010000002.1, on the reverse strand, counting down.
GCGGCGATGGCGGCCGAATAAGTTCGCATACGTACAACATACCGCAACTGCGACAAACTGCCCATGGCAGTCTACCGCACCGCGGCATAGACTTCGGCCATACGCTTCTAGGAGCGTTTCCTCCCTATACTCAAGGCCGCCGTTCATCACCGGCGGCCTTTTCTTTAGCGCTCCACGGCGGCGATGTCGGCGTGCAGGTCGCGCGTCATGTCCATGGTCAGGAAGTCGAGAGTCATCGGCAGATCCAGCGTCACCGAGGGCACGTGCTGAAGACGGATCGACACATCCGCCGTATCGGCGGCCAGCAGATGCCCGCCGACGCGGCGGTCGGCCGACACGAAGTGCAGGTGGAAGCCGGCGACGTGCACCGAACTGAGGAACGACGGCGTCCAGAACCCCACCAGCGTGCCCTCCAGGCCGGCGAACTCGAATGTGGTCTGCGTCTTCGCCACCTCGGCCAGCGGGCGGTAGTTCTCCTGCCGCGGCACGGAGCGCACGCGCACGCGCCCGAACCGCCCCTCGACGCGCACCGCATAGACGAGGTTGGTGGACGGCAGCAGCGCCAGCAAGCGTTCCTCCAACACCGCGTGGGGCATCGGATCGGCGAAGCGCTCCTCGGTGTCGCCGAGAAAACTGGTGACGCAGGCAAACGGCGTCTGCACCGTATCCTCCACCCGCACGACCACGCCGTCGGCGCGCATCTGGTAGACCACGCCGTCGAGCATCACCATCTCGCCGTCGAGGTCGTTGAAAGTGCCGATGCCGAAATCGCCGTTCGCCCGCACATGGGCGACCGTCGTGTCGTCGCGGTAGATGCCCTCCACCAGCGCCGCGATGGGTGAGGTGATGTAGAGCGGCGGGCGCCGGTCCAGTGTCATCGTGCGGCTCCCAATAATCCTGGCGAGTTTTTCTGCGTGGGACGAGAAGACACCCCCTCGCCGTCCCCGTCAATGGCGCACACCCCCAACGGGGTCCACCGTCTGTCCGATCGCTCTACGAAATGTAAAATACCCCTTCTCTCCTTCGGCCGAAGGTCAGAGTGGCTAGTCCATCGCGGCGTTCAAAAGGATCATCCCCTCGGCTGAGCTGTCGCTGGGACAGAATAGCCCGGACATACGCCGAAAAACATTATGGCCCACCGCTTTAACGAGTTGCCTGATCTTCATGCCCACGGCACAGTACCGGTGTTCGGCGGGTTCACCTCGGTTATTTCGGCTCTTTTTAATGAAATGAATCGAACAGCCGGATCCGTGAACCCCGCTTGGCGCGGGATCGAGAGAGGAGGTTCGGAGTGCTCAAGAAACTGCTGATCGGTGAGAACGCCAGCCTGTCCCGCTACGTCGAGGAATCGAAGCGGTACCCGATCCTCGCCCCGGACGACGAACACGAGCTGGCGGTCGCGTGGCGCGTCCGCGGCCACGGCGGCGCCTTGGAGAAGCTGGTGGGCAGCCACCTGCGTCTGGTCATCAAGATCGCCCGCGGCTTCGCCGGCTACGGCCTGCCGCTGACCGATCTGGTGGCGGAGGGCAACGTCGGCCTGATGCAGGCCGCCCAGAAATTCGACCCGGAGCGCGGCTTCCGCTTCGCCACCTACGCCACATGGTGGATTCGCGCCGCCATCCAGGAATACATCCTGCACTCCTGGTCGCTGGTGAAGATGGGCACCACCGCCGCGCAGAAGAAGCTGTTCTTCAACCTGCGCCGGCTGAAGAGCCGCATGGAGGAGTTGGAGCAAGGCGACCTGTCGCCGGAGGCCGTCGCCGCCATCGCCGCCACGCTGGACGTGCCGGAGGGCGAGGTGGTGGAGATGAACCGCCGGCTGGCCTCCTCCGACAGCTCGCTGGACGCCACCATGAGCGGCGACGGCGAGACCAACTGGCTGGAATTGCTGGCCGACGACCGGCCCAACCAGGAAATCACCATCGCCGACGCCAACGAGCTGGCCCTGCGCCGCCGGCTGGTGGGTCAGGCGCTGGAGCGCCTGGACGACCGCGAGCGGCGGATCCTGTTCGAGCGCCGGCTGCGCGAAGATCCCTCGACGCTGGAGGCGCTGAGCCAGCAGTTCTCCGTCTCGCGGGAGCGCGTGCGGCAGATCGAGGTGCGCGCGTTCGAAAAGCTTCAAAAGGCGGTGCTGAGCGCCGCCCAAGCCCTGCGCCGCCCGACGGCAGCCGCCGTCGCCGCGTAGCCGGCAAGGCCCCTCACCGCACGCTCTTTCAGTACGGCCGGCGGCCGCCCGTTCCGGGCGCCGTCGGCCTTATCGTATGTGGGAACAAAAGTTTGCCTGCGACAATGCGTGCGGTTTTCACAGTTATGGTGCAACGCCATTATGCAGGCTTCGCAGTAAATTACATTGTACTTTAACAAAATCCGCGCAGAATGCGGCCATTGACGCCCAGGAGCCAACCGCCCATGTCCACCCCCGCCCAGAACCAGTCCATTCTCGAGCGCATCCGCTTCCTGCGCATTGACGAAACCAGCAAGGCGCTGCTGCGGGAGTTCCAGCCGCACGTGGCGGCACGCATGGACTCGCTGCTGGAGGACTTCTACGGCTACATGCGCTCGGTGCCCCAGGTGGCGGACCTTCTGTCCAACCCGGCGGCGGTCTCGCGCGCCAAGGACGCGCAGAAGCAGCATTGGCTACGCAACGTCTTCACCGGCACGTTCGACGAAGGCTACATGGCGCAGGTGCTGCGCATCGGTCAGGCGCACCAGCGAATCGGGCTGGAGCCGCGCTGGTACATGGGCGCCTACTGCTTCACGCTGAACAAGCTGATCGAGGTCGCAGCACAGGTCTACCGCAAGAAGCCGGAGCGGCTGGCCCAGGTCTTGGGCGCGGTCAACAAGGCGGTCTTCCTGGACATGGATCTGGCGCTGTCGGTCTATGTCGACCTCAACACCGCGGCGATCATCTCGCGCGAGTTGGGCGGCACCGCCGATTCGTTCGAGCGCGAGGTGAAGAGCGTGGTGCAGGCCGTGGCGTCGGCCGCCACCCAGCTTCAGGGCACCGCCCGCTCCATGAGCCGCACCGCCGAGGAGACCTCGGCCCAGTCCACCCAGGTGGCCGCCGCCGCCGAGGAAGCCTCGGTCAACATCCAGACCGTCGCCGCCGCCGCCGAGGAGCTTTCGGCCTCCATCGGCGCGATCACCGGTCAGGTGACGCAATCCGCCCGCATCGCCAACGAGGCCAAGACCCAGGCCGAGCGCACCAACACCACCGTGCAGGGCCTGGCGGACGCCGCCAGCAAGATCGGTCAGGTGGTCAAGCTCATCCACGACATCGCGTCGCAGACCAACCTGCTGGCGCTCAACGCCACCATCGAGGCCGCCCGTGCCGGTGAGGCCGGCAAAGGCTTCGCTGTCGTGGCGTCCGAGGTGAAGTCGCTGGCCAACCAGACCGCCAAGGCCACCGAGGAGATCAACACGCAGATCGGCTCGGTCCAGGGCGCCACCCAGGACGCCGTGGGCGCCATCCGCAGCATCTCCGAGACCATCGACCGCATCAACGACATCACCACCTCCATCGCCTCGGCGATGGACGCGCAGGGGTCGGCGACCACGGAGATCGCCCGCAACGTTCAGCAGGCCTCCATCGGCACCCGCGAGGTCAGCGAGACCATCGTGCGCGTCAACGCCTCGGCCTCCGAGACCGGCAGCGAGGCGCGCAACGTGCTTCAGGCCACCGACGAGCTGAGCCGCCAGTCCGACACCCTGCGCAGCGAGGTCGACCGCTTCCTCGCCCGCGTCCGCGCGGGCTGAGGGCGGGGAGCAGCGTCAGTCGGCCGGACCGGCATTCGGCCGTCGGGGATCACCACAGAGGCACGGAGACACAGAGAGCGAAACCTCTGTGTCTCCGTGCCTTTTGTGTTTCCGGTTCGCCACGGCGTGCCCGCCGGATCGGCTTGCGGGCTGATCTGAACCTCAAGGCAGCGTGTGCAGGATGCCGTCGCTGACGGGAGCGTTCTCGCGGCGGGCGGCGTCGCGCGCCTGGGCCGCGTCCGGCCAATAGCTGCGCCCGCCCAGCGTCGCCAGCATACCGCCGCGCATCACAACATACAGCCCAGTGCGACCAAGGTTCACGATTTTCAGCATGGCACCCTCCTTGTTGCACACAGACGATTTTCTCTAAACTTTGAGAAAACTTCGTATGAAATTCTCTGCGCCTCGCAGTTGTCTGTTTAGACACTTACCAAGAATTTCTGGCGCGGTCACGTCGGACAAACGTCTTATTTCCACCCATACGACCAGCGGCCAGGGGCCAAGGCCGTTGAAGTGGCCGAATGGCTCGGGCAAATATAGTACTCTCTTCGAGAACTTATTTTTCGCGGATCGGATCAACGCCGCATGGGAGCCAGTCCCGCCACCAGCCCGATGGCTGCGGCCCCCCGCCGCGCCGGCCTGCGCCGCCGGCCGTTGCGGCCGTGGGCGCTGCTGGCCGCGCTGGCGGTCGCCATCGTCACCGGCTATGTGGCGCTGGCCGGCGGTGCGCTGTGGCGCGAGCACGACCGCACGGTGCACGAGGCGGAGCGTAACGCCCAGAACCTCGCGCGGCTGGCCGCCGGCGTGGCCGGCTACGCCCTGGAAAACGTCGCCCGCGAGATGGAGTTGGTCGCCCACACGCCGGCCTCGCCGGTGCGGGCACCACTGTCCGCGGTGGCGATCCTGGCGCCGGACGGCACGCTACGGGCCGGGGACCCGGCGTTGGCGGCGCTGCCGGCGGTCCGGGAGGCGGCTCGGTCGCCTAGCGGCCGGCTTGGCGTGCACCCGCTCCCGCGCATCGCGGAAAGCGCTCCCAACGAACCGCCGATGCTGGTGTTCACCCACCGCGCACCAGACGGGCTCGTGGTCGCCAGCATGCCGACGCAGGCGTTGCAACGCCTGATCGACGCGGTCGACCTGCCCGGCCAGGGAGGCATCGACATCGGCCTGCCGGACGGCACGCCGCTCCTGCGCACGCCGCGGCCGACCGCTGCGGCCGGCGATGCGCCGCGGCTGGTCGTCCACCAGGACGTCGCCGGCACCGGGCTGGTGGTCTCGCTCAGCCAGCCCTGGTCGGCAATTCTGGCCGGCTGGCGCGCCACCGCGATGGAGGCGGCGCTGGTCGGCGTGGCGGTCGCCACCGGCGTGCTGGCGCTGACGGTGGCGCTGTTCGCGTGGATGCGCCGCATGCAGGCCGCCGAGGAGGCGAGCCGTGCCAAGTCCGATTTTCTGGCGCTGATGAGCCACGAGTTGCGCACGCCCCTCAACACCGTGCTGGGCTTCTCCGAGATGATCCGCGACCGCGCCTGGGGCGCGGGAGCCGAGGACCGCTATGTGGAGTATGCCGGCGACATCCACGCCGCCGGCACGCACCTGCTGTCGGTGCTGAACGACGTGCTGGACCTCGCCAAGATCGAGGCCGGGCGCATGACGCTGCACCCTGAACCGCTCTGCGCCCGCGACGTCGCCCAGGCCTGCTACCGGCTGTCCAGCGGGCAGGCGCGCGCGTCGGGCGTCGAGATCGCGATGAGCGTGGCGGAGAACGCCGCGCCGTTCTACGCCGACCCGCGCGCCGCCCGGCAGGTCATCGTCAATTTGCTGTCCAACGCCTGCAAGTTCACCCCCACCGGCGGCACCGTGCGCCTGGAGTTCCGCGATGCGCCGGGCGGCGGCACAGTTGTGACGGTGAGCGACAGCGGCGTCGGCATGACCCCCGAGGGCATCGTCAAAGCGTTGCAGCGCTTCGGCCAAGTGGACAATCTGCTGACCCGCGCGCAGACTGGCACCGGCCTCGGCCTGCCGCTGGTCAAGGGCTTGGTCGAGTTGCACGGCGGCAGCCTGAGCATCGACAGCACGCCCGGCCGCGGCACCACCATCACCCTCGCCTTCCCGCCGCCTCCCCCGACCGTCACCGCCCGCACGGCGCTGCGTTTCGCGGAGAACTGAGGGTCCGCGCCACCGCCTCCACCGGCGTGGCCCAATCCCCCGGCGTGGGCTGGCGGAACAGGCGCATGGTCGGGTACCAGGGGCTGTCGTCGCGCCCGGCCATCCACCGCCAGTCCGCCGCGAAGCGCAGCAGCGTCCACACCGGCGCCCCGAGGGCACCGGCGAGGTGTGCCACCATGGTGTCCACCGACACCACCAGATCCAGCGCCCGGATCATCGCCGCGGTGTCCAGCACGTCGCCGGTGCGCGGGCCGGCGTCGCGAAACTCCATGCGCCCCACCCCATCGGCCAGCGCCGGACCGCGTTGCAGGCACACCCAGTCCACATCCGGTATCGCCGCCAACCGGTCCAGCAACTCGGGCGGCAGCGAGCGCAGCCCCCCGTCCCAAGCGCCGGCCGCCCAGGCGATCCCCACCATCCGCCGCCCGCGCCGCCGCAGCCGCGCCGCCTGCGCGGCGACGCGACCCTCGTCCACGGTGACGTAGGGCACCGCTGCGGGCAGCGTCTCCAGCGTGGTGCGGAAGGCGTGCGGCAGTTCCATCAACTCGACGGCGACATCGCAGGCCACGTCCAAATCATCGGTGAGCGGCAGCACCGCATCGACGCCGGGCAGCGCCGCCAACACCCCGCGCACCGCGTCCGGCGCCTGCACCGCCACACCGCGCGCGCGTTTCGCCAGCAGCGGCAGATAGCGCGCCATATGCAGGATGTCGCCCAGACCATGATAGCAGCGCACCAGAACGCGCCTGCCCTCCAGGGGCGCGCCGTTCCACACCGCGCGCCGGTGGAGCGGCCGGTCGCGGCGGTCGAAGTCTTCCGGCGCGGTGCGGCGCTGCACGAGATCGCTCACCTCCCACGCCCGCGCGAAGTCGCCCATCCGCATCGCCGCCAGCCAGCGCTCGGCGAGTTGTTCATTCGCCCGTGCGTCCAAGCCACAGCCTCCCCATGTGCAGTCACGGGCGTAAACGCGCTCACCAACCGCCGGTTCACCGGGAACGGCGCAGGGAACGGTGGCGTTAGCTCAACGGGGGATCACGGGAGGGGTTGCATGGACGAGGACGGCGTGCGGATGCAGGGCACCGCCCACGTGCCGGTCACTATCCGCCCGGCCCGCGCCGAGGACTTGGCGGCGCTGGAATGGTACGGCCTCTACACCCCCATGCGCGCGGTCATCCAGGCCGCCTTCCGCGCCCAGCGGCGCGGCGACGGCGCCATGCTGGTGGCCGACGCCAACGGTTTCCCGGCCGGGCAGGCGTGGATCGACTTCGCCCGCAAGGCGCATCTGGGTCTGGCGACCTTGTGGGCGGTGCGGGTCTTCCCGGCGTTCCAGGGCGGCGGCCTGGGCACCTTGCTGATGCAGGCCGCCGAGCGCACCGTACTGGCCCGCGGCGTGACCGAGGCCGAGTTGGGCGTCGACCGCGACAACGCCGGCGTCCTGCGTTTCTACCGCCGTCTGGGCTACGCCTCTGCCGGCTCCGAGCGCGGCACCTTCGCTTACCGCACGCCGGACGGCCGTCTGATCGAAGTGTCGGTGGACCAGTGGCTGCTGCGCAAGCGCCTGCTGGCCGACCGGGTGTCCGGCGGCACGCTGAGCGCTCACTCTGCCGCCAGCGCCGCCCGCAGCGGCGCCCGCCCGTAGGGCAGGAACACCCCCGCAGCGGCGAGCACCCGCCCGAATTCCTGCGCCGAACTCGCCGCCATGCACAGCGCCACCAGCGGCAGCCAGCGGTCGAGCACCGGCAGTCCGGCATCCTCGTTGCCGTGCTGCAAGGCGCCCAGCGCCTCCAGCAGCGCCGCTTCGTCGCCGTTGACCATCAGCGCCGCCGGGTTCAGCGCGTTTGGCCGGCGCGAGCCGTTGGCGGCGAACACCCCCAGGAAGGCGAACAGCGGCAGCAATGCCTCGGCCGGAATGCCGGCGCCCTGGAACGCCGCGCGGATCGCCGCCATGGAGCGCACCGTGCCACCGCGGAACCACAGCCGCACCGCCATCAGCACCGCGCACTCGCCTTCCGTCAGGTCCTGCACCGTCATCGTCACGCCCATGGTCCCCTTCCCTCCTTCTGATGATGAAGGCATGTTACCCGCCTTTGATACTAATTGCGAGTCATTCTCATTTGCAAAACCGCGGCGCACCGCCGCAGCCTGCGCGAAGGGGGTGGGGCCGTGACATTCGTGGTACCTCCAGACCGCGGCAAGAACGCGTTAACCTGAATCGGAAATTCTGGCGTCGCTCGATGTGAGAGGCGTGGGAACGACGATGCGCAAGCTTGGTAAAACCCTCCTGGGTCTTCTGTTCGCCGGTATCGTGGCCGGCACCGCCGCCCCGGCGGCCGCGCAGATCCGCATGAACGCTGCGTACGGCGACGGCTCGTTGCAGGGTCCGGGCAAGTCCCGCGGCGCCGTGATCTGGAGCCACGGCCGCGCCGTCGAGTACGAGGACTCCACCGCCCCCACCCCGCTCTACATGAAGCTGCTGCGCGAGGCCGGCTGGGACGTCTACCGCGTGGACCGCATGCGGGTCAGCGACACCCTGCCCAACAGCTCCCGCGCCCTGGCCGAATACGCCGAGCAGTTGAAGCAGCGCGGCTACCGCCGCGTCGTCCTGACCGGGCAGTCCTTCGGCGCCTTCATCTCGCTGCTGGCCGCAGGCCGCACCGATCAGGTGGACGCGGTGATCGGCACCGCCCCGGCCGCCTTCGGCAACTTCTCCGAGGCGTACGACTCCTACCGCGACAACGCCACCCAGCTCTGGCCGATCCTGCGCAACGTGCGCTCGGCGCGGGTGATGCTGTTCTTCTTCCACGGCGACGACTTCGATCCGGGCGGGCGCGGCGAGCAGGCGCGCACCATCCTTGCCGGCCGCGGCATCGAGAACCTGATCGTCGACCAGCCCGCCAACCTGACCGGCCACGGCGCCGCCAATTCCGGCATGTTCGTGCGCCGCTTCGGCGCCTGCATCGACCGCTTCGCCGAAGCGCCCCCCAAGGCCGGCGACCCGCCCTGCGACGAGGCCTGGGGCCGCAGCCCGAGCCCCGGCCTGCTGCAAGCCAGCGCCGGCAGCGCCCCGGCCCCCACCCCGGCCAGCGGCACGCACGGCACCATCGGCCCGTTCCTCGGCACGTGGTACGGCACCTACATCAACGGCCGTGAGGTGATGCTGCGCGTCCAGCGCGGCGAGGGCGACACCGTCAGCGCCGACTACGTCCTGGGCGCCGGCGTCGAGCCCGACCAGGGCCTGGAGCACGTCCGCCGCAAGGGCCACGTCACCGACGACGAACTGGTCTTCGACGAGAAGGGCCGCAACGTGCTGCGCTACTACGTGCGCCCGGACGGCAAGCTGGCCGCCACGTGGATGGACAAGTCCGGCAAGGGCCGCCTGGACACGGTGCTGCGCCGGGTGGATTGACCTTTACCCCTCCCCTGCCTCCGGCGGGGGGGATTATTTTTCCCAGCGCGCCGCCGCCGCGTCGTCGGTCCCCTTCGCCTCCACCCAGCGCTCATCCCCCTCCGGCGTCGCTTCCAGCTTCCAGAACGGCGCCCTGGTCTTCAGCCAGTCGATCAGGAAGTGGCAGCTCTCGAACGCCGCTTCCCGATGCGCCGAGGCCGTCGCCACCAGCACGATGCGGTCCCCCGGCTCCAGCCGCCCATAGCGGTGGATGATCAGCACATCGTCCAGCGGCCAGCGCTTCCGCGCTTCCGCCTCGATGGCCTCCAGCTGGCGTTCGGTCATGCCGGGGTAGTGCTCCAGCGTCATTGCCGACACCGCCGCCCCGCCCGCCATATCGCGCACCAGCCCGAGAAAGCTCGTCACCCCGCCGATCGACGTACTGCCCTGCGTCAGCGCCGCCAGCTCGGCGCCCACGTCGAAGTCGCCCTGCTGCACCCGCACGGTCATAACATCACCTCCTCTGGGCTTCTCACCCCCCGGTAACGGGCGGGAACAGCGCCACCTCATCCCCCGCCGCCACGGGGTGGTCGAAGGGCACGTGCTCCTGGTTCACCGCCACCTTGACGACGGCGGTGTTCGCCAGCGCCTCGGCGTATTTCGGCCCGCGGCCCTTCAGCCACTCGACCAGCCCGCCCACGTCCGTCACCTCGGGCGGCGGCTCCACCTGCTCCTGCGCCACGCCGATCTTGGTGCGCAGCCACGCGAAATACAGAACCTTCATCACCGGACCTCGCTGAAGGGCAGGAACTCGACCATCACGCCGGGTTCCAGCCGTGACAGATCTTCGGGCAGCTCGACCAGCCCGTCGGATTCGACCAGCGACGACAGGATGCCCGCCCCGTCGCGCGGGTGCTTGACCGCCGTCAACACGCCATCCTCGCCGCGCACCAGCGTCGCGCGCACATACTCGCGCCGCCCCGCCTTCTTCTTATAGGCGAAGCCCGAGCGCACCGGAAACAGCCGAGGCTCGGACTCCTCCGCCCCCATCAGCCGCAGCAGGATCGGCCGCGCCACCCGCAGGAAGGTGACCATCACCGCCACCGGGTTGCCGGGCAGCCCGACGAACGCCGCCCCTCCCACCTGCCCGAGCGCCACCGGCCGCCCCGGCTTGATGGCGAGCCGCCAGAAATGCAGCGAGCCGAGATCCTCGACCGCCGCCTTGACATGGTCCTCCTCGCCGGTGGACATGCCGCCCGAGGTGACCAGCACGTCGTGCCCCGCCGAGGCCTCATCCAGCGCGCCGCGAATGGCGTCCAGCCGATCCGGCAGGATCCCCAGATCGGTGACCTCGCACCCCAACCCCCGCAGCGCCGCCATCAGCGCGAACCGGTTGGCGTCGTAGATGCAGCCCTGCGGCAGCCCCTGCCCCGGCTCGCGCACCTCGTCGCCGGTGGAGAACACCGCGGCGCGCAGCGGCCGGCGCACCGACAGATCCGAGCGGCCCAGCGAGGCGGCCAGCCCGATGTCCTCCGGCCGCAGCCGCCGTCCGGCCGCCAGCACCACCGCGCCGCGCGTCACATCCTCGCCGGCATTGCGCCGGTTGGCGCCCCGCTTGATGCCCGGCGGGATGCCCACGGCATCCCCCCCATCGCCGTCCTTGGCCGCCCGGCAATCCTCCTGCATCAGCACGGTGTCGAATCCGGCGGGCATGGGGGCGCCGGTGAAGATGCGCACCGCCTCGCCGCGCCGCCCGTCGCGGCCGAGCAGGTGCCCCGCCGCGACGCGCCCGGTGACCGGCAGCACGGTCTCGGCGTCCGCGTCCAGATCGTCGAAGAACACCGCATAGCCGTCCACGGCGGAGTTGTCGTGCGGCGGCACGTCGAAGGGCGCCACCACATCCTCGGCCAGCACGCGGCCGAGCGCGTCGGCCAGCGGCACCGTCTGCGCCGCGGTCACGGAAGCCACGCGCCGTCGCAGCACGTTGAGCGCCGTGTGCACCGGCATCAAGTCGCCGCCGAAGGCGAAACAGTCGTCAGAGAGCTGGGCCATGGGAAGTGCGGGCTCGTCGGTCGCGGAATCCCCGCATAGTGCAAGCGCGCCGGGTTCCGACGCAACCCTCACGGCGCTCCGACGATGGTCCCAGGGGCTTTGGCCCCAGAGGAGACCTGCGGAGCCGCCGTCCGCGAGCGCCGCGCCGCCAGCAGCTTGCCGAGTGTATGCATATTCCGGCTAACGCCTGTTATCGATGAACTGATGCGAGCGGAAACTCGTAGGTTGGTGTTAAGCGCCAGCGTTGGGAGCCTCCTCAGCCGGCGCTGCGCGCGCCCCTCACCCTAATCCTCTCCCCAGGGGGGGAGAGGGAATTGGATGGGCACTTTTCCCTTCGACCGGCGCGCATCCTCCCTTTTCCTTTGCCCTCCTGCCAAGGACGGAGGCGCCCGCGGAAACACAAGGGGTTGAGGGCAGTCCGGCCCGGTTGGGCCGAATATGGATAAAACCTTACCTATTAAACTGTCTTGAATCCGAACAATCATCCAAACAATGATACTTCAGCACCGCTCGTCAGAAGACGAGCCCGGATTTTACTGGAGCGACCGATGGCAGAAAGGCGCCTCGTCTCCCTTATCGAAGATGTCGATCGACAGATTCGAATGTTCCGGGCAAGGAACACCATCCATGACTTCCAGCACCTTGAGCGTCTGGTACTGCACCGCGACAGTTTGAATCACCAGTTGCGCCAACTGCGGGCCGGCGGGGGTGGGCCATGAGCTCCCGGACTCACCGGGGGGCGCTGCTCGGGGCGCTGCTGCTGGGGGCGTGCTCGGCCCCTGACGGGGTGCTGCACGACGCCCTGTACCGGCTCGGCAACCCGGAGGGGGCGCGGATGGGTCTGGGGTCGATGGCCATGCTGGCGCCGTGGCAGGTCCATTCCCCGCAAGCGTGCGCCAGACTGAGCACGCCGGGCGCCGCCCTGAAGCCCGACAGCTATTCCCACATGGTGGACCTCTGCCGCCGCAGCGACGACCGGCGCGGCTCGGTCACCGTCGCCAGCCGGTAGGGCTCGGCGCAGGGGGCCGGTCGCCCGAGACGGGAGAGGGAATTGCCCCCGGTTGCGCCACGGTTCGAACGGCGGCTTGCTCTGAACGACGATTCGTTGTAGGTTTTTTGTCCTTGGATTGGACGGAAACGGCGGGGATCGGCGGAATGCAACACCACAGGGAAAAGCGTTGCATAGTGTTTCACAGCGTTTCATCCGGTGCCGCCAAGCCGAGGCAAGCCGTTGATTCTCAACAAAACCCGTTTTCGGCCAATGCACCGCGCCGCAACGCCAATGCAACACGGTGTTGCACGTCGCCGGGGTGGCGGAGTCGGCGTGGGCGGCGGGGCCGCCGCGGCGAAGAAGGATTTAAAGCACCGGAACCACGTCCGGCCGCCGGCTCAGCGCGGGGCAGGCACCGCGCACTCGACGATCAGCGCCGCGATGCCCGCGGAATCCTCCAGGTCGAAGACCGGCACCGACGCTTCCGGCACCGGGCCGTCGCTCGCCACCGCCACGATGGTCGGATCGTCCACCGCGATCAGCGGCTTGCCGACCGAGCGGCGCCAGACCTCCAGCTTGGGGTGGCGGTCGCGCTTGAAGCCCTCGATCAGCAGGAGGTCGACCGGGGTCACCTTCGCCAGCAGTTCCGCCAGCGTCGGCTCGGGCTCGTCGCGCAGCTCGTGCATGACGGCCCAGCGCGTGGGCGAGCTGACCACCACCTCGGTGGCGCCGGCAAGGCGGTGGTTGTGGCTGTCCTTGCCGGGGTGGTCGATGTCGAAGCCCTTGTGGGCGTGCTTGAGCGTCGACACGCGCAGGCCGCGCGCGATCAGCGCGGGCAGCAGCTTGACGATCAGCGTGGTCTTGCCGCTGCCGCTCCACCCCGTCAAACCGAAGATCTTCATGCGGAACGGGCCGTCTTGGTGGCGCGGGGGTTGGGGTGCCGGGGCGGGGCCGCCATCATGTGCCGGAGGCCGACGCGGGTGTAGTCCCAGCCGGTGACGAAGGTGAGCATCGCCGCCGCCCACAGCCCCGTGGTGCCGATGATCACCGAGGGGATCTCCGGCGGGCCGTAGTCGCCGACGATCAGGAAGCCGATCGCCAGCATCTGGATGGTTGTCTTCCACTTGGCGAGCCGCGTCACCGGAACGCCGACATGGAGCCCGGCGAGGTACTCGCGCAGGCCCGACACCAGCACCTCGCGCAGGAGGATCACCACCGCCGCCAGCACCGAGAACCCGGTCAGCCGGCCGAAGCCGACCAGCATGATCAGCACCGCGGCCACCAGCAGCTTGTCGGCGATAGGGTCGAGGAACTTGCCGATGACCGACTCCTGCTCCCACACGCGGGCGAGGTAGCCGTCGAACCAGTCGGTGATGCAGGCGGCACCGAACAGCGAGAGGCTGGTCCAGGCCGCCCATGCCTCCGGCACGTAGAACAGCCCGACCACCGGCGGAATCACCGCGATCCGCGAGAGCGTCAGAAGGTTGGGCAGGCTGGTCAGCATGGGTCCGGGCGGCTGGAGAAGGTTCGGCGGCATTCTAACCGTCTGGATGGAAATGATCGTATATCTTTTTCGCAACCGTACGATTGATTCCCTCCACCGCCTCCAGATCGGCCAGCCCGGCCCGCGCCACCGCCTTGCCGCTGCCGAAATGGTGCAGCAGCGCCTTCTTGCGCGCCGGGCCGATGCCGGGGATCTCGTCGATGGGTGATTTCGCGATGGCCTTGGTCCGCTGCGCCCGGTGGGTGCCGATGGCAAAGCGGTGCGCCTCGTCCCGCAGCCGTTGCAGGAAGTACAGGACCGGGTCGCGCGGCTCCAGTTGGAACGGCGCACGGTCGGGCAGGAAAAAGCGCTCCCGCCCGGCGTCGCGGTCCGGCCCCTTGGCGATGGAGACCAGCGCCACATCGTCGATGCCCAGCTCGGCCAGCACCTCCCGCACCACGTTGAGCTGGCCCAGGCCGCCGTCGATCAGCACCAAGTCGGGCCAGGTGCCGCGAGCGCGCTCCGGGTCCTCCTTGAGGGCGCGGGCGAAGCGGCGGGTGAACACCTCGCGCATCATGGCGTAGTCGTCGCCGGCCGCGTCTTGCGCGCGGATGTTGAACTTGCGGTAGGCGTTCTTCATGTAGCCGTCCGGCCCGGCGACGATCATCGCACCGATGGCGAAGGCGCCCTGCACGTGGCTGTTGTCGTAGACCTCGATGCGCTCTGGCGGGCCGTCCAGGCCGAAGACGGTCGCCACCCCCTCCAGCAGGCGCGCCTGCGAGGAATGCTCGGCCAAGCGCCGGCCATGCGCCTCGCGGGCGTTGGTCAGCGCGTGGTCGAGGATGCGGCGCTTGTCGCCGCGCTTGGGCTCGACCAGTTCCACCTTGTGGCCAGCGCGCAGGGCCAGCGCCTCGGTGAGAAGAACCGATTCCGGCAGCTCGTGGCTGATGAGGATCAGCGGCGGAGCGGCCTTGTTGTCGTAAAACTGCGCGATGAAGGAGCCCAACACCTCCTCCACCTCCTGCGCCTTGTCGTGGCTGGGGAAATAGGCGCGGTTGCCGTAGTTCCGCCCGCCGCGGAAGAAAAACACCTGGATGCAGGTGGCCCCGCCTTCGGCGTAGGCGGCGATGACGTCGGCGTCCTCGACCACGCCCTCGATGTTGATGTCCTGGTGCGCCTGAATGGCGGTGAGCGCCTTGATGCGGTCGCGGATCTGCGCGGCGGTCTCGAAGTTCAGCTCTTCGGAAGCCTGCATCATCTGCTGCGCCAGTTCGGCCTGGATGTCGCGGCTCTTGCCGGACAGGAAGGCGCGGGCTTGCTCGACCTGGGCGCGGTACTCGGCGGAGGAGACTCGGCCGACGCAAGGGGCGGTGCAGCGCTTGATCTGGTATTGCAGGCAGGGCCGGGTGCGGGTGTTGAACACCGTGTCGGCGCAGTTGCGCAGCATGAACGCGCGCTGCAAGGCCGTGATGGTGCGGGTCACCGCCATGCCCGAGGCGAAGGGGCCGAAATAGTGCGCGTCACCCGACCGGCTGCCGCGGTGCTTGAGGAGCTGAGGGTAGTCGTGGCCCTTGGTGATCATGATGTAGGGAAACGATTTGTCGTCGCGCAGCAGCACGTTGTAGCGCGGCATCAGCCGCTTGATGAGGTTCGATTCGAGCAGCAGCGCCTCGACCTCGGTGTGGGTCGTGACGAACTCCATCGTCTCGGTCTCCGCCACCATGCGCTGGAGGCGGATCGGCAGGCGGTTGACCTGGGTGTAGTTGAAGACGCGGCGCTTGAGGTTCTTCGCCTTGCCGACGTACAGCACCGCGCCATCGGCCGCGATCATCCGATAGACGCCGGGGTTGGAAGGGAGCGTCTTCAGGTAGGCCTGGATGACCTCCACCCCGCGCGCCAGGTCGGAGACGCGGCGGCGGCGCGGTTTGGAGTCGGGAATGGTCTCGGGAGCGTCGGACATGCCGGGAATGTCGGCGACCAGACGTTTGCGGTCAACCGCCCCCTCACCATAAGCGTTAATACCTCCGACTCAACCACGGCTTAAGACTATCCACCATTCCTGTGGATAAGTGTGTCGATAACCCCTTCGATATCGTGCCGGGAGTCAGGCGGCACAAGGGCTGCGTAGCGACCGCCTATTTTTTAAGCAAATGCGCCAAGCCATTGATTTTGCTTGGATTAGCAGATGTCAAGCGGGGACCCTGGGGGTGCCTCATAAAATTGTCACGCGGGCAAAAAGGCCACTTGCGCGGTCGTGGCGCCCTGTGTAAAACGCACCGCCCTCAAATTCCCCGCCGATCGCCAAGCGGTAAAAATCATCCCGCACGGGGTGCTACTCCGTGGCCACGAAGCCGCGCGAGGACTGTGCCCAGCCCAGGTGCTCGCCGCCGTCCAGGGCGATCATCTGGCCGGTCACCGCCGGGGCGGCGATCAGGAATCGGATGGCGGCGCAGATCTCCTCGGGCGAAGAGCCGCGCTTCAGCGGTGTGGCGGCCTGTTGAGCGGCGAACTGGGCCTCGGACTGGCGCTCGTTGCGCAGGGTCGGGCCGGGGCCGATGCCGTTCACGCGGATGCGCGGGGCCAGAGCCAACGCCATGGTCTGCGTCAGCGTCCACAGGCCGGCCTTCGACACCGTGTAGGACATGAAGTGCGGGGTGAGGTTCCACACCCGCTGGTCCAGCATGTTCACGACCAGACCGTGCTCGTCCGCCGGAAGTTGCGCGGCGAAGGCCTGCATCAGCACGAAGGGGGCGCGGAGGTTGGCCTCCATGTGCAGGTCCCACGAGTCGCGGGTGACGGTGGCGGCCTCGTCGCGGACGAAAGGGGCGGCGTTGTTGACCAGAACCGTCAACGGCCCAAAGGCGTCGGTCAGGGCCGGGACGAGGCGGCGGACCTGATCCTCGGCGCCGAGATCGGCCTGGAGGGCGACGGCGCGGCCGCCGGCGGCCTCGATCTCCGCCACGACGGAGTCGGCCTCGGGACGCGAGTGGTGGTGGTGAACCCCCACGGCCCAGCCCTGCGCCGCGAGGTCGAGCGCGATCGCCCGGCCAATCCGTTTGCCGGCCCCGGTGACCAGGGCCGCTTTCCGTTTGATCTCTGCCATAGGGCCATACGTACCCTGCGCCGTACCCAGGTCAAGCCGGATGACGATCCGAGCTAGGCGGAGACGCTGAAGCCTTTCTGAGCGACGGCCGTGACGGTGGCGGTGCCGCTGTCGAAGCTGAGCGTGGACTGCGCGGTGACGTACTCTTTGATGCCGGCGGCGTAGCCGATCGACGATTGCAGCACGCTGGTCGACTTGCCGTCGGAGCCCAACACCATGAAGCGGCGGTAGATCGAGGTGTCCGACGTCTGCGCCGCATCCAGCGGATCGCCCGTCAGCCGCCCGCCCGTCAGGAACGTGAGGGACTGGGTGGAGAGCTTGTCGGCCGAGGTGATGGTCGCGGAGCCGTCGAGGCTCAGCCCCTTGTCGAAGCCGAACAGCTCCGTCTCGTTGTCGATGATGCCGTTGTTGTTGACATCGTACCCCAGCAGCCCCTGCCCCGACCCGAAGGTCGCCGACAGCCCGTCCTGCTGCTTGGTGACCAGCGCCTCGAACTCGTCGTAGCGGCTCTTGGCTGTCTTCAGCCATTCATTGTAGGTCTTGCCGGTGCTTTCGCTCCAACTCGTCTCGGTAACGGAGCCGTCGGCGTTGGGCATCTGCTGCACGAAGGGCGTGGCGCTCATCGCCGGATCGGTGCTGAAGTACCCATAGGAGTTCTTGCCGCGCGGCAGCGACCCCAAGCCGGTGATGTTGCCGGAGGAACCATCGTAGGGCCGCGCCGTATCGGCCACCGTGCCGGACTTGAAGTTGACGAAAACGGCGCCGCCCTTGCTGGCCGTGTCCGTGGTGGCCGAAAGCTGCGCCTGAAGCAGCGCGTCGCTGGCCCACAGCTTGCTGAAACCGGACAGCGTGGAACTGCTCGGCGTGGCGGAGCGCGAATCGAGCCGGCCGGTGAAGGCCGCGCCGGACATCTCCGCCGAGGTCCCCACCGAGACGAACTTGCCCCCCGTGGAGGTGGTCGTCGAGGTTCCGCTCGTTCCCGTGGTGGTGCCACTGGTCGAGGTGCCGGAGGTGCCCGTCGTTGAAGTCGACGAGGTGTACTTGGCCTGCTCCGCGTCGGTCAGCTTGCTCCAAAGATAGTTACGATTCAGGTCCGTAACGCCGCTGGAGAGATAGTTCGAGGGAGCTGTGGTGGTAACCATGGCCGTACACCCGCGTTTTGCGTAGGAGGTATCCTAACTCGAAATTGCAAAACCCGCCATGCGACTTTTTAGCGACACGTGGGCGGCGAGCTATGCCGAACGTCAGGCCGGCCGGGGCGGCGGGGGCATCCGGGCCGCCCCGCCGGGTGGGATGGAACGGCCCGAATGAAACACTGTGAAACACTATGAAACGCTTTTTCGTGTGTCTTTCACGGCAGGCTTTCGACCGGCAGCGGGGCGACGACGTCGTCGGGCGCGAAGAACGGGTAGCCGTAGGGGCGCGGTTGCTCGGCTTCGGCGGCGAAGCGGGCGACATCGTCGGGGCTGGGGGCGAACTCGCCGCGGAAGGCGGCGGGATCGGCGTCGGCCGTGTCGGCGGCCTCGTGCGCGACGACGCCGAGCCGGTCGGCCAGCCAGCGTACCGTCGCCATGTCGCCGCGGCTCACCGCGTGTTCGAGCTGGGTGGCGACCATGGCGCGCAACGAGCGGACGCGCGCCTTCGCCTCGCGGATCAGGTGCTGGCGTTCCCACCAGATGCGCGTGCGGAAGTCCGGCGACGTGGTGTAGGCCCGCCAGATGGTGGGGCGGCTGGCGCCCATGGCCTTCGCCACCTGGATCATGGCGCAGCCCGCCGCGATCATGTAGGCCGCCCGCTCCCACTGCTCGTCCGAGAAGCGCGACCTCGGCACCAGCCGGTCGCGCGGCACCGGCGGCTCGTCCAGGACCGCCATGCCGGTGCCGTCCGAGGGCAGGTCGATGGTGCGGCTCTCGTGCTCCTTCTCCTTGCGGGCGACGTCGTCGCGCCGGGGACGCCGGGTGTGGCGGGCGGGCTTCTCTTCGGCGAAGGGGTCTTCGTACGGATCGTCGTGCAGGTCGTCGATGGGCATGGGTGGGTCCTTCGTGAATGGTGATTGTTTTTATTCCTATCATGAAAGGACATAAATCTCAAGATGCATGAAAAGCACGGCGGGCAAGGCGCCGCCTTCTTCAGACCCCTTCCGCTATGGACGGAGATTTAGGGGCCGTTTCCAGAATCCCCGACAGCACCTTCCACACGAACCTCAGATTAATCCGCTACGACACGTCGTTGGATTTTATTCCCGTAACATTCAGTAGGCGCATGACGTGCTTGGCAGCTCCTACCAGGACGCGAAAATCCTATTCATGGGGGCGGGTGAGCATACCAGCAGGAAGCATACACGGAACTGCGTCCCGCCCTCCACCTTCCCTTGCTTGCGTAAGAAAAAATACTAATTAACGAGACAAGTCATTGCTATGCAGCATTGCAATTGGCATATTTTTGACAACTGTTACCTCTCTCACGCGCCATCACCCGGCAACGCGTGATCTGTGGTAGCGGATGCAGCGGAGCGCACCCATGCCCCCCATTCCGACGTCGACACGGCCCGCCGACATATTAAGCATGGACATATTCTAGCGCTTGCCGGTGATCCGGCCGCGGCGGAGCACTTCAAGCGAGCCCTGACACTGGAGCCAATCAACCTTGACGCACTGGCCCACCTGGGCGCACTGCGAATGTGGGAGGAGCGCATCGCTGATGCAGCCGGGCTCTTCGACCGGGCGATAACCGCCGATCCGGAGCACCCGGTGGTGCTGCGCCAAGTCTCCGGCCTCTATCTGACCATCGGCAACACGCAGGCGGCTGAATGGTGCGCCCGCCGGGCGCTGGCGGCCGACGCCAGCGTCGCCGAAATTCATCTGGCGCTGGGAGATGCGCTGGAGGCGCAGGGGCGCCACTCAGAGGCGGTCGAGGCCTACGAGCGGGCGATCGCCCTGCACCCTCTCGGCCTTAATGCACAGCTTAAGCTGGCGTCGGCGCTGAAGGCGCTCGGGCGCGACGACGAAGCCGCCCGGCAACTGGATGCCGCCGCAGCCAACCGGGCGCAGGACGCGGATGCGCTGCATCGCATCGGTGCCCTGTTGTTCGACCTCGGGCACGAGGTAGCAGCGGCAGAGATCTACCGGCGCTTTGCCGCCATAACCGGCGAGCGCACCCGTTTTCCGGGCAATCCGCCGCGCCGCGTCAGAGTGCGCCCGGCCGCCGAAGCGTGTAGGGCGCATGGCTGGCCCTACCACACTGTCGCCTCGCCCACCCCTGTCCACCTGACCGATGCGACCGGCGCATCCTGCACCTACGAGACGCCCGAAGCCTTTCTGGCCTTTGCCGAGAATGCGGTGATCGTGCCGCGGGTCCACGCGCCCCTGGTCGGCGGCGACACTCTGCTGATCGACGGCTTCAGCACCAGTTCGCGCGGCAGTTTGACGCTGGTGCCGCATGTCGTCTGGCACAGCCCGGACGAGCGCATGCTGCTCGACCTACCGGAACCGGCACGTACCATCGAGGAAGAGGCGATCCTGCTGGGCGGTGGACCGAACTGGTCGCACGGGGTTCTGGACTGGAGTTCCAAGCTGGCGGTGCTTGAACGCTTCCCCGAGTTGAGGCGGCTACCGGTCCTGGTGTCCGCCGACACCATCCGTCCGGTCCGCGACCTGCTGGAACTCCAGGGGCTGGAGCCTGACCGGATAATGCCGCTGACACCCGGCGAGGTGGTCTGCGCGCGCCGCCTGTGGCTGCCGTCGCTGACGCACCGCTACCAGTACACCGCGCCGATGCACGTGGAGTTTCTGCGCCGTCACCTCGCCGGCCCCATCGGCGAGGGCATGGGTCGGCCACGCCGACGGATCTTCCTGTCGCGCCGCCAAGCCGGATACCGTGCGCTGCTCAATGAGGCGGAGGTGCTGGCCGCCCTCGCCCCGCTGGGGGTCGAACCGGTGGTGGCGGAGGATTTCCCGATGGCCGAGCAGATCGCACTGTTCGCCTCGGCGGAACTGATCGTCGGCCCCATCGGCGGCGGCTCGGCAGCCATTGTCTTCGCGCCGCACGATGCGGCCTATGTGGAGCTGGTGCACAGCCGCATCACACTCCCGCAGTACGGGCTGCTCACCGCGCTGCTCGGCCAGCGCTACCGCCAGATCGTCGGCGAGGCGGCCGGCAACCGCAGCCGCTACGCGTTCGATCACGATTTCACCGTCCCGGCTGGCGAGGTGGCGACAGCGGTTCGCGAGCTGGTCGGTGGGGCGTGACGCGGCTGGCCAGGGAGCAAAGGAACCGATGCGCTGCGCCTTACGAGGCGACACTATTCTCCTGAATTCTTCTGGCCGCACATCATTTCCAGGCCGCCGATGCGGAGTGGAATCTGATCGAGTACAATGGATTTTTTCCTGATGCTCGCAACGGATTTCATGGGAAAGCGGCGCCAGTGGCGCACGCAATGACATGGCGCCGGCCCCACCTCCCGCCAATGATATGAAAAGGCTGCGGAACCCGAGAGGGCCGGCGCCGAAACCGACGAGGTCGAGCGAGCCTGGGACCGATCGGAACAGGCGGACCGGACGTGCGATCAGGCTACCGCGCGCTTGCTGGACGCTAAGCCCGACACCTTGCGCGGGCTGCTCGGAAAGTCCGAGTGCGTGCAATGGCGCATGGAAGATAAGGTCGATGCCGCGCTGATGGGCGGGCTGGTCGGGGATATAAGGCGGATGGCGGGGGTGGGGTAAGGGGGCGATCCTTGGGGGGACCCTCACCCGGCGCTGCGCGCCACCCTCTCCCGGGGCGGGAGAGGGATTTGTCCCGTAATGTCCGCGGTGCGGGACCCCCTCACCCTAACCCAGGTCGCTCGCAAGTCTCGCGACCGCGCTCCGCCTATGGCCGCCTTCGGCGCCCATCCGGCCTCCGGCCGTCGGCTCCACGCCCCAGGGGGAGAGGGAATTATGCTGTCCCGTCAGGGGCGCTGTGCGGACATCCCGCGCGGCGCCGACTCCAGGACCCAAAGTAAAGGGATACAAGGGCCGACCGGCCCTTGGCGGGTGGGTGCGGGAGGGCGGAGCCCTCCTGCCTCTCGTCCAACACCTTGTCCCACCCTCCTCGCTTCCGGCTGAGCTACCGCTTGCCCTTCTTGGCTTTGATCGCCGCTTTGCCGGACTTGCTGTAGGGGGCGCCGGGGGCGTTGGCGGGGACGCCGCGGGCGTAGCGGCCGGTGGAGATGCCGATGCTCGGCGACTCGCCGAGGCCGATGCCGAGGTCCAGGGCCTCCAGGCGGCGGATCTCGTCGCGCAGGCGGCTGGCCTCCTCGAACTCCAGGTCGGCGGCGGCGGCGCGCATCTTCTTTTCCAGGTCGGCGATCACCGCCTTCAGGTTGTGGCCGATGGTGTCGGCGGCACCGGCGTCCACGGTGACGTGGTCGCCGCGTTCGTAGACGCTTTGCAGGATGTCGCCGATGGCCTTCTTGACCGATTCAGGCGTGATGCCGTTGGCCTCGTTGTAGGCGCGCTGCTTCTCGCGGCGGCGGGCGGTTTCGTCGATGGCGTACTGCATGCTGTCGGTGATGCTGTCGGCGTAGAGGAGCGCCCGGCCCTCGACGTTGCGGGCGGCGCGGCCGATGGTCTGGACGAGCGAGGTCTTGGAGCGCAGGAAGCCCTCCTTGTCGGCGTCGAGGATCGCCACGAGCGCGCATTCCGGGATGTCGAGGCCCTCGCGCAGCAGGTTGATGCCGATCAGCACGTCGAAGGCGCCCAGGCGCAGGTCGCGGATGATCTCGATGCGCTCCAGCGTCTCGACGTCGGAGTGGAGGTAGCGCACGCGCAGGCCGGCCTCGTGCATGTACTCGGTCAGAGCCTCGGCCATCTTCTTGGTCAGCGTGGTGACGAGGACGCGGAAGCCCTTGGCCGCCACCTGCTTGCACTCGTCGAGCAGGTCGTCCACCTGGGTTTCGGTGGGGCGGATGATGACTTCCGGGTCGATGAGGCCGGTGGGGCGGACGACCTGTTCGGTGAAGACGCCGCCGGTGCGCTCCAGCTCCCAGTTGCCGGGGGTGGCGGAGACGAAGACGGTCTGCGGGCGCATGCTCTCCCACTCCTCGAACTTGAGCGGGCGGTTGTCCCGGCAGCTGGGCAGGCGGAAGCCGAAGTCGGAGAGCGTCGATTTGCGCATGAAGTCGCCGCGGTACATGCCGCCGATCTGCGGCACCATGACGTGGGATTCGTCGACGATCAGCAGGGAGTCCTTGGGCAGGTACTCGAACAGAGTGGGCGGCGGCTCGCCGGGGGCGCGGCCGGTGAGGTAGCGGCTGTAGTTCTCGATGCCGGCGCAGGAGCCGGTGGCGGCCATCATCTCGATGTCGAAGGTGGTGCGCTGCTCCAGGCGTTGCGCTTCGAGGAGCTTGCCCTCGTCGTTGAGTTCGGCGAGGCGGGTCTTGAGGTCGCGCTTGATCTGCTCGATGGCCTGGTTGAGCGTCGGCTTGGGCGTCACGTAGTGGCTGTTGGGGTAGATGCGCACGGCCTCCAGGGAGGCGAGCTTTTCGCCGGTGAGGGGGTCGATCTCGTGGATCGCCTCGATCTCGTCGCCGAAGAGCGAGATGCGCCACGCGCGGTCCTCCATGTGGGCGGGGAACAGCTCCAGCGTGTCGCCGCGCACGCGGAACAGGCCGCGGCCGAAGGCGGCGTCGTTGCGCTTGTATTGCAGCTCGGTCAGTTTGCGGGACAGCTCGGGCTGGGCGATGATCTGGCCGACCTTAAGGTCGATGGTCATCTCGGCGTACAGCTCGACCGAGCCGATGCCGTAGATGCAGCTGACCGAGGCGACGATGATGACGTCGTCGTGCTCCAGCAGCGCCCGAGTCGCGGAGTGGCGCATGCGGTCGATCTGCTCGTTGATCGAGGATTCCTTCTCGATGTAGGTGTCGGTGCGCGGGACGTAGGCTTCGGGCTGATAGTAGTCGTAGTAGGAGACGAAGTACTCCACCGCGTTGTTCGGGAAGAACGACTTCATCTCGCCATAGAGCTGCGCCGCCAGC
The DNA here is from genome assembly GCF_053470425.1 of Azospirillum terrae. Classification (NCBI taxonomy): domain Bacteria; kingdom Pseudomonadati; phylum Pseudomonadota; class Alphaproteobacteria; order Rhodospirillales; family Azospirillaceae; genus Azospirillum; species Azospirillum terrae. The sequence goes on along the minus strand of NZ_JBPXMR010000002.1, from coordinate 529,957 downwards.
GTCTTGTTGGGGGCGAGGACGAGGGTCGGACGCTGCACGCGCTGGATGACGTGCGCCATGGTGAAGGTCTTGCCGGAGCCGGTGACGCCGAGCAGCACCTGATCGCGCTCGCCGGTTTCGATGCCGGCCGTGAGTTCCTCGATGGCCTTGGGCTGGTCGCCGGCGGGGGTGTACTCGGACACGACCTCCAACGGGCGGTCGGTGCCGAGGCGGGCGAGCGGCTTGCGCGGGATGGCTTCGAGCACGGGATGCGACATGGGGAGCCGTCGAGTTCGGATTGGGCCGGTACGGATCGTGAACCGAGTATATGGCCTCTTAGGGGGAGGCTGTCGAGCGGAGCCTTGCCCGTGGCTGTCGATCCGGGAAATTGTTTTGCAAACCGATCTATGCGCGTTAGAATTACCTCATTATAGTTCATGATGCTAAGCTTCCTTGTCCACAAGAGCGTTTGCGAGGGTCTGCACTATGCTTTCCTCTGCTCGGCCCTCCGGCTTTTTGAAGCGGCGCGCCCGGTGTTTCGTCGCGTTGGCCTTGGCGTTTACCGCGTGGACCGCGCTGACGCCGTCGCGGGCGCTGGCTTTGAATGTCGGCGACACGGTCTCCGGCCAGTTCGAGCTGGGGGCGAAGCAGGTGCCTCTGCCTTCCGGCAACTGGATCGTCGCCGGGTTGGGAACACAGTCCTTCTCCATGCCGGAGGTCGGCGCCTTCGGGGCCATCCGCTCCGCGGTGCTGCTGCTGACACGCGACAATCGCGTCCAGGCCGTGCTGGAGGTCAACGCCAACGCGCTGCCGAGCAGCGACGGCTGGGGACGGACGCGGGCCTGCGCCCCCGAGGACGGGCAGCTGATGCTGATCACCCGCTACCGCACGGGTTGGGAGACCTCCTGCCAGTTCCTTCGGCCGACGCACTTCGGCCCCGAGGCACGCGGCCCGGAGGCTTGGGAGAAGGCGCGCGCCTTCATTACCAAGACCAAGCTGACGATGCCGGAGATCTGGCTGACCGCCGGCTTCCGGGTCAGCGACCGGCAGGACCTGATCGACGCGCGGTACCATATCAGCCCGGCGCTGCTGCTGGGGCCGGCGGCGTTGCAGCTCGCCCAGCTGCGCGACTGGTCCGGCGAGGCGGCGAAGAGCGACCCGCTGCGCCAGGGCGCGGTGCAGGCCGTGGCGGCCTGGGCCTCGGGGTTCGACGCGTGGATCGAGCGGGGCTTGCGCAACCGGATCGCGGACTCCCCCGGCCCGCTGCCGGAACTCGCCGCGCCCACCCCGTCCTACGTCGATCTGAAGGTGACCGAGCTGAACCGCCTGCTGCGTGACGGCCAGATCGACAAGGCGACGTACGACGCGCAGGTGGAGCGGGCGAAGACCGAGGTTCCCGAGTACAAGCCGTCGACCTCGCTGGTGTCGACCTCCGTGCGCAAGAACATCTCCTTCCGTTCGATCGGCACGATCGTCGATTACGGCATCGCCTACCTGGTGACGGCCAACAGCTACATCTCGTGGGGCATCGCGCTGACGCTGAACGCCACCGACTCGGTTTGGTTCGTGCTCAACGACCAGTATTGGGACGACCATTACGCCAAGCTGAACACGCACAACGCCGAGCGTCTGGTCGATTTCACCTATATCGGCGAACATGTGGGCGCGGAGGCCCGACTCTGATGGGGGGCCTGTCGAAGATGCCGGGTATGAAGATCCGCAGCGCCATCGCGTCCCTGATTATGGCGGGGGTTCTGGCGGTGCTCGCCCTGGCCGCCCCGGCGCGCGCCGAGGGGGTTCTGGCCCAAGGCGCGACGGTCGAGCGCCTGCTGACCATCGACGGCCGGAAACTGCCCCTGCCCGAGGGGCGCTGGGTGGTCGGCGCCGATGGCGACAGCGGCTGGAACGACCCCAAGCTGGGCGCGTATGGCTATCTGCGCTCGCTGGTCCTGTTCCGCGTCACCGAAGGGAAGCTCGACGCCGTTCTCGAGGTGCACACCAACGCGCTCGCGGCGACCGACGGCTGGGGCATGGCCTCCAGCTGCGCGCGCACCGATCTGGTGCTTGCGGTGGTCCGCTACCGAGCGGGATGGGACGGCTCCTGCTTCTTCGTCACCCACACGGTGATGAACAAGGACGAGAACCCGGTCTGGCTCAAGGCGAAGGGGTTCGCCGCGCAGAACGGATGGAAGGTGCCGGGCACCCTGCTGACCGCGGGCTTCCGTTCGGCGAACCGCACCGACGTGCTCGACGTCCGCTACCATTTCGTGCCGGAAACCCGCGGCCTTCCGGGTGAAGCGGCGGGCCGGTGGAAGGATTCCGGCTGGATGGCCGGCCGGCTGGACGAGAATCGCGACCGCGCCGCCGTGGCGCAGGGCGTCAGCAACTGGGCGGTCGGATACGCCGCGGTGGTGGACGCCAGCCTGAAAGGCCGGGCGGGGACCGACTACGCCATCCCGATGCCCGACCCGACCCGGAAAACCCCGGCGGCCGACGCCATCGGCCGGCACATGGCGGGACTGGAACTGCTGCGCCAAAGCGGGCAGATCTCGCAGAAAGAATACGAAGTTCAGGCGGAAGCGCTGCTGGAGAACGGTCAGGGGTCGAGCAGCACGGCACCCGACCTTTCGGTGGTGACGGCGGTCAAGGCCTTCTCCTATCGGGTGATCGTGTCGATTTCGCACATCTTCGTCGATTACTATTGGACCGGCAGCTACGTCGCGACCGGCGCCCTGGAAGTGCTGCAGATCACCATCAACAGCGCCAAGTTCTACATGCATGAGCTGGGCTGGGCGAAATACATGGGGGTGCCGCGCACCGACGCCGCGCGCACCATCGACTTCAAGTACATCGGCACCAACGGATAAACCGGCGGCCCGTGGGGTGGCGAGCCGATCCGCCGCCATCCGGGCGCCATGAAGGGAGCAGGTTCCATGAGCGCACGCACAGTCACCATCGCAGCCGTCGCGGCCGTGTTTCTGGCCGCCAGCGGTCCAGCGCAGGCGCAGACGCAGACCGTCACGAACACCATCGCGACCTACCTCCCGGTGACGCTGTGGACCATCACCGGGGCCGTGATCGGCGCCGTCGCGTGGCCCGGCCTCGCCGCCGGCACCATCGCCATCACGCCGATTGCCTCCACCGCGGCGCTCTGGAATCCGGGCGCGGCCGTCGGGGCGGTGGTCGGCGGCACCGGCTATCTGGCGACGCGCTAAAGCCCAAAGCGACACCCCCAACCACGCCTTCCGCACGGAGCCCGCTCACGATGAAGACGCGCTGCACCCACGCTCTTGTCGCCGCCGCGTTGGTCCTGGCCATCGCGGCGCCCGCGGCTGCGGCCTCTCCGGCCGTGCCGCCGGCTCCGCCGGAGACGCCGTTCGTGGCCAAGATGCTGCCGGTCGCGGCCGGCGCCCTCGTGGGCGCGGCGGCAGGCTTCTTCATTCTGCCGGTGCTTGCTCCGAGCGTCGCCGTCGCCGCGACCGTGGGGCCGCCGACCAGCCCCTTGTTCGGTCTGGCCGGCGCGGGTCTGGGCGCTTTGATCGGGACCCAGATCTCAAATTAGCGTCCATCAGGTCATTGCCGGCCGATCACGTCACCGCCGTGCCCAACGCCTCCGGCAGCGCGGCGCGCATGGTTTCGATGAAACGGCGCAGGCGTGCCGGATAGAAGCGTGCCGGCGGATAGACCAAGTACACCGGCAATGGCGCCGCCTGCCAATCCGGCGCCACATGGAGCAGCCGTCCGGCGGCCAACTCCTCACCAAGCGCCCAAGCCGACGCGATACCGGCACCCAGTCCCATCACGGCGGCGCTGCGCAACGCATAGAGGCCATCGGTCGATAGCCGCGGCCGTATGGGAAAGTGAACGGTCTCGCCGGTTTCAGCATGGGTCAGCACTACCTCGTCGCGGTAAAAGGTGTGCAGCGCCAGCCAAGGCAGACGCGCCAGCTCCGTTGGGTGCGCAGGAAGCGGTGCGCCGCCCAGCACCGCAGGCGCGGCTACCACGATGCGGGGAACCAGCCCCAGGCGCACCGCCACGACCGACGGATCGGGCACCTCGCCCACGCGGATGGCGCAATCGATGCCTTCGGCGATGAAATCCGGCATCCGGTCGTGGAGCAGCCATTCCACCGTCATGCGCGGATAGCGCTGCAAGTACGCCGCCAGCGGGCCAACGAGCTGCTGCTGCCCAAAGGCGTGCGGCGCCACCACACGCAACAGGCCGGCCGGCTCGTCACTGGCGCCGCGCATTTCGCTTTCCAGGACCTGCCAGTCGGCGATCAGCTCCTTGGCCCGCCCGTAGCACCGCGCGCCGTCGCTGGTGAGCTTCATCGTGTGAGTGGAGCGCTGCAACAGCCGCACGCCCAGCCACCGCTCCAGCGCCTGAAGCCGGCGGCTCACGGTGGGTTGGGTGCTGTTCAACTGCACCGCGGCGGCCGACAGGCTGCCGGCCTCGACGATGCGCACGAAGGTTTCCATCAACGCCATCCGGTCGGCACCGGCGGCCAGCAAGGCATCGGCTTTCATACGCCGAGTGTATAACGCATGTGCGCGGCTCGCGACTACCGATTGCCGGTTTCCAGCCTCATTATCCACCCCGTCGCCGCATTCAGAAGGGCTCCGCACATGTCTTCCATTCATACGGCGCATGCAACGCCAAGCACCGCCGACGCCGGCCTGCCTCAGTCGCTGGTGCTTCTGCTCGCCGGAGGCGCCGGGCTGGCGGTGGCCTCTCTCTATTACAGCCAGCCCATGCTGGGCGTGCTCGGCGCCGATTTCCACGCCGACGACCGCGTCGTGGGCTGGATACCGACTCTCACGCAGCTGGGCTATGCGCTTGGCATTCTGTTGCTGGCGCCGCTGGGCGATCGCTATGACCGGCGCCGCATCATCCTGGTCAAGACGGCTGCGCTGGGCGCGGGGCTTCTGCTGGCCGGGGCCGCACCTTCGATCGGCGTGCTGCTGGCCGCGAGTCTGGGGGTTGGATTGGCCGCCACGCTGGCGCAGGACCTCGTGCCGGCCGCAGCCACGCTGGCGGCACCCGCGCACCGCGGCAAGGTGGTGGGCTCGGTCATGACCGGGCTGTTGCTGGGCATTCTGCTGTCGCGGGTGGCGAGTGGCTTCGTGGCCGAACATTTCGGCTGGCGCGCCATGTTCGTGGGCGCCGCCATCGTCATTGCCCTGCTGGCAGCGGCGCTGTGGCGCGGCCTGCCGCGCTTTGCGCCGACCACGCAGCTTGCCTATGGTGCCTTGCTGGGATCGCTCGTCACGCTGTGGGGCCACCACCGCGCGCTGCGCCGCGCCGCACTGGCGCAGGGGTTGCTCTCGCTCGGCTTCAGCGCGTTCTGGTCGACGCTGGCGATGATGCTGTACGCCGAGCCCTTCCATCTGGGCGCGGCTGCGGCGGGGGCCTTTGGCTTGGCGGGCGCCGTGGGCGCGCTGGCCGCACCGGTGGCCGGCCGCATCGCCGACCGCCATGGGCCGGAACGCGTAACCCGTCTCGGCGCCGGGTTGGCCGCCGTGGCGTTCGCCGCCATGGCGCTCTCCCCCTGGGTGCCGCCGCAGGTCCAGCTGTGGCTCATCGGAGGCAGCGCCGTCGCCTTCGATCTGGGCATCCAAGCGTCCCTCATCGCGCATCAAACCATCGTTTACGGCATCGACCCCGCGGCGCGCAGCCGGCTGAACGCCGTGCTGATGGTGGGCGTGTTCGTCGGCATGGCAACCGGCTCCACGCTGGGCAGCCAGGCACTGGCCGCCTGGGGCTGGATGGGCGTTACCGCGGTGGCGACCGTCGCCGCGACCGCCGCACTGGGCGTGCGCCTGTGGCCCGGCGAACGGCGGGGGCGCTGAAGCAGGTGTCTTGGAGTGGAAAGCACCTCGCCTCCGGCAGCGCCCCAATTCACTTCAAGGGAGAAATGTTTTCGCCCCAAGCAATGCAGCCAAGCCACACACGGCCGATGCTGCCGCTTCGAGTATCCGGTGACATAACTTCAAATAAATCAAAATCTTATAGCCTTTTCAGCGCCAGCAACCCTATACTGCACCGGCAAACGGGCGGAGATTTCGCACCGAACACTAGCATTGACGGAAAGATCACGGAGTCAGCGCGGGCTAAAAACCCGCTGCTGCCGTATCATCCGCCCCAGATCGAGCACATCGGGCGGGAATGCTCCTTTCTTTCCGCGCCCACCCCATGCACCAACACACATTCAAGGACATAACCATGAGCATCACGACCCTTCTCTTCAGCTTCAGCGGGCGCGCGTCCCGCAAGCATTTCTGGCTGTTCATGATCGCCTATCTGGTGATCCTCGCCGTCGTCATGGGCGTCGATTCCGCCACCATGAATATGGAAGACCCCGGAGTGCCGTGGCTGAGCATCGCCGTGCTGGTGGTGTCGCTGTGGCCGGCGCTCGCCATTCAGGTGAAGCGCTGGCACGACCGCAACAAGTCGGGGTGGTGGATCCTGATCCAGCTCGTCCCGGCCATCGGGCCGCTCTGGGCGATCGTCGAGACCGGCTTCCTGGCCGGCACCCCGACCGAGAACCGCTTCGGCGCCCCGGTGGCGTAACACCAGATCAGTTTGCGCTTCATTTTTAAAGCCCCTCCCCCCTTGCGGGGGAGGGGTTGGGGAGAGGGGGAATTACCGGCGGCAGCCGGGAAAATAGTTCCTGGCCGCTTCGCGGCGCCACCCTCTCCCCAACCCCTCTCCCGTCAAGGGAGAGGGGCTTCACAATCAACCGAAGGGCGCTAAATTCCGCTGACGGGCGCCCATCAGCGGGCGTTACGCGTCCACCGCTTCCGCCTCCGCGCGCCGGACCTCGGCCAAGCGGCGGTTGATGGCCTCGACCAGAGCCTGCGGCGTGTAGGGTTTGTGGAAGATGGCGCAGGCCTCCATGGCGGCCTCCTCGGCGATGGTGGACTGGGTGTCGCCCGTCACCAGGATCGCCGGGATGAAGCGCTCGTAACGCGTCCGCGCGGCGCGGATGATGTCCAGGCCGGACGCGCCGTCCGGCAGGCGGAAGTCCGAGACGATCAGGTCCGGCATCCCACACTTCAGCGCCCACTCGGCCGAGCGCCAGTCGTTCGCCGCCGCCACGCGGAACCCCGCCCCCTCCAGGATCGAGGCCAGCGCCATGGCCTGCATGGGGTCGTCCTCGACCAGCAGCAGGCTGGCGCCCTCCACCATCGGGGCCGGCAGTTCGAGCGTGGGCTGCACCGCCACCGACGCGGGCGGCAGCAGCGGCACCGTCACCGAAAAGGCCGAGCCGCGATTCTCGCGCGAGCGCAGGCCCAGCCGATGCCCCAGCAGCTCCGCCGTGCGCGCGACGATCGCCAGCCCGAGGCCCATGCCCTTGCTGCGGTCGCGCTCGGGGTTGGAGAGCTGGCGGAACTCCTCGAAGATGACGTCGCGCATGGCCTCCGGCACGCCGCAGCCGGTGTCGTAGACCACCACCCGCACCGTCCGCCCACCGCGCCGCAGCCCCACGAGGATGCCGCCGGACGGCGTGTAGCGGATGGCGTTCGACACCAAATTGCGCAGGATGCGCTCCAGCAGCACCGGGTCGGACCTCGTGGCGCAGGGGAAGGTGCGGGCGCGCAGCATCAGGCCCTTGCGCTCGGCCTCCGGCGTCGTCTCGGCGGCGATGCGCGCCACCAGCTCGTCCAGGCGGAAGACCTGCCCAGCCACCGTCACCTTGCCGCTCTCCAGCGCCGCGAACTCCATGAGCCGGCCCAGCATGCGCTCGGTGCTGTCCAGCGCCTCGCCCATGCGGGTGGTCACGCGCACCAGCTTCGGATCGGTCGCCGCCTTCTCCATCAGCAGATACAGCAGCAGCCGCAGCGCCTGGATCGGCTGGCGCAGATCATGGCTGGCGGCGGCCAGAAAGCGGGTCTTGGCGTCGTTGGCGCGCTCCGCCGTGCGCTTGGCGCGCACGTGCTCGGTGACGTCGTAGGCGACGCCAGTCAGGCTCGCCACGGCGCCCTCCCCCGCCCCCGCCCCCTCTGCGCCGCGCGCCGGCTCAACGACGAGGTCGATGTGGCGCTTGTGCGGCTGGCCGGGGCGGCGGACGGTCACCTGGGCACGCTCACCACGGCCGCTCTCCCACACCCGGCGGAACAGATCGGTGAGCGCCGCCGCGGTCTCGGGCTCGAACAGTTCCTCGCTGCGGCGGCCGAGCACGGCGACCACCTCCAGCTCCATGAGCGGGGCGCTGACCCAGGTGTAGCGGAAGGCGGAATCCACCCGGAAGGCGATCAGCCGGCCGACCGTGGTCGCCAGACGGAAACCCTGCTCGGTGCGCTGGGCGTCGTCGCGCAGGCGGCGCTCGCGCTCGGCGGCGGCGGCGGCCAGCCGGCGGGCGGCGCGCTGCATGGCGGCCACCGCGGCGTTCACCTCGACCACCGGCGAGGCCGGCGCCTCGGGCACGGCGGTGTCCCGGTTCATGGCGTCGGCGGCGCGCACCAGCGCCACCATGGGCTGGACGATGCGCTGCCCGAGCACCAGCGCGAACCCGACCGAGAGCAGCAGCACCGCGGCGCTCGACACCAGACCGTAGGTCAGCGTGCGCCACAGCGCCGCGTCCATCACGTCCACCGGCGCGCCGAAGGCGAGCGTCCACGGCCCCAGGGACGAGTGTCGGAAGGTGACCTCCATCCGGTCGCCGTCGGCCCGGTCGCCGTTGGCGGCGCGGCCGGTCAGCGTGCCCTCGACGGCGGCGCGGCTGCCCTCGACGAACCAGCGCATCGCCGGCTTGCCGACGCTCTCCTCCAGATTGCGGGCGCGGGCGATGATGGTGCCGGCGCCGTCGACGATGGAGCCCTCCCAGCGCTCGGGCAGGCGCTGTTGCAGCAGCAGGTCGCCCAGCCGCTCGGGCAGGATGCCGGCGGCGAGCACGTAGGCCGCGGCGCCGCCGATGAACACCGGCGCCACGGCCTGCACCAGCGGGCGCTTGCCGCCGTCGCCGGCCAGCAGGTTGGAAACGGCCGGCGCGCCGGTGCGCAGGACGCGCTCGACCACCTCCAGTTCGGCGACGCGCGGCGGCGCCAGCGCCGGCTCCGGCGGCACGGTGAGCACCGGCTGGCCCGAAAGGTCGAGGAGCAGCAGCGAACTCCACTCCGGCCGCTCCATCAGCACGGCGGCGGCGGTGGCGCCGAAACGTTCGAAGTCCCCCTCGGCCAGGCTGCGGAGGTGGGCGAGCGTGCGCAGGGTGGCGAAGGACGCCTCGATCTGCTTGTCGAGCGCCAGGGTCAGCGCGCGGGTGGTCTCGACCATGCGCTGGCGGGTGTCGAGCCGGCGCGCCTCGGCATCGCGAACGATGAACCAGCCACCCATCACGATGAGCGGCAGCAACGCCCCGACCACGAGAAGCACGAGGTGCAGCCTGAGCGGCTTGGCGTGGCGCCCATGCGCCGGATTCGGGAGGGCGGTCATCGTTCGCCGTAACGGTCCATACAGCCTGCGCCGCAGTATGGGCCGGGCAATCGAACGCTGTCACCCCGCCAAAGGGCGGCTTTCGCCCCCCGCGACGAAAGGACCGGGGGAGCGCTGGCCGACGCGAAGGTTCAGTTGTTCAGCGAGGCAGCCGCCTCCTCGTAGCGCACCCAGGCGATTTCCGCCGTCAGCGGGGAGCCGGGGTAGCGGAATTCCTTGAGCCAGGGGCTGGCGCCGACGCCGTTCCACAGTTGCAGGTAGATCCGTCCGGGTGCCCGCGGCAGGTCGCGCGCAGCCCCCTGCACGCTGTGCACCGCCCGGCCGTCGACGAACCAGGTGATGCGGTCCGCACGCCGCTCGAAGCCGTAGGTGTGGAAGCCCTGGGCGGCGTCGAAGCCCAGATCGACCACCACGTCGCGGTGGCCGACGCCGTCTACCACATAGCCGAGCTCCAGCTTGGTGGTGTCCTTGCCGGCGATGCCCAGGGTGATCTCGTCCCACGGGTCGCCGAACGGGCGGCCGGTGTAGTTGGAGACGGTCGTCATCACCCCGTCGGCGCGGATCGCCTTCAGGTTCACGCTGTAGGTGCCGTAGCCGTAGGGCTGATGCGTGCGGTACTCGGCGCAGGCGTAGCGCTCGCCGGCGGCGGGCTGGTCGGTGATCGACAGCGCCAGACGGCCGTTGCGCAGGGCGAGGTTCCGGGCGCTCCAGCCGCAGCCCATGTAATGGCCGTTGCTCCAGCCGTCCGACCGTTGCCAGCGCGCCACGTCGAAGCGGTCGAAATGGTCCTCGAAGCTGCCGCCGACGCGGTCCAGCAGCGAGCCGGCGTGCGCCGCCGGTCCGAAGCCCAACGCCAGGAGAAGAAAAGCCGCCGTCCGTACCCGCATCGCCGCCTCCACCCGTGCCGAATTACCCGATATTGCGGGTGGGTCAGGGGCGAGACAACGGCGCGGACGGAGCGGCGGCTGCGGATAAGGGGCTACCCCCGAACCAGCGCGTCGTAGTCGCGGACCAGCGCTTCGCACACCGGACCCGGCGTGAAGCGGTGCTCGCCGATCTCGGAGACCGGGGTGACCTCGGCCGCGGTGCCGGTCAGGAACACCTCCTGCGCGTTCGCCAGTTCCTCGGGCCTGATGGCGCGCTCGATCACCTCGATGCCGCGCTTGCGGGCGAGGTCGATCACCGTGCGCCGGGTGATGCCGTCGAGGAAGCAGTCCGGCGTCGGCGTGTGGATCTTGCCGTCCATCACCAGGAACAGGTTGGCGCCGGTCGCCTCGGCCAGCAGCCCGCGGTAGTCGAGCATCACCGCGTCCTGATAGCCCTGGTCCTCCGCCGCGTGCTTGGACAGGGTGCAGATCATGTAGAGGCCGGCGGCCTTCGCCCTGGTCGGCGCGGTGTCCGGCGCCGGGCGGCGCCACGGCGCCCACATCAGGCGGATGCCGGCCATCTTCGCCTCCGGGCTGAAGTAGCTGGGCCAGTCCCACACGGCAATGGCGAGGTGAATCCGGCTCTGCTGCGCCGAAACGCCCATCACCTCGCTGCCGCGCCACGCCACCGGGCGCACGTAGGCGTCCTTCATCCCCATGGCGGCCACCGCCGCGTTGGTGGCGGCGTCGATCTCGGCCACCGAGTACGGGATCTCGAAGCCCAGCAGCTCCGCCGACTTGGCCAAACGGGCGCTGTGCTCCGTCAACTTGAAGACGGTGCCGTTGTAAACCCGCTCGCCTTCGAATACACAGCTTCCATAGTGCAGACCGTGCGTCAGCACGTGGATCTTGGCCTCCCGCCAAGGCACGAGCGCGCCGTCGAACCAGATCGCGCCGTCACGGTCGTCGAAAGGGATCATCGCCATGGGGGTCCACCTCTCCTTGCCTGAGCCGTTGGGTTCGTTTATGTCTGTATCACTGACCCATTCGTAACATCCGAACCAAACCACGTCAACATGGCTGACATAAAAGCAGGCGTGAACCAGCTGTTCCTGCGTGAGGAGGAGCTCCGCACCGGGATGGAGCTGCTGTTCTACGCGTACCGTGAGTTCACCGCGGAACCGGACGAGATCCTGGGCCAGCTCGGCTTCGGCCGGGCGCATCACCGGGTGATCTACTTCGTCGGCCGCCACCCCCGGATAACGGTGTCGGAGCTGCTGGCGATCCTCAAAATAACCAAGCAGAGCCTGTCGCGCGTGCTGGGCGAGCTGGTGCGGCAGGGGTTCATCACCCAGGCCACCGGCCTGCGCGACCGCCGCCAGCGCCTGCTGGAGCTGACCGAGAAGGGTGTGGAGCTGGAACGCCAGCTGTCGGAGACGCAGCGCCAGCGCATCGCCCGCGCCTACCGCATGGCAGGGGCCGAGGCGGTGCAGGGCTTCCGCAAGGTGATGATGGGCATGCTGGACGAGGAAGACCGCGGCAAGTTCGCCCCGCCGGCCGAGCCGCGGGTGGCGGGGGTGAAGCGGTAGAAGGCCTCCTGCGGCGATGACTCTCCTTCGCTTTTGACGCCCTCCCCTAAGCCGCCAGCGGCGTCCGGCCCTGCACCAGCGTCCGGAAGAACGCGCCGAACGCCTCCTGCGCGCGGGCGTCCAACTCGAACCGGACATGCAGTCCCTCGTGACCGTCGGCGAGGGTGCGGAACGCCAGCGGCTGCGCGAAGCCATCCAGCGACAGAGTGCCCCGCGCCCCTTCGGCCAGCGCCGCTCCACCGTCGATCAGCGCGCCACCCTCGGAAAGATTGCGCACGGTGACCGGCTGGCGGTTGCCGTCGACCGACACCTGAGCGGCGCGGTCGACGCGGTAGCGCGGCCGGCGGCGGCGGTCGGCGTCCTTGGTAGAGGTGCGCACCACCCGCACCAGCACGTGCTGGAGATCCTCAATGCTCTCGGCGACGCCGGCGGCGGTGGCGCGCACGCTGTCGGCGACCGAGCCGGTGGTGCGGGCGTCGACGGAAACCTCCTCGATGCGCGCCGAGACCTGCCGCGCCGCGTGCGCCGTCTCGGCCACATTGCGCGAGATCTCCAGCGTCGCCGCCGCCTGCTCCTCCACCGCCACGGCGATGGAGTTGGCAATGCCGTCGATCTGCATAATGTGCCCGCCGATCTCCGACACCGAGGACACCGCCGCGCCGGTAACCTCGCGCACCTGGGCGATCTGCGAGGCGATCTCCTCGGTGGCCCTGGCGGTCTGGGTGGCGAGCGCCTTCACCTCGCCAGCGACCACGGCGAAGCCCTTGCCCGCCTCGCCCGCCCGCGCCGCCTCGATGGTGGCGTTGAGCGCCAGCAGGTTGGTCTGGCTGGCAATGTCGGCGATCAGGTCGGCCACGTCACCGATGCGTCCCACCGCTTCGCTCAGCGACTGGATGGTCTGCTGCGTCACCTGGCTGCTGTCCACCGACAGGCGGGTGACGCCGCTGGCCTGCGCCACTTGACGGCCGATCTCCTGGATCGAGGTGGTGAGCTGTTCGGCGGCGGCGGCCACCGTCTCGACGTTGGCGAGCGCCTGCTGGGCAGCCGCCGCCACCTCCTGCGCGTTGTGGCCGACGCGCTGCGCCGCCGCGGTCATGCGCTCGGCGTCGCCGCTCATGGCGGCGGTGCGCGAGGCGACGGCGTTCACCGCGGTGCGGCTTTCCTGCTCGACCGTCGCCGCCATGCCCTCGAGCGCGGCCAGACGCTGCGCCTCGGCGGCGGCGCGCATGCGCTCCTGCTCGGCGCGCAGACCTTCGTTCTCTATGGACTGCTCGCGGAAACGGGCGACGGCACGGGCCATGGCGCCGATCTCGTCGCGGTTCTCAAGCGCCGGGACCTCCACCGCCGTGTTGCCGGCGGCCAACGCGTTCATCACACCGGTGATGCACACGATGGGCTTGGCGATCAGCGCCCGCGCCATGAACACCGCCAGCACGATGCCGGCCGTCACGCCGCCCAGGCCGATGCCGATCAGCAGGCTCAGCCAGTGGGCGCCGCTCTCCTCCAGCTCCTTGTGCAGGCGTTGCGACAGGCGCGAGGTCTCGTCGGCGAGAACCTCCAGTTCCTTGTTGAGCGCCTGACGGTTGGCGCGGTTGGTCTCGTTGTCGCCGACAGCGCGCGCAGCGGCCGCCCCCTGCTCGGAGCCGATACGCACCAGATCGCTGCGGAATCGGGCGAACTCCCCGGCACGGTCCTGGGCGGCGGCGAAGCGCGCCCGCTCGGACGGCGGCACCAGCGCTGCCCACTCGGCCAGCAGCCTTTCCATCGTCTTCAGGTTGCCCAGCAGCGGCTTGCCGTACTTCTGCGCCTCGGCGACGTCGGTAGCCATGTAGATGCCGCGCGAATCCATGACCACGGCGAGCGTCAGCCCATTGATCCGCTCGCTGAGCAGGGCGCGTTCGTCGGCGTTGCGAATCTCCTCGACCTTGGCCGAATAGACCGTCATGGCCATCACCCCCAGCCCGCCAACCGCCGCCGCGACGACCGACAGCAGGACGACCACCAGATAGACCTTGGCGGAAACCGACAAATTCCTGAAAACGCTCATGCGCTTCTCCGTCCGCTGAGGAAGGCCGGGCCGCCGGCTGGTCAACGGTCATACGCCAATGGTAGTACCACCGCATTAGCTTCGATATAATATAAAATTGTCAACACCATCCTGAATTCACCCGATGCGATGGGCGTCCGCTCCCGCGCCGCGCCTCTACCGTCCTGCCCTGCCGCCGCGCTATAGTCGCCGCCATGACCGAGGAAGAAGTCCAGTCCCTGCCCCACGTGCTGGTCGTCGACGACGACACCCGGCTGCGCGAGCTTTTGCGCAAGTACCTCGCCGGCAACGGCTTCCTGGTGACCACCGCGGCGGACGCGGCGGACGCGCGGGCCAAGCTGAAGAGCCTTGCCTTCGACCTCATCGTGCTCGACGTCATGATGCCGGGCGAGAGCGGGCTGGAACTGACCGAATGGCTGCGCCGCGACAGCAGCGCCATTCCCATCCTGCTGCTGACCGCGCGGGGCGAGCCCGACGACCGCATCGCCGGGCTGGAAGCCGGGGCCGACGACTACCTCGCCAAGCCGTTCCAGCCGCGCGAACTGGTGCTGCGCATCACCTCGATCCTGCGGCGGCAGGCCGCCAAGCCGCCCGACCCGCCGCCGGCCCAGCCCGTGCGCCTGGGGCCGCTCCTGTACCTGCCCGACCGCGACGAGCTGCGCAACGGCGACGAGGTGATCCGCCTGACCACCGCCGAGGCGGGGCTGCTGCGCGTGCTGGCCGGCCAGCCCGGCGTCACCTTCACCCGCGAGGAGTTGACCGAGCGCTCCAAGGTCGTCGGCAACGCCCGCACCATCGACGTGCAGGTGACCCGCCTCAGGCGCAAGATCGAACCCGACCCGCGCGAGCCGCGCTATCTGCACACCGTGCGCGGCGAGGGCTATGTGCTGAGGCCCGACGCATGACGGCGCCCGCCGATACGGCGGCACGCACGTCGGTGCCGTCCGCCGGGGCGCCGTCGGGGTTGAAGCGCTTCCTGCCGCGCACGCTGTTCGCGCGCTCGCTGCTGATCATCGTGACGCCGGTGATCCTGGCCCAGGCGGTGGCGACCTGGATCTTCTACGACCGTCACTGGGACACCATGGCCAACCGGCTCGCCAACGCGGTGGCCGGCGACATCGCCATGGTGGTGGAGATGCTGGAACGCGACCCCACCCCGGAGGGCCGGCAGCGCACCATCGCCATGACGGCGCGCAGCAGCGACCTGATCGTCACCATCGAGCCCGGCCGCACGCTGGGCGAACCGACCCGCAAGCTGCGCGGCACGCTGGAGACGACGCTGGGCCAGGCGCTGAACGAGCGCGTGCACCGCCCCTTCACCATCAACACCGAAGTGGCGCGGGAGTGGTACGAGATCCGCGTGCAGACGCCCGAGGGCGTGCTGTCGGTGATGTCGCCGGAACGCCGGCTGTTCAGCCCGACCACCTACATCTTCATCCTGTGGATGGTCGGCTCGGCGCTGGTGCTGTTCGCCATCGCCATCGTCTTCATGCGCAACCAGATCCGGCCGATCCGCCGCCTCGCCGTCGCCGCGGACAGCTTCGGCAAGGGGCGCGACGTGCCCAACTTCAAGCCGGAGGGCGCCCAGGAGGTGCGGCAGGCGGCCAGCGCCTTTTTAAAGATGCGCGAGCGCATCCAGCGCCAGATCACCCAGCGCACGGAGATGCTGGCGGGGGTGAGCCACGATCTGCGCACGCCGCTGACCCGCATGAAGCTGGCGCTCGACATGCTGGGCGAGGGGCCGGAGGTCGAGGAGCTGATGACCGACGTTTCCGAGATGGAAACGATGATCGAGGGCTATCTCGCCTTCGCCCGCGGCGAGGGGACCGAGGCGGTGCAGCCCACCGACCTGACGCGCCTGCTGAACGAGGTGGTCGCCGGGGTACGGCGCGAGGGTGCCGACGTCAGCCTGACCGTGCCGGAGGAGAATCTGGCGCTGCCGCTGCGCCCCAACGCGTTCCGCCGCTGTCTGGCGAACCTTCTGGCCAACGCGCGGCGCCACGCCGGCCGCATCTGGGTCACCGCGCAGCGCCGCCGCAACCTGATCGAGATCGTCATCGACGACGACGGGCCGGGCATTCCGGCGCGGTCGCGCGACGATGTGTTCAAGCCGTTCTTCCGGATTGAAACCTCACGCAACAAGGCCACCGGCGGCGCCGGGCTGGGGCTGACCATCGCGCGCGACGTGGTGCACAGCCACGGCGGCGACGTCACCCTGTCCGACAGCCCGCACGGCGGCCTGCGCGTGCTGGTCCGCCTGCCGGTGTGAGGGCCGGTTGTGAGGGCCGGTTGTTAGCCGGCGGCTCAGCGGAACGGTATGTAGACGCCGAGATTGACGCCGGCCGGGGCCGGGTAGACGACGCGCGGCGGCGGAGGCGGTGCATAGACCACGGCGGGCGGCTGGTCGTAGTAGTAGCCCGGCGGCGGCGCGTAGACCACCCGCGGCGGCGGGGGTGGCACGACGACGACCGGCGGCGCGTAGTAGCCGCGCCAGTCACGGTCGTGGTGATGCCGGTGGTGCCCGCGCCCGTACTCCCAGGAATCGGCGTGCGCCGCCGCCGGCAGCGCCAGCGCGAGAACCGCGGCCACCGCGCCGGCCGCCAAGGCCCGATATCCAGAACTCTTCGACATGGTCTTCCTACCCGTGTGCCGATGCGGGGACAGGCCCCGGTAATAGCACGAACACGGGGCTTCGATCTTTATTCCCGTTCGGGCGGGGTAGCCGGAAATCGCCGCGCCGGCCGTGCCCTTGTCAGGGGCGGGAAGTCGCCGCATCCTTGTTCGGTCGCAACCAACCCGAAGTCGGGAGACCATCCATGAAGGTCGGAATCGTCGGGGCCGGATTCGTCGGCAGCACGGCCGGGTTCGCCATGGTGATGACCGGGGCCGCCAGCGAGATCGTGCTGGTGGACGCCAATCCGGCGCTGGCGCTGGC
The DNA here is from genome assembly GCF_053470425.1 of Azospirillum terrae. NCBI lineage: Bacteria > Pseudomonadati > Pseudomonadota > Alphaproteobacteria > Rhodospirillales > Azospirillaceae > Azospirillum > Azospirillum terrae. The sequence goes on along the minus strand of NZ_JBPXMR010000002.1, from coordinate 513,109 downwards.
CCAGGCGGACGACATCGCGCACGCCATTCCCTTCGCCCACGCCGCCGTCGTGCGCCCCGGCGATTATGCCGATCTGGCCGGGGCCGGCGTGGTGGTGCTGGCGGCCGGGGCCGGGCAGAAGCCGGGCGAGACGCGGCTGCAACTGCTGGAACGCAACGCGCGGATCTACGCCGACATCATCCCCAAGGCGCTGGCCGCGGCACCCGACGCCGTGCTGCTGGTGGCGAGCAACCCGGTGGACGTGATGACGCAGATCGCCACCCGCATCTCTGGCTTGGCCCCGGGGCGGGTCGTCGGTTCGGGCACCATCCTGGACACCGCGCGGTTCCGGGCGCTGCTGGGGGCGCGGCTCGGGCTGACGCCGCGCTCGGTGCACGCGGTGGTGGTCGGCGAGCACGGGGATTCCGAGGTGCTGCTGTGGTCCGTCGCCAGCGCCGCCGGGTTGCCGGTCGAGGCGTTCGCGGCGCAGACCGGCCGGCCGATGACCGCCGAGGACCGCGCCTCCATCGACGAGGGCGTCCGCCGCGCCGCCTACCGCATCATCGAGGGCAAGGGCCACACCGCCTTCGGCATCGGCGGCGGGCTGGCGCGGCTGGTGGCGGCGATCCGCGGCGACGAGCGCGCGGTCATCACCTGCTCGATCCTCAACGCCGAGGTGGTCGGCGTGCCGGAGGTGGCGCTGTCGCTGCCGCGCGTGGTGGGGGCCGGCGGCGTGCTGGGCACCGTCATGCCGCCGCTCACCCCCGACGAGGAGGCCGCGCTGAAGCGCAGCGCCGAGATCCTCAAGGCGGCGGCGACCTCGGTGGAGAGCGCGCTTTAGATCGGATTACGATCCGATCTGGACCGCGACTGCGGTCCCGGGCGCGCGTGCGCCAGAAGCCTGGCCTCTCGGCCAATCCGGAGGATTGGCCTGACGGCGGCAGGCGGATGCCAAAGGCATCCGCTGAGAGCCGGCGTGTGAGGCCATATGAAGCTAAAGCGGATCACAATCCGCTTTAGGAGCCCTCCCCCCGATGGGGGAGGTTTTGCCGGAATCGTCCGACCATTGGTGGACTGTGCGGCGAAACAACCCGTTTGGTATCTTACCGATTGGGTAGGAAACGTACGCCTTCCCGGTCAGAGAGCGGGTACACGAACGATATTCGCGGCGAACGCGGCATCTCAAGGCGCGATCAAAACGCCGCAAGTATGGGTATGAACGACATTCGGGGCTTTGCGGCTTCCGAATGCTTCGACGCATGCCCACGGCCTCGCTCATTTTCTGTCCGGCACCACGCGCATACGGTCCGACCCGTCGACGGCCAATGGGCATGACGAGACGAGGTCCGAACAGATGAGCAGCGACGAGCGCCGGTCCGGCATCCACCGACGGGACTTCCTGTTCCGCACCACCAGCGGCGTCGCGCTCGGCGTCGCGGCGGCCGTGAGCGCCCCCGGCACCGCCCCGGCGGCGGAACCCGCCCCGGAGTCCGGCTATCGCGAGACGGAACACGTCCGCAAAGCCTACGCGCTCGCCCGCTTCTAGGAGGCTCCGATGCTGAAGAAGAAAACCACCGCGTCGGCTTCCGGCCGCGGCCTCGCCAAGGCGCTGTCCGGCCTCACCGGTTCGACCGTCGACCGCCGCGCCTTCCTGCGCAATTCTGGTCTGGCCGCCGGCACCGCCGCCATCGGCCTGCCGCTGGGCATGACCCGCAAGGCCGAGGCTGCCGCGCCCACCGCCGCTGGCGCCACCATCCGCCAAGTCAAGACCATCTGCACGCACTGCTCGGTGGGCTGCACGGTCATCGCCGAGGTGCAGAACGGCGTGTGGATCGGCCAGGAGCCGGCCTTCGACAGCCCGCTGAACCTCGGCGCGCATTGCGCCAAGGGCGCCGCGGTGCGCGAGCACGCGCACGGCGACCGCCGGCTGCGCTACCCGATGAAGCTGGTGGACGGCAAGTACACCCGCATCTCCTGGGAGCAGGCGATCACCGAGGTCGGCGACAAGCTGCTGAGCATCCGTGAGACCTCCGGCCCGGATTCGGTGTTCTGGCTGGGTTCGGCGAAGTTCTCCAACGAGCAGGCCTACCTGTTCCGCAAGTTCGCGGCGTTCTGGGGCACCAACAACGTCGACCATCAGGCGCGCATCTGTCACTCGACGACGGTGGCCGGCGTGGCGAACGTCTGGGGCTACGGCGCCATGACGAACAGCTACAACGACATCCAGAAGTCGCGGGCGATGTTCTTCATCGGCTCGAACGCCGCCGAGGCGCACCCGGTGGCGATGCTGCACGTGCTGAAGGCCAAGGAGCAGAACAACGCGCCGCTGATCGTCGCCGATCCGCGCTTCACCCGCACGGCGGCCAAGGCCGACGAGTACATCCGCTTCCGCCCCGGCACCGACGTTCCCTTGATCTGGGGCCTGCTCTGGCACGTGCTGGAGAACGGCTGGGAGGACAAGGACTACATCGCCAAGCGCGTCTACGGCTTCGACGACGTCCGCGCCGAGGTGGCGAAGTGGACCCCGGCCGAGGTCGAGCGCGTCACCGGCGTTCCCGGTAGCCAACTCAAGCGCGTCGCCCGCACGCTGGCGTCCAACAAGCCCGGCACGCTGGTCTGGTGCATGGGCGGCACTCAGCACCATGTCGGCTCCAGCAACACGCGCGCCTACTGCATTTTGCAGCTGGCGCTGGGCAACGTCGGTGTTGCCGGCGGCGGCACCAACATCTTCCGCGGCCATGACAACGTGCAGGGCGCCACCGACTTCGGCGTCGTGTCGGACAGCCTGCCCGGCTACTACGGCCTCGCCGAGGGAGCGTGGAAGCATTGGGCGCGCGTCTGGGACGTGCCGTACGACCAGATCCTGGCGCGCTTCAAGTCGAAGGACTTCATGGAGAAGACCGGCATCCCAGTCTCCCGCTGGTTCGACGGCGTGCTGGAAGCCAAGGAGAACATCGACCAGCCCGACACCGTGAAGGGCATGGTGTTCTGGGGCCACGCGCCCAACAGCCAGGTCCGTCTGCCCGAGATGAAGAAGGCGATGGAGAAGCTGGACATCCTGGTGGTGGTCGATCCGTTCCCGACCATGACCGCGGTGCTGCACGACCGCAAGGACGGCGTCTATCTGCTGCCGGCGGCGACGCAGTTCGAGACGGTCGGCTCGGCCACCGCGTCCAACCGCTCGGTGCAGTGGCGCGACAAGGTCATGGAGCCGCTCTTCGAGAGCAAGACCGACCACGAGATCATGCACCTGTTCGCCAAGAAGTTCGGCTTCGCTGAGCCGATGTTCAAGAACATCAAGGTGAACGGCAACGAGCCGGACATCGAGGACACGACGCGGGAATGGAACCGCGGCATGTGGTCGGTGGGCTACACCGGCCAGTCGCCGGAGCGCATCAAGCTGCACATGCAGCACCAGCAGACCTTCGACAAGACGACGCTGCGCGCCGTCGGCGGCCCGTGCGACGGCGACTATTTCGGCCTACCGTGGCCGTGCTGGGGCACGCCGGAGATGAAGCATCCCGGCTCCGCCAACCTGTACGATCCCTCGCTCCCCGTCGCCGAGGGCGGTGGCGCCTTCCGCGCCCGCTTCGGCGTCGAGTACAAGGGCGCCAACCTGCTGGCCGAGAACTCCTACCCCGTGGGCTCGGAGATCAAGGACGGCTACCCCGAGGTCACCATGGCCATGCTCCAGAAGATGGGCTGGGACAAGGACCTGACCGAGGCGGAAATGGCCGTCATTTCCAAGATCGGCGGCGAGAAGATCGGCGCGGTCAGCTGGACGACGGATCTCTCCGGCGGCATCCAGCGCGTGGCGATCAAGCACGGCCTGAACCCGCCCGGCAACGCCAAGGCGCGCTGCGTGGCCTGGAACTTCCCCGATCCGGTGCCGGTGCACCGCGAGCCGCTGTACACCTCGCGCCGCGATCTGGTGGAGCAGTACCCGACCTACAAGGACACCAAGCTCTGGCGCCTGCCGACGCTCTACAAGTCGATCCAGGACCGCGACGTGGCCAAGGAGTACCCGATCATCCTCACCTCCGGCCGTCTGGTCGAGTACGAGGGCGGCGGCGAGGAGACGCGCTCCAACCCGTGGCTGGCCGAGTTGCAGCAGGATATGTTCGTCGAGATCAACCCGGCCGACGCCAACAATCTGGGCATCCGCGAGGGCGCCATGGTGTGGGTCGAGGGGCCGGAAAAGGGCCGCGTGAAGGTCAAGGCGCTGGTCACCGAGCGCGTCGGGCGCGGCGTGGCGTTCATGCCCTTCCATTTCGGCGGCCATTTCCAGGGCGAGGACCGGCGCTCGCACTACCCGAAGGGCGCCGATCCCATCGTGCTGGGCGAGGCGGCCAACACCGCCACGACCTACGGCTACGATCCGATCACGCTGATGCAGGAAACCAAGGCCACGCTCTGCCGCATCTCGGCCGCTTGATCACAGGAGTTTTTTGATTATGGCGCGTATGAAATTCCTGTGTGACGCGGACCGCTGCATCGAGTGCAACGCCTGCGTCACCGCCTGCAAGAACGAACACGAGGTGCCCTGGGGCATCAACCGCCGCCGCGTCGTCACCATCGGCGACGGAAAGCCGGGGGAGCGCTCGATCTCGGTGGCGTGCATGCACTGTTCGGACGCGCCGTGCAAGGCGGTGTGCCCGGTCAACTGCTTCATCCAGACCGAAGACGGCGTGGTCCTGCACAACAAGGACCTGTGCATCGGCTGCGGCTATTGCTTCTACGCCTGCCCGTTCGGCGCGCCGCAGTACCCGCAGGCCGGGGCGTTCGGCAGCCGCGGCAAGATGGACAAGTGCACCTTCTGCAACGGCGGCCCGGAGCCCACGAACACCGACGCCGAGTTCAAGAAGTACGGTCGCAACCGCATCGCCGAAGGCAAGCTGCCGCTGTGCGCCGAGCTGTGCTCGACCAAGGCGCTGCTGGCCGGCGACGGCAACGTGGTGTCGGACATCTACCGCGAGCGCGTGGTGGCGCGCGGCTTCGGCTCAGGCGCGTGGGGCTGGGGCACGGCGTACCAGATGAAGTCGGGGCAGTAAGAAGAGCCCTCTCCCGTCCCGGGAGAGGGTGGCCGCCGCAGGCGGCCGGGTGAGGGTAAGGCCAAGGATCCTTGGCTTTCCCCCCACCCTAACCCTCCCCCGGGGCGGGGGAGGGAATGGGCCACGAGCGGTGTAAGCGCATGCACACGAGATACCTGATCCCCGTCCTCCTCCTGCTCTCCGCCCCCGCGGCGGCGCAGGAGGTCGGCGTCAAGCCCTTCAACGAGACGCCCGGACGCGCCAGCGTCGCCGACTTCTGGCAGGCGGTGAAGGGCGGCGAGACCGGCCGTCCCTCCAGTTCCAGCGTCAAGGCCGACTACCTGATGCACCCGCCGAACCCCGCCTGCGCCGACAACCGGCCGTGCAGCGAGAAACTGGTCGGCTTCGCCCTGCCGGTGCACGCCACCATGTCGCCGCCGCTGGTCAGCGTCGGCACCGGACCGGAAACCGGCGCGCTCGCCGTGCTCGGCGGCTTCGCGGTGCTCGGCCTGCTGGGTGCGCTGCGCCTGCTGGTGCGTCTGGGCAAGCCGGACGCGGCCGAACACCACGCCCTCGGGCACGGGGACTGAACGATGACCGTCAGCAGACGCAATTTCCTGCGCGGCGCCGCCGCCGGCTGCACCGCCGCCGCGGCCTCCGTCGCCGCCCCCGCGCCGGCCGAGGCGCGCGGCAACAAGGAGCTGCCGCCCGAAGCGGTCGGCCTGCTGTTCGACGCCACCATGTGCGTCGGCTGCAAGGCCTGCGTGGTCGCCTGCAAGGAGGCCAACGGCCTGCCGATCCAGGTGCCCATGGAGCGCGCCTACGAGGACCCGAGCGAGGCGCTCTCCCCCACCTCCTTCAACATCATCAAGATGTTCAAGGAGGGTGAGCCCAAGGCGAAGGACACCGCGCAGGACGGCTTCTCGTTCATCAAGCGCTCGTGCATGCACTGCGTCGATCCCGGCTGCGTCTCGGCCTGCCCGGTCAACGCGATGACCAAGGACGCCAGGACGGGCGTGGTCAGCTACAACGCCGACGCCTGCATCGGCTGCCGCTACTGCGTGATGGCCTGCCCCTTCGGCATCCCGAAGTTCGATTACGACAAGGCGGTGCCCGAAATCCACAAGTGCCAGCTCTGCAATCATCTGTGGAAGGACGGCCGCTTCTCGGCCTGCGCCGACGTCTGCCCGACCGGCGCCACCATCTTCGGCCCGGTGACCAAACTGCTGGCCGAGGCCAAGCGGCGGCAGGCGATGGAGCCCGGCACGATCGCCAAATTCCCGCGCCGCTCCACCGAGACCGGCGACCAGACCAAGGAAAAGCCGGCCGCCAAGTATGTGGACCACATCTACGGCGAGAAGGAAGGCGGCGGCACGCAGATGCTCATGCTGAGCGGGGTGCCGTTCGACAAGCTGGGCCTGCCGACCCTGCCCGAGCGCTCCTACGCCAGCATGTCGGAGACGGTGCAGCACACGCTGTACGACGGGCTGATCGCCCCGGCGGCGGTGCTCGGCGGCTTGCTGGCCGCCACCTACCGCAGTTCGCGCAAGACCGGCGAGCACAAGGAGCAGGGCGATGAGTAAGTACGAATCCGCCGGCGGCAAGCTGGTCACCCCGGTCACCCTGTTCCTGGGCGCGCTGGTCGCCATCGCCGGGTACTTCATCCTGATGCGCTTCATCTACGGCATCGGCGCCCCGACCCCCTTTGGCGCGGTCACCAACCTGAACGACGGCTACAGCTGGGGCATCTGGGTCGTCTACGACGTGGTGATCGGCACGGGCCTCGCCTGCGGCGGCTATGCGCTGGCGCTGCTGGTCTACGTGTTCAACCGGGGCGAATACCATCCGCTGGTGCGCCCGGCGCTGCTCGCCTCGGTGTTCGGCTACACGCTGGGCGGTGTGGCGGTGATGGTGGACCTCGGGCGCTGGTGGAACTTCTGGCACATCCTGTCGCCGGGCTACGCCAACCCCAACTCGGTCATGTTCGAGGTGGCGGTCTGCATCGCGCTGTACATCCACGTGCTGTGGTTCGAGTTCTCGCCGACCATGTACGAGCGCTGGGGCTGGAAGAACGCGGCGCGGCGGACCAACAAGGCGATGTGGGTGCTGGTGGCGCTGGGCTGCCTGTTCCCGATGATGCACCAGTCGTCGCTGGGCTCGCTGCTGATCGTCATGGGCGCCAAGGTGGACCCGCGCTGGCACACCATGCTGCTGCCGGGGCTGTTCCTGCTGTCGGCGATCTCCATGGGCTTCGCGGTGGTGATGTTCGAGGCGACCCTGTCCGCCGACGGCTTCCGCCGCCCGCGCGAGACGCACATACTGAAGAAGCTGGCCGTGGTGCTGGCGGGAATCCTGAGCGTCTATCTGCTGGTGCGCTTCGGCGATCTGGCGTGGCGCGGGCAGATCCCGGCGCTGTTCAAAGGCGACTTCCTGGCCGGCATGTTCTGGCTGGAGATCGCGCTGTTCGCCCTGCCCATCGCGCTGTTCAGCAAGGCCGAATGGCGCGAGAGCCCGCGGCTGCTGCTCGTCGGTTCGATCAGCATGCTGCTGGCGGCGGCGCTGTATCGGGTGGACGGGTTCCTGGTGGCGATGACGCCGAACGGCGACGCGTTCCACTACTTCCCCTCGGTGCCGGAGCTGATGGTGACCATCGGCATGATCGCCTTCGAGGTGCTGGCCTACATCGTGCTGGCCCGCGTGCTGCCGGTGATGCACGCGCACGGGACGCCGGAGCCGGTGCCGGCGGGGGATTGAGGGAGGTCAATCGCCCCGCCGCCGGCATCGTGTAGCCTGTGTTCCATGAGCAAGGCGATGATCGGACCGGAGAACGAAGCCCCTCGCCCCCCAAGGGGAGAGGGGCTTAGAAGCGCGCTGGCGCTCACCCTCCTCCTTTTCCTCGCCCTCTCCCCCCTCGCCCACGCCGCCCCGCCTTCGGAGTGGGCCGGGCGTGAGACGCCGTCCGGCGTCGATCCCCTCATGCTGCAAACCGACCGCTGGCCCGGCCGCGCCGATTTCTGGCGCGACGTGCGCAATGGCGCTGAGGGCACCGTCAACCAGCCGAGCCCGTGGCACCGCGGCGTGCTGATCCAGCTGACCGGCGCCGACTGGGGCTCGGTGCGCACGGACATCGTCGCCACCTACGGCAAGCAACTGGTCGCCATCACCGCGGCGGTGCTGGTCGCCTTCTTGATGCTGCAAGGCCGCCTGCGCGGCGCCGCCGGGACGCTCGCCCGCTGGGCCGGGCACTTCCGCAACCTGGAACGGCTGGCCTACGGCACCACGGCGGTCAGCTTCCTGCTGCTCGGCGGCACCGGCCTGACGATCCTCTACGGCCGGCGCATGATCGCGCCGCTGGTCGGCAAGGACGCGTTCGCCACCATGGCGCTGTCGGCCAAGCAGATCCACGACATGGTCAGCTGGACCTTCATGCTGGGCGTGGCGCTGCTGGTGCTGGTGTGGATTCGCAACCACGTGCCGGCCGGCGGGCGGTTCCGCTTCTGGAGGAGCGCGCCGCGCACGCCCGACCCCGCCGCCCTGCCCCGCCCGCTGGGCAGCACCGAGCATCTGGTGTTCTGGTCGGCGGTGGGCGGCGGCATCGTGGTCAGCTACAGCGGTTTGGCGCTGCTGTTCCCGCTGGCGCTGGTCGAGCTGCAGAAGATGCAGATCATGCAGATCGTGCATTCGGTGTCGTCGCTGACGCTGGCGGCGCTGATCTTCGGGCACGTGCTGATCGCCTCCATCGTCGTGCGGGAGAACGCCCGCAAGCTGATCGAGGCCAAGGAGGTGCTGGAGCGCCGCGTCGACGAGCGCACCGCCGAGCTGATGCAGGAGATCGCCGAGCGCCGCGCCGTCGAGGCGGCGTTGGAGGCCGCCCGCAACGAGGCGGAGGAGGCCAACCGCTCCAAGGACCGCTTCCTGGCCGCCGCCAGCCACGACCTGCTCCAGCCCATGAGCGCCGCCCGCCTGATGGTGGCGAGCCTGATCGAGCGCCCCATGCGGCCGGAAAACCGCGAGCTGGTCGAGAACATCCACGTCGCCCTGAGCGGCGCCGACGATCTGCTGAGCGACCTGCTGGACATCTCCAAGCTGGATGCCGGCGGCGTCACCCCGCAGGTGTCCGCCGTGGCGCTCGGGCCGCTGCTCGACTCCCTGGCGACCGAGTTCGCTCCGCTGGCCGAGGCGGCGGGACTGGCGTTGAAGGTGCTGCCCTGCCATCAGGTGGTGCGGACCGACGCGCATCTGCTGCGCCGGGTCCTGCGCAATCTGGTCAGCAACGCCATCCGCTACACCCGGCAGGGGCGCGTTCTGGTGGGATGTCGATATGAGGGCGACGCGGTGCGCATCGAGGTGTGGGACACCGGCATCGGCATCCCGCACGACCGCCTGACCAAGATCTTCGAGGAGTTCCACCGCGAGGGCCGCGCCGCCCGCATCCACGCCCGCGGTGCCGGCCTGGGCCTCGCCATCGTCGAGCGCATCGCCCGCGTGCTGGGGCATGGGGTCGGCGTGCGCTCGGTGGTCGGCAAGGGATCGGTGTTCACGCTGGCGGTGCCGCGGGTGCTCGGCGCCGCCGTTCCAGAGGCCGCCGCACCGGACGCCGAGGACGATCTGGCCGGCGTCGCCATCCTCGCCGTGGACAACGACGAGAGCGTGCTGATGGGGCTGACCTCGCTGCTGCGCGCCTGGGATTGCGAGGTGCTGCCGGGCACGGCGCCGGAGGACGCCGTCACGGAGGCGCTGCGCTCCGGCTTCGTGCCCGACCTGCTGATCGCCGATTTCCATCTGGACGAGGGGGCGATCGGCGTGGATTTCGTGCGCGCGGCGCGGCGCGCGCTGGGTGCCGAGGTGCCGGCGATCATCGTCACCGCCGACCGCACCGCGGCGGTCCGCGAACGCATCGAACGCGAGGGCCTGCACCTGCTGCACAAGCCGCTGAAGCCCGCAAAGCTGCGCGCCCTGGTCAGCCACGCGCTGACGAAGGTGCCGGAAGTCGCTTAACCCTCTCCCGCCCCGGGAGAGGGTGGCGCCGCAGGCGCCGGGTGAGGGTAGAGCAAGGATCCTTGGATGCACCCTCACCCTCCCGCTCTTCGAGCGGGCCCCTCCCTCTCCCGGGACGGGAGAGGGGATCAATCACGGTTTCCCGAACCGCGCCTGATTGGCGAGCATCACCGCCTGCGTCCGGTTGTAGACGTTCAGCTTGCGCAGCAGCCCGGTGACGTGCGTCTTCACCGTCGATTCCTTGATGCCCAGCTCGTAGGCGATCAGCTTGTTGGCCTTGCCCTCGGCCATCAGCGCCAGCACCTTGGACTCGGTGCGGCTCAGCTTCTTGAAGGCGTCGGGCGTCGCCTCGCCGCCCCCGGCCGGCACGTCCGCGGCCACCGGGGCGGTCGGCCAGTAGCGGCCGCCGGCCAGCACCTTGGACACCGCCGCCGCCATAGCCATGGGCTCCGCCGTCTTGGCGATGAACCCCGCCGCCCCGTAGGTCGCCGCCTGGCGCACCGTGTCCGGGTCGGCGAACGCCGAGACGATGAGGATCGGCACCGACGGCACCGCGTTGCGCAGGCCGACCAGCGCGCTGAACCCCACCGCCTCGGGCATCGACAGGTCGAGCAGGATGAGGTCGAGGTCGTCGTTGGCCTTGCGCTTGGCCTCCTCCACGGTGGCGGCCTCGACGATGTCGAACGCCTCTCCGGTCGAGCGCAGGATGTCCCTGAGCGCGTTGCGGAACAGCGGGTGGTCGTCGGCAATCAGCACCGTCAGCATGATGGCCGCATCTTCGATGATCCGACGCCCGGACTCAACTATCCTCGAACGCCGGCCCCAGACGCCGGCACCAATTCCGCGTCGCTTGTGGCCACCCGGACCCAGAGCCGCCCTTGCAGGGTGAACCCGTTCTCCAATAGCCACGTGCGCTCGGCCGGATCGGTCGCCCGGTAGAGGAACAGGCTCCAGTTCGGGCGGCCGGACTCGTCGTCGCCCGCCGTCGTGGCGTAGGCGCGGAGCGAGTAAGGGAAGTCGTCCCGCGTCACCGGAATTCGCGGTGAGGGCGGGGCTTCGGGAAGCGCGTCAGGCACAGCCATGGCCACTCCACGCGCCACCACGCGCCGGATCACGCAGAGTGGGGGCCATGACATTATTCGTCCCAACCACTTCCAATTGAGATTCGAAGACGTATTTGACCAGTTGCCCGTCGTCCAGGCGAACATCGTAGCGTGGAACGCCCGCCAGCGTACGAGCAACGACGAGCGCTTCCCGACCATCTATTCTGACTCTGGTCCCTAGCCGCAGCATGGCTTCCCTCACCGTTGCTTGATCTTCTTCGATGAAGGCTAAGCGTTTGGGCGGCGCCGTGCTGTGTCAAAAACCGGACCATGGAGTCGGGCGGCCGAAAACGCAAAAGGGCCGCTCCGGCACGGAGCGGCCCCCTCGGCGTCATCTTCTCCGGGGCGTCCTCCCCGGAGCGGATGCTGCTTACTTCTTGCCAGCCTTGGCCTTGGCGCCGGCGATGGCCGACTTGACCTCGTCCAGGCTCTCCGACACGCGCTTGGCGAGCACGTCGGCGGCCTCGCTGTTCGACTTGGCGACCATCTCGGACAGCTCGCGGATGTTCGACAGCGACTTCTCGAACGTGGCCTTGATCAGCTCGGCCTGCTTGGCGGCCTTGTCTTCCGGCGAGCCGGCGGCGATCACTTCGGTGGCGGCGCTGCCGGCGGCTTCCAGCGACTGGCGCACGATCTCGGCCTGACGGCGGAGCACGGCCTGCAGGCCCTCGATGGCGAGCTGGTTCGCGGCGGTCACCGCCTCGATGTTCTTGCGCTGCGTGGCCAGAATCGCGTCCACGTCGATGCCGGGCACCTTGAGGTCGGTCAGCACCTTCGAGAAATCCACGTCGAAGAACGGATTGCCAGTCGGCTTGGTCGCCATGTTTCATCCCCGTATATGGTCCGGCCGGGCTGCGGCGCAGCCAGCAGGGCGCGTTTGAAGTGCCCACACCATAATCAACGGATTGCTGCGGCGCAACATACAAGACGCCGCAAGGGTTCACATTCAACCGGCCGCAGCATCCACAGGTTCCCTGCCCGTGTCGGATGATTGAGCGGCGCCGGGCGCGGGAAGGCGCCCGGATCGGAACAGGGTGTTGGCCCAGGATTCGGCGCGGCGCAGCTCGGCGTCCAGGGCGGCCATGGTGCGCGCCAGATCGGCGGTGTCGTCCTTGAGAAAGCTGCGCATGACGCGGGCGTGCACGCCCCCCAGGCCCGCCACCAGCGCCGCCCCGCCCGGCCCGTCCGGGTCGATCCCGGCCGCCCGCAGCATCCACGCCATGGAGCGGGCAAAGGTGCGCGCGAAGGCCAGCGCGGTCAGCGGCTCGCGCGGCAGGTCGCGCATGACGGCGGCCAAGCCGGCGCGGTAGGGCACCAGTGCGTCGAAGCGCCGCATCATCACGTCGAAGACACGGTCACGCGCGCTCTCCTCCGGGTCGGGCGGGATGTCGCTGGCGAGCACGGCAGCGTCGGCCGCCTCGGCGACGCCGGCAAGCAGCGCGGCGCGGGTGGGGAAACGCCGGTACAGCTCGCCGAGCGGCACGGGCACGGCGCGCGCGACATCGGCCAGACCGGTGCGCCGCCAGCCGCGCTCGGCGGCGAGATCCATGGCGCGGTCGAGAATGGTGCGGGAAAGCTCGTCCATGACGGACAATGTGGGGAACGCGGGCGCCGTTGGGGAGGGGCGCCTTACTTCTTCACCGCCGCCACGCGCCCGCCGGTCATGCTGACCAGCTGGTCCGGGGTCAGGCGGAAGACGGCGTTGGGCGAGCCGGCGGCGGCCCAGATCGACTCCAGCCCCATCAGGTCGTCGTCGATCAGCACCAGCGGCGGCACCGCGTGGCCCAACGGCGGGACGCCGCCGATGGCGAAGCCGGTGGACTCGCGCACGAAGTCTGGGTCGGCGCGCTCGATCTTCTCGCCGATCAGCGCGCCCACCGCCTTCTCGTTCACGCGGTTGGCGCCGCTGGCGATCACCAGCACCGGCGTGCCGGACGTCTTCGCGCGGAAGATCAGCGACTTGGCGATCTGCGCCACCGTGCAGCCGATGGCCGCCGCGGCGTCTTCGGAGGTGTGGGTGCTGTCGGCGTGCTCGACGACGCGGTGACCCAGGCCGATCGCGTCCAGGAGGGCCTGGACGCGGGCGGCGGATGGGCTGAGCGCGGTCATTACGAGAACAGGCTGGAGACCGACCGCTCTTCGCTGATGCGCATGATCGCCTCGGCGATCAGCGGGGCGATGGTGAGCTGGCGGATGTTGCGGCTGACGCGCACCGCCTCGGTCGCCTGGATGCTGTCGGTAGAGACCAGCATCTCGATGGGCGCCACGGCGATGCGGGCAACGGCACCGCCGGACAGCACGCCGTGCGTCACGTAGGCGCCGACCGACTTGGCCCCGGCTTCCATCAGCGCGACCGCGGCGTTGCACAGCGTGCCGCCGGAATCGACGATGTCGTCCACCAGGATGCAGTGGGTGCCCTGCACGTCGCCGATGATGTTCATCACCTCCGACACACCGGCGCGCTCACGGCGCTTGTCGATGATGGCGAGGTCGGCGTCCAGGCGCTTGGCCAGCGACCGCGCGCGCACCACGCCGCCGACGTCGGGCGACACGATGGTGATCTCGCCCTTCTCGCCGAAGGCGGCGCGGATGTCCTTCTCGAACACCGGAGCGGCCATCAGGTTGTCGAGCGGGATGTCGAAGAAGCCCTGGATCTGACCGGCGTGCAGATCCATGGTCAGCACGCGGTTGGCGCCGGCCTGGGTGATCAGGTTCGCCACCAGCTTGGCCGAAATCGGCGTGCGCGGGCCGGTCTTGCGGTCCTGGCGGGCATAGCCGAAGTACGGGATCACCGCCGTGATGCGCCGGGCCGAGCCGCGCTTCAGCGCGTCGATGGTGACCAGCAGTTCCATCAGGTTGTCGTTCGCCGGGAACGAGGTCGACTGGATCACGAAGACGTCCTCGCCGCGGACGTTCTCGTTGATCTCGACGAAGACCTCCATGTCGGAGAACCGCCGGACGCTCGCCTTGGCAAGCGGAACACCCAGGCACGTGGAAATGGCTTCGGCAAGCGGACGGTTGCTGTTGCCGGCAAGCACTTTCATCGCAGTCGGCTCTTTCTGAAGGAGGTTCGCACCGGGTGCCGCGGTCGGCCACGTGGCCCCAACTGCACCCCCCGAAAAACGCGCGGGACCATAACAAAGGGTCGCCCCCCTGTAAACGTCCTATGACGCCCGGACGGAAACGCCCGCGCAGAGGTCCGTTGCGCGGGGAGCGTGGCCGGCGCGCGCGGCGCGGCTCCCTATTTCGGAGTGTATTTGGCGAGGTGGTGGCGCAGCTTCAGGTCGGCCTTGGCGAAGTGATCCAGGAACCAGAATTGCAGCACCTGATCCGCATTGCCCTTGACGTAGTTGAAATCGAAGGCGGACTCGCGCGCCTCAACCTGGGTGATCAGCTCGTCCAGAAGCTCCAGCAGGCGGGCGTGCTGCGCCTGATGCTCGGTGATGTGCGGGTAGCGGATCGATGCCTGCACCCGCTCCTCGCGGGCGAAGTGGCGAACCGTGTGCTTGCGCAGGGTATAGAGCACGTCCAGCGCGGTCTCGCGGTGTTCCTCCGCGCCGGTGGTGTCGACGAAGCGGCGGATCAGTTCGTGCTGCTCGTGGTGGTCCGAATCCAGACCGCCGTGGTCGATGTTCATCTCCTCGCGCCAGTCGAGAACCATGGCTCCCCCTTCCGCTTCCGATCGGGCCGGCACGGGGGCGACCGACCCCCGAATCGGCAAGGCTGCGCCTACGGATCATCGCCCAACGCGCCGGGCGTTGCAATCGGCTTAGCGAACTAAGGGTACAGCGAACGGAGTGCTCTACACCCTGGCGTACGCCTCGGCGCGGGCGCGGAGGGCGGCGGGGATGGGGATGGGGCGGCGCGTCGCGAAGTCGATGACGACGGAGACCAGCTTGCCCTCGAAATAGCACGTCCCCAGAGCATCGTCGCCGACGACGCGGAAGGCCAGGCTGGAGCCGCCGACCTTTTCCAGCAGCACCGACACGTTCATCTCCAGCCCCGGCGCCATCGGCGTGCGGAAGTCCACCGAGGTGTGCACAGTGGGCGCCCCCTGCCCTTCGGCGATCAGTTCCATCCAGGGAACGCCGCCGATCTCGTGGAACCACGCCTCCACCGCCTCGGTGATGTAGTCGAAGACGCGCGGCGTGTAGAGGATGCCCGCCGGGTCGCAGTCGCCCCACTTCACCGTGCGCGTCATCACCAGACGGTCCATGTTCCGGGCCTCGCTCATGATTGGAGTGCGATGGCGGACAGGCCGCGGCCATAGTCCGTCTCGCCGCGCAGGCAGGCGCGGCGGTAGCTGAAGAAGCGCTTTTCCTCGGCCAGCGTGTCGTTGGGGCAGCGCGCCACCACCTCCACCCCCGCCTTGGCGAGACGGTGGCCGACATAGCCGGCGAGGTCGAACAGGAAGTGCCCCTCGCGGCGCGACGGCGCGAAGAAGTCCGCCGTGCGCTCGTCCTCGGCGAGGATCGGCGCCGGGAACTCCGGCCCCACCTCATAGGAGCGCATGGCGATGCACGGGCCGACGGCGGCGACGATGCGCTCGGCCTTGGCGCCCAGTTCGATCATGCGGGCGACCGTCGCCTCGATCACGCCGCCCTTGGCACCCTTCCAGCCGGCGTGCGCGGCGCCGATGACCTTGGCGCTGGCGTCGGCGAACAGCACCGGCGCGCAGTCCGCGGTGAGGATGCCCAGCGCCAGCCCCGGCGACCGGGTGACCATGGCGTCGGCCTGCGGCCGCTCGTCCGGCCCCCAGGGCTTGTCGACGACGAGGCAGGTCGGGCTGTGGATCTGGTAGGCGGTGACCAGCCGGTCGGGCTCGACGCCCATGCGCCCGGCGGCGCGCGCCCGGTTCTCGGTCACCGCCGCCGGGTCGTCGCCCGAGCCGAGGCCGCAGTTGAGCGAGGCGTAGATGCCGGTGGACACGCCGCCCTCGCGGGTGAAGAAGGCGTGGCGGATACCGTTGAGGTCGTTGAGCGCGCCGAGGGTGATCACGAAGCCGGTCCTGCTGTTTGCGGGCCTGAAACGGGGCCTAAGACGGGTTTGGGGACTCGAACGCCGCCGGCGGGCCGAAGCCGGGGGAGGACAGCGCGAGCGCCTTGAACAAGGTGCCCATGCCGTCGCCGCCGATCAAGCGTTCCAGCGCGGCGTCGATGTCGGCGGCCTGTTTGGGCGTGGCGGTGCGCTTGAGCACCTGCGCGCGCTGGACGATGCCCAGACGCAGCAGCAGTTCGCCCTGCGGGATCGGGCCGTACGCCTCCGCACAGCCGTCGCGCGCGGCGGCGGCCAGCGTGGCGAAGTCCACGTGCGCGGTCAGGTCGGCGTCGCCGGGCGCCTCCAGCACCGGGGCGAAAGCGTGGCTGCGCAACGCCTGCAACGTGTCGCCCACCGATGGGCCGTCGGCGTAGCCGTAATCGATCACCAGCGCCGCGCCGCCATGCGCCGCCAGCCGCGCGCCCAGCAGGCGGGCGACGGACTGGCTGGCCGGCGACACCTCGACGATGCTGCCCACGGGAGAGTCGCGCAGGCTTTCGGGGACCAGGGTGCGGCCGGGGCTGCGGCCCAATTCCAGCACGAAGCGGAAGCGCGGCGAATCGTCGGGCGCGTCCGGGTCGAGGTCGATCAGCCGCTCCGACCAGCCGTGCACGGTGCGCTGCACCTGACGGATCGGCAGCGCATCGAAGAACTCGTTGGCGATGATCAGGCTCGGGCCGTCCGGCACATCGTCCAGGCGGTCGTGCCAAACGGGCCGGGTGAGCGGGGCGAGGGTGGCGCGCTGGCGTTCGCGCAGGGCCGGGCTGGTCTCCACCAGATGCACCTGCACCGCGGCGCGGAACGGCTGCAGGATGGAGGCGGCGCGCAACGCGTCGGCCATCAGCGTGCCGCGGCCGGGGCCGAGCTCGATGAGGTGGATCGTCGCGGGCATGCCCAGGCGCTGCCACGCGTCGGCGCACCACAGGCCGATCAGCTCGCCGAACATCTGGCTGACCTCGGGCGCGGTGACGAAGTCGCCGGCCGCACCGAACGGGTCCTGCTTCATGTAATAGCCGAAGCGGGGATGGCCCAGCGCCTCGGCCATGAAGGTGCCGACCGTCATCGGCCCTTCCAGCACGATGCGCCGGGCAAGCGTTTGGGCCAGCGTGTCGGCGCTCATCGCCTTACGCCGTGACTGCGCGGCGAGACCGCAGCGCCAGCCACAGGCCGACCAGCACCATCGGAATGGACAGTATCTGCCCCATGGTGGCGCCGCCCCACAGGAAGCCCAACTGCGCGTCCGGCTCGCGGAAGAACTCGACGATGATGCGGCTGAGGCCGTAGCCGATCAGGAACAGCCCGGACACCATGCCCGGCCGCGCCCGCACCGCCGGGCTGCGCACCGCCACCGCCAGCACGGCGAACAGCACCGCGCCCTCCAGAGCCGCCTCGTAGAGCTGGCTGGGGTGGCGCGGCACCTGGAGCGGGTCGCGCGGGAACACCACCGCCCATTCGAAGTCGGGGGCCGGGCGGCCGTACAGCTCGCCGTTGATGAAATTGGCGATGCGGCCGAAGAACAGGCCGATGGGCGCGGCGGCGCAGATCAGGTCGGCGAAGCTGTAGGGCGACAGCCCGCGCCGCCAGCAGAACAGCAGGATTGCCGCCAGCACGCCCAGCGTGCCGCCGTGGAACGACATGCCGCCGTGCCAGACCGCCAGCGCCTCCAGCGGGTCCTGCATGTAGTACGGCAGATTGTAGAACAGCACGTAGCCGATCCGCCCGCCGAGAATGACGCCCAGCACCGCCCAGGTCAGGAACTCGTCGTAATCGTCCGGCGACGGCCGGCCGGGGGTGGCGCGGGCGAGGCTCAGGCAATAGCGCCAGCCGAGGATGAACCCGGCGAGGTACGCCAGCGCGTACCAGCGGATGGCGATCGGCCCGATGGCGACGGCGACCGGATCGATGGTGGGAAAGGCGATGGCGAGCATGGCGGATCGGCCTCAGGCGTACGGGTCGGGCTGGGCGAGGAAGTCCTGCACGTAGCGGCGCACCCCCTCCTCCAGCCCGGTGAACGGCGCGTCGTAGCCGGCGGCGCGCAGGCGCGCGGTGCTGGCCTGGGTGAAGTACTGGTACTTGTCGCGCAGAGGCTCGGGCATGTCGAAATACTCGATGCGCGGGGCCTGCCCCAGCGCCGCGAAGGTCGCCTCCGCCAGATCCCCGAAGCTGCGCGCCTCGCCGGTGCCGACGTTGAACAGGCCGGACACCTCGGGGTTGTCGAGCAGCCAGAGCATGACGTCCACGCAGTCGCCGACCCAGATGAAGTCGCGGCTCTGCCCGCCGTCCGCCACGCCGTCGCGGTGCGACTTGAACAGCCGCGCCGGCTCGCCGGCCGCCAGCTTGGGGTGGAGCTTGGCGACGACGCTCATCATGTCGCCCTTGTGCGCCTCGTTGGGGCCGTAGACGTTGAAGAACTTCAGCCCGGCCCACTGCGGCGGCACCGTCTCGCCGTCCAGCACGGCGCGCGCCACGCGGCGGTCGAAGACGTGCTTGGACCAGCCGTAGGGGTTGAGCGGGCGCAGGTCCGCCAGCGCCTCCACCGAACCGTCGTCGTCGAAGCCCTGGGCGCCGTCGCCGTAGGTCGCCGCCGAGGACGCGTAGATGAAGCGCGCCCCGCGCCACGCGCACCACGTCCACAGATCCATGGACAGGGCAATGTTGTTGGCGACGATCTTGTCCACGTCGCGCTCGGTGGTCGCCGAGATGGCGCCCAGATGGAAGACCACGTCCACCTCGGCCGCGTGGCTGTCGAGGAAGGCCATGACGTCGTCCGGCCGCACCAGGGCCTTCACCTCGCGCTTGGCGAGGTTGCGCCACTTGTCGCCGTCGCGGAAGCGGTCCACCACCGCCACGTCGGTAACGCCGCGCGCCGCCAGTCCGGCCACGAGGTTTGATCCGATGAAGCCGGCGCCGCCGGTGACCACGATCATGCGCCTGCCGCTCCTGCCCCCGGAATATCCAACCGCCGGGTTATAGGGTGTGACCGGCCGCCCCGCAAGGCGTTGACCCACGCCGGGGACGGGCGCATGCTCGGGCCCGGATCGGAGCGAAGGAGGCAACGCCCATGAGCCAGGGGAAGAGCCGGACATCGGTGCGCATGCAACTGCGCGCCAGCCCCGCCCAGCGCCGGGTCCTGCACCGGGCTGCCGCCTCGTCCGCGCGGTCGGTGAATGCCTTCGTGCTCGACAGCGCGTGCGCCGCCGCCTATCAGATGCTGGCGGGTCAGCCGGATTTCGTGATGGACGATCCCGACTGGGAGCATGTCCTCGGCCTTCTGGGCCGGACGGCCGGCGAAAAGGAAGAGTTGCGCGCCCTTCTGGCCGGACCGGCGTGACGGGCCGCGCCTCAGAACGTTGAATCGGTGCGAGTGCGCCCTTATTAATGAGCAGTGCCCGGCGACGGGCCCCCGGAAACGGAATCGAATCGATGCAGGTCGACAACAAGCTTCTCGACGATCTTGCCCGTGTGGCCGGCGGTGCGCTCGGCGCGCTGTCCAACCTGCGCGAGGAAGCGGAGGCGCAGATGCGCCAACAGTTCGAACGCATCCTGTCGCGCATGGACGTGGTCTCGCGCGAGGAATTCGACGCCATCCGCGCCATGGCCGCCAAGGCCCGCGAGGAACAGGAGACGCTGAACGAGCGCGTCGTCTCGCTGGAAGCCACGGTCGCCACCCTGCTGGCCGAGCACCAGCTGCGCCACGGGGACGCGGCGCCGCGCCGGCACGCGACGGGGCACAACGACGCGCCCCACTCCGGGGCCAAGGCCTGAGCACCGGACATCCACTCGCCCGGCACGCGAACATTCCTGAGACCTTCGCGGCCTCGGGGACGAATCCTGTTGCGCGCCCGCGGTGCTTTTGGCACGTTGCTTTTTGTAGTAGCCCCCACGTGCTGATCCACAAGATCTCGGGTCATAGTCCCAGGTATCGGGGCACCCGGCGTCTGGAGCTTTGTGCCGTCCACCGCGCCTTCAGAGGAGGACGCAGACCATGTCGGCAGTAGCCGTCGACACCCCCGTGAACATCCGCAATCCCCTTGATGTGGTCGAGGAGATCGTCACCGCCAACGAATGGCCCTTTGAACGGGCCGGCGAGGACGAGCTGATCGTCGAGATCGGGGGACGGTGGTGCGACTACCGGCTCTATTTCGTGTGGCAGCCGGACGTCTGCGCGATGCAGTTCTCCTGCCAGTTCGACATGAAGGTGCAGGCCACCCGCCGCCACGCCGTGTCCGAGCTGCTGGGCGAGGTGAACTCGCGCCTGTGGCTGGGCCATTTCGACGTGTGCAGCGAGGAGCACACCCCGATGTTCCGCCAGACCACCCTGCTGCGCGGCTCGCGCGGCGCCACGGTGGAGCAGCTGGAGGATCTGGTGGAGATCGCGCTGTCGGAGTGCGAGCGCTTCTATCCCGCCTTCCAGTTCGTCATCTGGGGCGGCAAGACCGCGGCGGAGGCGGTGTCCGCCGCCATCCTCGACACCATGGGCGAGGCCTGATCCCATGGCGGCTTCGCTTCTGCTGGTCGGCTGCGGCAAGATGGGCGGCGCCATGCTGGACGGCTGGCTGAAGGCCGGCACCGTCGAGCGCGTCGTCGTGGTCGAACCCGGCGGGCTGCCGGACGGCCTGAACCACCCGGCCGTCACCACGGTGCCCGGCCCGCAGGATTTGCCGGCCGGCTTCTTGCCGGACGTGGTGGTGCTGGCGGTCAAGCCGCAGGTCATGGATGGCGTGGTGCCGGGCTATGCCGGGCTGGTCGGGCCGAAGACGGTCTTCCTGTCCATCGCCGCCGGCAAGACCATCGACTATTTCCACCGCCACCTCGGCGGTGCGGCGGCCATCGTGCGCGCCATGCCCAACACCCCTGCCGCCATCGGCCGCGGCATCACCGTCGCCGTGCCGAACGCCAGCGTGACCGCCGGCCAGCGTGCGCTGTGCGAAGCGCTTCTGGCCGCCGTCGGCGAGGTGGCCTGGGCCGAGTGCGAGTCCCAGATGGACGCGGTCACCGCCGTGTCCGGCAGCGGCCCGGCCTACGTCTTCCTGCTGGCCGAGGCGCTGGCCGCCGCTGGTGAAGCCGCGGGCCTGCCGTCCGAGCTGGCGCAACGTCTGGCACGCGCTACGGTGTCCGGCTCCGGCGAGCTGCTGCACCAGTCCCCGGCCCTGGCCTCGCAACTGCGCGAGGCGGTCACCAGCCCCGGCGGCACCACCCGCGCCGCGCTCGACGTGCTGATGGCGCCGGACGGAATGACCGAACTGATGACGCGAGCGGTGGCGGCGGCGACCAGGCGGTCGAAGGAACTGGCGCGGTAAGGTGCGCCGTTCCCCCGAGATCCGGGCAGACAGGGCAAGATTCACACGGATTTTGGGGATTTGAACACGGATTACACGGATTTTTTTATTCGTGCGCAGCATCGGCTTGCGGGAAAGCTGATGCGCTGCAAGCATCAAAAAATCCGTGTAATCCGTGCCTAAATCCGTGCAATCCGTGTGAATCTTGCCTTCCCCACGCGGAACCGCCGGGACAGGCCGCGCCCCTCCTCTCTTGACGAAACCGCCCCCTGGGCGTAAACACCGCGGCTCACGCGCCCGCACCCCTGGAGGCGGGCGCCTTTTCGTGTAGGAGCACAGCATGACTCAGGTTATCGCGCTCACCGCCGAGGTGCGTGAGCGGAGCGGCAAGGGGACCGCCCGCCAGACCCGCCGCGACGGCCGCATTCCCGCCGTGATCTATGGCGACAAGCAGCCCCCCATCACCATTTCGCTGGATCAGCGCAGCTTCGTGCGCATCCTGCACCAGCCGGGCTTCTTCACCCACCTGTTCGACGTGACCGTCGACGGCGCCACGCACCACGTGCTGCCGCGCGACGTGCAGTTCCACCCGGTCAGCGATCTGCCGCTGCACGTGGACTTCCTGCGCGTGTCGGGCAACACCCGCATCACCGTCATGGTGCCGGTCGAGTTCGTGAACCAGGACAAGTCGGCCGGCCTCAAGAAGGGCGGCGTGCTGAACATCGTCCGTCACGAGATCGAAGTGACCGCCGTCGCCGACAACATCCCCGAGCACATCACCGTGTCGTGCGAGGGCTTCGACGTCGGCGACTCGATCCACATCTCGTCGGTCAAGCTGCCGGAAGGCGTCAAGCCGACCATCGACCGCGACTTCACCATCGCCACCGTCGCCGCTCCGTCGGGCCTGAAGTCCGAAGCGGCCGAGGGCGAAGAAGCCGCTGCGTCCTGATAAGGGTTCGCGAGGGGGCTTCGGTCCCCTCGCACTCCCCCGCCAAGGCTTTGATTGTCCATGCTGCTGCTGGTCGGACTCGGCAATCCGGGCGCGGAATACGCGCGCAACCGGCACAACATCGGTTTCATGGCGGTCGAAGAGATCGCCCGCCGTCACGGCTTCTCGCCCTGGAAGAAGCGTTTCCAGGGGCAGACCGCCGAGGGCACCGTCGCCGGCGACAAGGTGCTGGCGCTCGAACCGCTCACCTACATGAACCTGTCCGGCCAGTCGGTCGGCGCGGCGATGCAGTTCTTCAAGCTGACGCCCGAGCAGGTGGTTGTCTTCCACGACGATCTGGACCTGGCTCCCGGCAAGATCCGCGTCAAGAAGGGCGGCGGCCACGGCGGCCACAACGGCCTGCGCTCGATGGACGCGCACATCGGCAAGGACTACTGGCGGGTGCGCCTGGGGATCGGCCACCCCGGCGACAAGAACGCCGTGTCCGGCTACGTGCTGCACGATTTCGCCAAGGCCGATCAGGCGTGGATCGAGCCGCTGATCGACGCCTGCGCGGCGTCCTTCCCGCTGCTGGTGCAAGGCCAGCCCGAGAATTTCATGAACAAGGTGACGCTGGCGACCCAGCCGCCGAAGTGATACGGCCTAGATCAGGACGCCGGCGAGAACCTTCAGCGCTTCCGTGAACGGCAATATCTGGAACAGGACGGGAAGGCCGGGCACGCACGAAATGGCCGCGACACGGGCCAGATGGATCGCGCTGAAGGGCACGACGTGCATCTGGCGCACCACCGTGTAGCTGGACCCCAGATCGACCAGCGACGACATGTCCGGATTTCCGAGCGGCTGCTCGCCGGGCGGCTTCTCGTCCTTGATCCATTTGTCGTGGAACAGCTGATTGTGGTGCTGGACCAGAATCCCATAGGAGCGCAACGCCTCCAGGCGGGTGCGGGCCAGCAAAGGCACGAAGATCAGCAGCGGCCCGAAGGTGGCGACCTCGACGAACACGAGGTAGGCGATGAGCAGGGGCGCCATGGCTTTCAGGCTTGCGAGATCCAGCCCCTCGAAATGGGTGCGGAAGGCGATCTCCGCGCCGATCACGCACCCCACGGCAAACGGGAATATGGCCATCGAGACATGGGCAACCCCAAGAAACCCCAGCCCCGCCGCCATATCGGTGTGGGTCGCAAGGAGGTTCAGCCGAAGCTGGGACACCTCCCGTAGGAACAGGGTCCAGATCACAAGCCGCCAAACCCACCGGAGCACAAAGAACTGCAGAAGGGGCATGGCGACGAAGCGGTACCAGAACCCCGAAGCGGACAGATGCAGTTCGCCGTTCACCCAGGCCGTGTGCCACGTGGTGGCCGTCAGCCCGGTCATCTGCTCCAGATTGACGAAGCGTGCACCGACCAGGGCGACGACCAGGAACGCCACCTCCGGCAGATAGGCCTCCCGCCGCCGCTGGACACGCTCGACCGCCGCCGCGAAGTCGGCTCGGCTCTCAGGCCGGACGATGCCGGCCTGGATGAAGCGCAGACCCGCGCTCCGCATGCGCGGACCGACCAGCAGCTCGGCCGCGAAGATCAGCGGAGCCCCCAGGAAAAACCGCGCATAGGTGGCGAAATCCCACAGGAAGGCCGATCTCGGCGTCGGGCCGAAGGCGTGCCCTTCCATCACCGCGAAGACGAGAAGCGGCACCCAGGCAATGGCGATGAAAGCGACGGTGCGGCGCATCACCGAAGGGCCGGCCCCCTTGACGATGCCGAGGCGCTGCATGATGCGATAGGCGGGGCCGCCAAGCTCGAATTCCAGTTCCGGCTCACGAAACGCCACGGTGTCCATCCGAGCCTCCATCGCTTGGCACCATCGGTTCAAAGCCACCACGTCCAAGTCGCTGCAGACGCCATCTCGGAGTGGGTCAGTTTTGAAGGCTTATCCCAGTGGTCCAGCACCCCTTCCAAATCGGGCCAGGCCAATCCCCGGATGCCAAAAAAGAGTGGCCACCCCTATCAAAAGCCGCCCCTTGGCGCCAGTAATCGCCTGGACCGCACCCAATCTCCATATCGACGACAACAGGGCGCTACGCAAGTAACTTTACGTATCACAGCTTACGTAACGCAGGGATTCACGGCCATCTCGCCTTCCATGACCCGCACTCTACACATACCCTTATTCCTGCTTAACACCATTTGAATGCGGCACCTCGGAAGCCCGTTTGCTTTCAGAGGGATGGATACGCTGAAATCCGAGGTGCGATCCTTGGTCAAGGAAGGGCGACATGAGCTTTCGACAGCTTTTTGCGATGGCGGTGGTGATCAGCGCAAATTGCGGGCTTGCCGCCTGTGGCGGGGGCGGAGCGCGCTCGGAAACGGCGATCCAAAACACCACCGTTTCAAAAGGACAGGCGCTGATCGACTTGAAGCAGGCTCTGGACAGCGGGGCCATCTCCCCGGCCGATTACGAAGCGCAGAAACAGAAGATCTTGAAGGAATAGGCGCTATGGGGGGCATCTCGAAATCGACCTCCATCGCGGCTCTTCTTCTGCTGGCCGGGTGCGCTTCGGACAGTCCCCGCGTGGTGGTCAATCGGCTGGTCTCGCCGGAACAGGAATTGGCCGACTTGGCGAGAGCGCGTGAGGCAGGCGCCATTACGCCCGACGAATACACCGCGCTGCGCCGCAAGCTGTTGGTCGGAAACTGAACGCACCGAGGCCGATGCGGCATCACCGCGATGCCGCATCGGGGGTATGAGACCCTGTTCTCCCTTGGATGCGGCTACCGGCACTCCCCAATCGACTCCGCCGCGCACACGCGGCCGTCCGTCCAGGTGGCGCCGCTCAGGCGCGTGCCGATCAGGATCGTGCCTTCCAGGTTGGCGCCCTTCAGGTTGGCGCCCTCCAGCGTCGCGCGGGTGAAGTTGACGCCCTTCAGGTTGGCGCCTTGCAGGTTGGCATCCTTCATGTAGGTGGCGAACGCCGGGGCGTTCTCCAGATTGGCGCCGGACAGATCGATCTGCGGCGCCAGCGCCACCTGGAAATTGGCTGAGCGCAGGTCGGCGTTGCGGAACTTGGCACCCTCCAGCAGCGCCGCCTCGAAATTCGCCTCGGGCATTTTGAGGTTCGAGAAGTCCTTGCCGCGCAGGTCGGCCAGCGTGCAGTTGTACTCCACCGGATCGACGCAGTTGGGCGTCAAGGTCGCGGCCTGTGCTCCCGTGGCCAGGGCAACGGCAAGGATAAGAGCTAAGCCGGCGGTGTCGCGCACGCTCATGAGAACCTCCTAATTTACAGGCCGGCCGCTATTCTACAGCGGCGCAAGCGGGATTTTGTGAATACTCTCCCCACCCCCGCGGCACCGCGTTGATTTCGGTCAAGTGCGCCCTGCGGCACCCCGCCCCCACTTCGCGTTTGCGCTTTCCGCCCCCACGTAGGATAAAGCGGCCAACTTTCAGCATTTCCGACGGCGAGCACCCCGACCCATGGGTTTCAATTGCGGTATCGTCGGCCTGCCCAACGTCGGCAAGTCGACCCTGTTCAACGCCCTGACCGCCACCCAGGCGGCGGAGGCGGCCAACTTCCCCTTCTGCACCAAGGAGCCGAACGTCGGCCGCGTCGGCGTGCCCGACCCGCGGCTGGATAAGCTGGTGGTGATCGCCAAGTCGCAGAAGATCATCCCGACGCAACTCGAATTCGTCGACATCGCCGGCCTGATCCGCGGCGCCTCCAAGGGTGAGGGCCTGGGCAACCAGTTCCTGGCGAACATCCGCGAGGTGGACGCCATCGTCCACGTGCTGCGCTGCTTCGAGGACGACGACGTCACCCACGTCGAGGGCAACGTCGATCCCCTGCGCGACGCCGAGGTGGTCGAGACCGAGCTGATGCTCGCCGACATGGAGAGCCTGGAGCGCCAGCTCACCAACCTTCAGAAGAAGGCCAAGGGCGGCGACAAGGACTCCAAGATCAAGGCCGATCTGATGGAGCGCGCGCTCAAGGTCCTCCAGGACGGCAAGCCGGCCCGCGTGGTCGAACTGGACGCCGAGGAGAAGCCGGTCTTCAAGCAGTTCATGCTGCTGACCGACAAGCCCGTGCTCTATGTCTGCAACGTCGAGGAGGCTTCGGCCGCCACCGGCAACAAATTCTCCGAGATGGTCGCCAGGAAGGCGGCGTCCGAGAACGCCGGCTGCGTGGTCATCTCGGCCGCCATCGAGTCCGAGGTGGCGCAGCTCTCCGACCCGGCCGAGAAGCAGGAGTTCCTCGGCGCCATGGGGCTGGAGGAAACCGGGCTGAACCGGCTGATCCACGCCGGCTTCAAGCTGCTGAACCTGATTACCTTCTTCACCGTCGGCCCCAAGGAGGCGCGCGCCTGGACCGTGCACCGCGGCGCCAAGGCGCCGGAGGCCGCGGGCGTCATCCACACTGACTTCGAGCGCGGCTTCATCCGCGCCGAGACCATCGATTACGAGAGCTTCGTGACCCTTGGCGGCGAACAGGGCGCCAAGGACGCCGGCAAGATGCGCCAGGAAGGCAAGGAGTACGTCGTCCAGGACGGCGACATCTTCCACTTCCGGTTTAATGTTTGACGCATTCAGGGCTTCCTGAGGGAAAGGCGCCGGTCCGCAAGGGTCGGCGCCTTTTTCGTTGCGCCCCCATTCTTGTCACCGCGCGCAATTCCGTTAACGCTTTCGCAACCAATCAAAACCGCGTTAACTACTCCTGAATTATGGTTAACAAATCGTCGACTCGGTTGTTATAGCCGATGCGGGGATCAGGAGGTGTCATGGCGGCGGGCATCAAGGCGTTGGCGGAGGCGGGCCTTCTCGGCCCGCTGCCCGAGGGCCGAACGGCCGAAGGCATGCCGGAGAACGAGGTCGCCGCCGCCTTCGCCGAGCGGCTGCGCGCGGCCATCGACCGGGACGAGCTGTGGCTCGCCTACCAGCCACAGGCCGACGCGCACACCGGCCGGCTGACCGGGTTCGAGGCGCTGGTGCGCTGGCGGCTGCCGGACGGCACGGTGCTGCCGCCCGACGTCTTCATCCCCATGGCCGAAGCCGGCGACGGCATCCACATCCTGGGTGACTGGGTGCTGCGGCGCGCCTGCGCCACCGCCGCGGGGTGGATGCGCGACGGGCTGGCCGACGTGGCCGTCGCGGTCAATTTGTCGTCCCGCCAGCTGGAGGATCCCGGCCTCGCCCGCGCCGTGCTGGGGGTGCTCAACGAAACCGGGCTGCCGGCCTCGAACCTCAAGCTGGAGCTGACGGAAACCGTGCTGTTCCAGGGCGGCGAGCAGGCGCGGCAGCTCCTGCTGGAACTGCGCGGCGCCGGGGTGCGGCTGGTGCTCGACGATTTCGGCACCGGCTATTCGTCGCTGTCGCTGCTGCGCAAGGTGCCGGTGGAGGCGCTGAAGATCGACAAGCACTTCGTCTCGGCGATGGTCGAGGACCGCGACGCCGCCGCCATCGTGCACGCCATCGTGGCGCTGGCGCACGCGCTCGGCCTCCAGGTCATCGCCGAGGGGGTGGAGACGGCGGAGCAGTTGCTGTTCCTGCGCGCCTACCGCTGCGACCGCATCCAGGGTTACCACTTCTCCCGGCCGCTGGCCGCCGACGACGTGCCCGCCTTCATTTCCCGAAACGCCGGGCAGCCGCCAGCCGGATGACGCGGTCGGTCTCGTCCCAGGGGACCAGCGCCACCGCCTCCTCCACATCGGCCCAGCGCACGTCCAGCGCGTCGTCCATGGCCGTCGCCTCGCCGGCCGTCCACTCGGCGGCCACCTCGACCAGCGTGTAGTGGTAGTGGACGGCGCTGGCCGCGTCGCGGGTGATGGCGTCCACCACGGTGACCACCTCGATGGGGCGCACGGTCAGCCCGGCCTCCTCCAGCACCTCGCGGGCCGCCGCCTCGAACACCGTTTCGCCGACGCCCTGGGCGCCGCCGGGCAGGCTCCATTGGCCGAGCCGCGGCGCCCGGCCGCGGCGAACCAGCAGCAGACGGTCGCCCTTCCAGACGATGACGCCCACGCCCACCCAGGGGCGGTCGGGGTATTCGCGCGCGGTACGGTCGGATGCGGTGTCGGTCATATGCGTCGGTGTTGCTTCCGGTGGGCCGGGCTTCTATGAAATCACCCTTCCGGGTTTCCCTGCCTGTCAGCATGGACGAGCGGGCGCCGGAGCCAAAGCTTATTCAAAACGGACCATTGGACGAACGCCATGTCGGACCTCCACAAGCGTGCCATGGAAGCGGTTCTTCAGGCCGCCGAGCACGATGTCGTGGCCACGCTCTCCGAGCGCGCCATCAAGGACAGCCACAGCGAGGAGGCCGACGAGGCCGTGCTCGACGTCGCCATCCTGCATTCCTGGCGCATCTTCGTGCGCATCTGCGAACAGCGCGGCCTGACGGTGGACGCCGGCCTGTTCGCCGAAATGGCCGGCGAGCTGGCCGATGAGCTGGCGCAGGACCAGGACGACTGAACCTTTCTTCGTTTGGGCCTCCCTTGACACGGCTCCGCCCCGCTCCGACACTCGTTTGTCGGACGGGGCGCCGTCAGCTGGAGGTCGGGCCATGGGCGTTTTGCCGCTCAAGAAGGACAACGAGGAACTGCGCGCCGTCGTCGAACGCGCGCTGAGCGAAGGACCGCTGACCATCACCCGCGACGGGGTGCCAGCGGCCGTGGTCGTGCCCGCCGAGGAGTACCAGCGGCTGACTGGCGAGCGGCGGCCGACTCTGACGGAATTAATCCTGCGACGGCCCCAAGAGGCCGCAGTCGATCTGGATCCGTACATCGGCCCACGTGGTGGAGCATGGCGCCGCGAACCGCCTGATTTCGAATGACGGCCTTTCTCCTGGACACCAATGTGCTGTCGGAGGCGTACAGGCCGCGCCCGCACCCTGGCGTCGTTGCATGGATGACTGCCCTGCCGGAGGGAAGCGCTTTCATCAGCGTCATCACCATCGGAGAAATTCATCGCGGCATTGTCGGCCTGCGGGGACGCGATAAGGAGCGCGCAGCGCACCTCGATATTTGGCTCGCGGATATCGAGGACCTTCGGCGCGACAGCATCCTTCCCGTCGATGTCAGGACGAGCAAGCGGTGGGCGGAGTTGCGCCTGAATCACCCCCGACGCGATCCGGAAGACCTGCTGATCGCCGCCACGGCTGCGGCGCATGGCCTGACCGTCGCCACGCGCAACGTGCGCGATTTCCAGAACCTCGGCATCCCGCTGTTCAACCCGTTCGAGCCTGCCGGACCGCCCCCATGAAGCTCAACGAGATCCGCACCTTCGTGACGGTGGCCGAGGCGCAGTCGGTGCAGGAGGCGGCGAACCGGCTGCACGTCACCCAATCCGCCGTGTCGCGCCTGATCCAGCGCCTGGAGGCCGAGGTCGGCGCCACCCTGTTCGACCGGCAGACAAAGCCGCTCATGCTGACCCGCGACGGCCAGGTGGCGCTCGCCCACGCGCGGCGCGTGCTGGAGGCGGTCGAAGGGCTGGGCGAGGTGTTCGCCGGCAGCGGCCAGCCGGCCGGCATCCTGCGCCTGGGCTCTTCGCACGTGCTGGCGCGCACCATCGCCGGTGATCCGCTCGACACGCTGCGGGCGTCGTTCCCCGCGCTCACCGTGCGGCTGCATTCCGATTGGAGCGAGGTGCTGCTGGAACAGCTCGCCAGCGGGGCGCTGGACGGCGCGCTGCTGCTGCAACCCGCTGCCGGCGACGCGCCGCGCGACATGGAGGGGTGCCGGCTGGCGCTGGAGGAGGTGCGCGTCGTCGGCACGCCCGCGCTGATCGCCGGGCATGGCCGCACGCTGGAGGCGATGAACGCTCTGGGCTGGGTGCTGCAACCCGAAGGCTGCGGCTACCGCACGGCGCTCGAACGTGCGCTGGAGAAGCGCGGCCTGTCCATCAACGTGGCGGTCGAGGCGTTCGACCAGGAGCTGCTGCTGTCGCTGGCGGCGCGCGGCGTCGGCTTCGGCGTCGGGCCGCTGCGGCTGATCAACGGCACCGAGGACGGCCGCCGGCTGGCCCCGGTCGAGGTCGAGGGCTTCCGCCTGACCGTCGCCGTCTGGCTGCTGCGCGCCCGGCACAGCGGCCGCCTCGCCCCGGTGTTCGACGCGCTGGAAGGCAGCCTGCGGCGCCACCTCCACCGGCCGCTCGACCTCGTGCATTCCGCCGCGGAATAATCCAGTTTCCCATTATGAATTGGCGGAAAGCCGCCACCCCGCGTACCATCACCGGCTATAAACCGGGCCGTGTCGACACAGACCGTCGGGGCACGCACCGGTGGGAGGGACAGGACCATGAGCAGCACCCCCGCGTCCACCAGCGCAGCCGGCTGGCGCACGCCCGCAATCATCATCGTCTGCGGCTGTCTGGTCGCCATGCTCGCCTTTGGACCGCGCTCCAGCATGGGGCTGTTCATCGGCCCGCTGTCGGAAACCCGAGGCTGGGGCCGCGACGTCTTCGCGCTCGCCATGGCGATCCAGAACGTCCTGTGGGGCCTCGGCGGGCCGTTCGCGGGCGCGCTGGCCGACCGCTATGGGCCGGCCCCGGTGCTGGCCGGCGGCGGCGTGCTGTACGCGCTGGGCCTGTGGCTGATGTCCATCGCCGACACCCAGCTCATGCTGCACCTCAGCGCCGGTGTGCTGATCGGACTGGGTCTGGCGGGCGCCTCGTTCGGCATCGTCATCGCCGGCTTCAGCCGCATGGTGCCGGCCGAAAAGCGCTCGTGGTCCATGGGCATCGCCACCGCCGCCGGCTCGATGGGCCAGTTCCTGTTCGCCCCCATGGGGCAGGCGTTCATCGCCGGGTACGGCTGGCAGACGGCGCTGGCGCTGTTGGGCGGCTCCATGCTGCTGATCCCGGTGCTGGCCAGCGCCTTCGCCGGATCGGGCGGCATGGGCAACAGCAAAGTCGCGATCACCGGCGCCAACATCGGCTTCGTGGAAGCGATCCGACAGGCGTTCCGCCATCGCAGCTATGTGCTGCTGGTGTCCGGGTTCTTCGTGTGCGGCTTCCAGCTCGCCTTCATCACCACGCACCTGCCGCCTTATCTGATCGAAGCGGGCATCAGCCCCGGCCTCGCGGCCTGGGCGCTGGCGCTGATCGGGCTGTTCAACGTGGCCGGCTCCTACACGTCGGGCGTGCTCGGCGGCAAGATGAGCAAGCGCACTCTGCTGGTCGGCAACTACGTCCTGCGCGGCGTCTCGACGGCGGTGTTCATCCTGCTGCCGGTCACGCCGGCCTCCGTGCTGGTCTACGCCGCGGTCATGGGCCTGCTGTGGCTGTCCACCGTGCCGCCGACCTCGGGGCTGGTGGCGCTGATGTTCGGCACGCGGTATCTCGGCATGCTCTACGGATTCGCCTTCTTCAGCCATCAGGTCGGCGCCTTCATCGGCGTCTGGCTGGGCGGCGTGCTGTACGAGCGCACCGGCTCCTACAACGTGGTGTGGTGGCTGAGCGTGGCGCTGGCGTTGCTCGCCGCCATCGTGCACTGGCCGATCGCCGAGAAGCCGGCACCCTCCCTGGCAAGCGCCGAGGCGGGAGCCTAAATACCGGCCATGCACGACACACCGTCCATGGGCCTCGGCCACGGCTTCGCCCTCGCCCTCGGCGGCGTGGTGCTGGCGGTGTGGCTGGGGCTGATGACGGTGTCGCTGCGTCAGGCGGCGCTGCCGGAGGAAACGGACGGCATGGTGCTCGCCGTCTTCCCGCCGGGCACGCCGGACGACGCGGCGTTCGGCGCCATGGTCCGCGCCGGTGGCGAGCCGGTCCGCCCGACATGGCTGGGCTTCGCCTGGGTGGCGCGTGGCCGCGAGGCGGGATTCGTCGGGCGGCTGAAGGACGAGGGCGCGGTGGCGGCGTTCGGCGAGTTGCCGGTCGGGCCGGCCATCGGCGGCTGCGCCGAGGTGTCCACCGACCACGCGCGGGCGGAGATCTACAAGCTGCGGCCGTGAGGCTTTGCCACAAAACGAAAAAGGCCCCCCCCGCTCTGGGGAAGGGGCCATCGTCTCGTCCAGGCCGTGTCCGGCCCGGCGATCAGTACATGTGCTGGCCGCCGTTGACCGACAGCGTCGAGCCCGTCATGAAGCCGTTCTCGTCATCGACGAGGTACAGCACCGCCTTGGCGATCTCGTCGGCGCGGCCGAGGCGGCCGACCGGGATCTTGGCGACGATCTTCTCCAGCACGTGGGCCGGCACCGCGCGCACCATGTCGGTGTCGATGTAGCCGGGCGCGATGGCGTTCACCGTGATGCCCTTGGCCGCGCTCTCCTGCGCCAGGGCCTTGGTGAAGCCGTGGATGCCCGACTTGGCGGCGGCGTAGTTGACCTGACCGTACTGGCCAGCCTGACCGTTCACCGAGCCGATGTTGACGATGCGGCCGAAGCCACGCTCGCGCATGCTGTCGATGACGTTGCGGCACATGTTGAAGCAGGACGAGAGGTTGGTGTGGATCACCTCCTCCCACTGCTGATAGGTCATGCGGTGCATGACGCCGTCGCGGGTGATGCCGGCGTTGTTGATGAGCACGTCGACTGGGCCGAGCTCGGCGGTGATCTTCTCGATGCCGGCCTTGCACTGGTCGAAGTCCGACACGTCGAACTTGTAAACGGCGATGCCCGTGCGCGCCGAGAACTCCTTAGCGCGCTCGTCGTTGCCGGCGTAGTTGGCGGCAACCGTGTAGCCGGCCTTCTTCAGCCCGACCGAGATCGCCTCGCCAATGCCGCGCGTACCACCGGTGACTACTGCAACTCGAGCCATTTCGTTTCTCCCCCGTATTTAAGTTTTACGTCTGTTGATTGACGTTTTTTGTCGAGCGCCGAAAGGAAGCGGGCCGTTCCCTTTTCAGAAAACGGCCCGTGCCCCGATTAGTCGCGCTGAACGCAGAGAGCGATGCCCATGCCACCGCCGATGCACAGCGTGGCGAGGCCCTTCTTGGCGTCACGCTTCTGCATCTCGAACAGCAGCGTCGTCAGCACGCGGGCACCCGAGGCGCCGACCGGATGGCCGAGCGCGATGGCGCCGCCGTTGACGTTCACCTTGGACGTATCCCAGCCCATGTCCTTGTTGACGGCCAGCGCCTGCGCGGCGAACGCCTCGTTGGCCTCGATCAGGTCGAGGTCCTCGATCTTCCAGCCGGCCTTCTGCAGGGCCAGACGCGACGCCGGGATCGGGCCGGTGCCCATGATCGCCGGATCGACGCCGGCGGTCGCCCAGGCGACGATGCGGGCCAGCGGGGCGACGCCACGCTTGGCGGCGTTGTCGGCGCTCATCAGCACCAGCGCGGCGGCTCCGTCGTTGATGCCCGAAGCGTTGCCGGCGGTCACCGTGCCGTCCTTCGAGAAGGCCGGGCGCAGCTTGGCGAGCGACTCAACGGTGGTGCCGAACTTCGGGTACTCGTCGGTGTCGACGATCACGTCGCCCTTGCGGCCCTTGATGGTGACCGGGACGATCTCGTCCTTGAACTTGCCGGCCTTGACGGCGGCCTCGGCCTTCTGCTGCGAGCCGGCGGCGAAGGCGTCCTGCTCGTCGCGGGTCAGCTGCCACTTCTGGGCGACGTTCTCGGCGGTGTTGCCCATGTGATAGCCGTGGAAGGCATCGGTCAGACCGTCGCGCAGCATGGTGTCGAGCAGCTCGGCCGAGCCCATCTTCACGCCGTTGCGCAGGTGCATGACGTGCGGAGCCTGGCTCATGCTCTCCTGGCCGCCGACGACCATGACCTCGGCGTCGCCCTCGCGGATCGCCTGATAGCCGAGCGCAGCGGCGCGCAGGCCGGAGCCGCACAGCTGGTTGATGCCGAAGGCGGTCTTCTCGGCGGGGATGCCGGCGTTGATGGCGGCTTGGCGAGCCGGGTTCTGGCCCTGACCGGCGGTCAGGATCTGACCCATGATGACTTCGGTGACCTCAGCGGCATCCGTCTTCGCGCGGCTCAGCGCCTCGCGGATCGCGACCTCACCCAGATAATGTGCCGGAACGGAGCTCAGGCTACCGTTAAACGCGCCCACAGCGGTGCGGGCCGCACCGGCGATAACAACCTCGGTCATGACAACGCTCCTCAGATTTGACAGTTTTATTATCGACAGTTCATGGATGCCGGAGACGGCGTAGCCTAGGCGCAAGATTTTGCTAATGCAAGGCCCCCGTCCGGCTGGGGTTAAGCTCTGGTATTAAGCCATTTGGCCAGGGGAAGCCATACGCCGGTCTCTGCTCCGGCACTGACCACCATTCCGATATGCCCCAGTGAGGGTCTCAACATTTGAGCACCCGGAATTGACTGTACCAAAACAGTTGCCGATGCTGGCGGAACGATGCGGTCGCGCTCGGGAACGAGGGCCAGCGTCGGCACGGTGATCCGCGCCGGCTCCACCGGCAGCCCGCCGACCAGCCAGTTGCCGAGCGCCGGGTCGTTGCGCCCGTACCAGCCGGCCAGCGCGTCGCGCACCACCCCGGCGGCCAGCGGAATGCCGTCGTTCAGCCAGTCCTCCAGCGCCACGAAGTCTTCCGCCGCCGCGCTGTCCGGCGCCATGCGGGCGAAGTGCGAGAACTTCTTCAACGCCAGCATCGGGTCGAGCTGGGCGAACAGAGCCTGGAGCACGTCCACCGGCAGTTCGCCCCACGCCTCCAGCAGCGGCCCGAAGGGCTGGAAGAAGGACGCGGCGCGCCGGGCGCTGGCCGCGTCGTCGGCGTGGAAGTCCCAGGGCGTCGCCATCAGCACCATGCCGGCCACCTCGCGCGGCCGGCGCAGCGCCAGCGCGGTGACCAGCAGCCCGCCCATGCAATAGCCGACCACCGGCACCGGCCGCCCAGTCAGCGCCACCACGGCGTCGAGCACGCGCTCCAGCCGGCCGGCGATGTAGTCGGTCATGGTGAAGCGCCGCTCCAGCGGCCCCGGCCGGCCCCAGTCGATGAGGTACGGCCGCAGCCCCCGCGCCGCCAGCCAGCGCATCATGCTCTTCTTGGCGGACAGGTCGAGGATGTAGTGGCGGTTGACCAGCGACGGCACGAACAGCACCGGCACGCCGGTCGCATCGGGGTTGAGAGCGCCATAGTCGAGCAGGCGGCTGCCGCCCTCGGTCCACACCACGGGCGGGTCGGGCAGGTCGCGGCGGTAGGGGTGGTGCCGGTAGCGCTCGACGCCGGTCAGCAGCCGGTCGATGCGCCGCCGCACCTCGAGATCGACGGCGTCATGAAGCGCGTCCGGGTCCGCGGCGGCGACGAGACTTCGCAGTTCCGCCGCCCGCTCGGCGAGGCCCGGCCTCCATGGAAGCGAGCCGTTCCTCAAGTGTGGCAAGCCGCCGGGCGAGCTCAGCAGCGCCGTCAGGACGGTCGACAGGTGCAGTCCCAGCGGGCGCGGGCCCTGGCGCAGCGGGGGCCGGGGGGCTTGTTGGGCGGTCATGGACGGCTCCCTCCGTTGGTTCGGCGGGTTTGTTGTTGAAGGGCCAGCCCTGTTGCGGGCGCGGGTCCCATCCGGCGCCCGGCGGGCTGCCGTAGGCGAAGCCGCCCGGCCCGAACACCGTCGGCGCGAACGCCGCCGCCCCCTGCCCCAGCATCTGGAACATCCGGGCGACATTGTCCGCCACCTCCGGGTCGGAGGCCAGCGCCGACCACTGCTCCTGCCACAGGTCGAGGTAGCGCCGCGCCAGAGCGTCCAGGGTGGGAATGTCGGAGTCGGTAGGGTCGGCCATGCCGGCAGTATAAGAGGAGGGGCACAGACTTGACCAGCGCCGCGCGAATGGGGGGTAACGGAGGCCGGAATGCCCCCTTTTCGGCTGGAGACTTGCCAGTCGGCGCCCCATGTCGTAGTTCTAAGCTCAGAGAGATTCCCGACGTTGGCTCACAAGAAAGACCCCGCGATGGCCGAAAAGGAAGATCAGAAGTCCGCCGTGATCACGATCAAGAAGTACGCCAACCGGCGGCTTTACAACACGGCGACCAGCAGCTACGTCACGCTCGACCACCTGTGCCAGATGGTCAAGGATGGGCTGGACTTCGTCGTCTACGACGCCAAGACGGGCGAAGACATCACCCGTTCGGTGCTGACCCAGATCATCGTCGAGGAGGAGAGCAAGGGGCAGAATCTGCTTCCCATCCCCTTCCTGCGCCAGTTGATCGGCTTCTACGGCGACAACATGCAGTGGATGGTGCCGCGGTACCTGGAATATTCGATGCAGTCGTTCGCCCGCAACCAGGAGCAGATGCGCGACTATTTCCAGAACACGCTGGGCGGCATGTTCCCGTTCGGTCGTCTGGAGGAGATGGGCAAGCAGAACCTCGCCATGTTCGAGCGGGCGATGCGCATGTTCACCCCATTCGGCGCGCACGAGGAGGGCGACGAGCCGCACTCCGCCCCGACCGTAGGGGCTAGGCCGCCGGCCGATTACTCGCTGGACGAGTTGCAGAAGCGGGTCGACGATTTGCAGAAGCAGATCGCCAGCATAACCAAGACCGGCGCCAAGAAGAACTGAGCCGGCGGGAATGAGCGACACGAGGGCGGGGATTTCCTCGCCCTTTTTGTTTTTTTTGGATAGTCATCGGCAACACGGGGATGATCCGAGGCCGAAGCAAGACTTCACACGGATTTTGGGGATTTGAACACGGATTACACGGATTTTCTTTGATCGTGCACAGCCCTAGCTTGCCCCGCAAGCCGTTGCCGCGCACGAATAAAAGAAAATCCGTGTAATTCGTGCCTAAATCCGTGAAATCCGTGTAAAATCTTGCTCCCTACGCCCAGACCTTCCGCTCGTGCCCGCACTCACCCCCGAAACAGGTGCGGCACCACCGCGGCGTCCGCCCCCACCAACGGGCCAGCCGCCTCGCGGACCATCATCCCCAGACACTTGTCGCCGATGATCCAGGCGTCGAGCACCGCGTGCACGCCGTCCTGCTCGAAGGTCGGCGGGGTTTCCAGCCACAGCCAACCGCCGGGCTCGGCCACCGCCCCCGCCTCGGCCACCACGCGGCCGTGCTCGCCCAGACGGGTCGCCGCGTGGTCGAGGCCGAACAGGCTGCGCACCGTCACCGCCTCCACCGGCCCCAGCGCCGAATCGTCCAGCGCCGCGCGGCACAGGTTGGCGTGGCCGGGGTAGAGGTGCCAGAGCACCGCCAGCAGCCCGTGGTTCGACGCCGCCCAGCACCACGCCGGCTCCAGCACCCCCATGCCGGCGGAGCGCAAGCGCTGCACGAAAGCGTCGCTGCCCAGCGCCTCCCACGGGTAGAGCTTGGCGAGCCAGGCGATGGCCTCACCGGCCTGGTCGCGGAAGCGCCCGTCCTCCCAGCCGATGTCCTGGAGCGGCAGCAGAACCGTCTCGATCCCCGCCTCGGCGGCGGTGGCGGCGAGGTAGATCAGCTCGCCCTCGCGCATCGGGTCGGGGGTGGCGCAGGCGAAGTGCAGGCGGGCGCGGCCGGGCACGCCGTGCACCAACTCCTCCCAACGCTCGATCAGCGCCTCGTGCAGGCCGTTGAACTGGTCGGCGTCGGGGGCCATCGCCTCCAGCCAGTTGCGCTGCACCAGCGCCGCGGCGAACAGCCCCGGCGCCATGTCGTAGTTGCAGGCCAGCAGCTTGACCGAATCGCGCCCGTCGTAGGCCAGCGTGAGGCGCCCGACCAGACACCCGGCCCGCTCGTTGATGCCGCCCGGCCGCCAGTAATCCGTCCACGAGGCATCGACCAGCCGCGCCGCCTCGCCGCGCAGGCCTAGGTCGCTGAGCAGCTTGTCCTCGACGACGGCGCGCAGCCCCTCGCGGACCATGCCGTGCAGTTCGTCGGCGACGCTCTCGATCAGGTCGATCTGCTGGGCGGAGAACTCATAGCGCGCGTCCTCGCGCCACAGCGCCCCGGCCGCGGACGCCGCCATGCCGTAGGGGTACTTGCGCAAGCCCGGCCGCCAATCGACCCGCCCGGTCGCCTTCACTCTGCGCATCGCCGCTCCCGTCCGCCCGTGGAGATCACCAGCTAACCAATCGGGCGCCGCACCGTCCCATGGGGAGCGGCCGCGCGTTGGTGGCAGGGCGTAAAGGCGGCAGGCTCGGCACGGAGGACCTCGGCGTGATGGGCGATGAACGCGCATGATGACCGCGGCAATCGCCCCCGCACAAGCGCTTATGAAGCGCAGCTGGCGCCCCCCAGCGCGCAGAACCGGCTGCAATGCGGATGGCTGAGCCAGACGCGCCGCCGCGCCTCCGCCAGCGTGGCGCCGCAGTCGAAGCGCGGGTCGTGCGGCAGCAGCGTGCAGGCGGCGACGCGCGCCTCCGGCTCGCCCTTGCGGTGCACGACCATGCGCGAGGAGGCGCACATCATCGCCTCCGGATTCTTGCCGAG
This sequence comes from Azospirillum terrae, assembly GCF_053470425.1. Lineage (NCBI taxonomy): Bacteria > Pseudomonadati > Pseudomonadota > Alphaproteobacteria > Rhodospirillales > Azospirillaceae > Azospirillum > Azospirillum terrae. The sequence goes on along the minus strand of NZ_JBPXMR010000002.1, from coordinate 474,432 downwards.
GATGGCCCAGCAGGTCTCGGCGATCTCCGGCACCTCGGTGCTGCCGTCCATCTCAGGGAACAGGACGAGCTGCTTGGGATCGTGCGCGTCGAGCGCCAGCCCCTGCGCGGCGAACAGGCCCGCGAAACCCTGGCGCAGCGCCGCCTGTCCCTCGCCGGACACGGTGCGGCTAGCGACCGCCACGTGCAGGCCGTTGTCCGCCAGCCAGCGCAGCCCCTCCAGCGCCTTGGCGAAGGTGCCGGCCCCGCGCAGCGCCTCGTGCCCGCCGGCGGTGTGGTGGTCGAGCGAGACGCGCAGCACCAGCCGCTCGCCGTGCGCCGCGGCCAGCGCCCGCAACGCCTTGCGCTTCAGCATCATCGGCCGCATGCCATTGGTCAGCACCAGCGCGTGCAGGCCGCGCCCCAGCACATCCTCCAGCATCGCCGGCAGATCGCGGTTGAGAAACGGCTCGCCGCCGGTGAAGCCGACCTCGCGCAGTTCCGGCGCCGCGTGCGCCGCCTCGTCGAGGAAGCGGCGCACCTCGGCGGGGGTGAGGTAGACCAGCGAATCGTTGCGCGGCGAGGACTCGATGTAGCAGTTCACGCAGGTCAGGTTGCACAGCGTGCCGGTGTTGAACCACAGAGTGGTCAGCCCGCCGAGATCCACCGACGCGCGCGGCTTGCCCTCCGCGGTGACGAGCGGGTCGCGGAACTTAGGCGGTGAGACGAAACCGTCCATGGCGTCACGCCCTCACGGCGGGTTGCGGGGCGGCGTCGCTCCTGAACGGCATCGCCAGCAGTTGCGGCAGGCCGAGCTGCTCGCGGAAACCGGCGATGCCCAGGGGCGCGCGCTCGTGCCCGGAGGCCGGGGGCGCAGCATGGTAGGTGCCGCACAGCCGGTCCCACACCGACAGGAAGAAACCATAGTTGGTGTCCGCCTCCGCCCGCTCGATGGAGTGATGGACGCGGTGCATGTCCGGCGTGCAGACCAGCCAGCGCAACGCGGTGTCGAGCCCGGACGGCAAGCGGAGGTTAGCGTGCGTGAAGATGGCCGAGCCGTTCAGCACCGCCTCGAACGCCACGACCACCCAGGGGTCGGCGCCGATGGCCGCGACCACCGCCGATTTCCAGACCAGCGACAGCAGAATCTCCACGGGGTGGAAACGCAGGCCGGAGGTGACGTCGATGTCCAGGTCGGCGTGGTGCACCCGGTGCAGACGCCAGAACAGCGGCATGCGGTGCGACAGCACGTGCTGGAGATAGATGGCGAAGTCGAGCACCAGGAAGGTGACCACCGCCCCGGCCCACCAGGGCAGGTCGAGCACGTTGAACAGCCCCACGCCCCGCTCCTGCGCCCAGGCCGCGGTGACGACGGCCAGTGCGCCGACGGTCAGGCGCTGCACGGCGACATCCACGGCGATGAGGCCCAGATTGACGGCCCAGCGCCGCCCCCGGCCAACGGTCGGCGGACGCTTGGGGAACGCCGCCTCCAGCAGCGCTGCGACGATGAAGAGGCCGAGGAAGATCCCCAGCCGGATTGCGGCTTCCATGCGATGCTCCGGGACCGGCCTGCCTCTAATATAGGGCAAGAGCGGCGGACGGCTCCAGACAGGTGCCGTCACGTCCTCGTGATCGAGTGAAACGTCAGCCCAGCAGGTCGTGGTATTCCCGGTGGCGGCGGACCCAATGGGACGCGTAACCGCAGATCGGCACGACTTTCAGCGTCTCGGCGCGCGCGATGTCCATGATGCCCTGCATCAGCCGGCCGGCGGCGCCGGTGCCGCGCAGCGAGGGCGGCGCCTCCACGTAGGGGATGTACAGGGTCGAGCCCTGCCGGCGGTAGTTGGCGAAGACGATGCGGCCGTCCACGTCCAACTCAAAGCGGCTCTGCGCCGCGTTGTCTCGTACGGGGATGCTCATGCTTTCTCAACGCCCGAACCCGCGGGTTGGTTCACCCTGCTACAGCATGATGTCGTTCAGACTCACCATCGGGGGGGCCGCTTCCACCGGGGCGAGCGTCTTCAACGCCTCGACGATCTCCAGATCGTCGGTGTTGGTGTGCGAAATGAAACGCGCGGTGATCTCCGCCAGTTCGGCGCGGGCGCGGTCGGGCTCAGCCTCGCAACGGTCGCGGATCGCCGACAGGCGGTCGAGGAACAGCGCGTGCGCGCCGAGGTGACGCGCCTTCAGCGCGCCGCCGATACGCTCCAGGTGCGGCATTTCGTGGTCGAAGTGATCGACCACCTGGGCGATCAGCCGGTCCATGCCCACCCACCCGAGCCCGTCGCCGTACGCCAGCTCCTGCAACGCGAAAAGCAGTTGCTCGTGATCGTCGTCGATCTGGTCGAGGTTGGTGAGGCGCAGTTCGCTGTCCATCGGCGTGGCTCTCCCGGCATGGCCGCCACACCCTAACCCAAGGATGCGGCAGAGCCCAGACTTTCAGTGTGGCTTTTAGTATGTCACAATTTGACGAAAATTGATCCAGCGGGCATATATCATTCCGGTGTAAGAGACAGTTTGTCCTCGAATGACCACCGGGGCAATACCAAGGAGTCATGAGCATCAGCGTGAACACCGGCAGCGCGACGAAAGCGGCGGATAAGCAGGACCGGCTCAGCCGCATGCGGGAGTCGCTGCGGAACCATTTGCTTCATCTGTCCGGCCGCGGAGGCAAGCGCCTCAACCTGACGATGTCGAATCTCTCCTACGTGATCCTGGAGAATTTCGACTTCTCCAAGGGCGCCATGGTGGCCTGCAACTTCTCCTACTCGAACCTGGAGGGGGCGCAGTTCCGCGACACCGACCTCACCAACAGCCTGTTCATCCGCAGCAATCTGGTGCGCACGGACTTCTCGGGCGCCACGCTGAACGGGGTGCGCTTCCATTACGCCGATGCCCAGGACGCCACGCTCAACGACACGCGGATGAAGCAGGGCTCGGTGATGGTCTACCGCGACGACCTCACGTCGCCGGGCGGCAAGAAGCGCGAACAGACGGTGGTGCAGGAAACCGACCTGTCCAACTCCAACTTCGCCGGGGCGTCGCTGCGCGGGGCGGACATGGCCGGCTGCCGCATCCGCAACGCCAACCTCCAGGGCGCCGACCTGACCGGCGCCGACCTGAAGGGGGCGGACCTGTCGGGCTCGACGCTGGCCGGCGCGGTGCTGACGGACGCCGTGCTGACCGACGTGACGGTGGAGAACACCATCTTCGACGTGACGCCGGAGACCATCAACGCCTTGCAGATGAACGAGGGCTTCCGCCGTTACCTGGATGTCCGCGCCGAGGCCAAGCGCGCTGCCGAGATGCACCGCGCCTGGGTGGACAGCGGCGGCACGGACGGCCAGCGCGCCGACTTCGCCGGCCGCAACCTGCGCGGCATCGACCTGTCCGGGCTGATGCTGGCGACGGTGTCCTTCGCCGGCTCCGACCTCAGCGGCGCCACGCTGACCAACGCGGTGCTGGCGGCGGCCGACCTCAGCGGCGCCACCATCCAGTACGCCGACTTTTCCGGCGCCGACATCCGCGGCGCCAATTTCTCCAACGCGCAGGTGCAGTTCTCCAGCTTCCACGGTGCCGACGCGACACCGCTGGCGCTGCGCAGCGGCGGCACGCTGCCGACCCGCTTCGAAGGCGCCAGCGTGCGCAACTGCGACCTGCGCGCCGCGGCGCTGACCGCCGAGGCGCTGGCCGCCGCCAAGGTCGCCGACTGCGAGTTGCAAACCACGTAGGCGCGCGCGCCGGGTATGGAGCGCGCGCCGGTGCCGGTCAGCGCCCGGTGGCGCCCGGCGTGTTGCCCATGGAGCGGCCCATCGTGCCCATGCTGCCCTGTCCCTGGAAATCAGGCAGGCCGGCGACCTGCTCGGGGTCGATCATGAGTTGAACGCCGTTGCCGCGCCGGCGGACCTCGGATAGGTCGAGCACCACCTGACGGCGCGTGTCCCGCGTCTCCATCACCAGCTTCGGCCGGCCGTCGTCGCCGGTCACCACGTCGCGGATCGTGCCCGCGGTTCCGCCCTGATAACGGTAGGTGATCGGCTTGCCGATCAGGTTGCGCGACGGGGTGACGTCCGAGGCATCGACCTCTCGGGACGGGTTGGTCATGCCGCTGCCGGTGCTCGTGCGGTCGCGGGATTGGGACTGCATCTGGGCCAGGGCGGGCGTGGACAGCAGCAGGACCACCGGCAGGGCGAGCGTGAGAAGTGTGCGCATCGGATTCCTCCTCCGTGAATGGGCAATGCAGCTATGACACGCGGCGAGGCCATTTGTTGCCGGTGCAACGCAACCGCGCGCCCGGTGTTGATGTGGCATTCCCCACCGCAAAGGCGAGCCCGACCATGGCCGACGACCGCAAGCGCAAGCCCGCCACAGCCAACCGCTCGGCGACCGCCGCGTCCAAGCAGAGCGGCGACAAGGGTCCCGACAAGACCCTGACCGAGAAGACCGAGGAGCAGGCCGGCGGCAAGAACAAGAACTCCCCCGGCAAGATCCACGACGTCTGACAGTTTCCATGGACCGGCTCCGCCGCCGGATGACATCCTCTGCGGATACTGCGGAGGCCCGTCCATGACCATGATGCGCACCGAAGCCCTGGAGGCGCCCGATTGCGTTGCTGCACAGTCGGCAACCCTCGGGCCGCGCCTGGAGCGCTTGGCGGAATCGCTGCGCGCCCGGCCGCCGGCCTTCGCCATGACGGTGGCGCGCGGCAGTTCGGACCACGCGGCGGGCTACGCGCGCTATCTGTTCGAGACCGCGCTAGGGCTGGTGACGGCGTCGGCGGCGCCGTCCGTCGTCACCTGCTATGGCGCGGATATGCGGGTGGACGGCGCGCTGGTGCTGGCCATCTCCCAATCGGGGGGAAGCCCCGACCTGCTGGCGACTCTGGAGGCGGCGCGGCGCGGCGGGGCGCGCACGGTGGCGCTGGTCAACACGGAAGACTCGCCGTTGGCCCTTTCTGCGGAGCATATCCTGCCGCTGATGGCCGGGCCGGAGGCGGCGGTCGCCGCCACCAAGAGCTTCATCGCCAGCCTGTCCGCCGTGGCGGCGCTGGTGGCGGCGTGGCGGCGGGACGCGGCGCTGCTGGATGCATTGAACGCCCTGCCCGGCCGGCTGCGCGCGGCTTGCGCGGTGGATTGGTCGGCGGCGCGGCCGGTGCTGCGGGACGCGGAGTCGCTGCTGGTGGTCGGGCGCGGCTACGCGCTGCCGGTGGCGCAGGAAATGGCGCTGAAGGGCAAGGAAACCTGCGCGCTGCACGCCGAGCCGTTCAGCACCGCCGAGCTGCTGCACGGCCCAGTGGCGCTGGTGGACGAGGGCTTTCCGGTGCTGCTGCTGGCCCTGCCAGACCAGACACTGGGGGGAGTGCTGGACGTGGCCCGGCGGCTGCGGGCGCAGGGGGCGCACCTGCTGGTGGCCTCGGCGATTCCGGAGGCGCTGGCGTTGGCGCACACGCCCCTGCCGTTGCCGGCGCCGCTGCACCCCATGCTGGACCCCATCGTGGCGGTGCAGGCGTTCTACCTGATGATCGACGGCGTGGCGGCCGACCGCGGGCTGGACCCGGACCGGCCGCGGGCGCTGAGGAAGGTGACGCGGACGGTGTAACGCGCTACTTCGGCACCCCCGTGTGCCCCTGCACGAAGCTCAAATCGAGGATGCTCGCCGGGTCCAGCGCCTTGTCCACCTGCCCCTCGGACTGCCAGAACCGCACCTGATTGTGGATGTCGTTCACCATCAGCCGGCCCTGCGGGTCGATGTAGGGCAGTCCCTCGGCGACGATTTCCGGCTTCTGTTTGGTGGCCTCGGCGACGATGGCCAGCAGCTCGTCATAATTCGGCCCCTTCACCGGCTTGCCCGCCGCGTCGCGGGTGTTGAACGCCGCGTGGTATTCGGCGGTCGCGGTCTGGTAGGCGCGGATGAACTTCACCACCGTCTCGCGGCGTTGCGCCACCATCTTCGGGCTGGTGAACAGCGCGCCGAGCTGCCACGGCGTCTCGTCGCCGGCCCAGCCGATGATGGTGCCGGAGCCGTCCGCTACCACCTGCCGCGCCACCGTCACCGGGGCGAGGATGGCGTCCACCTGCCCACCCTTGAAGGCGGCGACCATCTTCGGCACGTCCTGCAACGGCACCATGGTCACGTCCTTGACCGTGAAGCCGTACTTCTGCCCGAGAATCCCGATCATGTAGTGAAAGGTCGAGCCCACCGTGGTGATGGCGATGCGCTTTCCCTTGAGGTCGGCGGGCTTGGTCAGGCCGGACTCGTAAGCCGCCTTGGTGGCGACATAGGCGCTTAAGGGGAAGCCCGGTTCGTCGCGGCTCTGCGCGGCGATCATGGTGATCGCACCCTTGGCGGCCAGATTGTAGAAGCCCGCCGTCAGGCCGGTGACGCCGAAATCCACATCGCCCGAAGCCACCGCCACCGGCACCTGCTGCGCCGAGGTGAAGATCTTCAGATCGACGTCCAGGCCCTCCTTGGCAAAGTAGCCCTTGCTCTTGGCGATGTAGACCGGACCCGACGACGACAGCGCCAGCACGCCGATGGACGTCTTCTCCTGCGCCGCCACGGGTGCCGCGCCCAGGCCCACGGCCAGCGCCGCACCGATGGCGGCCCCAAAGGCGGTGACCACGGCCCGCCGGTTCCACTTGAGCCTCATCCCCACCCCTCCCCTTTATCGTTCGAAACTCAGCGCCAGCGCAGCAGGCGGCGCTCCACGGCCGACAGCAGCGTGCCGATCCCCAGCCCCATGATCGACAAAACCAGCACGCCGGCCAAGAGCTGATCGGTTAGCATCAGGTTGCCGGCGGTCAGCACGAAGGCGCCGATGCCGTACTCGGCGCCGATCATCTCGGCGGCGACGACCAGGATCAGCGCGATGGACGCGGTGATGCGGAAACCCGCCAGGATGCCGGGCATGGCGCCGGGCAGCACGATCTTGCGCAGAATGTCGCGCCATGGCAGGTCGAAGCTCTGCGCCATGCGGATCAGGTTGCGCGGCACCGCGTCGATGGCGCTGTAAGTGGCGATCACCGTCGGGAAGAAGACGCCGAAGCCGATGGTGGCGAACTTCGACGGCTCGCCGATGCCGAACCACAGTATGAACAGCGGCAGCAGCGCGATCTTCGGAATCGGGAACAGCGCCGACACCAGCGGCACGCCGACCGACCGGGCCAGCGGCGCAATGCCCATGGCGAAGCCCACCGCGATCCCCGCCAGCGTCCCCATCAGCCACCCCACGCCGATGCGCAGCAGCGACGCCTTGAGGTGCAGCCACAGCGACCCGTCCGCCGCGATGGCCCAGAGCGCCGCGCCCACGGCGCTGGGCGGCGGCAGGAACAGCGTGCTGACCAGCCCGAGCCGGCTCACCGCCTCCCACACCGCCAGCAGCACGGCGAAGGCGACGATTGCCGCCCAGCGGTTGCGCGTGGCGAGGAAGCCGCCGCCGCGGAAGCGGACGGGCTGCACGGAGGTGGTGTGCGCGTCAGGCATCGGCGATTTCCCGGTCGGCGAGTTGCGCCTCGGCGCGGATGTGGCTCCACAGGCGCTCGCGGATCTCCGCCAGATGCCGCTGGGCGGTGGGCGTGCGGCGGGCGTCGCGCGGTTCCTCGATGGTGACCAGTTCGCGCACTTGGCCCGGCCGGCGGCTCAGCACCGCCACGCGGTCGGCGAGGTGCAGCGCCTCGTCCAGATTGTGCGTCACGTACAGCGCGGTGGTGCGCTCGCGCCGCCAGAGTTCGAGGAAGTCCTCCATCAGCAATTCGCGGGTCTGTGCGTCGAGCGCCGACAGCGGCTCGTCCAGCAGCAGCACCGCCGGCCGCACCGCCAGCGCGCGGGCGATGCCGACGCGCTGGCGCATGCCGCCGGAAAGCTGCTTGGGCAAGGCGGCGCGGAAGTCCCACAGGTCCATGCGGCGCAAGCCGGCCTCGATGCGCTCGCGCCGCTCTGCCCTGTCGAGGGGGTGGTGTTCGAGGGCCAGCGAGACGTTGTCCTCCACCGTGCGCCACGGCAGCAGGGCGAAGTCCTGGAAGATGAAGGTGATCGGGTTGAGGCAGCCGGCCGGCGGCTCGCCCACCACCTCGACGCGGCCGGACGTGGGCGCGACGATGCCGCCGGCGATGCCCAGCAGCGTGGATTTCCCGCAGCCCGACGGGCCGATGACGGCCAGCACCTCGCCCTCCCCGGCGGCAAGGTCGATGCCGTCGAGGACGACCAGATCGTCGTAACGGTGCGTGAGGCCGGAGACGATCAGCCGCATGGCCATCGTCCGGCATCGCGGGCGGTGCCCGTCATTGCGTCTCCAGTCCCCGTTCTTATGGGCGCATCATAGCGCGGGCGGTGGCATGGGCAAGCGCGGCCCCCCTCACACAATCGCCGTCCGCGGCTCCCGCCCGGCGAAATGGTCCTCCAGATTGCCGAGCACCAGCGCGCCCATGGCGCGGCGCGTCTCCAGCGTGGCGCTGGCCTGATGCGGCTCCAGCACGACGTTGTCCAAGGTGAACAGCGCCGCCGGCACGCGCGGCTCGTCGGCGAAGACGTCCAGGCCAGCGCCGCCCAGGCGGCCTTCAGACAGTGCGGCGACCAGTTCCGGTTCGTCGATCAGGCTGCCGCGGGCGACGTTGACCAGCACGCCCTCCGGCCCCAAGGCGTCGAGCACGGCGCGGCCGATGATCCCCTTCGTCTCCGCCGAGGCCGACGCGGCGATCACCAGGATGTCCACCGACTTCGCCAATTCGACGATGTCGCCCACAGCGCGGTATGACACGCCCTCCACCGGGCTGCGGTTGACGTAGGACACGTCCATGGCGAAGCCGGCGGCGCGTTTGGCGATGGCGCGGCCGATCTGGCCCAGGCCGAAGATGCCCAACCGCTTGCCGGTCAGCTTGCGGCCCAAGGGCAACCCGCCGTTCAGCCAGCCGCCGGCCCGCACGAAGCGGTCGCCCTGCGCCAGCCGCCGCGTCACCGCCAGCATCAGGCCGAACGCCATGTCGGCCACGTCGTCGGTCAGCGTGCCCAGCGTCGTGCAGACGCGGATGCCGCGCCGCCGGCACAGATCCAGGTCGATCTTGTCGGTGCCGACGCCATTGACCGAGATGATCTCCAGCTTCGGCAACGCGTTCAGGACATCGTTGGAGATGCCGGTGCCGCCGCCGGTCACCACGCCGCGCACGCGGTCGGCCAGCCCGGCGACGAAGGCCGCGCGGTCGGGCGCCTGCCACAGGCGGTGCACGGCGTAGCGCTGCTCCAGCACGGCCATCGCCTCGTGCATCAGCGGTTCGACGGCAAGAATGTCCACGGTCATGTCGGCTTGCTTTCAGTGCTGCAAAATCTGGCTGAGGAACAGTTTGGTGCGGTCGGATTTCGGGTTGGCGAAGAACTCCTCGGGCGGGGCCTGCTCGACGATCTCGCCGCGGTCCATGAAGATCACCCGGTCGGCCACCGACTTGGCGAAGCCCATCTCGTGCGTCACGCAGAGCATGGTCATGCCCTCGTGCGCCAGCGTCACCATCACGTCGAGCACCTCCTTGACCATCTCGGGGTCGAGGGCGGACGTGGGTTCGTCGAACAGCATCACCTTGGGGTTCATGCACAAGGCGCGGGCGATGGCGACGCGCTGCTGCTGGCCGCCGGAGAGTTGGCCGGGATACTTGCCGGCCTGTTCCGGGATGCGCACGCGGGTGAGATACTTCATCCCCAGCGCATCGGCGTCGGCCTTCGCCATGCCGCGCACGCGGATGAGCGCCAGCGTGCAGTTCTGAAGCACCGTCAGGTGCGGGAACAGGTTGAAGGACTGGAACACCATGCCGACCTCGCGGCGCACGGCGTCGACGTGGCGCAGATCGCTGGTCAACTCGGTGCCGTTGACGGTGATGCGGCCGCCCTGGTGTTCCTCCAGGCGGTTGATGCAGCGGATCAGCGTCGACTTGCCCGAGCCGGATGGGCCGCACAGCACGATGCGCTCGCCCTGGTAGACGGTGAGGTCGATGTCCTTCAGCGCCTGGAAGTCGCCGTAGAACTTCTGCACCCCCTCCATGCGGATGATGGGATCGCCGAGCTTGTGGGGAGCGGCGGTTGTGGTGGGCTCGACAGTCGTCATGGCGGTTTTCCCTGATGGTGGAGCCCGCGGGGCGGCGTCGGCCACCCCGCACGGCCCCGGCGGTCAGAACACCGGCAGGTTCGGCAGCGGGGCGCCGAGCCACTTCTGGTGGAGGGCGTCCAACTCACCGTTGTTCTTCACGAAGTAGATGAACGTGTTGACCCATTGCAGCAGGTCGGCTTGACCACGGCGGATGGCGACGCCGTTGGGCTGGCGGCGCATGACGAACTTCACCTCATAGCCCTTGGCCGGGTTCTGCTTCTGGATCTGCGCCGCCACCACCGAGGACACGCCCATGGCATCGACCTGACCGGACAAGAGCGCCTGCGCCGCCGTGGCGTCGTCGTCGAAGCGCATCAACTGCGCGTCCTTGGGCGCCGCGGCGCTCAGCGCGGTGTCCTGGGTCGAGGCGCGGGTGACCGCCACGCGCTTGCCCGACAACTCGGCCGCCGAGGTGATCTTCTGGTCCTTGTCGGCCAGCACCAGGATGTCGATGCTGCTGTAGGGGATGGAGAACTGCACCTGCTTGGCGCGCTCCGGCGTGATGCCGAAGGTGGCGATCAGCACGTCCACCTTGTTGGTCAGCAGGTAGGGGATGCGGTTCGGGCCGGTGACGCCGACGATCTCGGCCTCGACGCCCAGATACTTGGCCATCAGCTTGCCGACTTCGATGTCGTAGCCGTCCAGCTCGTTCTTCTCGTTGGTGAAGCCGAAGGGCGGGTAGTCGGCGAGGATGCCGATGGTGATCTTCTTCTTCTTGAGGATGTCGTCGACGCTCTGCGCCTGGACGGACTGGCTGAGCACCGCCATCGAGGCGACCACCGCAGCCGCCAGGACCAGGGGGCGGAACAGGTCACGCAACGCAATCATGGCTCTTCTCCCTATTCTTATGTGCAGCAGGGGCCGACGCGTCAGCGTGCGACCGTTCCGAAGCGCCGCTCCAGCCGCTGGCTCAGCAGCGACAGGGGCCAGCACATCGCGAAGTAGATGGCCGCGACGATTCCGAACACCAGGAAGGGCTGGAAGGTCGCGGTGTTGATGATCTGCCCGGCGCGGGTCAGCTCGGTGAAGCCGATGATCGCCGCCAGCGAGGTGCCCTTCAGCAGTTGCACCATGAAGCCCACCGTCGGCGGCAGGGCGACCTTCACCGCCTGCGGCAGCACGATGTCCAGCATCACGTGGCGGTAGCGCAGGCCCATGGCGCGCGCCGCCTCCCACTGGCCCAAGGGAATGGCGCGGATGGCGCCGGCCCAGGTGTTGCCCAGGAAGGCGCTGGCGTTCAGCGTCAGGCCGAGCGCCGCGGCGCTCCACGGATCGACCGACAGGCCGATGATGTTGACGCCGAAGAACACCAGGAACAGCTGCATCAGCAAGGGCGTGCCCTGGAACAGCTGGATGTAGCCGGTGAAGAACCAGCGGATCGGCCGCCGCGCCGCCGTGCGCCCGAGCGCCACCGCCAGTCCGACCACCCCGCCGCCGAGAAACGCGATCAGCGTCAGCAGCACCGTCCAGCGCGCGGCCATCAGCAGGAAGACGACGTCGTTGGTGGAGAATTGATGGATCATGCCCGTCCCCTCCCCTGCTAGCGCGCGCCGCCGCGCTGGAAGACCAGCCGGTCGATGGCCGCGAAGATCCCGGAGAACGCCAGCGACAGCGCCAGATAGATGCCGGTGATGACGATGTAGATCTCGAAGCTGCGGAAGGTCCGCGACTGGATGTTGTTGGCGACCGCCGTCAACTCCTCCGCCGAGATGGCGGACACCACGCTGGAGCCCAGCATCAACAGGATGAACTGGCTCGACAGCGCCGGGAACACGGTCTTCACCGCCGGGAACAGGATGACGTAGCGGAACACCTGCAAGGGCCTGAGGCCCACCGCCAGACCCGCCTCGATCTGGCCCTTGTGGATGGACTCGATGCCGGCCCGCACGATCTCCGTGGCGTAGGCGCCGAGGTTCACCACCATGGCCAGCAGCGCCGCGCTGTTGGGGCTGAGGCGGACGCCGGCGGTCGGCAGGCCGAAGAAGATGATGAAGATCTGCACCAGGAACGGCGTGTTGCGGATCACCTCGACATACGCGGCGATCAGCCACTTGACCGGCCGCGGTCCGAAGCTCCGCCCCAGCGCGCACAGCACGGCGACCAGCAGCCCCAGCACCATGGACAGCGCCGACAGCCGGATGGTCAGCCAGACACCTTCCAGCAGCTCGTCCCTCGCGTCGATCACATCGCCGAACTGGAACACGTAATCCATGGTCGTTCTCCAGGGACCTTAAGCGGCGGCCTCGCCGCAGGAGCGGCGGACCACCAGACAGGGCGGCACGATCACCCGGTCGCGGGCGCCGCGCGGGTCCTCGATGCGCCGCAACAGGAGGGACGCGGCCTCCTCGCCGATGCGGCGCGGGTTGGTGGCGACGGTGGTCAGCCCGGGTTCGGCCAAGGCGGCCTCCTCGATGTTGTCGCAGCCGATGACGGCGACGTCGGCGCCCGTGCGCAGCCCGCGCCGCGCCAGCCCCTGCATGACGCCCAACGCCACGATGTCGTTGTAGGCGATGATGCCCGTGGGGCTGTCCGCGCGCTCCATCAGGTCCTCGACGGCCTCGGCGCCGTGGCGGCGGGTCAGCGGGCACGGCACGATCAGGTCGCCGGCAAGAGCGGCGCGCTCCATGGCGTCGCGGAAGCCGGCGCGGCGCTCGCGCACCGCCGAATGGTGCATGGCGCCGCCGACCAGCGCGATCCGATGGTGACCCAGGCGCACGAGATGCTCCACCGCCATCTGCATGCCCAGCCGGTAGTCGGCGCCGACGTAATCCAGCTCGACCCCCTGGAGGTAGCGCAGCGTCTGCACGCACGGCAGGCCCCAGCCGAGGATCGGCGTCAGCGTGGCCCCGGTCGAGCCCTCGGCCGGGCAGAGGATGACGCCATCGACGTTCTGTTCGCGCAGGCGGGCCAGAAAGCGGCCCTGCCGCTCCACCGATTCCTGCGTGTTGCCGAGGAAGGCGATGTGGTCGGCGCGCTCCAGCACAGCATCGACGCCGGCCGTCAGCTCAGCATAGAAGGGGTTGGTGATCTCGCCGATCAGCAGGCCCACGGCTTTGCTGGCCGCCCCGCGCAGGTTGGCGGCGGCGCGGTTGTAGACATAGCCCAGCGCGTCGATGGAGGCCTGCACCTTGCGGCGTGTGCCGTCCGCCACCAATGGGCTGTTGCGCAAGACCAGCGACACCGTCGAAGGTGACAGTCCGCTGTGCTCCGCGATCTCCTTGAGCGTCACGCGCTCTCGGCGTCTTGCACCCACGACGTCCTCCCACGGGCGTCACTTTGTTTTGTTAGTAAGCATTCTGTTTTAGAACGTTCTAAAAGCGCAAGAGCGAATTCGGCATGGCACCCGCGCTGCGGGTCACGGTATGGGGACGGTCTGGATGGAAGCGCCTTTGCAAGATCATTGGGATGCGATCCTCTTCGATTTCGACGGGGTGCTCTGCGATTCCAACGGGCTGAAGGGCGAGGCCTTCGAGGCGCTGTACGCCGATGAGGGGCCGCAGGCGCAAGCCGCCATCCGCGCTTTCCACGACGCCAACGGCGGCATGCCGCGCCGCGAGAAACTGCGCCGTTTCGAGCGCGAGTTCCTCGGCCGCGCGGTGGACGAGAAGCGGGTGGAGGCGCTGGCGGACCGCTTCGCCGCGACGGTGGAACAGGCGGTGGTGCGCTGCCCACCGATCCCCGGTGCGGCGGAGTTCGTGGCGGCGTACGCCGGCCGGCTGCCGCTGTTCGTCATCTCGGCGACCCCGCACGACGAGATGGTCCGCATCGTCGTCGCGCGGGGCATGGCAAATCGCTTCGTCGAGGTCTACGGCAGCCCGCCGGGCAAGGCCGAGACCGCCGCCGCCATCATCGCCCGCCACGGCTTCCGGCCTAAGCGGGTGGCGTTCGTCGGCGACGCCGTGCAGGACTACGACGCGGCGGCGGCGCTCGGACTGGCGTTCATCGGCGTGCGCGACCGCGAGGGCGGGCATCCGTTCCCGCAGGGAACGGTGGTGATCGGCGACTTGCGGGAGTTGGAAGGGGTGTTGCGGCGGCTGGCGCGTTAACCCCCCTCCACCGTCACGCTCACCGCCCCCAATCCCGGAAAGCTCGCGGTGGCCGCCACACCCGGCTTGGCGAAGATGGTCCCCGTGCACGAACCGGTGGTGACGATCTGCCCGGCGGCGATGCCGCCCAGCGTCCGCGTGCCGACGTTCGCCAGCCACACCAGCAGGCGCAGCGGATCGCCGGCCGTGTTGCCGCCGATGCCTTCAGACGCCACGGCGCCGTCGATCTCCAGCCGCACGGGCTGCGTCACCGGCGTGAACGCCCGCCAATCGCGCCGGCCCGCGCCGACGATCAGCGCCCCGTGGTTCATCTGGTCGGCGCGGTGCGACAGCGCGTCCGTCCCGCCAAAAGCCGTGAACCGGGTATCGACGATCTCGATGGCCGGGTGGATCGAGCCAATGGCGGCGTACACCTCGTCGGCCGCATAGGGCAGATCGCGCGGCGGCAAATCGCGGTCGAAACGGTAGGCGATCTCCGCCTCCAGGCCGATGAACTGCACCGCGTCGGCCGGCAGCACCGACGCCCCCGGCCACACCGTGGCGGCGTTCAGCGGTGCGCGGAACGGCTCGCCCACCGGCGTGCGGGCGCCGACCTTCCAGGCCACTTGCGGGCCGCTCCGCCGCGCCACGGCGTCTTGCACCGCGTCGGCCTCCGCCTCGCTGCGTGGGCGCGCGTCGTCGGGCAACGCCGCCAGCCACGCGCGCGTCCGTCGCGCGGTCAGCAGCCGTTCCGCCGCGGCGGAAACACGGGCTTCGTCGATGGTTCCGGTCATGCTCGGTCCTCCCCAATGCGGCGCACAGGATAGGAGACCCCGGCGGCGCTTGCCTTGCAAAAACCGCGGACCTATCGTGTTGTCCCTGATCGTGTTGCCCCCGGACGGGAACGGGAAGCGAGTATGATCGTCGTCGTCATGGGCGTCTCCGGCTGCGGCAAGAGCACCATCGGCCAGTTGCTGGCGGATCGCCTGGGCTGCCCGTTCAGCGACGCCGACGCCTTCCATCCGCCCGGCAACATCGACAAGATGAGTAGGGGCATGGCGCTCACCGACGAGGACCGCTGGCCGTGGCTGCGCGCCATCCGCGCGGCCATCGTCACCGCCATCGCGCGCGGCGAGGACCATGTGCTGGCGTGCTCGGCGCTCAAGGAATCCTACCGCCGGGTGCTGTCGGAGGGGGACGACGTGCTGTTCGTCCACCTCACCGGCGACCCGGCGCTGATCCGCGAGCGGCTGGCAGCGCGCCGCGGCCATTTCTTCGATCCGGCGCTGTTGCAGAACCAGTTCGACACGCTGGAGACGCCGAGCGACGCCATCGTCGTGGACATCGCCCTCGGCCCCGACCGCATCGTCGAGGAGCTGATGCGGGCGTTGCGCCCCCAGAACATGGAGAACACGCCATGAAACAGGCGGATATGGGGCTGGTCGGCCTCGGGGTGATGGGCCGCAATCTGGCCGCCAACCTCGCCGATCATGGGACGGCGGTCGCCGGGTACGATCTGGACGGCGGGCGGCGGGCGGCCTTTGCCGCGCAGGCGGAGTCGGCGGTGGCCTGCGCCTCGACCAACGACATGCTGGCGGCGCTGAAGACTCCCCGCGTGATCCTGATGATGGTGCCGGCCGGACCGGCGGTTGACCAACTGGTCGGCGCGCTGCTGCCGACGCTGGCGCCCGGCGACGTGCTGATCGACGGCGGCAACTCGCATTACAACGATACGCGCCGCCGGGCCGCGCAAACCGCCGCAGTGGGCGTGCATTTCGTCGGGCTCGGCGTGTCGGGCGGCGAGGAAGGGGCGCGGCACGGACCGGCGCTGATGGCCGGCGGTGCGCCGGAGGCCATCGCCCCGGTGGCGCCACTGCTGACCGCCATCGCGGCGCGGGCGGCGGACGGCGCGCCGTGCTTCGCGCGGGTCGGGCCGGACGGCACCGGGCACTTCGTCAAGATGATCCACAACGGCATCGAATACGCCGACATGCAGTTGATCGCCGAGGCGTACCACCTGCTGCGGAACCTCTGCGGCTTCTCGTACGAGCGCCTGGCGGAGATTTTCGCGGCGTGGAACGGCGGCGAACTGGCGTCCTACCTGATGGAGATCACCACCGACATCCTGCGCACGACGGACCCGGAAACCGGCGGGCCGATCCTGGAGGTGATCCGCGACGCCGCCGGACAGAAGGGCACCGGCCATTGGGCGGCGACCACGGCGCTGGAACTCGGCATGCCCGCGCCCACCATTGCCGAGGCGGTGCACGCCCGCTGCCTGTCGGCGCTGAAGGACGAGCGCGAACGCGCGGCATCGGCGTTCCCCGCACCCTCCCCGGCCCCGGCCGGCGACGATCTGGTGGCGGCAGTGGGCGACGCGCTGCTGTGCGGGCGGATCGCCGTCTACGCCCAGGGCTTCGCGGTGATCGCGGCGGGCAGCCGTGCGTTCGGCTGGGACGTGGATCTGGCGGCGGTGGCCTCGGTCTGGCGGGGCGGCTGCATCATCCGGGCGCGGCTGGTGGACCGCATCAGGACGGCGCTCACCCGCGCGCCGGAATTGCCCAACCTGATGTTCGACCCGGACATCGCGGCGCTGATGACGCGCGGCGATGCAGGGTTCCGGCGGGTAGTTGCGGCGGCAGCGCTGGCGGCCGTGCCGGTGCCGGCAATGGCCTCGGCGCTGTCCTACTGGGACGGCTGGCGCAGCGGCCGGCTGTGGGCGAACATGATCCAGGCTCAGCGCGACTGCTTCGGCGCGCACGGGTACGAGCGCATCGACCGGCCGGGGATGGTGCATACGGAATGGGGGGCGTAGCCCCCTACTCCTCCTCGCCCAGCGACACCAGCGACGCATTCCCGCCGGCCGCGGTGGTATTGACCGTCAGCGTGCGCTCCGCCGCAAAACGGTAGAGGTAGTGCGGACCGCCGGCCTTCGGGCCGGTGCCGGACAGGCCCTCGCCGCCGAAGGGCTGCACGCCGACCACCGCGCCGATCATGTTGCGGTTGACGTAGGTGTTGCCCACCGCCATGCGCTCGGTGATGCGGCGCGCGGTGCGGTCGATGCGCGTGTGGATGCCCAGCGTCAGGCCGTAGCCGGTCGCCTCGATGGCGTCCAGCACCGCGTCCAGCTGGTCGCCCTTGAAGCGGATGACGTGCAGGATCGGCCCGAACACCTCGCGCTCCAGCCGGTCGAGGCGGTCGATCTCGAAGGCGTGCGGGGCGACGAAGTTGCCGTGCACGCCGTCCGGCGGCAAAGTGCCGGCGAACAGCGGCGTGGCCTCGCGGGTCATGCGCTCGACGTGCGTCATCAGCATGGATCGCGCCTCCGCGTCGATCACCGGCCCGATGTCGGTGGACAGCAGGCCGGGATCGCCCAGCCGCAGTTCCGCCACCGCCCCCCGCAGCATGCGGATCACCTTGGGCGCGATGCCGTCCTGCACGAACAGCACGCGCAGCGCCGAACAGCGCTGCCCGGCCGAGCGGAAGGCGCTGGTCACCACATCGTCCACCACCTGCTCGGGCAGGGCCGAGTTGTCGACGATCATGGCGTTCTGCCCGCCGGTTTCGGCGATGAACGGCACCATCGGGCCGCCGCGCTGCATCAGCGTCAGGCCGATGCGCTGCGCCGTCTCCGTCGAGCCGGTGAACGCCACGCCGGCCACCCGCCGGTCGGCCACCAGCCGCCCGCCCACCGTGGCACCGTCGCCCGGCAGCAGGTGCAGCACCTCCACCGGCACCCCGGCGCGGTGCGCCAGCCCGGTTGCGAGCGCGGCGATCCGCGGCGTCTGCTCGGCCGGCTTGGCGATCACCGCGTTGCCGGCGACCAGCGCCGCCGCGACCTGGCCGAGGAAGATCGCCAGCGGAAAGTTCCACGGGCTGATGCAGACGAAGACGCCGCGGCCGGTCAGGCGCAGTTCGTTGCGCTCGCCGGTCGGGCCGGGCATCAGCTTCGGCTCGAAGTCGGCCCGCGCGCGGGCGGCGTAGTAGCGGCAGAAGTCCACCGCCTCGCGCAGTTCGGCCAGCGCGTCGGGGATCGTCTTGCCGGCCTCGCGCACCAGCAAGGCGACCAATTCGTTGCGTTCACCCTCCAGCAGGTCGCCGAGGCGCTCCAGGCAGGCGGCACGCTCGGCCACCGGCCGCGCCGCCCAGGCGCGCTGCGCCGACGCCGCGACGGAGAGCGCGCGGTCCACATCCTCCGGCGCGGTCTCCGCCACGGGACCGGCGATGCGGCGGCTGGCGGCGACATGGTCGAGCAGCGGCTGGATCTGCGCGGCGTCGCTGAGGTCCAGGCCGTCGCTGTTGCGCCGCTCGGCTCCGAACAGATCCTTGGGCAGCGGGATGCCGGGGTGCGGCTTGCTGGGCAGGGCTGCGACGCGCGCCACCGGGTCGGCGACGATGGCGGCGACCGGCACCTGCTCGTCCTGGATGCGGTTGACGAAGGAGCTGTTGGCGCCGTTCTCCAGCAGGCGGCGAACGAGATACGCCAGCAAGTCTTCATGGCTGCCGACCGGGGCGTAGAGGCGCACGGGCATGTCGGGAGCCACGATCTGATGATACAGCGGCTCGCCCATGCCGTGCAGGCGCTGGAACTCGTAGCCCTCCCGGTTCCCGGCCATCTCCAGCACCGAGGCGACGGTGTGCGCGTTGTGCGTGGCGAACATCGGGTAGAAGGCGTCCCGCGCCGCCAGCAGGCGCCGGGCGCAGGCGAGGTACGACACGTCCGTCGACGCCTTGCGGGTGAACACCGGGTAGCCGTCCAGCCCGCGCTCCTGCGCGCGCTTGATCTCGCTGTCCCAGTAGGCGCCCTTGACGAGGCGCACCATCAGCCGCCGGCCGGTCGAGCGCGCCAGATCCTCCAGCCAGCCGATCAGCGGCAGCGCCCGCTTCTGATACGCCTGCACGGCGAGGCCGAAGCCCTCCCACCCGTTCAGGGCCGGGTCGCGGAACACCGCCTCGATGAGGTCGAGGGAGAGGTCCAGCCGGTCGGCCTCCTCGGCGTCCACGGTGAGGTGAATGCCGGCGGACTTCGCCTTGAGCGCCAGATCCTTCACGCGCGGCAGCAGTTCGGCCATCACGCGGTCGCGCTGGGCCAGTTCATAGCGCGGGTGCAGGGCCGAGAGTTTCACGGAAATGCCAGGCGACGCGAACACGTCCCGCGGCCCCCGCGCACCGCCGATGGCGGCAATCGCCATGCTGTACAGGTCGAAGTAGCGTTTGGCGTCCTCCATGGTGCGGGCCGCCTCGCCCAGCATGTCGTAGGAGTGCCGGTAGCCGAGCGCCTCGTCGTCGCGGGCGCGGGTCAGCGCCTCGTCGATGCTGCGGCCCATGACGAACTGGCGGCCGAGGATGCGCATGGCCTGCATCATCGCCTGCCGGATGATCGGCTCGCCCACCCGGTTCACCAGCCGGTCGAGCACGCGCACCGGCTCCCCCTCGCCGTCCAGGCGCACCACCTTGCCGGTCAGCATCAGCGCCCAGGTCGAGGCGTTGACGAACAGGCTGTCGGCCTTGCCCAGATGGCGGCTCCAGTCGGCGGTGCCGATCTTGTCGCGGATGAGGGCGTCGGCGGTCTCGGCGTCGGGGATGCGCAGCAGGGCCTCGGCCAGACACATCAGCGCCACGCCCTCCTGCGAGGACAGGCCGAATTCCTGAAGGAAGGCGTCCAGCACGCCGAAGCGGGTACGCGAGGCGCGCACGCCCTCCACCAGCTTGGCGGCCTCGGCCTGCACGCGCCGGCGGGCGTCCTCGGGCAGCGCCGCCGCGCGGGTCAGCGCGGTCACGACGGCGGTCTCGTCGGCGCGATAGAGCCGGTCGATGGCGAGGCGGTCGTGGCTGGAGGCGGACGGCAGCGGCAGCGCGGACATGCGGCGAAACCCCAAATGAATGGATGATCATTCACCGTACCGGGAGAAACGCCATATGAGTGACGGACTTACGCCTTTGAATACGAATTTCCTGCGGAGAAAACGTAATTTCATGAATTTTAGACGGAGCGCCTTGTTTTCCCTCTCCCGCCCCGGGAGAGGGAGGGGCCCACGCGCAGCGTGGGAAGGTGAGGGTGCCTCCAAGTATCCTTGCGCTACCCTCACCCGGCCGCTCTACGAGCGGCCACCCTCTCCTGGGACGGGAGAGGGGAATTTCAGCGAGCCCCCCGCAACGGGATCGCCGTGACGTTCTTGACCTCCTCCATCACCGGGTAGGTGTGCGTCTCGCGCACGCCGCGGGTCACGGAAAGGAAGCGGCCGAGGAACTCGCGGTACTCGCCCATGTCCTTCAGGCGCGCCTTCACCAGATAGTCGAAGCCGCCGGCCACCATGTGGCACTCCATGATCTCCGGCATGGCGACGATGGCGCGGCGGAAGTCGTCGAAGGCGTCGGGCGTGGTGCGGTCCAGCACCACCTCGACGAACACCAAGAGCCCGGCGTCCAGCCGCGCCGGATCGAGCAGCGCCGTGTACTGCTGGATGTAGCCTTCCGTTTGCAGGCGCTTGACGCGCTCCAGGCAGGCGGCAGGGCTGAGGTGGACGCGCTTCGCCAGATCAACGTTGGTGATGCGGCCGTCCTCCTGCAACGCGCGCAGGATGTTGGTATCGATGCTGTCCAGCGGGCGCGTCATGGGATCGGGAACTTCGCAGGAAGGCGGGCCAGCCGAGGATACCGGATGCGGGCGGCGTTGTTCTATACTCTCCTCGGACTGGAACGGTGAGGCATCGTGTTCGAAGCAGGGTTCAGCGGCGGGGCGGAGGTGCTGCGGCGGCGGGCCATGCCCTCCCTGTTCGAAGCGCTGGAGAAGCAGTCCGAAGGAACCGTGGCGGTGGACCGCGACGCGCGGATTGTCTGGATCAACGACAAGTACGCCAAGATGCTCGGCGTCGCCGACCCGGCCCTCGCCATCGGCCGCGAGGTCGAGGAGGTCATCCCCAACAGCCTGATGCGTCAGGTGGTGACCAGCGGACAGCCGATCCTGCTCGACGTCATGTTCTTCGGCACCCAGCGTCTGGTGGTGTCGCGCTTTCCGCTCACCGACGACGACGGAAGCGTCATCGGCGCGGTGGGCTTCGTGTTCTACGACAGCCTGCACCGCCTGAAGCCGCTGCTGAGCGAACTGGCCCGCCTGGAAGCGGAGCTGGAGACGGCGAAGCGCCACCTCAACGAAAGGCGGCAGCCGCGCTACACGCTGCAAAGCTACGTAGGCGACAGCCCGGCCTGCCTGGAGGTCAAGCGCCGGGCGCGGCTGGCCGCGCACCACGACGCGCCGATCCTGCTGCTGGGCGAGACCGGCACCGGCAAGGAACTGATCGCCCAGGGCATCCACGGCCTGTCGTCGCGGGCGGCCAAGCCGTTCGTCGGCGTCAACGTCGCCGCCATTCCCGACACGCTGCTGGAGGCGGAATTTTTCGGCGCGGTGCCCGGCGCCTACACCGGTGTGGACCGCCGCGGCCGCGAGGGCCGCTTCAAGAGCGCCGATGGCGGCACGCTGTTCCTCGACGAGATCGGCGACATGCCCATGGCCTTGCAGGCCAAGCTGCTGCGCGCCTTGCAGGAGCAGGAGATCGAGCCGCTCGGCTCCGACCGGCCGGTCAAGGTGGACGTGCGGGTGATCGCCGCGACCAACGTCGATCTGGAGCACCGCATCCGCGACGGCCGGTTCCGCTCCGACCTGTATTACCGGCTGAACGTGCTGTCGATCCGCCTGCCGTCGCTGTCGGAGATGGGCAGCGGCCTGGAGGCCATCGCCGAGTCCATCCTTCAGGAGATCGCGCTGCGCACCGGCATGCCCGGCCGGGTGCTGACGCCCGACGCGGTGGAGGTGCTGGCGCGCTACGGCTGGCCCGGCAACGTGCGCGAGCTGCGCAACGTGCTGGAGCGGGTGTGCATGCTGACCGACAATCTGCGCCTGACGGTGGCCGATCTGGCCGAAGCGCTGCCGACCGCGCGGCGGGACGAGGCGATGGTTGCGGCGGCGGTGCCGCTGGTTCCGATGGCCGCGACCGGGGTGCGTCCGTACGACGACGCGTTCGCGTCGTTCGAGCGGGAATTGCTGCAACAGGCCCTGGACGCGTCCGGCAACCGCGCGGCGGAAGCCGCCAAACGGCTCGGGATCTCGCGGGCGGCGATGTACAAGAAGCTGGCGAAGGCGGGGATACGGGCGGGGCGGTAAAGCGGCTGCGCCGGCCCCCACCCCATCCCTCCCCCGCTTCGCAGGGGAGGGATGGGGTGGGGGCCGGCGCCGAGACCTACCGCGCCACCCAACCACCGTCCATGTTGATCGCCGCGCCCCGCATGTTGGACGCCGCGTCGGAGCACAGGAACACCGCCAGTTCGCCCAACTGCTCGGGCGTCACGAAGCTCTGCGAAGGCTGCTTTTCGCTCAGCAGTTCGCGGCCGGCCTGCTCGTTACTCCAGCCGTTCTTGGCGGCCAGGGCGTCGATCTGCTTCTGCACCAGCGGGGTCAGCACCCAGCCGGGGCAGATCGCGTTGCAGGTGACCCCGGTCTGCGCGGTCTCCAGCGCCACCGTCTTGGTCAGGCCGATGACGCCGTGCTTGGCGGCCACGTACGCCGCCTTGTTGACCGACGCCACCAGGCCATGCACCGAGGCGATGTTGATGATGCGCCCCCAGTTGCGCGCCTTCATGCCCGGCAACGCATAACGCGTGCCGTAGAAGACCGCCGACAGGTCGATGGCGATCACCCGCTCCCAGGCGTCCTCGGGGAACTCCTCCACCGGAGAGACGTGCTGGATGCCGGCGTTGTTGACCAGGATATCCACCTTGCCGAACGCCACTTGCGCCGCGGCGACCAGCGCCTTGATCTCGGCCGGCTTGCTCATGTCCGCGGCGTCATAGCCGACGCGCACGCCGAACTCGCGGCCGAGGTCCTCGCACAGCTTCGCGATCTCAGCCTGATCGCCGAAGCCGTTGAGCATGACGTCGACGCCCTGCCCCGCCAGAGCCCGCGCCACGCCCAGGCCGATGCCGCTGGTGGAGCCGGTGACGATGGCCGATTTGCCCTTAAGCATGGTTGTTTCCTCCTCCGCTCACAGCGGCATGGCCGGCACGTTGGCCGGCACGATCAGTTCGCAGGCGGTGTTGGCCAGCACCTGCTCGACGGTGACGCCGGGCGCGGTCTCCTTGAGGACCAAGCCCTGATCCGTCGGCTCGATCACCGCCAGATCGGTGACGATCAGGTCGACCCGGCGCACCGAGGTGAGCGGCAGCGTGCAGCGCTTGACGATCTTGGACTCGCCCTTGGCGGCGTGCTGCATGGCGACGATCACCCGCTTGGCGCCGGTGACCAGATCCATCGCACCGCCCATGCCCGGCACCATCTTGCCCGGCACCATCCAGTTGGCGAGCTGCCCTTCCTGGTCCACCTGCAATCCGCCCAGCACCGTCACGGCCAGATGGCCGCCGCGGATCAGGCCGAAGGACATGGCGCTGTCGAAGGACGCCGCACCGGGCAACGCGCTGATGGGCGCGCCACCGGCGTCGGTCAGGTCCTGGTTCTCCGCCCCGGCGATCGGCCCGGACATGCCGATGATGCCGTTCTCGGACTGGAAGAACACGTGCCGGTCCGAGGGGACGTAGCGCGCGACCAGCGTCGGCAGGCCGATGCCCAGGTTGACGAGGTCACCATCGTTCAGTTCGAGAGCGACGCGCTTGGCGATCAGGGTTTTCTCATCCATGGCGCTTCTCCCCTCAATGCTTCTCTTGGGCGACGATGTAGTCCACGAGGACTGACGGGGTGACGACGGCGTCCGGCGGAATGACACCCAGAGGCACGATGTCCTGAGCCTCGGCGATGACAGTTTCGGCCGCCATCGCCATGATCGGGTTGAAATTGCGCGAGGTCAGCGCGTAGGCGAGGTTGCCGTAATAGTCCGCCTGCTTGGCGTTGATCAGCGCGAAGTCGGCCCTGATCGGCTTTTCCAGCAGGAAGATCTTGCCGTCCACCTCGATGGTCTGCTTGCCGTCCTCGACGGTGGTGCCGACGCCGGTCGGGGTCAGCACGCCGCCCAGGCCGAAGCCGGCGGCGCGGATGCGCTCGGCCAGCGTGCCCTGCGGCACCAGCTCGACCTCCAGCTCGCCGGCGATCATCTGGCGCTGGGTCTCGGGGTTCAGGCCGATGTGGCTGGTGATGACCTTGCGAACCAGCTTCTCGACCACGAGCTTGCCGATGCCCTGGTGGGGGCGGGCGGTGTCGTTGCCGATGACGGTCAGGTCCTTCTTGCCCTGGCGGATCAGCTCGTCGATGACGCGGAGCGGGCTGCCGGCGGCCATGAAGCCGCCGATCAGGAGCGAGGCACCGTCGGGAATCTTCTCGACGACCTCGGCCAACGGGATGATTTTTTTCATGTCAGACAATCCCGGTCAGGTAGTACACGGCGATCACGACGAAGACCGCCAGGGTCTTGATGCAGGTGATGGCGAAGATGTCGCCGTAGGACTGGCGGTGCGTCAGCCCGGTGACACCCAGCAGCGTGATGACGGCGCCGTTGTGCGGCAGCGTGTCCATGCCGCCCGACGCCATCGAGGCGACGCGGTGCAGCACTTCCATCGGAATGCCGGAGGCGTTGGCGGCCGTGATGAACTGCTCGGCCATGGCGGCCAGCGCGATGCTCATGCCGCCCGACGCGGAACCGGTGACGCCGGCCAGCGTGGTGACGGTGATGGCCTCGTTGACCAGCGGGTTGGGGATGGCCTTCAGCACGTCGGCGATCACCAGGAAGCCCGGCAGCGCCGCGATGACCGCGCCGAAACCGTACTCCGACGCCGTGTTCATCGACGCCAGCAGCGAGCCGCCGATAGCCGCCTTGGTGCCCTCGGCGAAGCGCTGCGACACCGGCTTCCACGCGAAGGCCAGCACGGTCAGCACACCGGCGAGCAGCGCGCCCTCCACCGCCCAGATGCCGGCGATCGAGGAGACCTGCGTCACCAGCGGCTTGGCGCCCGACGTCAGCGCCACCTGATTGCTGGCCCCGTAGAACGCCGGGATCATCATGGTGAACACCTTGTTCAGCACACCGACGACGACCAGCGGCAGGATGGCGATGACCGGGCTGGGCAGGGTCTCGGCGGTGATGGCCTCCGGTTCGTTGGTGTGGCCCTCGCCATAGCCTTCGCCGGCCGCGGCGGCGGCCTTCAGGCGCCATTCCAGATAGGCGATGCCGACGACCAGGATGAAGATCGCGCCGATGGTGCCCAGCCACGGGGCGGCGAAGGCGTCGGTCTTGAAGAAGGTGGTCGGGATGATGTTCTGGATCTGCGGGGTGCCCGGCAGCGAATCCATGGTCACCGTGAAGGCGCCCAGCGCGATGGTGCCGGGGATCAGGCGCTTGGGGATATCGCCCTGGCGGAACATCTCGGCCGCGAAGGGATAGACCGCGAACACCACGACGAACAGCGACACGCCGCCGTAGGTCAGCAGCAGGCAGACCAGCACGATGGACATGACGGCGCGTTCACGCCCGACCATCTTGATGACCGCCGAGACGATGGACTTGGAGAAGCCCGACAGCTCGATGACCTTGCCGAACACGGCGCCCAGCAGGAACACCGGGAAGTACAGCTTCACGAAGCCGACCATCTTGTCCATGAACAGGCCGGTGAAGATCGGCGGCACCGCCGAGGGGTCGGTGAGCAGAACGGCGCCGAGCGCCGCGATGGGGGCGAAGAGGATGACGCTGAAGCCTCGATAGGCCACGAACATCAGGAACGCGAGCGCTCCTACGCAGATCAGAAGACTCATGGACGGTTAACTCCCCATTTGAGGCGTGTTGGGGCCGTGTCGCAGCCCGGCCCTGGCTGTGGATGTCTTCTCCGCGCCGGCACCGTCGGCGAGGAGGCTGTAGAGGCTGTCGAAACCGGCTTGATAGAGGCGGCGGATGAAGTCCTCCGCCGCGTCCTCGGCGATGCCGGCCGGCAGGAAATTCGCGGTCCAGATCAGGGTGGCGCGGCCATCCTCGTGCGGCAGCACGCGAATCTGCGCGAGGTAGCCGGCGACCGGATAAGGGCCGTCGAGCACCGAGTAGGTGTAGGCATCCTCGATCCGGCTGAGGTGGTCGAGCCGATGCACGAGCACCGCCCCTTCCCGAAGCCGCAGACGGCGGAGATCACCCTTCGCCGTCCCGTCCACGTCCAGGGCGACGGCGCCTGGGTACCAGTCGAGCAATCGCCCATCCCAGCGCACCAGCGGCCAAAGCCGCTGCGCGGAGACGGGCAGAAGAGCCTTCATGGTGACGCGTGCCATGGCCTGAAGCCGTGTGCCGTTCGTTAGGACACGATGAATTTTGCAAAGGCCATGCCATGCGGCGGAACGCCGCGGATGCGCCACTTTTTTAAACACCGAAGGGGAATTGTCTCCTATTAGAGACAGAATGGCCGCCTCATCGTCTCCGCATGGAGACAATGTCTCGCAATGGAGACAGACGATCAGAGTGCGGCGAGGAAGATCCGGGCGTTTTCCAGCAGGATGAACACCCCCACCACACCGAAGGCGGCCACGGCGAGGTTGGTCGCCAGCACGCGGCCGATGTCGGCGGCGCGCCTTGCCCAGGCGACCTGGATGCGGGTGAGCGGCAGCGCGATGGCGAACACCACCAGCGCCACGAAGGCCACCAGCTTGCCCACCGCGGTCAGCAGGATGAAAAGCCAATAGACCGCCGTGACCAGCATGCGCGCACCTCCGCGAGGGGAAGCCTCCCCCTAGAGCTGTGTCGGCCCGGATGATCCGGCAATCGGCATGAGCAAACTTCTGCGGCGGCTTGCGCGCCGGTTCGAACCAACGCCCAAATCGGCATTCATCTGCGGAGTGGAAAATGGGACGGCGTCGAACGGAGGCTGAAAAAAGCCTTTGCGATCAACAACACGGTCCGAGGTGATGGCGGACCCGACAGGATTCGAACCTGTGGCCTCTGCCTTCGGAGGGCAGCGCTCTATCCAGCTGAGCTACGGGTCCAGCAGCAACGGAGGCGCACCATAGCGCAACACATCCGCCGGAGCAAACACCTCTTACAACGAAAATGCGTCCTCAGTTGGAGGCCGGATAGATCGACAGGAGCCGCTGCTGGCGCTGCTGGAATCCCACCAATTCGCGCAGGCTCAACGGCCGGAAGCCGCGGGCGCGGTTGAGCGCGCCGACCTCGAACATCAGAGCCTGCTGGCGGAACAGGTCGGCGTAGACGTCGGCCAGCCGGAACTCCGGGTCCCAGACGTGGATGGCCTCGGCACCAGCGCCGTTGACCTCGATGATCTGGATGTCCTCGCCTTCCATCAGCCGCTCGGCCGAGGCGAAGCGCACGTCGAAGCGGCCGAAGTGGAAATTCGGCATGGCATCGGCGATCTCGTCGAACCGGCGGGCCAGCGCCGGGGTGGCGTAGGCCTGCGCGTCCTTGTACAGGCCGCCCACCCGGCTCGATCCCACCATGTGCAGGCGCACCAGCTCGCCGGCCGCCGGCACCGTCCGCAGACGCTCGCCCAGCGTCTCGCGGTGCAGCTTCGCCTTCCAGGACGCGCGCGGATCGCGCTCGATCAACTCGTCCAGCGTCGAGCGGCCGTCGCCGACCACGTGCGGGAAATAGCGGAAGGTCATGGAGAAGATGAAGCCGCGCTCCTCGCCCGGCCGCCGCACGTAGAAGATTCCAGCCTCACCGGCATACCGCACGTAGGCCTGGAGGATCAGCGAGCAGCCCGCCGGGAAGGTGGCGAGGTCGGCCACCAGCGAATCCACGTCCGTCACCAGCCGGACGCCGAAGCCGCGCCAGCCGATGTCCGGCTTGAGCACCAGCGGGAAGCTCAACCCGGCGGTTTCGACGAGGTCGCGCAACGCTTCGGCCGTCCAGTGGCCGTCGTTGGCCAGCGGCACCGACGACGCCACCCAGCGGCGCGCCGGGCCGCGGATCATGTCCAGGCAGGCGATCTTCGATTCGCCGAGCAGGCCGCCCGCCTCGATGGACGGGTTGGCGGCGGTGGGCAGCGTCAGGCTGCGGTGCTTGATCGCCAGGGCGAACCACTGGACGACCAGCGGGATGTAGAACAGCAGCGGCGGAATGCGCTCCGCCAAGCCGATGGCGCCGGACCCGGCCGCGACCACGGGCATGCCGGGCAGGTGCACGGCCGGCGTGGCGCTGGCCGCGCGCGGCGCCAGCAGGGTGCGCAGGAAACCGGAAAAATTGCGCAACGCGCCGCTGCGCGCCAGCACGACGGCGGCAACCAGCAGCACGCCGGTCGCCTGCAACTCCACGACGGATGCTTCCAGCGTCGAGGTCATCAGCAGCAGCAGCCCTCCCGAATACAGCGTCGCCGACCCGACCGTGATCAGCGCAAAACGCGTGAAGCCCACCCGCATGGCGCCGCAGGCGAAGTAAGTCGGCATCAGAATGCCCGGCACCACCCGGCAGGCCAGCAGCGCCGTGAGCAGGTTCCGTTCGAGCGCGGCCCGGCAGCGCCGGAACGCTGGCCCCTCCATGCGCCGCTTGATCCAGTCGCTGCGCAGCGACAGCGCGCCAAGAAGGTAGAACAGCACGTCCCCAGCGATGATCCCCCCCAGCAGGGCCAGAGCCGCCACGCCCAGATGCAGGGTTCCGGTGGTGATCAGGCCGGCACCGGCGGCGATCGCCACATCCTCGTGCACGAGGGTCAGCAGAGCGAGGCCCAGAAGCAGCGTAGCCGGTGAAGGCTCGGCCAAGAACGGCAGGAGAGTGAGCACGTCGCCCCGATCCAGATGCAGATAGCGGGGCTTTCCCCCGCCTTAGGTATATGCCTATGCCCCCTTAAAAAAGGAAGAAGAATTGGCGATTTCGTCGAGTTCCGGCGGCGGCGGCGGTACCTCCGACAGATGCGCCGCAACATAAGTTTGCGGGCATGGAGACAAAATTACCAAGCCTCAGCTGTTCGGCTTGGCCCCGGACAGGCGCCCCTTGTAACTCTTGAGGAATTTCTGAAAGACGTCCACTTCGGCAACGCGCGAGCGGATGGTGTTGACGTCGATCAGGCCGGTCGCCTGCTCCGGCCGGGTCAGCACCCGGAAGGCGTCGGCGTCCTGGCTCTTGTCCATGGCGCCGCCAAATTCCTTGCGCAGCTGCGCCAGTCCGGTGCCGTCGCCGCCCAATGCCAGCGCCACCGCGCGGTTGAGCACGAGCTGCGAACGTTCCGGCTCCAGCGGCTGGCCGCCGGCCGGCGGCGGACCGATCACCTTGCCGAGCGCCACCGCCGCGTGGCCCCAGTTCTGCGCCCGCCACGCCATGTCGATGCGCAGCAGGTTCGATTCCCGGGTGTCGTCCTGGGCCAGCAGTTGCAGCGCGTCGTCGCCGCGGCCCAACTGGTCCAGCGCCTTGGCCTGCATCAGGCGGCGCTCGGCCGCCAGTTCGGCCGGCATGTCCGGCACGTTGCTGATCTCCAGCGCCTTCAGCGCCTCGGCCGGCTTGTTGTCGAGCAGGCGCACGGTGGCGAGGCGCGTGCCGACATACGCCTTGTCGGCCCCGGCCAGCCGGTATTCGGTCTGGTATTGCAGCAGGTCGGCGGCGCGGTCGAGCAGGTCGATCTGGATCAGCCGCTCGGCCAGTTGACGGATGATCTCGTCGCCGGCCGGACCGACCGGCGTCAGCTCGCGGAACTGGTCGTAGAGCTTCAGCGCGTCCATGGTCGGCATCCGCGCAGCGCCATCCTTGTAGAGGTCGGCGAAGGCGCGGGCCATGTCCTTG
Source organism: Azospirillum terrae (assembly GCF_053470425.1). Classification (NCBI taxonomy): domain Bacteria; kingdom Pseudomonadati; phylum Pseudomonadota; class Alphaproteobacteria; order Rhodospirillales; family Azospirillaceae; genus Azospirillum; species Azospirillum terrae. Next base: position 444,599 of record NZ_JBPXMR010000002.1, on the reverse strand, counting down.
GTGATCTTTTCGGCGCGCGGGCCGTCGCCGATCAGCGCCGCGGTTTCCTTCATGGTGTTGAAGCCCTGGGCGAACTGCCCGGCGGCCACCTGCGTGTCACCCAGGCGCTGGCGGATCGCCATCTCCATGTCGTCGCCGCGCCAGATGAAGGTCAGCCCGGCCAGCCGCTCGGCCGCCGCGGCGGGGGAGGTTTTGCCCTCCGCCAGCTCCAGGTTGATCAGCGCCAGGCCGGCCTTGGCGCGGTGATAGCGGTCGAGACTGTTGTACGATTTGCTCAACGCCTCCTGGGCGCGGGCGGGGTCGCCCTGCTGGCGGGCCAGCTCGCCGCGCAAGTACTGGAGGTCCGGCCGTTCTTCGGATTCGGGGCCGATGCGAGCCTCGATGCGGTCGAGCAGGCGCTTGGCATCGGCGGTGTCGCCGGTCTGCAACGCCGCCTCGGCGGCCAGCGCCGCCAGCTTGCTCAGCAGCGGCTCGGGGTACTTGGAGAGGATGGCGGCTCCCGCCTTGAAGCCGCGCGCCGCCGCCGGCCAGTCGCCGCGCTGGGCGGCGACGGTGGCGCGCCACAGCCCGATCTCGGCGTTGTCGGCCAGCGCCGGGTGGCTCAAATCGTCGGCGGCGCCGTCCAGGTCGTTGTACAGCACGCGCGCGGCGCCGCGCAGCGCCTTGAACTCGGCCCAGCCCTCCAGGTCCGGCTGCGTCGATTGCAGCACGTCCAGCATGCCCTGCGCCTCCGCCCCCATGCCGTTGGCGAAGTAGAACCGGGCGAGGTCGAGCTGGGCGCGCGGGCGCTCGCTCTCCGGCGCGTCGACGATGGCGAACTGGAGCGCCTGACGGGCGTCGGTGTACTTCTCGGCACCGCCGCGCTGCCACGCGTCGAGGTCGAACAGGCGCTTGTTGCTGAGGCGCGGCTGGGCATTCGGCGCCGCTGGCGGGGGCGCCAGACCAGGCGAGGCGCCGCCCTGCGGCGGTGCCGTGGCCGGGGCCGGGGCCGGCGTGAGGGGCCCCGACGCCTCCGCGACGGCGGTGCGGTTGCCCATGTCGGCGGTGGGCGACAGGTGCAGCCCGCCGGCCGAGGTCAACTCGACACCCTCCTTGACCGGGCGCACGGTGATGGAATCGGCGACCGGCCGCACGGCGATGCCCTGGAACGAGGGCAAAACCTCCAGGTCGGCGAAGCGGTGCAGCTCGTTGACCGCCTGTCCGGGGCGCGGCAGCGGCACGACGCGCAGCTGGTCGCCCACCTCGGGATCGTTGAGCAGCACGACGGACGCCGCGTCCAGCGCCCGCACGACAAGGCGCGCGCCCAGCAGGAAGTCGGGTTCGGTGTCGATGCGCAGATCCTCGGCCGGCGGGGCGGTCAGCCGGGTCATCGGCACGATGCGCCAGACGGCGCCCTGCCGCTCGACCTGCGGCCAGATGAACGGGCCGATGCGCGTGCGGAAGGCGCTGCCGCCGGTGGCCGGCACCGGCTCGACCGCGCCGACCTGCTCGGCGCCGGAACCGACGACGCTGCCGGCGCCGATGGGCAACGGCTTGTCGAAGACCACGTACAGATAACCGGCGCGCGGGTAGACCGCCGCCGCCGCCGGGCCGCCGGCGTCGAACACCAGCGCCGGCCCTTTCTCCCGCTCCACCGGCTTGGCCGGCGACGCGGTGACCGGTTGCATCGCGGGGGCGGCCGGGGCTGGGGCCAGTTGGGCAGCGGGGGCCGGAGCCGGAACCTGGGGGGTCGCCGGCTTGGCAGGCTGCGCGGGGGGAGACTGCGCGGGGGCAGGCTGTGCGGCGGGCGGCGGGGCAGCGGCCGTCTGGGTGGGGGCCGTCTTGGTGGGAGCCGGCGTGGGAGCTTGCGGCTCGGCGGGCGCCGCGGCCTTGCGGGTGCCGGGGTTCAGGACATCGACGATGACCGACCTGCCGTTGCGGAACTCGCGCACGTCGGCGTCGGGCGGGGCGGCGAAGGTCACCGCGAGGCCGCCGTTGGGACCGCGGAACTGCTCCACATTGGTGATGTTGCGCAGCTTCGCCTTGGTGGCGGGCGACAGATCCGCCTGCGCCGCCTTGTCGAACAGCAAGGTCACCGACGCCCCGTCGCGCTGGAGCGTGTAGTCCACCGGCGCGGCCCACTCGAACACCATGCGGCTGTGCGCCGGATCGTCCCCGGCACGCAGCTTGACCCCGGCGGACGCGGCCTGCGCCGGCTTTGGGGGCGTGGCCGGTGTCGAGGTTGGGGTGGCGGCGGATTTGGCCGGCGCCTCGTCCTTGGGGGACTCGGCCTTCGGGGCCGCGACAGGCTCGGTCCTGGTCGGCGTCGTGACAGCCGACGCGCCGGTGGTCGGCATCAGGTCGAGCGCCACGCCGTAGCCGTTGCGGAAGGAGCGCACCGACACCGGGCGCTTCAGGTCGAACTCGACGGTCTTGCCGTCGGCGGCGATGCGGCCGGCGGAGACGTAGGCGGACAGCGACGCCACCGCCTTGTCCACCGACGCCTCGATGGACTGGTCGAAGCCGACGATCAGGCGCTCTCCCTCAACGCGGGCGGTGAACTCCACCTTCTGCGGCCAGTCGAAGACGAGGCGGCCATAGTCCTTGTGCGATGCGCCGCGCACCGGCACGGGCGCCGCCGCCGCGCCCGCGGCGGCCAGCAGCAGGGCCACGGCCGCGAGGCCGCCGATCCGCCGATGCCCATGCCGCCGATGCCCATGCCTTGATGGGTTCGCGCCGAAGCCCATCGCCCTCACTCCTTCTGCTCGCGCACGACGATATCGACGCGCGGCCCCGCGGTGTCGGTCCGCAGCAGCCGGCCCATCGACGTGCGCGCCACCAGCTCGCGCCGGTAGCCGTGCTCGCGCAGCGCCATCGACACCGCCACGGCGCGCCCGAGCGAGCGTTCCCAGGCCAGCTCCGGCGGCACGTCCTCGCGCTCGGCGTGGCCGACCACCTCGATGCGGTTGCCGATGCGGCCGACCACCGCTCCCAGCAGATACAGCACCCGCCGCCCGCGCGGTGAGAACATCGGAGCGTTCTTCTCGAACAGCACGTCGCTGGACAGCCCGATCACCACCCGGTCGTCCTCGCGTGTCACCTGCACGCCTGCCAGTTCCGGCATGTCGGCCACCTGCCCGTGCAGCAGCGCACCGAGATAGTCCAGGTTGATGGAGGATTCCGCCTCCAGCGTGGCGGCGTTGAAGGCCGTGGACAGCACCGGCTGCGCGTCGGACGGCCGCGTCGCGGTGGAGCGGGCCGACAGGCCCTGCGCCATCTTGGCCCAGCGCTGCGCCTGCGGCTCGGCCATGGAGAACATCAGCACGAAGAAGGCCAGCAGCAGCGACATCAGGTCGGTGAAGCTGATCAGCCAGATGGTCTTGCGCGCTTCGGCCCCATCGCTGTCGTGGGGGCGGCCGTGGGCACGCGGCTTCGGCACGCGGATCATCGCCGCCTCCCCCGCGTCTGGTCCTCGGCGCTGCGGATGGAGAACAGCAGGCGCGCGGTGCCCGGCTCGCCGCGCTCGATGCCGACGGTGACCGCCTCGGCCGGGGCGCCGTCGCCGACCAGCGCGCGGACCAGCGCGCCGGCCCGCTCGATGGGGCCGGGCGGCTGGCTGGGGGTCGTCGGCGACAGCGCCAGCAGCGCGTCCAGTTCGATGCGCTCGCCGGCGCGGGTTTCGCGCAGGGCCTCGGCGACGCGGTCGATCAGGCCCTGGCGGTCGCGGCGCACGCTCGCGGTGCCGGGCTCGAACAGCTCGTCCGCCTCCAGGCGCACCTCCATCAGCTGGCCGGGCGACACATTGGTCACCTTGGAGACGGCGATGGCGGTGGCGAACAGATCGCCGACGCCGTCCAGCCGCTGCACCGCGATCACCGTTCCGGCGCGCGACACGACCGGCTCGTCGCCATGGCGCAGGCGCGGGTCGATGTGGAAGCTGCGCTCCAGCGATCCCAGCGCCGCTTTGACCCGCGACATCGCCTGCACCGACTGCGCGTTCAGCACGATGAAGAACACCAGCAGCAGCAGGAACAGCGACAGCAGCAGCACGATGGCGCCGTTGCCGCCGGAGTGGCTGGTGGGAAGCGACGGTTTGCCGGGAAGGGCCATGTCAGTCGGCCATGTCAGTCGAAGCTCGCCAGCAGGCGGTCGATCTCGTCCTGGCTGGTGGCCTGCGCCTCACTCTGTGGGCCGTGCAGCAGCGCCTTGTCGGGATCGTCGTCCGCCGTCGGGGCCGGGTCCGGGGCGCGGAAGGTTTCCTCGCCCAGGGCGGCCACCAGCGCGTCCACCTTGGCCTCGATGTGCTTCAGCGCCTTGACCACCTTGGTGATGCGCTGGCCGGTGATGTCCTGGAAATTGCACGCCTCGTAGATGCGGGTGACCGCGTCGTTGAGCTTGCCGGCGTTCTCCGCGTCCACGGCGCCGGCCACGGCGCCCACCACGTCGCAGGCGTCGAAGATGGCGAAGGTCGCCTTCTCGGTGGCGCCGACCACGGCATCCAGCTCGTCGGTGGCGGTGGCGATGTGCTCGTCGCGGATGTCGGCCGGGCGGACCGCCGCCACCTCGCTCTTGACGCGGTGGATGTAGCGCGCCAGTTCCTCCAGCTCGCGGTAGAGCTTGGCGTCGTGCGCCGACACGCCGTCGCCCGTGCCGTTCAGCACGTCGCGGACAATGGTCGTCACCGGCGAGGAAGCATTCGGCATGGCAGGACCCGGCCGCGCGAGCGCGCGCAAAGAGGAAGCGAATCGGGCCCTCCGAGCCCGTTTTAACCTAAAATACTTGGGTTAACAGGGGGTTAACCGAGCCCGCAGTGCCTCTTACTGCGGCAACGCCGGCATGGTGCGGCGCTCGACCAGCGCGGAGGTGACCGTCTTGGCCTTCACCGGGTCCATGGCGGCCAGGATCGGCGCGGTCTTCTGCTCCTTCATGCGCTGGATCACGTCGAGGAGGACGGGCATGTCCAGTTCCTCGAAGATGCGCGCCGCCTCCTTGGGCTTCATGGTCTCGTAGATCTTGACCAGACTTTCCAGCTGGGCGCTCTGCTTGTCGTCGCCGGTGCGCAGCAGCTTCTGGATGTCGGTGCGCACCTTGTCCAGTTCCTGGAGCTTCTGGTCGATGCGCTTTTCGGCGGCGGCCAGCAGCGCCTCGCGCTGCTCCACGTCCTTGGTGCGCCGCTCCACCTCGGCGCGGCGGTTGGCAAAGTGCTGGGCCATCTCGCCATCGACCGGCGCCACGCCGTTGCTGGTCCCGCCCGGCGCCGGCAGCGATGCCTGAGTGGTTGGCTGCGGGGAGGGCTGTGGGGCGGGTGCCGCGGGCGGAGCACCGGGCGCCGGAGCGGCCGGTTTGGCACCGTTCGCCGGGGCCGGGGCAGGCTTCGGCGCGCCCTCGGCGTGCGAGGTCGGGAAGTCGGGCATGCGGGCGTCACGGGTCGCCAGCCGCCACATCTCGCCGACGCGGACGCCCAGCAGCAGCACGGCGACGAAGATCATCACCGGCAACACGCGGAAGCGCACGCGCTTCATCCGCGCGGCAAAGCGCCCGGCGGGAGACTCGCCCCTGGGCTTGGCGGACTTGCGCGCCGCCTTCGCGGCCGGCCGGGGGGCGGGCTTCGGCGCGGGTTTGACGGCGGGTGCCACGGCGGTGTTGGTCATGACCGAACTCCCCCCTTACCGGCGGTTCTCGATGGCGCGCAGCAACTCGCGTTCGGCGCGGGACAAGCCCTCCTCACCCTCGCGCGGACGGTCGTCGGCGGACGGCTGGGTGCGTCGCACGGGCGGCGGAGCGAGGTGTTCCTCGTCCATCTCGTCGTGCACCGGGCGCAAGACCGGCGTCCGCGCCACCGGCCTGGACGACGGCTTCGGGCGCTCGTCGGAATAGCCGGACAGGCGGTCGGCCAGCGTGTTGCCGGCCTCGATCATGAACTGCAACTCGTCGCGCAACGTCCCGGCCTTGTCGATGGTCTTCTGCAAGCCCTCGCCGGTGTTGTGCGCGGTCGCCTTCATGCCGCGCACGCCGGCGTCGGCCTTGGTCATCGCCTCGTTCAGGCCCTTGATCAGCTCGGCCAGCTCGCCGCGGCTCTCGCGCAGGCGGACGATCTGCCGGTTGAGGATGATGGCGTAGGCGATGGTGGCGACCAGCAGGCCGACCATGATCAGGTCGATCACCAGGGAGACGGTCGGGCTCATAGGCGCATGACCTCCTGCTTGGGCAGTTCCTTTTCGAGGCGCACGGCGATGTGGCCGCCCTTGCGTCCCATGCGGCCCTGGAACATGGACACGTCGCCGCAGCGCAGCTCGATGGCGCCGTCCGGCGTGGCGTTGAGCAGGATTCGCGAGCCGACGCGCCAGTTCAGCACGTCGTGCAGCGTCATGGTGATCTCGTCGAGCACCGCCGCCAGATCGACGTCGGTGACCAGCAGCTCGGACGCCAGGTGGGTTTCCCAGATGGAGTCACGGCCGAACTTCTCACCCATGAACATCTGGAGCAGCAGCTCGCGGACGGGTTCGAGGGTGGCGTAGGGGATCATCAGCTCCAGGCGCCCGCCGCGGTCCTCCATGTCGATGCGCAGCTTGACCAGCACCGCCGCGTTCGCCGGCCGGGCGATGGTCGCGAAGCGCGGGTTGGTCTCCAGCCGGTCGAAGCGGAAGGTGACGGGCGACAGCGGGTCGAAGGCGGCGGACAGGTCGGACAGCACGACGTGCACCATGCGCTCGACCAGATTGCGCTCGATGGTCGTGTAGGGGCGGCCCTCGATGCGCATGGCCGCGGTGCCGCGCCGGCCGCCCAGCAGCACGTCGACGATGGAGTAGATGAGCGCCGAATCCACCACCATCAGGCCGTAGTTGTCCCACTCCTCCGCCTTGAAGACGGAGAGCATGGCCGGCAGCGGGATCGAGTTCAAATAGTCGCCGAAGCGCACCGACGAGATCTGGTCGAGGCTGACCTCGACGTTGTCGGAAGTGAAGTTGCGCAAGGATGTGGACATCATGCGGACGAGGCGGTCGAAGACCACCTCCAGCATGGGCAGGCGTTCGTAGTTGACGAGCGCGCTGTTGACCAGCGCCATGATGCCGGAGTTGTCGCCGTCGCCGCCGGCACCCTGGTCGAAGCCGAGCAGGCTGTCGATTTCGTCCTGATTGAGGACGCGCGTGGAACCGCCGCCACCACCGCCGCCGTCATCGCCGCCCATGTCGCCGCTGTCTTCGGCGAGGGCCGCCCATTCGGCGGCGAGGCGTTCTTCTTCGCTCAGCTCGTCCGTGTCGCTCATCGTGTGCCCCCGACGCGCATCGTCACTGAACCAGCATTTCGCGGAACAGCACGTCCTTCACCTTCACCGGATAAGCCGCCGCAGTGATGCGCAGCAGCAGTTCCTGGCGCAGGCGGTACATGCCGGCCGACCCCTTGAGGTCTTCCAGGCGCAGTTCGCGCAAGTAGACCTGGAAGTTGTCGACGATGCGCGGCAGCACGTGCTCGACGGCCGGGATGTCCTCGCGCTTGGACACCTGGATGGAGATCTTGATCTTCAGGAAGGCAGGCCGCTTGCCGCTGCTGTTGAGGTTCACCAGCATGTCCGGCAGGTCGTAGAACACCGGCGGCCCTTCGACCTCCGGCGGCTTTTCCTCGACGTGCTCCTCGTGCTTCTTGCCCAACAGCATGTCGAGCACGCCCGAGAAATAGATGCCCGCCCCCGCGCCGATCAGCAGCACCAGCGGGAGGATGACGAACAGCACCAGCTTCTTGCCGCTGAACTTCTTGCGCGGCAAGCCGTCGGTGGAGAGATCGTCATCGTCGGCGTGCGCCGTCATTGGAAGTCCATTGTGCGCGAGCGGGGAGTCCGGCCGTTTCCGGCAGTCGTCACCGTATCTTTCGGATAGTTAATAACTCCTTTCAACGGCCATTTTCGGGGTGTGACCACGCCGGGCGCGGAAGGGGACGGGAATGGGGTGGAGGTGCTTTGGCGGGCTGAAGGCAAACGGCACGGTTCTTGAGTAGACATCCCCCGACATAGCCAGGAGTCCGTTCGGACACGGGTCCCCGTCCTGCCCTCCCCGCCCCTCGGCGGTCGAGGTGCGCCCTCGCGCGGTGTGCGGGAGGCCGGCGGCCCGTATCCCAACGCCCCCGGCCTCGGCGGCGCGGCCCTGGCGGCCGTGCGCCCCGCCCCGTCCCCACGCGCAAGGGACGGAACGCCCCGGCTCGGCCCGGAATTGCCCGGCAGTTTCGGCCCGATGCGGCAGGAACTGCCGGGCAACCGCTGCCGCGGTCGGTGCGCGCCCTTGGAATCCTCGGCTTTCTGCGGTTGGCACGGTGGCTGCATAGGGAAAGGCGTCGATGCGATGGCCGCAACGACGCCCAGGACCGGAGAGCCGACGATGGAAAACCCGACCTACATCGCCCTGTCGCGCCAGATGGCGCTGCATCGCCAGATGGACATCGTGGCGAACAACGTCGCCAACATGAACACCACCGGCTTCAAGCAGCAGCGGGTGCTGTTCACCGAATTCCTCGAGCGTCCGGCCATGCACGAGCAGGCCAGCTTCGTCCAGGACCGCGCCGTGGTGCGCGATCTGGCCGCCGGCGGCATGCAGCAGACCGGCAACTCGCTGGACGTGGCGCTGAGCGGCCCCGGCTACTTCACGGTCGATACCGCGTCGGGCCGCCGCTACACCCGCAACGGCAACTTCCGCCTGGACGACCAGCGTCAGGTGGTGGACGGCGGCGGCCTGCCGGTGCTGGCCGACAACGGCCAGCCGATCACCATCCCGGACGGCACCGCCTCCATCCAGATCAAGGGCGACGGCACCGTCGCCACCGAACTGGGCCCGGTCGGCCGCCTGAACGTGGTGACCTTCAAGCGCGAACAGCTGATGACCGAAGTCGGCAGCGGCCTGTACGTCAGCGACGAAGAGCCGCAGCCGGCCCCGGCCGAGACGAAAGTGGCACAGGGAATGCTAGAGCAGTCCAACGTGAAGCCCGTGGTCGAGATGACTCAGATGATCGAGATCAACCGCCAGTACCAACAGGCGCAGAAGATGATCGAGAGCGAGCACGAGCGTATCCGGGGCCTTATCCAGCGGCTTGGCCGCACCGCCTGAGCGACGAGAAACAGGAGAACAAAGCCATGCGCAGCCTCGCCATCGGTGCCACCGGAATGCTGGCCCAGCAGCTCAACGTCGAAACCATCTCGAACAACATCGCCAACTCGACGACGACCGGCTTCAAGAAGCAGCGCGCCGAGTTCCAGGACCTGCTCTACCAGAACTTCCGCCGCATCGGCTCGACCTCGTCCGACGCCGGCACCACGGTGCCGACCGGTGTGCAGATCGGCGCTGGCGTGCGCATCGCCGCGGTGTCCCGCATGCTGGAGCAGGGCAACCTGAACGTCACCGACAACAAGCTGGACCTCGCGGTCAACGGCTCGGGCTACTTCCAGGTCCAGCTGCCGAACGGCGACACCGCCTACACCCGCGCCGGCAACTTCAAGCTGTCGCCGGAAGGCGTCATCGTCACCGCCGACGGCTACCCGGTGCAGCCGGCGATCACCATCCCGACCGAGGCGGTGGACATTTCCGTCAACCCGTCGGGCGAGGTGATGGCCAAGCTGGACGGCCAGATCAACCCGCAGAACGTCGGCCAGATCCAGCTGGCGGCCTTCCCGAACCCGACCGGCCTGGAAGCGGTGGGCGACAACCTGTTCCTGCAAACCCCGGCGTCGGGCCAGGTGGTGCAGGGCAACCCCGGCGCCCCCGGCTACGGCCGCGTCGTGCAGGGCGCGCTGGAAACCTCGAACGTCAACATCGTGCAGGAGATCACCACGCTGATCTCCGCCCAGCGCGCCTACGAAATGAACTCCAAGGTCATCAAGACCACGGACGAGATGATGCAGTCGGCCGGCCAGATGCGCTGATCCAGCGCCGCCTGACCCGACTTCCAAGGAGCACCCGCCATGAAGCGCACCGCGACCGCCCTCATCCTCGGCACCGCCCTTTGCCTGGCAGTTTTTGCCGGCCCGGCGATTTCTGCCGAGCCGCCGGCTGCCGTCTACGGCGCCACGCACGCGGAAGCGGCGCTGACCGAGGCGCTGACGCGCCACATCACGGTCGGCCGGATGCACCTGGAGCTGGACAACCGCGCCGTCGAAGTGCGCGTCCCCGCCGGCCAGACGGCGAGCGGCGGGCTGGCGGTCGAAAACGTCTACTACAGCGCCGTGCAGGGCCGCTTCGCCGCCGAGCTGGTGGTGCCCGGCACCGCGCCGCAGGTCCGCGTGCCGGTGTCCGGCCGCGCTTACGGCACGGTGGACGTGCCGGTGCTGAACCACCGCGTGTCGCCGGGCGACACCATCTCCGCCAACGACGTGGACTGGGTGGAACTGCGCGCCGATCAGGCCGGCACCGACGTCGCCGCCTCCGAGGCGCAGCTGATCGGCATGACGCCGAAGCGGGGCATCCCGATCAACCAGCCCGTCCGGGTGCGCGACCTGCAGTCGCCGCGCATGATCGACAAGGGCTCGCTCGTCACCATCACCTTGGAAAGCTCCAACATGTCGCTGTCGGCGCAGGGCAAGGCGCTCCAGGAAGGCGGCAAGGGCGACGTGATCCGCGTCGTCAACACCCAGTCGAACCGCATCGTCGAAGCGGTGGTTTCCGGCCCCGGCCGGGTCTCCGTCGCCAAGCCCGGCATGGCTCTTGCAGAACGGTAAGACGCCGCAGGCAAAAAACGCCGCACGCAAGAACAAGGAACGCCGCCATGACCGCCCGCCCCGCCGTTCGTACCGCCGTCCGCCTGACTTTGGCCGCCGCCCTCGCCGTTTCGGTGAGCGCCTGCAACTCCATGACCCGGCTTTCCGAGGTCGGCTCCGGACCGCAGCTCAGCCAGATCAAGGACCCGTACGCGCAGCCCGGCTACCAGCCGGTCAGCCTGCCGATGCCGACGCCGATCCCGGCCGAGCGCAATCCCAACTCGCTGTGGCGGTCCGGCTCCAAGGCGTTCTTCAAGGACCAGCGCGCCAAGCAGGTCGGCGACATCCTGACGGTGCTGATCACCATCAACGATCAGGCGCAGATGAACAACGAGACCAAGAAGTCGCGCGACAACGGCGAGAGCATGGGCCTGCCGAGCCTGTTCGGGTTCCAGAGCCAGTTCAAGAACGCGCTGCCGAGCGCCGTCGATCCCTCCAAGCTGGTGGACGCCACCAGCAAGAGCAGCAACGACGGCAAGGGCAACATCACCCGCAAGGAGCAGATCGAGCTGAAGGTGGCAGCCCTGGTCACGCAGACGCTGCCCAACGGCAATCTGGTCATCCAGGGCCGTCAGGAAGTGCGGGTGAACTACGAACTGCGCGACCTGAACATGAACGGCGTCATCCGGCCCGAGGACATCACCGCGCAGAACACCATCAGCTACGAGAAGATCGCCGAAGCCCGTATTTCCTACGGCGGCCGCGGCCAGATCAGCGACATCCAGCAGCCGCGCTACGGCCAGCAGCTCTTCGACATCATCTCGCCGTTCTGATCCGCGGATCGGACACGGCGCGGGTAGGCAAGAAGGGCCGGCAGAAACTGCCGGCCCTTTTTTCCGCATGCGGCGCGTGCGACGGTGGCCGATGCCAGCATCAAAACGGAGGGCGGCGTGAACCAGCAAGCGGACAACGGGCTATGCCCGCTCTGCGGCGCCGAGACTCCCACCCCGTTCGCCGAAGTCGCCGGCCGCCGCTATCTGCGTTGCGGTCACTGCCGCGTCACCATCCTCGATCCGGCGCAACTGCCCTCACTGGAAGCCGAGCGGGCCGAATACGGGCTGCACCAAAATGATCCCGGCGATCCGGGCTATCGGCGCTTCCTGGCGCAGGTGACCGAGCCGCTGCTGGAACGGATCGCACCGGGGGCGGAGGGGCTGGACTTCGGCTGCGGGCCGGGGCCGGCCATCGCGGCGATGCTGGGCGAGCGCGGCCATCCCGTGCGCAACTACGACCCGCTCTTCCACCCCGACGCGGCGGCGCTGGAGCGGCGCTACGACTTCGTCACCTGCACCGAGGTGGCCGAGCACTTCCACCGGCCGAGCGACGGATTCGAGCGCCTGGACGGGCTGCTGCGGCCGGGTGGGTGGCTGGGACTGATGACCGGCGTGCTGCGCGATGATGCCGGATTCGCGACATGGACCTACATCCGCGAACTCAGCCACGTCACCTTCTACCGCCCCGAGACGCTGACCTGGATCGCCGGGCGATTCGGCTGGGATCTGGAACCAGTCGGCCGCAACGTGACGCTGTTCCGAAAACGCTGAGCGCGGGCATGAAAAAGGGCGGACCCGACCGGCCCGCCCTGATTCGAAGATCTGGTGCTCAATCGTCGCGCTGGGTGCGTTCCATGCGCTCGTGGCGCTCCTGGGCTTCCAGGCTCAGCGTGGCGATGGGGCGGGCGTCGAGGCGGCGCACGGAGATCGGCTCGCCGGTTTCCTCGCAGTAGCCGTACGAGCCGTCGACGATCCGCTCCAGCGCCGCGTCGATCTTGGAGATCAGCTTGCGCTCGCGGTCGCGGGTGCGCAGTTCCAGAGCCCGGTCGGTCTCCGCCGACGCGCGGTCGGCGATGTCCGGCTCCTGGATCCCGCCTTCCTGGAGGCTGTGCAGCGTCTCACTCGATTCGGCAAGGAGCTCCGCCCGCCAGCGCAGCAGCTTCTGGCGGAAGTACTCCCGCATGACCGGGTTCATGAACGGCTCGTCATCCGACGGCATGTAGTCCGAGGGCAGAAGCTGCGAGGACATCCGATGGCATCCAAACTCAAAAGGGTAGCCTGAGCGGCGCGGAGTATAGGTAGAGCGAACCCGCCCCGCAACCCTGCGGATGAAGGAGGCGATTCGGAACAAGCCCTTGGAGTCCCGAGGCAATGTGACCTCGGCGCGACACGCTTTGCCGGCGATCCTCAGGCGGCGTCGTTCGACTGACGCGGCGCCAGAGGCGCAAGCATCGTCAGCGCATCGACCAGGGCGTCCTGGAACACATCCTCCTTTTCGGAAAAATAATCGAAGTATCCCCAGCGTGATTGTAGCGGTATTTCGGTCAGATCCCGGATGCGGTAGTCGGAATCCTGCAACGAGCCCTTCTCGATCAGAGCGATGACCTTGCGCAGGCGGGTCACCTCGGCGCGGTAGGAGTTGGAGAACCACTGTTTGATCTTCCAGTCCTCGACCTCCAGCGAATTGGCCGGCGGCGGCCACTCCCAGGCCGTGGGGAACGGGCAACCGACCACCACATGGTCGAATCCATGCAGTTCGCCGAGAATCAGCGAGCGGTGATAGGCCCCGTCGATCAGCCCGTTCGGCGCCTCCTCGAAGCCGTACAGGTAGAGCCAGAGCGCGCTCTCCACCGCGTCGGCGGTGATCGGGCGCAGCGCCACGTCGGCCGGCATCAGCGCCCGCGCCGGCTCGTTGCCGTGCAGCACGCCCTGCCCCGCCGTGAAATCGTAGGTGTTGAACACCACGCCGGCCCCGGCCTCGGCGAAGGTCGCGGAGATCTCTTCGAAGCGCTCGCGCGGCAGCATGGGCACATAACGGCGCGCCGGCATCATGCGCTCCATGAAGCCGGTGGCGGTGAACGGGAAGTCCAGCCAGCGCTTCAGATTTTCCGAGGTGGCCGGGCGGAAGATGCCGGGGTGGCCGCTCATGGCGGTCGTCATCGTGTGCATGGGGCCGGGTGCGGCGCTGTTCTCCATCAGCAGGTCGCGCGGGTTGCGCCCGCGCAGCCATTCCGACAGGACGACGATCTGCCCGGAGGTCACGGTGAACAGGTCCGGCTCCAGCCCGAGCCGGCGCATCGCCGCCAGGATGCCCGCGCCGTGCAGGTTGAATCCGCCGAAGCCGCCCAGGGCTGTCGCAAGTCTCATGTGTCACCTCATGGAAGCCGGAAGGGCTCATGCACCTGGACTCGACATGGCGCACAATCGTTCGAGCACCAGATGCTGCATTGCAGCATTGCACGGCGGAACCCGGCGTGGTGTGACCTGCGGGCAACAAAAAACGCCCGCCGGCATCCGGCGGGCGTTGCGGAACGGGGCCTGGAAGCCGTGGCGTCAGGACTGGAGCTTCGCCAACTCCACCTGCGCGCGCAGGTCGATCTCGTCGAGGATTTCAGCCAGCTTGGGGTCGTCCACCTGGACCTTGCGCGACTGGATGACGCGCGACAGGTCCGTCAGCTTCTGTGCGGGGAGCGCGCCGGCCAGCAGGCCGTGGCGGATCTCCTCCATGATGTCGAGCATGTCCTGGGCGCGCATCTTGCCGCGGGACTCGCGGGCGGTGGCGTCGTCCACCTCCTGCAAGGCGAGCATGCCGCCCACCCCGAACACCGAGGAGGTGCCGGACACGCCCTGCGTCGGGCTGCTCTCGCCCACCAATTGCTTGGCAAAGCTGGCACCGCCGGAGCCCTCCGACTTGCCCGCACGCCGGACCGAACCGCTGCCGCGAATATTTCCGGAGCCTTCGACTTTCATGACCTGCGCAACCACATAGCGGAAAAGGGCAAACACCAGAGACTATTACCTTTACACCCGGTCAAGGTTTGCCGCAATCGGGCAAAAAATGCCGACTCGTTGGGGCAAAAACTGGACATGCGGGGCAGCTCTTCCCGCGAGGACCTGAGAGGCGCCGGAAAACCTGACTTGGCACGGGCTTCGCATGGGGCTTGGCGATCCGTCTGGAAGTGATGATCGCCATGAAGCCGAAAGCCCCCATCGCCATGATCCGTATCCTCGCTCACCTCGTGCTGGCCGCCGGCCTCACGCTGGCGCTGGTGCAACCGGCCTCCGCCTCGTCCGCCCGGCTCAAGGACATCCTCGACGTGGAGGGCGTGCGCGACAACATGCTGATCGGCTACGGCCTCGTGGTCGGCCTGAACGGCACCGGCGACAGCCTCAACAACTCGCCCTTCACCGAGCAAAGCCTGGTGGGCATGCTGGAGCGCATGGGCGTCAACACCCGCGGCACCAACCTGCGCACCAAGAACGTGGCGGCGGTGATGGTGACGGCGACGCTGCCGGCCTATCAGGCGCAGGGCACGCGCATCGACATCACGGTCAGCGCCATGGGCGACGCCAAGAGCCTGCTGGGCGGCACCCTGCTGGTCACCCCGCTGATGGGCGCCGATGGCGAGGTCTACGCGGTCGGCCAGGGGCCGATCGCCGTCTCCGGCTTCTCGGCCCAGGGCCAGGGCGCCAGCATCACGCGCGGCGTGCCGACCTCGGGCCGCATCTCCTCCGGCGCGCTGGTGGAGCGCGAGATCCAGTTCGCGCTGGCCGAATTGCCGGTGCTGCGCCTGTCGCTGCGCAACCCCGACTTCACCACCGCCCAGCGCGTGGCGCTGGCCATCAACACCCAGCTGCGCGGCAATCTGGCGCAGGCGACCGACCCCTCGTCGGTGCTGCTGACGGTGCCCGCGGCGCGGCGCGGCGACGTGGTGGGCCTGCTCACCGAGATCGAGCAGTTGCGCGTCACCCCCGATCAGATCGCCCGCGTGGTGGTGGACGAGAAGTCCGGCGTCATCGTGATGGGCGAGAACGTCCGCATCAGCACCGTCGCCATCGCCCAGGGCAACCTGACGATCCGCGTCACCGAAACCCCGCAGGTCAGCCAGCCCGGCCCGTTCAGCAACGGCCAGACCACGGTGGTGCCGCGCACGGACATCCAGGTCGACGACCAGTCGCAAAATCGCCTCGCCGTCATGCAGTCCGGCGTCACCCTCCAGGAGTTGGTACAGAGTTTGAATGCACTGGGTGTCGGTCCGCGCGACATGATCGCCATCCTCCAGTCGATCAAGGCCGCCGGAGCCCTGCAAGCCGAGATCGAGGTGATCTGATGGACGCCACCCTGCACTCCTCATCCGCTCCGCGTTTCAGCCCGATGGCCGAGCGCGCCCGCCAGGCCTACGGCACCGGCGAGGTCCGCCCGAACGGCATCAAAGGGGACGGCAGCAAGGTGGACCCGGCGGTCGCCGCCAAGCTGCGCAAGTCGGCCAACGAGTTCGAGACGCAGTTCCTCAGCCAGATGCTGACGCCGATGTTCGAGACCATCCAGACGGACCCGACCTTCGGCGGCGGCCACGGCGAGGACATGTTCCGCTCCCTGCTCGTCAACGAATACGGCAAGCAAATCAGCAACCACGGCGGCCTGGGTATCGGCGACGCCGTGTACCGCGAGCTGCTGCGCGCCCAGGAGGCCAGCCATGGATAAGGTCGACATCCGCTCACTCGGCGAACGCAAGAAACCCCTGAACCTGCCGCGGAACGCCGAGGAACGCGCCGTGGCGCTGGTGGATTTGAGCGCCCGGCTCACCGCGCAGATCGAGCGCGAAACCGCGGCGATCCGCAGCCACCGCCCGGCCGCCGAGCTGATCGCGCTGGCCACCGCCAAGCACCCGCTGTCCATGGCGTACGAGGAGCTGACGCGCCTGCTGCGCATCGACCGCGCCGGCATGGCCGATCTGGCGCCCGAGCTTAGGGAGCGGTTGGCCGCCGCGACCGAGGCGCTGAGCGAAAGCGCCACCGTCAACGCCCACGTTCTGCGCGTCGCCGGGGAATCCCAGCAGACGCTGGTGGACGCCCTGGTGAACGCGGTGAACCGCCTGCGCCGGACCGAGCCCGGCGTCCGCTACGGCCCCCCCACCGCCAGCGGCAAGCCGCTGCGCGGCTACGGTGCCCCGACGCGCGGGCCCGCCACCTCGGCGACGCTCAACGCCTGCCTTTAGAACCGTTCAACGACCTCCATCCATCCAACTCAAGGGGCCGCCTCACCGCGGCCCCTTCTTTCTTGGCCCGGCAAGAAGCGCCATGCCACCCGGCGGAAATTGCCGGCCACCGGCCGGATCTGCCCAGCGCCGCGCGCCACGCGCCGACGATCAACGATTTTCCTCAAAGGCAAGGCGCCCGCGGAGTTGGCCCGAGAGTTGCTTCGTCCCGGACAAGAATCCAGGCAAGGAACGCGTCCCATGGAAATCCAGCCGTTCGCTCCACAGACCACCTTCGACACGCCGAGCGTCGGCTCGTCGGCGAACGGCCCCAAGGACGATCTGTTCGCGCAGATGATGGACCAGGCGTCGGCCAGAGCCGCCGAGCGCCAGTCCGAGGCCGACAAGGCGGACCGGGAGAAGCCTTACGTGGCGGAGCCCCGCCGCTGGCAGCCCTCGCATCCGGCGGCCAAGCCGGCGGTCGATCACACCCCGCCGCGCTCGCCACGCGCCGACGAGGCGCACGCCGCCAACGACGCCCGCAAGGATGCCGCCCCGCCCCACACGCACGCCGAGGACAAGATCGCCAAGCCGGCGAGCAAGGACGAGGCGCCGGCCAAGCCGGCCGAGCGCACCACCAAGGCCGTGAAGCCCGGCAAGACAGAGCGCAGCGACACGGCGCACAAGGCCGCGAAATCCGAAAAGGCTTCCGGGTCCGAGGCGGCCGAGAAGGTCGAGGCGGCTGACAACACCGCGGATGGCGCCGATGCCGCCGAGACGGACGGGTCCGGCACCGGGGCGGATGCACCGGCGGAGGCTTCGGCCGTTGCGGACGGCGCCGTACCGAACGGTCTCGTCGTCATGGACGCGGAGGTGACCGTCGTCGAGACGACGGTCCAGCTCATCGGCGCCGACGGGTCGACGTCCATCAGCACCAGCGTCACCGCCAAGGCGGAGGTCAGCGTGGAGGCCACGGCCGACCCCGGCACCGTCGCGCCCGCCCCGGCCGCCGCCCCGGCCGCCGGCGCCGCCCCCAACATCACCGATCCAGCGGCCCTTGCGCTGGCCGCGCTCCAGGCCGGCGCCAGCGCCCCGGCACAGCCCCAGGCGGACCCGCAAAAGGCGCAGGCGACCCAGGCGGCGGATGCCGTGGCCGGCGCGCAGGCGGCAGGCGCTCCCGCCACCGTCACCCCGGCCATCACGCTCCCGACCGCCGACCTGACCGCCGCGGCGGCGCCAACCGACGCGACACCGACCGCCAAGGGCGACGCGGCGCCCGTCGACGCCAAGGCTGCGGCGAAGGCCGCGACGGCGCCGGCCGATGGGAAGACCGCGGCGCCGCCCGCCGACGCCAAGACCGCGAAGGCCGACGCGACCCCCGCCGACGCCCCCACCGGCGCGAAGAACGAGGCGAAGCCCGCAAAGAAGGACGCGCCTAAGGATAAGGACGACGAGTTCAAGCTGCCGGACAGCATGGCCGACCTGCTCGGCCCCAAAGGCACCGAGAAAGCCGCCGACAAGGGTGCCGCCAAAAGCCATGCCGAGGCCGGCAAGGACGGCGGCACCGCGCCGCAGCAGCCGCCGGCCACGGTGCAGGCGCCTCCTCCCGTCCAGCCGCAGCGCGCCGTGGGAGAGTCCTTCACAGCCGCCGCCGAGGGCGCGGCCGTGGACGAGATCGCCGCCACGGATTCCGTGTCCGCCTCGGCGGACGCACCCGGCAACAAGGACCTGGGCTCCGGGCAGATTCTGCCGACCGACGCAGTCAAGGCTGCCGCCCCGGCCGACGCGCCGCCGGCGTTCGCCGCCCTGCGCCCGGCGCGCGGGCCGCACACGCCCATGGGCGTGCCCGAGCAGGTGGCGGTCAACATCAGCCGGCACGTCGCCGAGGGCAACGAGCAATTCACCATCATGCTGCGCCCGGAAGAGCTGGGGCGCATCGACATCCGCCTGGAAATCGGCAAGGACGGCAGCGTCAGCGCCATGGTGGCGGTGGATAAGCCGCAGACGCTAGAGCTTCTCCAGCGCGACGCGCGCGGGTTGGAACGGGCCTTGCAAGACGCTGGACTGAAGGCCGACAGCGGCAGCCTCAACTTCAGCCTGCGGGGCGATGGCGCCTCCTCCTTTGCCGATCAGCGGGGGGATGACCATCGTGGCACAGGCCGGCGGGGCCGCGGCTTCGGCGGTGGCGGCGACGACGCAGCCGAGGTTGCCGCCATGCAGACCCTCTATCTCGCCCCCGGACGCGTCGACGTGCGCGTCTGACCGGTTCTCCTGGAAAGGATTTTCGCCATGACCACCACCTCCGCCGCCACGGGCAGCTCCTGGGACGTGTCGCAGCTTCAGGCGAAGTCGCAGACGAAGACGGCCGACAAGGCCGACGTCAAGACCAGCTCGAACTCGACCGACGCGGCGGTCAAGGGCCTGGGCGACAACTTCAACAACTTCTTGAACCTGCTGACCACGCAGTTGAAGAATCAGGACCCGACCAAGCCGATGGACTCCAACGAGATGACCTCGCAGTTGGTGCAGTTCGCCAACGTCGAGCAGAACATCGGCACCAACACCCGCCTCGACAAGCTGCTGAAAATGCAGCAGGCCAGCACGGCGTCGAGCAACCTCAGCTACCTCGGCAAGACCGTCTCGTACGAAGGCACCAGCTTCACGCTCGGCGCCGACACCAAGGACACGCCGCTCGCCTACGAGTTGGACACCAAGGCCAAGACCGTGGACGTGAAGATCGTCGACTCGAACGGAAAGACCGTCCGCACGATCAAGGGCGAGACGGCGTCCGGCAAGCACCAGCTGGGCTGGGACTACAAGGACAACGACGGCAAGGTGGTCCCCGCCGGCACCTACAAGCTGAGCGTCGCGGCCACCGCGGAAGACAAGAACACGGTCATCGAGCCCAAGACCTACACGTTCGGCACCGTCGTCGGCGTCGGATCGACCAAGGACGGCGAAACCACGCTGAGCGTCGATGGCCGCGAACTGCCGCTGTCCTCAATCGCTTCGGTCCACTGACGGTTGTCACCAAACCCGGAACCCGACCCCAAATCCCGGCCCGATTCCAAGGATTCGGGCCGATTTTACCCAGTTGATTGACATCTAAAGCATTAACCCTATCGTTTAGGCTTTTGTTAAGCGCCCGCCATTACACTCCCCACCGTGGAGAGCACTAGCAGTGGTGGAGCGTCCGCGCATGTCATCTCGCGATACTCAGATGAGCGACGATGGCTCCAACGGAGCGTCGATCATCGGGCCAGAGGGCCGGCCGATAACGGAAGAGGATCTGCCGCCGCCCAACACCAAGCGTTGGGTGATGCGACGGAAGGCCGAAGTCGTGGCTGGCGTGCGTTCGGGCCTGATCAGCCTGGAAGAGGCGTGCCGCCGCTACACCCTGTCGGTCGAGGAGTTCCTGTCCTGGCAGCGCCTGATCGACAGTCACGGCGTGCGCGGCCTGCGGGCCACGCGTTTGCAGGACTATCGCAACGGCCAGCCGGTCGCCCGCCCCCGCGTGTTGAGCGGCGCCGCCGAATAAGACGATCATCTTCCGAGTCGAACGCAAAGACGCCGCCGGGCACCGCCCCGCGGCGTCTTTGCGTTTGGGGTTGCTGCGGAGGCGCCGGGGGCGCTGGCCCGGAAACGACTAAGGCCGCCCGAGGGCGGCCTTGCAGTCTTGTGGGAAGATGGTGGGCGCACAAGGACTCGAACCTTGGACCCGCTGATTAAGAGTCAGCTGCTCTACCAACTGAGCTATGCGCCCATCTTTCCCGATCGGGCTCGACGCGTCTTGAGGAGATGGTGGGCGCACAAGGACTCGAACCTTGGACCCGCTGATTAAGAGTCAGCTGCTCTACCAACTGAGCTATGCGCCCATCTCACTCTACTGTGCGGCTTCCGAAGAAACCGCCCGGCCGTACTGTCGTTCCAGCCGGCGAGGCCCGCGGTATAGCAAAGGCTCCGGGGCTTGTCGATAGCCAAATTGCGCGATTTTTCCCGAACGGTCAGCTCCGCGGCGCGCGGGCCTTCGGCTCCGGCGCATCGGCGACCGCGGCGCGGCCGGGGTCGCGCTTCTGGCACTCCAGCAGGATGTCGCGCGCGATCGGGGCGGCCGCCGTGGAACCGCCGCCGCCGTGCTCGACGATCATGCCGATGGCGTAGCGCGGCGCGTGCGCCGGCGCGTAGGCGATGAACAGCGCGTGGTCGCGCTCGCGCCAGGGCAGCTGCTCGTTCTTCTTCACGCCGGTGCTGCGCTCGGCCATGGAAATGCGGCGCACCTGGGCGCTGCCGGTCTTGCCGGCCATCTCGAAGCCCGGCTCGGTGATGCGCGCCTTGTAGGCGGTGCCGCCCTGCACGTTGGTGACCGCGTTCATGCCGGCCATCACGACGTCCAGGTTCTCCTTCTTGACGCCCAGCGAGGGCCAGCTCGACGGCTCGCCGCCGACGCCCTTGATCTGCTTGGTCAGGTGCGGCTTCACCGCGAAGCCGCCGTTGGCCAGCCGGCAGGTCATGGTGGCGAGCTGCAACGGCGTGGACAGCACGTAGCCCTGGCCGATCGCCGCCACCAGCGATTCGCCCTGCTGCCACGACGCGTTCAGCGCCTTCTTCTTCCAGTCGCGCGACGGGATCAGGCCCGGCCGCTCGTGCGGCAGGTCGAGGCCCGACGCCTCGCCCAGGGCGAAGCGGTGCGCCATCTCGGAAATGCGGTCGATGCCCAGCCGGCGCGCCAGATCGTAGAAGTAGACGTCGCAGGAGTCGCGCAGCGCTCCCACCATGTCCACCGCGCCGTGGCCACCCTTCTTCCAGCAGTGGAAGCGGTGGTCGCCCAGTTCCATGTAGCCGGGGCAGTGCACGGTGTGCCGGGCGTTGACCAACCCCGCCTCCAGCGCCGCCAGCGCCACCATCGGCTTGAAGGTCGAGCCGGGCGGGTATTGACCGGCCACCGCCTTGTTGCTCAGCGGCGTCGTGGGGTTGGACAGCAGTTCCTCCCACAGCTCGGCGCTGATGCCCATGGTGAACTGGTTGGGGTCGTAGGTGGGATGCGAGGCCAGCGCGTAGATGGCGCCGCTGTGCACGTCCATCACCACGCACGCCGCGCTCTGCTCCTCCGAGAGGCGCTTCTGACAGAACTGCTGGAGGCCGATGTCGATGGTCAGCTGCACCTCGCGGCCGGGCTGCCCCTCGTCGCGCGACAGCTCGCGGATGACGCGGCCGACCGCGTTCACCTCCAGCTGGCTGGTGCCGGCGGTGCCGCGCAGGTTCTTCTCGTGAAACTTCTCCAGCCCGCTCTTGCCGATGCGGAAGCCCGGCAGCGACAGCACGGGGTCGCCGTTCAGCTCCGCCTCGGACACCGCGCCGACGTAGCCGAGGATGTGCGCGGTCGCCTCGGAGAACGGGTAGTAGCGGATCTCGCCCACGTCGATGGCGGCGCCCGGCAGGTCGGGCATGTTCATTTCCAGCGTGGCGACCTGCTCCCACGTCAGGTTCTCGCGCACGGTGACGGGCACGAAGCGGCGCTTGCGCTGCATCTCGCGCATGACGCGGCGGCGGTCGCCATCGGTCAGCGGCACGATCTGCGAGATCTTGTCCAGCGTCTCGGGGATGTTCTTGGTGCGCTCGGACACCACGACGATGCGGTAATTCTGCTGGTTCATCGCCAGCGGCACGCCGAAACGGTCGGTGATCGGCCCGCGCGAGGGGGCGATCAGCCGCAGGCTGATGCGGTTCTCCTCGGCCAGCATGGTGTACTTGGCCGACTGCACGACCTGGAGGTAGTACAGCCGCGCCGCCAGCGTCGACAGCAGCCCCACCTTGAGACCGCCCAGCACCAGCATGCGGCGGGTGAAGTTACGGTAGCGGTCGGTGTCGCGCTCTCTGGACAGTTGCGGCATGGGCTTACCCTTGCAGGAAGGCCCGGTGCACGCGGATGAACAGCCACGCGAACACGGGGAACAGCGCCAGCGTCAGCAGCGCCTGGAAGAACGGGGCGTTGAACGGCACGGCCGACGCGCTGAGCACGCACACCACCACCCATTGGAGCACCGCGGCGCCCAGCACGATGATGGCGAAGCCGAACCACAACAACGCGAAGCTGTTGGCGAGGAAGAAGCGGCGCTGCGTCATCACCGTCCAGTGCACGCACACCAGCGTCAGCGCGTTCAGCCCCAGCGGGCCACCGGACAGCAGATCCTGCAACAGGCCGATGGCGAACACCGCGCCCGGCCGCAGCAGGTCGGGCCGGTGGATCGCCCAGTAGTAGACGGCCATCATGGTCAGGGCCGGCGCGATGCCCGTGTAGGACGGGATCTGCAACGGCACCATGCCGACCAGCAGCAGCATCACCGTGACCGCGAACGGGGCCAGGTTGCGGCCGGTCTTGTCCAGACGCTGCCAGAGGGTAACGGTCATCGAGTCCAAACGGGGCCTATTTCCAATCGCGCGACGGATCGACTTCGCCGGGGCCGCCCGGCAGTCCGAAGTCGACGAGTCGCAGGTGCTCCAGCCGTGAAAGGTCGGCGATGGGCAGCACACGCACGCCGCGCTCGCCGACCGAGGCGACGACGCCGATGGGAATGCCGGCCGGGAAGATGCCGCCATGGCCCGAGGTGACCACCCGCTCGCCCACCGTCGCCGCCGCATCCGGCGGCAGGTAGATCAGCTTCGGCTGGTCGGAGTTGTCGCCGGCCAGCAGCGCGCGCTGGCGTGAGCTTTCCAGCACCACGGGCACGCGGGCGTTGATGTCGGTGATCAGCAGCACCCGCGACGACCACTCGCCCACCTCGACGACGCGGCCGACCATGCCGGAGCCGGCCAGCGCCGCCTGCCCCTTGCGCACCCCGTCGCGCTTGCCGGCGGTGACCACCAGCGTGCGGAAGAAGGTGGCGCCGGGCGCGGCGATGACGCGCGCTGTGATGTAGGACGCCGCCGGGTCGGGCTTGTAGCGCAGCACCGAGCGCAGGCTGTTGTTCTCCGCCTCAAGCCGCAGCGCCGCCTGACGCCACTGCGTCAGCCGCGCGTTCTCCGCCTTCAGGCGCTGGTTCTCTTCATAGACGTTCTGGAGATCGACCACGGACTCGATGACGCGGGCCGCGGTGGCGGCCGGGCGCGACAGGGCGTCGAGAATGGGCGCGAAGGCGTCGGTCACCCGCGAACGCGCAGTGTCCACGAAGACGGGATCGACCTTGCCGACCATCATCAGCGCGATCGACGCGACCACGAGAAGCAGAAAAGAGAATCGCTGAGCGAGTGCGCGCAGCGGCGCGGCAAGGCGAACGACGGATCCGGATGTTCGCGTCTTCACAGGATCATCCCGTCCAGGAAGGCTGGCCGCCGCGCGGCCCTGCGATTATGGCGAATCACAGGGCCCGCGGTATTCAATCGAGAATTACACGATCAGTAGGCGCTGACCAAGACGTTTCGCAACGTCTTCATCTCTTCCAGGGCGCGGCCTGTGCCCAATGCGACACACGAAAGCGGATCGTCGGCGATGGAGACCGGCAACCCCGTGGCGTGCCGCAGCACGAAGTCCAGGTTGCCGAGCAGCGCGCCGCCGCCGGTGAGCACGATGCCCTTGTCGACGATGTCGGCGGCCAGTTCGGGGGCCGTGTGCTCCAGCGCCACCTTGACCGCCTCGACGATGGCCGAGACCGGCTCGGCCAGGGACTCGGCGATCTGGCGCTCGGAGATGATCAGCTCCTTGGGCACGCCGTTCATCAGGTCGCGGCCCTTGATCTCGAGGATGCGCCCCTCGCCGTCTTCCGGCGGGCAGGCAGAGCCGATTTCCTTCTTGATGCGCTCGGCCGAGCCTTCGCCAACCAGAAGGTTATGGGTGCGGCGGATGTAGCCAATGATGGCTTCGTCCATCTTGTCGCCGCCGACGCGCACGGAGCGCGAATAGACGATGCCGCCCAGCGACAGCACGGCCACCTCGGTGGTGCCGCCGCCGATGTCGACGACCATGGAGCCGGTCGGCTCGGTCACCGGCAGCCCGGCGCCGATGGCGGCGGCCATGGGCTCCTCGATGAGGAAGACCCGGCGCGCACCGGCGGCCTCGGCCGACTCCTGGATGGCCCGGCGCTCGACCGCGGTGGAGCCCGACGGCACGCAGATGATGACCTGTGGGCTGGCGAAGCTGCGGCGGTTGTGCACCTTGCGGATGAAGTGCTTGATCATCTCCTCGGCGACTTCGAAGTCGGCGATGACGCCGTCGCGCAGAGGACGGATGGCCTGAATGTTGCCCGGCGTGCGGCCCAGCATCATCTTCGCCTCGTCGCCAACGGCAAGCACCTGCTTCTTGCCGCGGACGTTGGCGATGGCGACCACCGAGGGTTCGTTCAGGACGATGCCGCGACCCTTCACGTAGACCAGGGTGTTGGCCGTCCCCAGATCGATCGCCATGTCGGCGGACAGAACGCCGAGAAGTTTGGAAAGCATGGACTCGACTACTTCTTCATGCGGTTGAGACGGCCTCGCCGGCAGCACGGTTCACGAAACCGTCCGCCGTCCGTTGCATAGACGAACACTGCATCGCGCTCAAGCGGAGAGTGCGGACCGGGCAGCGCCTTGCGGCGTGCGTCGGACAGCCCGGACACTGGCCCATCAGGGTTAATTTTCCGTTATGCCCCACACGGCGCGACCACGGCAAAAACTCTGGGAGACGAGTTCTAGGGGGACTCCCCCGGCGCCGCAAGGCCCTGTGACGGATGGGGGACATGCGCCGGCGGCCGGCCGGGCGGCGTCCGCACCTTATCGGGTGCTGTCGGCGCGACAAATGCGTAAGGTGTGCGGGCGCCCTGCCCTCCCCCGGAGCCCCCCATGAAGACCAGCCACCGCCACATCGTCACCGCCTATGAGGATGCGCTGAAGAAGCTGCGCTCCAGCGTGGTGGAGATGGCCGGGGCGGCCGAGACGCAGATGGACGGCGCGCTGGCCTGTCTGGTGCAGCGCGACCCCGCCCTGGCCGGCGAGGTGGTGCGCGGCGACGGCCGGCTCGACCGCGAGGAACAGGAGATCGAGGCCGCCGCCATGCGCCTGCTGGTGCTGCGCCAGCCGGTGGCCGACGATCTGCGCGACGTGATCGCCGCGCTGAAGATGGCCGGCAATCTGGAACGCGTCGGCGATTACGCCGCCAACATCGCCAAGCGCTCGGCGGCGTTGCGCGAGGTGCCGGAGACGGCGGCGCTCGCCGCCCTGCCGGCGCTCGGCCGGCTGGTGCGCGAGCGGCTGGGCGCGGTCATCGACGCCTACATCGAAGGGAACGCCGAGCAGGCCTTGCAGGTCTGGCGCAACGACGACGAGGTGGACGCGCTCTACTCCAGCCTCTGCCAGGACATCACGCGCTCCGCCGAGGCGGCGCCGGAGCACTTCACCGGGCACATGCACCTGCTGTTCATCGCCAAGGGGCTGGAGCGCATCGGCGACCACGCCACCAACATCGCCGAGATCGTCCATTTCGTGGTCACCGGCCAGCCGCTCGCCGACCCGCGCCCCAAGGCCGACGAGGCGAGCGGCTGACCGCTGCCGGACGCCGTTTAAAACGAAGGGAATACGGCTTTTGTTTGCAAAGCAGGCGGCGGCTGGCCGGTTGGGTAATGGAAAACTTTGCGCATAAGGGTTATGTGATGAAAGAATAATCGTCGGCGCCGTGCGCCTATGGGAAGAAGAAGAACACAAGAATGTCTGACGATCTCCTGCGCCTCTATGAAGCCGTCCGGGAGCGGAAGGGACGCCCGCCCTCGGACTCCCGCACCGCCAAGCTGTTCGCCGCCGGGCCGAAAAAGATCGCCAAGAAGGTGGGCGAGGAAGCGGTGGAAGTGGCGCTGGACGCCATGGCCGAGGACCGCCAGGGCGTGGTCAACGAGAGCGCCGATCTGCTCTACAACATGTCCGTTCTCTGGGCGGCGATGGACATCCACCCCGATGAGATCTTCGCCGAACTGCGGCGGCGGGAGCGTTTGTACGGAATCGCCGAGAAGCTGCCGAAACTGGCGGTGGTGAATGGGAGCGGAAAGTAGCGGGAACCCCCACCCGCACAAACAAAAAGCGCGCCCCGCAGGGCGCGCTTTCCGTTTTCAGACGCTGAAGCCGAAGCTCAGTTCTTGGCCTTGTCGACCAGACGGCGCTCGGCGATCCAGGGCATCATGGCGCGCAGCTTCTCGCCGACCTGCTCGATCGAGTGCTCGGCGTTGCGGCGGCGGGTCGCCTTGAAGCTCGGCTGGCCGGCCTTGCACTCCAGCATCCAGTCGCGCACGAAACGGCCGGACTGGATGTCGTCCAGAACGCGCTTCATCTCGGCCTTGGTCTCGGCGGTGACGATGCGCGGGCCGGTCTTGTAATCGCCGTATTCGGCGGTGTTGGAGATCGAGTAGCGCATGTTGGCCATGCCGCCCTCGTACATCAGGTCGACGATCAGCTTCACTTCGTGCAGGCACTCGAAGTAGGCCATCTCCGGGGCGTAGCCGGCCTCGGTCAGCGTCTCGTAGCCGGCCTTGATCAGCTCGGTCAGGCCGCCGCAGAGCACGGCCTGCTCGCCGAACAGATCCGTCTCGCACTCTTCCTTGAAGGTGGTCTCGATGATGCCGGCGCGGCCGCCGCCGATGGCCGAGGCATAGGACAGCGCGATGTCCAGCGCGTTGCCGGTGGCGTTCTGGTGCACCGCCACGAGGCAGGGCACGCCGCCGCCACGCTGGTACTCGCCGCGCACGGTGTGGCCGGGGCCCTTCGGTGCGATCATGAACACGTCGAGGTCGGCGCGCGGCTCGATCAGGTTGAAGTGCACGTTCAGGCCGTGCGCGAACACCAGCGCGGCGCCCTGCTGCATGTTCTTGGCCAGATCGTCCTTGTACAGGTCGCCCTGCAACTCGTCGGGGGTGAGGATCATCACCACGTCGGCCCAGGCCGCGGCCTCGGCCGGGGTCATGACCGTGAAGCCGGCGCCTTCGGCCTTCTTGGCCGTGGCCGAACCCGGACGCAGCGCGACGCGCACGTCCTTCAGGCCGCTGTCACGCAGGTTGTTGGCGTGGGCGTGGCCCTGGCTGCCGTAGCCGACGATGACGACCTTCTTGCCCTTGATCAGGTTCACGTCGGCATCACGATCGTAGTAGACGCGCATGGTGATGGTTCCTTGGTCTTCTCAAATGTTGCTGCCCGCAGGTGCGGGCGGATTAGTCCACCGCTGGTGCTGCCGCGTCAAGCGTCAGAACCCCGCGGCACCCTTGGACATGGCGAGCACGCCGGTGCGGCTGGTCTCGACCATGCCGAGCTGGCTCATCAGCGCGATGAACTCCTCTACGTGGTCGGTGGCGCCGGTCAGCTCGAAGATGAACGACGACAGCGTCGCGTCCACCACGTTCGCCTTGTAGATGTCGGCCAGACGCAACGCCTCGATGCGCCGGTCGCCGGTGCCGGCCACCTTGATCAGCGCCAGCTCGCGCTCGACGCGCGGGCCATCGTCGGTCAGGTCGCGCACCTTGTGCACCGGCACCAGACGGTCGAGCTGCGCCTTGATCTGCTCGACGATCATCCGCGTGCCCGACGTGACCAGCGTGATGCGCGAGGTGTGGCCGGTGTTGTCCACCTCGGCCACCGTCAGGCTCTCGATGTTGTAGCCGCGGCCCGAGAACAGGCCGATGACGCGGGCGAGGACGCCCGGCTCGTTGTCCACCAGCACGGCGATGGTGTGCTTTTCGATCTTATCTTCCATGACCCGAAACTCCGCCAAGATCGTGTTCTTCGCTTACACCAGCACCATGCCGTCTTCCGGCGTGGCGTCGGAGGGGCTGTCCTCCGGGCCAAACAGGATTTCGTTGTGCGCCTTGCCGCCCGGGATCATGGGGAAGCAGTTTTCCTTGGGATCGACCAGGATGTCGACGATCACCGGCTTGTCGGTCACCGCCAGCATCTGCTCGATCACCTTATCGACGTCCGCCACCGTCTCGGCGCGCAGGCCGACGCAGCCCCAGGCCTCCGCCAGCTTGACGAAGTCGGGCAGCGCCTCCGAATAGCTCTCCGAGTAGCGCGAGCCGTGCAGCAGCTCCTGCCACTGGCGCACCATGCCCATGTACTTGTTGTTCAGGATGAAGATCTTCACCGGCGCGCGGTACTGCACCGCGGTGCCGATCTCCTGCATGTTCATCAGGAACGACGCCTCGCCCGACACGTCCACGACGATCGAGCCGGGGTGCGCCAGCTGGGCGCCGATGGCCGCCGGCAGGCCGTAGCCCATGGTGCCCAGGCCGCCCGAGGTGAGCCAGCGGTTCGGCTGGTCGAAGGGCAGGAACTGCGCGGCCCACATTTGGTGCTGGCCGACCTCGGTGGTGATGTAGTGGTCCTTGCCCTTCAGCGCCTCGCGCAGGCGCTCCAGCGCGTACTGCGGCTTGATGACGCTTTCGGTGCGGTTGTAGTTCAGGCAGTTGCGGCCGCGCCAGCCGTCGATCTTGCCCCACCACTCCTTCAGCGCCGGCTGGTCCAGGCGCTTCTGCTTGGCCTTCCACAGGCGGATCATGTCCTCAAGCACATGCGCGCAGTCGCCGATGATGGCGATGTCCACGGCGACGTTCTTGTTGATCGAGCTGGGGTCGATGTCGACGTGGATCTTCTTCGAGCCCGGCGCGAAGTCCGACAGCTTGCCGGTCACGCGGTCGTCGAAGCGGGCGCCGATGTTGATCATCACATCGCAGCCGTGCATCGCCAGATTGGCCTCGTAGGTGCCGTGCATGCCCAGCATGCCCACCCACTGCGGGTCCGACGCCGGGAACGCGCCCAGGCCCATCAGCGTCGAGGTGACCGGGATGCCGGTCATCTTGGCGAACTGCGTCAGCAGCTTGGCTGCCATCGGGCCGGAGTTCACCACGCCGCCGCCGGTGTAGAAGATCGGCCGCTTGGCGTTGGCGATCAGCTCGACGGCCTCCTCGACGCGCGACAACTCCGGCTTCATCTGCGGGCGGTAGGTCTTGTGCTTCACCTCGGTCGGCGGCACGTAGGTGCCCTCGCCGAGCTGCACGTCCTTCGGCAGGTCGACCACCACCGGACCCGGACGGCCGGTGCGCGCCACGTAGAACGCCTCGTGCAGCGTGCGGGCGAGGTTGTTGACGTCCTTGACCAGATAATTGTGCTTGGTGCACGGCCGGGTGATGCCGGTCGTGTCGGCCTCCTGGAAGGCGTCGTTGCCGATCAGGTGCGTCGGCACCTGCCCCGACAGGCAGACGATCGGAATCGAGTCGCACAGCGCATCCAAGAGGCCGGTCACCGCGTTGGTGGCGCCGGGGCCGGAGGTCACCAGCACGCAGCCCACCTTGCCGGTGGAGCGCGCGTAGCCTTCCGCGGCGTGCACGGCGGCCTGCTCGTGGCGTACGAGGATGTGCTTGAGGTCGTTCTGCTGGAACAGCGCGTCGTAGATGGGAAGTACGGCGCCGCCGGGATAGCCGAAGACGATATCGACGCCCTGATCCTTCAAGGCCTTGATGACGATCTGCGCGCCGGTCAGCTTCTGTTCGGGCATGGTTCGACCTTCTTGCTGGCGCCCCCGAATGGGGCGACCTCGTTCGCTAATCCCCGCCGCGCCCCTGCCCTATTCAGGCAAAACAAAGGGTTACCCCCTCCGCGGCACAGCTGGGAGGGGCAAGCTAGTCAAAACAAGGGTGGAAGGTCAACCCATTTTGCGAAGTTTCGAAAAGCTTTTTTGCCGCAGCTTTTCCAAATGTTGCGCAGAGGGGGCATGGCAGACATGCAATGTGACGCCCCGGACACGACAAAGCCCCTCGGCCGGGCGGCCGAGGGGCTTTGTCGCGGACTCGCGTGCGATCAGGCGCCCGTCTTCAGGCTACGCTCTTCACCAGATCGCAAATCCGGCCGATGCCCTCGCGGATGCGCTCCGGCTTGGAGGCGGAGAAGCTCAGGCGCAGGGTGTTCTGCCCCGAGCGGTCGGCGAAGAACGCCGAACCCGGCACGAAGGCGACGTTGGCCTCCTTGATGGCGCGTTCCAGCAGGGCCACGCCGTTGACGTGCTCCGGCAGCTCCAGCCAGACGAACATGCCGCCCTGCGGCTTGGTCCAGGTGACGCCCGGCGGGGCGAACTCCGCCAGCGCCGAGAGCATGGCGTCGCGACGCTCCTTGTAGTGGCCGCGCAGGGTCTTGATATGGCTGTCGAAGATCTCGTGCACCACGTCGTTCAGCACGATCTGGTTGATGGTGCTGGTGTGCAGGTCGCCGGCCTGCTTCATCAGGACGAGGCGGTTGACCACCTCGGCCGGCGCGTTCACCCAGCCGACGCGCAGCGCCGGCACCATGGTCTTGGAGAACGAGCCGCAATAGATGACGTTGGTCGGCTTGCCGCCGTTGCGCGCCGCGTCCAGCGCGGCGATGGGGGGCAGCGCCTCGCCCTCGTAGCGCAGCTCGGTGTAGGCGGCGTCCTCGATCACCGGCACGCCGGCCGCGGTGCACAGGTCGAGCAGCGCCTCGCGCCGGGCCAGCGACACGGTGGTGCCGTTGGGGTTCTGGAAGTCGGGGACGAGATAGAAGAACTTGGGCTTCTCGGCCAGCGCCGCTTCCAGCGCCGCGAGGTCCGGCCCCTCATCGTCCATGGGGATGGAGATGTACTTGGGCTCGTAGGGCGAGAATGCCTGGAGCGCGCCGAGGTAGGTCGGCCGCGTCACCACCACCGTTTCGCCCGGCCCGATCAGCAGCTTGCCGACGAACTCCAGCGCCTGCTGCGATCCGCTGGTGACCAGCACCTCGTCCAGCCCGGTCTTGATGCCGCGCCGGCCCATATAGGCGCAGATCCAGTCGCGCAACGGCGTGTAGCCCTCGGAGATGGTGTACTGGAGCGCACCGCCGGCCCCGGCGTTGGACTGGAACACCTTCTGGTAGGCGTGCGCCAGCGCCGCGGTCGGGAAGAAATCCGGGTCGGGGATGCCGCCGGCGAACGAGATGATCTCCGGCCGGTCGATGAGCTTCAGCAGCTCGCGGATTTCCGAAGCGCTCATGCCGGACACCCGGCCGGCAAACACGTGTCCCCAATCCACCGTCACTATCCGTCCTCCAGACACTCAATCGCGCAAGGTCGTTTCAAGCGGGCGCAGCATGGCATCACGATGCGCCGCTGAGTAGAGAGTAGGAACGGCATGGCAGGCATGCGCGGCTTTGTCCAGAAGTTGGTGACGGAACCACGTCACCTGCCGCTTGGCGTAGTGGCGGGTGGACTGCTGCGCCCGGACGGTCGCCGCCGCCAGCGACAGCTCGCCGCGCAGGTGCGCCCGCAGTTCCGGCACGCCCAGCGCCTTCATCACCGGCAACTCCAGGTCGAGCCCAAGCGCGTCCAGCGCCCGCACCTCGTCCAGCGCGCCGCGCTCCAGCATGATGGCGAAACGCTTGTCGCACATGGCGTAGAGGTCGGCGCGCGGCGGGTCGATGACATAGGTCTGAAAGCGCAGGCCCGGCGGCGGGCCGTCGGGTGCGGCGGACTGCCAGTCGGTGAGCGGGCGCCCGGTGGCCTCCAGCACCTCCCAGGCGCGCACCAGCCGCGTGGTGTCGCCGGGGTTGAGCCGTGCGGACGCCGGGTCGCGCGCCACCAGCCCGGCGCGGAACGCTTCGCCGCCCAACGCCGCGTGGCGCTCGCGGGCGGCGGTGCGGATCGCTTCGGGGATGGTGGGTACGTCGCACAGCCCCTCCATGAGGGCGCGCAGGTACAGACCGGTGCCGCCGACGACGATGGGCAGGCGGCCCGCGCTGCGTGCGGCATCGATTTCCGCCAGCGCCAGCGTCCGCCAGCGCGCCGCCGAGCCGCGCTCGGAGCCGGGCAGCACGCCGTACAGCCGGTGCGGGGCGCGCGCCAGATCCGAGGGATCCGGGCGGGCGGTGAGCACGTCCAGCTCGCGGTAGAGCTGCATGCTGTCGGCGTTGATGACGGTGCCGCCGAACGCCTCGGCGATGTCGACGGCCAAGCCGGACTTGCCGGACGCCGTTGGTCCGCCGACGACGATGACCCTGCCCTTGGTACCCATGCACCCCGCCCCTGACACGCAACGCGGCAAGCTAGCGCACGGTGATCCGTCCCGTCATGCCGAACGTGCTGTGCAGCGGTTCATCGCACCGCAAATCGAAGGTGCCGGCGTCGACCGGCACGAACTCGATCACCGTGGTCTGCTGCGAGGGAACCTCCAGATTCACCAGTGACGGCGTCTCGATGGTGTTCTGCGGCGTCGTCACGCGGCGCACGGCAATCGCACGGAAGAAGCCT
Organism: Azospirillum terrae; assembly: GCF_053470425.1. Lineage (NCBI taxonomy): Bacteria > Pseudomonadati > Pseudomonadota > Alphaproteobacteria > Rhodospirillales > Azospirillaceae > Azospirillum > Azospirillum terrae. The sequence goes on along the minus strand of NZ_JBPXMR010000002.1, from coordinate 411,680 downwards.
TCCGAGGTGAAGGTGTGCGGCCCCTTGCCCGCATTCTCCAGCGTCAGCCGGTAGGGCACATCGCGTTCGAAGTTCAATGCGTTTGGCGTGAAGGCGTATTCGTTCAGCGTCACCACCACGGTGCGGGCCTTCGACCAATCGGCGGCGGCGACCCGCGCCCCGACGTCGGGCACGTAGCCGGCCGGAGGCCGGTCGGCGATGTCGGTTTTCGCGCACGCACCGAGCAACGCGGCCATCGCAAGGCCGACAAAAATGCGCATGTCCACGGCGGTCCTCCCGGATGCTTTTCTAATAAAGTTGGCCGCCGAGACCCGGCCTGCAATTGGCCACAATGGTTGGCTCACCTCCTTGCTCTGTGCTAGGGAGCGCCCGCGCCCATCCAACCGCCCGGTGCCCCATGCAAGCCGTCGTCACGCTGATCGCCGCCCCCGCCACCCTCGACGCCGACGCCGCGCAGGCCGTGCGCTCCTCCCTGCAAGGGCTGGGAGCCGAGGTGGCCAAGCCCGACTGGCTGGCGCCGGGCGCCGCCTGCGACCTGACGTTCGAGGGCTTGGCGCCAGAACAGGCGGAGGCCGCCGCGCGGCTCGCCCTGGGCGGCATGCCGGTGGACATCATCGCCCAGCCGCGGGCCGGGCGGCGCAAGCGCCTGCTGATCGCCGACATGGAATCGACGATCATCCGGCAGGAGATGCTGGACGAACTGGGCGACTATGTCGGCCTCAAGGACCACATCGCCGGCATCACCGCCCGCGCCATGAACGGCGAGATCGACTTCAAGGGTGCGGTGCACGAGCGCGTCGCCCTGCTGAAGGGTCTGCCCGAGCGCGTGCTGGACGAGGTCTGGGCGCGCGCCGAGCTGATGCCCGGCGCCAAGGAATTGGTCGCCACCATGCACGCCAACGGCGCGGTGTGCGTGCTGGTGTCCGGCGGCTTCCGCTGCTTCACCAGGCGAGTGCGGGAGTGGGTGGGCTTCGACGAGGACCGCGGCAACGAGTTGGAGGTGGTGGACGGCACGCTGACCGGCCGCGCGCTGGAACCGATCCTCGATAAGACGAGCAAGCTCGATTCGCTGATGGAGTTCGCCGGCACCCACCGCGTGCCGGTGGCCGAGACCATGGCGGTGGGCGACGGCGCCAACGATCTGCCGATGCTGCTGGCCGCCGGGCTGGGTGTCGCGTACCACGCCAAGCCCGCGGTCGCCGCCGAGGCGCGCGCCCGCGTGAACCACGGCGACCTTACGGCGCTGCTGTACGCGCAGGGCTACCGGGCGGGCGAGTTCGTCAGCCGGTGATGCGGATCGCCACCTGCTTGGTAAAGGGGCTGACGGCGAAGATGTCCCAGCGCACGCCGGTGGCCTGAACGTACTCCTGGAACGCCTTGTACTCGTCGTCGCGCCAGGTGCGGTTGCCGATGAACTCGTCGAAGACCAGCACGCTGCCCGGCCGGATGCGGTCGGCCAGCGCGGTCAGCACCGTCTTCGCCGACGAGTAGATGTCGCTGTCCACGTTGACCAGACGCACCGGGCCGGGGTGCGCGGCGAGGAACGCCGGCAGCGTGTCCTCGAACCAGCCCGCGTGCAGCGCCACGTTGGGCCGCACCGCCGGCAGTTGGCGGCCGGTGGAGAGCACGCCGCGCGGCTCGGCGCCCCAGGCCTCGGGCAGCCCCTCGAACGAATCGAAGCCGTGCACCGCCTGCCCCGCCACCGCGGCGATGCGGTCGATGGAGGTCCCGCGGCGCACACCGAACTCCAGCACGAGGCCGGGCTGGGTCGCTTGCGCCACCGCGTGCTCCAGCAACAGGCTGCTGAGCGCGAACAGGCGCAGGTCCGGGGCCAGCGCCGGCCGGATGGCGTCCACCGAGTCCCACAGCGCGCGGCGGCGCGGCTGGGTGGCAATGCGCTCGGCGAAAACGGCGCGCGCGCCGGCCTCGTCGCCCAGCAGCCGGCGGTAGACGGCGAGCAGCGCCCAGTACTTGCCGTTGGCGCCGGTCTGCGAAACCGACTGTTCCAGGCGACGCAACGCGTCATCCGGTCCGCGCAGGTGCAAAGCCGGCGCGTGGCTGCCGAGCCACGCCGCGGCGTGCTCGGGGTCGCGCGCCAGGAGCGCGTCGAACGCCGCCAGCGCCGGCTCGGCGTGGCCCAGGGCGTTGTGGCTGAGGCCGACCTCGTACAGCAGGTCGATGCTGGGGTCCGGCGCCGACTCGGCGACGCGCAACACGTCGGCGTAGCGCGCGTCACGGCGGCAGGCGCTGGCCAGCGTGTCGGTGAGGCCGGGAAGGCCGGGCGCCAGCGCCGCGACGCTTTCCAGCACGCCGACCGCGCGGTGCGCGTCGCTCGCCGCCAGATGGGCGCGGCCGAGGTGGAACAGCGCTTCCGCGTCGGCGGGATCGTTGGCAAGGGCGCGCTTGAGGTGGGCAAAGGCGCTGATGGAATCGCGCCGGCCGGCGTAAGCGGCGCCCAGCAGCACGTCCGCGTCCGGCAAACCGGCCAGCCGCTTCAACGCCGCATCGAACCGCCCTGCGGCAAGCAGGGTGCGGGCCTCACGCAGGCGGTCGTCCGTCAATGTATGGTCTTCCCAAAAAAAGAAACGGCACCGGCGGTCGCCCGCCGGTGCCGCTGCAACTCCAACCCCGCTCAGCCCTGGCCGAGCGGCAGGGCCACGAAGCGCAGGTCGCCCTGGCGCTCGATCAGCAACAGGATCGACTTCTTGCCCTGCTCGCGCGCCTTCTGGACCTTGGCGGCGACGTCGGCCGGAGCCTTCACCTCTTCCTGACCAACCTCGACGATCACGTCGCCGGCGCGCACGCCCTTCTCCGAGGCCGGAGTGCCGTTCGCCACTTCGGTGACCACCACGCCCTTCTGCTCCGCCTTCAGCTCGAACTGCTGGCGCAGTTCCGGGGTGATGCCGGTGAGCTTCAGACCCAGCGCCTCGGTGGCCTTCGGCGCGGCGCCCTTGGGCTTCTCCTGCTCTTCCGGCGCGTTGGCGAGCAGGCCGGACTCCTCGGCCGCCTCCAGTTCACCGACCTTGACCTGCATGGTCGTCGGCTTGCCCTTGCGCCACACCTCGACCGGCACCGACTTGTCGATGGGGGTCTCGGCGACGACGCGCGGCAGGCGGCGCATCTCGTTGATGTCCTTGCCGTCGAACTTGGTGACCACGTCGCCGGCCTGGATGCCGGACTTGGCGGCCGGGCCGTTCGGCGTCACCGAAGCGACCAGCGCACCCTTCGGCGCCTGAAGGCCGAGGCTCTCGGCGATTTCCGGCGTGACGCCCTGGATGCGCACGCCGAGCCAGCCGCGCTTGGTGCGGCCGAAGTCCTTGAGCTGGGCGAAGACGGTCTTGGCGATGTTGGACGGGATGGCGAAGCCGATGCCGACCGAGCCGCCCGACGGCGAGAAGATGGCGGTGTTGATGCCGATCACCTCGCCGTTCATGTTGAACATCGGGCCGCCCGAATTGCCGCGGTTGATGGCGGCGTCGGTCTGCAGGAAGTCGTCGTACGGTCCGGCGTTGATGTCGCGCGCGCGGGCCGAGACGATGCCGGCGGTCACCGTGCCGCCCAGGCCGAACGGGTTGCCGATGGCGACCACCCAGTCGCCGACGCGCATGATGTCGCTGTCGCCGAACTTCACGTCGACCAGCGGGTGCTGGGTCTTGATCTTCAGCAGCGCCAGATCGGTCTTGCTGTCGCGGCCGACGATCTCCGCCTTGATGTTGGTGTCGTCCTGCAGGATGACGGTGATCTCGTCGGCGTCCTGCACCACGTGGTTGTTGGTGACCACGTAGCCGTTCTTGGCGTCGATGATGAAGCCCGAGCCCAGCGAGGTCGCCTTGCGCGCCGGCGCGTCCGGCTGCTGGCCATGGCGGTCGAAGAAGTCCTTGAAGAACTCCTCGAACGGCGAGCCCGGCGGGAACTGCGGGATCTCCGGGCGCGAGCCGTCGGGGCGCTGCTGCCCGTCGGGACGGTCCGGCCGGCCGTTGCGCTCCACACGCTGCTGCGGGGCGGTCTGGCTGGTGGAGATGTTGACGACGGCGGGCAGGAGCTTCTCCGCCAGATCGGCGAAGCCGTTGGCCGGTCCGCCCGCGCGCGGCTGCGCCGCCGCCGGGCTGCCCACGGCGGAGAACGTCAGCGCGCAGGCCAGTGCTGCAACCACCGGCAGCCCGGCCAGCCGGCCAAGCAGGCCGCGACGCGCCACCATGGTGTTGGAATTATCGTTGTCTCGGTTCACTGGGGTGATCTCCCTGCCACGAACGCCGCGCCCGGTGATTCGCCAAGTCGTGCTCAAGCGATCCCAGGCGTCGGTGCACACGCCTCCCGCTTGGCGGATGTAATCCGTGTGTGAAAGCGCTTCAAGCGAACACACGGATTTCCACCGAAAGAGCGGCCGGCGAGTATGCGAAGACGAGTATGGTGGAAAAAAGGCATTCCGCAACCGCTCACGCCGCCCGCAACAGCCAGACGAGGCCGACGCCCAGCGCCGTGGCGGCAAGGCCGGCGGCGCGCATCTGCGGTTCGGGAATGGTGAGCGCCTGTTCGATGACGCGCCGCATGCCCGTTGGGAACAGGGCGTACAGCGCGCCCTCGATCACCAGGACCAGGGCGAGTGCGGTGAGAAGGTCGTCCATGGGGGGTCTTCGAGTCGGGAGACGTTTGCCCCCATCCCTAACCCCTCCCCTGCGAAACGGGGAAGGGCTGGGGTGGGGGCAACGCGTCGCGTTACTGTGCGGTCTGACGGACCGGCGCCGAAGCCGGAGCCGGGGCCGCCGGAACTCCGCCGCTGGCGTCGTTGAAATAGCGGAAGAACTCGCCGTTGGGCGACAGCACCAGCGTGGTGTCGTCCTTGTTCAGCGCCTTCCGGTACGCTTCCAGCGAACGGTAGAAGCCGTAGAACTGCGGGTCGGACGAGGTCGCGTCCGCGATCGTCTTCAGCGCCTGATTGTCGCCCTCGCCGCGCTGGATCTGCGCGTCGCGCTGCGCCTCGGCCAGGATGACCGTGCGTTCGCGCTCGGCGCGGGCCTTGATCTGCTGCGACTGCTCCTGGCCCTGCGCCCGCGCCTCGGCCGCCTCGCGTTCGCGTTCGGAGCGCATGCGGGCGAAGATCGCCTGACTGGTCTCCTCCGGCAGATCGGCGCGGCGGATGCGGACGTCGACGATCTCGATGCCGCGCTGCTTGGCCTCGGCGTTCACCTGAGTGCGGATGTCGTTCATGACCCGCGGGCGCTCGTCCGACAGCACGGCCAGCAGCGTCACGCTGCCCAGCACGCGCCGCATCGCCGAGTTGACGACGCTGCCCATCTGGGCGTTCGCCGCCTGTTCGGTGCGCAGCGACTGGAAATACAGCTTCGGGTCGATGATGCGGTAGCGGGCGAAGGCGTCCACGTCCAGGCGCTTCTGGTCGGCGAGGATCACCTGCTCGACCGGCGGGTCGAGGTCGAGAACGCGGCGGTCGATGTAGACCACGTCCTCGATGAAGGGGATCTTGGCGTGCAGGCCCGGTTCCTGGATCTCGCGCTTGATGGCGCCCAGCTGGACGACGAGCGCCTGCTGCGCCTGCGTCACCGTGAACAGCGAGGCGGACGCCAGGATGAGCAGGACGAGGACGCCGACGCCCGCAATGATGAGGTTTCGGTTCATGGCGTCGCCCTCACTGCGTGCGCTGTTGGCCGCCGGCCTTGGCCGGCGCGGGGGCCGCCACGGGCGGCTGGAGCTTGTCGAGCGGCAGGTACGGCACCACGCCCTGACCGGCGCCACCGACGTTGCCGTCGATGATCACCTTGTGGGCGCCGCTCAGGATCTGCTCCATGGTTTCCAGGTACATGCGCTTGCCCAGAACCTCCTTGGACTGGCTGTAGGCCTGGTAGATCTTGCTGAACCGCTCGGCGTCGCCGCGCGCCAGGTTGATGACCTGCTCGCGGTAGGCGGACGCCTCCTGGATCAGCCGCTCGGCCTCGCCGCGGGCGCGCGGGATCACGTCGTTGCGGTAGGTCTCGGCCTCGTTGCGCAGACGCTCGCGGTCGGCGCGGGCACGCTGCACGTCGTTGAAGGCGTCGATGACCGGGGCGGGCGGGTCGGCCTTCTGCAACTGCACCTGGGTGATGGTGATGCCCGCCTCGAACTCGTCCAGCATGGCCTGGAGGAGTTGCTTGGTGGACGCCTCGATCTGCGCGCGCGCCTCGGTCAACGCCGGCTGCAACTCGGTGCGGCCGATGACCTCGCGCATGGCGCTCTCGGCCGCCTTCTTCACCGTACCCTCGGGATCACGGATCTTGAACAGGTACTGGCCGGCGTCCTTGATGACCCAGAACACCGTGTAGTCGATGTCGATGATGTTCTCGTCGCCGGTCAGCATCAGCGACTCGTCCACCACGTCGCGCTCGTTGCGCCGGCCCTCGGTGGCCGAGCGGTAGCCGATCTCGATTCGGTTGATCCGCGTCACCTTGGGCAGCAGCACCGACTCGATAGGAGACGGCAGGTGGTAGCGCAGGCCGGAATCCGCAGTGCGCACCCATTCGCCGAAGCGCAGCACCACGCCCTTCTCGTCCGGCTGCACGCGGTAGAAGCCGGTCAGCCCCCAGATCACCAACAACGCGACGATCACCAGCAGAATGTTGCGGCTATTCCCCATGCCGCCGGGGGGCAGGACGCGCTTCAGCCGGTCCTGGCTGCGCCGCAGGAGATCCTCAAGGTCGGGCGGCTGCGGGCCGCCGCCACCGCCGCCACCGCCGGGCGGGCGCCCCCACGGGCTCGGTCCGCCGCCGCTGGGGGGTGGCCCCCAGGGGCCGCCACCGCCGCCCCCACCCTGGCCCCCGCCTTGATTGTTCCACGGCATACCTGTGATCCCCCTCGCTCTCGATTGCCGGTGTTCCCGGTCGCTTTACCATTATTGACGGTCGGTTCTATAGTGCGCCCTCCCGCTCGGGGCGAACGAACCGACGGATATCCGCAGATATCGGGAAAGAACCGGAGTTTTCAACCATGGCGCAGGTCACCGAAGCGCAGGTTATTGCGGCGCTCAAGACCGTCATCGACCCGGAGCAGGGAAAGGACATTGTTGCGCTCAACATGCTGTCCGGCCTGATGATTCGGGACAGCAACGTCGCCTTTTCCATCGAGGTCGATCCCAAGCGCGGCGCTCAGGCCGAGCCGGTTCGCCACGCCGCCGAGAAGGCGGTGGAAGCGCTGCCCGGCGTCACCTCGGTGACCGCGGTGCTGACCGCGCACCGCCCGGCCGGCGCGCCGACTGCACCCGTCCATCAACAGCAGGGCCATGGGCATGACCATGGCGGGCACGGGCATGGCCACGGCCAGCCGCAGAAGAAGCTGGTGCCGGGCGTGAAGGCCATCGTCGCCGTGGCGTCGGGCAAGGGCGGCGTCGGCAAGTCCACCACCTCGGTCAACCTCGCCCTGGCGCTGGCCGCCAACGGGCAGAAGGTCGGCCTGCTGGACGCCGACATCTACGGCCCCAGCATGCCGCGCATGCTGAACATCCAGGGCCGCCCGGTCACCCACGACGGCAAGACGCTGGAGCCCATGGAGAACTATGGCATTAAGGTGATGTCCATGGGCTTCCTGGTGCCGGAGGACACGCCGATGATCTGGCGCGGCCCGATGGTGATGAGCGCCATCCAGCAGATGCTGGGCGACGTGAACTGGGGCGAGCTGGACGTGCTGGTGGTGGACATGCCGCCGGGCACCGGCGACGCCCAGCTGACCATGGCGCAGCAGGTGCCGCTGGCCGGCGCGGTGATCGTCTCGACGCCGCAGGACATCGCGTTGCTGGACGCCCGCAAGGGCCTGAACATGTTCCGCAAGGTGGACGTGCCGGTCCTCGGCATCGTCGAGAACATGAGCTACTTCTGCTGCCCGAACTGCGGCCACCGCACGGACATCTTCAGCCACGGCGGGGCGCGCAAGGAGGCGGAAAGCCTCGGCACCGACTTCCTGGGCGAGGTGCCGCTGGACATCGTCATCCGCGAGACCTCCGACCAGGGCCAGCCCATCGTCGTCTCGCAGCCCGACTCGGAGCACTCCAAGGTCTACCGCGAGATCGCCCGCAAGGTCTGGGAGAAGGTCGGCGGCGCGGCCGGACGGCAGGCGCCGCGGATCGTCGTGCAGTAGGCCAGCCACCGACTAAAAAGCCCCTCTCCCGTCAAGGGAGAGGGGCATTCAAGCGATTGCCCTGCCAAAGCCGCTTGCCAAATCCACCGCAATCGCTTAGGATTTAATTCGCAGCGTACCCGAGGTGCGCCCGGTGCGCAGGGAATCGTACTGAACACCCCCCGCACACTGTTCCATAGTGTTCCAAACTGTTCCATTCGGCCGTCTCACCGCCGAACCGGCGGCAGGCAGTTGCCGATCATCTGATAGCAGAGCTGGATGTCGCGGTTCTCGTTGTAGCGCAGATCGACCACCCGCCCCTGCCGGACGGCGAAGGTCGCCACGCAGCTGTACTCGGTCGTCCAGGTGTCGACGTCGCCGAAGATGCTGAACGGTCCACCGCCGCCGAAGAGCCCCGGCCCGTCGTAGTCGCGGTGGATGTTGGTCTGCTGGCGGCCGTAGCTCAGATACTCGGTGCCGTCCGAACCAGTGGTGCTGTGCTGGGGCACCCCGGCGCAGGCCAGCAGATCGCCTTTGGGCATGCCGACCAGCGTCTGCGGCGCCTGCTTCGCCAGATCGGCCTCGGGGCTGGCGCAGGCGGCCAGCGCCGCCATCGCCAGCGACAGAATCGCACGGGTCTTCATACCGCCCTCCCTGAGCACATAACGACAGAGGGGGACATTTAGCCCCACCCGCAAAGCGTCAACCCTGCTATACAGGCATGAAGAGCATTGGATTGGCCGTCACCCGGCATCCGCGCCGACACCCAACAGCCGCCATCAGATGAGTTACCGTTTGTTGACTATTTTCCACCGAAACCTGTTTGGCGAGGCATGAAGAGGGCTTCAGGGGATCACCATGCTGACGAAATACAGCAAGGCGTCCAGCGCCTTGTTATCGCTCAAGAAATTCTTCTTCACCGACAATGACGCTCTCCACGCTCGCGAGACAAACATCGCTCGCCTCTACAAAGGGCAGCCAAGAAGAATATCGTGCAAAACATGTGGTCAGCCCCCCCAAATAACGAGACATTCGTCAAGAATACAATCACATATTATTTTTGCGAATGCTGCGGACACCTAAACGGATGCTTTGAGGATACGGACACATTCTGCGCTTCGGTATACACCGATGATGATTCTTACGCGAATAGGTACACCGCGACCGACAAGGACACGTACGCTGGCCGGCTGGCTCAGATCTATGTTCCGAAGGCAACGTTCCTGGAAGAGGCCTTGCTCGCCGAAGGCCACAAACCGGCATCCTTGCGTTATGCAGATCTCGGAGCTGGATCAGGTTATTTCGTTGCAGCCATGGCGGCCATTGGTTGTGCAAACATGGTGGGCTACGAGGTCTCCGAAGCGCAGGTCGCGTTCGCGAAGGCCATGGCACGCGGCATCGACATACGGTCCCACAAGATGGACGAGATGCCGTCTATCGCCCACACCGTCGAAGCCCACGTCATCTCCATGATCGGGGTGCTTGAGCATCTGCAGAACCCTCGCGAGATACTCAAGCTCATCAAAGACAACCCGGCAGCAAGATACCTTTATCTCTCATTACCCTTATACAGCCCGACCGTGTGCTTTGAAGCAGTGTTCCCATCGGTGATGCAGCGCCATCTGTCCGCAACCCACACCCACCTCTACACGAACTCGTCCATCGAGTGGTTGTGCCAGGAGTTCAAGATGAAGCGGGTCGCCGAATGGTGGTTCGGCACCGACATCCTCGACCTGTTTCGCAGCATCCATGTGGTGCTGGGGCAAAGCGGACAGGCCGCGCCCCTTCGGGCGAAATGGGAGGAGAGCTTCGTGCCGATGATCGACGAATTGCAGGCTGTGATCGATCGGCACAAGCAGGCATCCGAGGTTCATCTGTTGCTCGACCTGCGCCCTTCGCAGGCCGGTTAGGCCCCGCCCGCTATTCCGTCGTCAGCCGGTTCCACGCTCAGCCGATCAGCAGCGAATCGTCGCTGATCTCCGCCCCGCCGCGCTGTTTGGCGAACAGGGCCAGCAGGTGCGGCACGTCGAGCCCGGCGCGCTGCTCGCCCGCCACGTCCAGCACGATCTTGCCCTCGTGCAGCATCACCGTGCGGTCGCCGTAGTCCAGCGCCTGGCGCATGGAGTGCGTCACCATCAGCGCCGTCAGGTTCTTCGACTCGACGATGCGCTGGGTCAGGCCCAGCACGAAGTCGGCCGTCGCCGGGTCGAGCGCCGCGGTGTGCTCGTCCAGCAGCAGGATCTTGCAGCCCGCCAGCGTCGCCATCAGCAGGCTGACCGCCTGCCGCTGGCCGCCGGACAGCAGCCCCATGCGGTCGTGCAGCCGGTTCTCCAGCCCGAGGCCCAGTTCGGCGATGCGTTCGCGGAAACGCTCGCGCCGGTGGTTCCCGAGCGCCAGGGCGAACCCGCGCTTCGCCCCGCGCGCCGCGGCCAGCGCCATGTTCTCCTCGATGGTCAGCGCGGCGCAGCTGCCCGCCATCGGGTCCTGGAAGACGCGCGCCACATAGCCGGCGCGCCTGGGCGTCGGCCAGCGGGTCACGTCGGTGCCGTCGATGGCGACCGCGCCGCTCTCGGCGATCACATCGCCGGCCAGGGCGCCGAGCAGCGTCGACTTGCCGGCGCCGTTGGAGCCGATGACGGTGACGAACTGCCCCTCGGGGATGGTCAGGTCGACGCCGCGCAGCGCGTGCTTCTCCAGCGGCGTGCCGCGGCCGAAGGCGACGTGCAGGTCCTTCACTTCGATCATTTCGCAAACGCTCCCGCGCGCATCTTCATCCGCGGCAGGATCAGCGCCACCGCCACCAGCACCGCCGTCACCAGATTGAGGTCCGACGCCTGCAAGCCGATGGCGTCGGCCGACAGCGCGAACTGGACCGCCAGCCGATAGAGGATCGAGCCCACCACGCAGGCCGCCAGCGCCCCGGCGATGCCGCGGATCGGCAGCACCGTCTCGCCGACGATGACCGCCGCGAGGCCGACCACGATGGTGCCGATGCCGGTGGTGACGTCGGCGAAGCCGTTGGTCTGCGCGAACAGCGCCCCGGCCAGCCCGACCAGCGCGTTGGACAGCGCGATGCCGAGGGTCAGGTGGGTGTCGGTCTCCACACCCTGGGCACGGGCCATACGGGCATTGACGCCGGTCGCCCGCATCGCCAGCCCGAACTCGCTGGCCAGGAAGCGCGCCAGCAGCGCCACCACCGCCAGCACCACCGCCGCCACGAACAGTGGCCGCACGATGTGGTCGGGCAGCCCCAATCCGTAGAACGGCGTCAGCACCGTGTCCTGCATGATGAGCGCGACGTTGGGTTTCCCCATGACCCGCAGATTCACCGAGAACAGCGCGATCATGGTGAGGATCGAGGCCAGCAGATGCAGGATGCGGAAGCGCACGTTGAGCACCGCCGTGACCAGCCCGGCCCCCGCCCCCGCCGCCATGGCGGCAAGGCTGGCGAGCCACGGGTTGACCCCGGCGACGATCAGCGTGGCGGCGACCGCGGCGCCCAGGGGGAAGCTGCCGTCCACCGTCAGGTCCGGGAAGTCGAGCACCCGGAACGACAGGAACACCCCGAGCGCCACCAGCGCGTAGACCAGCCCGATCTCCACCGCGCCGAAGAAGGCGATTTCAGTCACTGTTTACTGTCCAACGGTCTTGGTCGCGCGCTTGGTGACGCTCTCCGGCAGGGTCACGCCCATGGCGGCGGCGGCCTTGGGGTTGACGAACAGGTCGGTGCCCTTCGCCAGTTCCACCGGGATGTCGCCGGGCTTCTCGCCCTTCAGCACCCGCGCCACCACCGCGCCGGTCTGCTTGCCGACCTGGAAATAGTCGAAGCCGATGCTCGCCACCGTGCCGCGCGCCACGCTGTCGGTGTCGGCGGAGAACACCGGCAGCTTCGCCTGCGCGCCCACCGCGTTCAGCGCTTCCAGCGCCGAGACCACCGTGTTGTCGAGCGGCACGTAGATGGCGTCCGCCTTGCCGACCAGGCTGCGCCCGGCGGTCTGCACGTCGGCCGACTTGTTGGCCGCCGCCTCGACGACGCTCAAGCCCTTCTTGGCCGCCTCGTCCTTCAGCACCTTGACCATGCTGACCGAGTTGGGCTCGCCGGGATTGTAGACGACGCCGATGCGCTTGACGGCCGGCACGATCTCCTGGATCAGCGCCACGTGCGCCGCCACCGGGGCCATGTCCGACACGCCGGTGACGTTGCCGCCGGGCTTCTCCATGCTGCGGACCAGTTGCGCGCCCACCGGGTCGGTCACGGCGGTGAAGACCACGGGCACGTCGCGCGTCGCCGCCGCCACGGCCTGCGCCGAGGGGGTGGAGATCGGCACGATCACATCCGGGCGCTGGCCGATGAACTGCCGGGCGATCTGCGCCGCAGTGGCCGGGTTGCCCTGCGCCGACTGGTAATCGACCTTGAGCCCCTGGCCCGGCGTGAAGCCGGCCTCCTTCAGCGCCGCGATCACGCCGTCGCGGGTGGCGTCGAGCGCCGGGTGCTCGACGATGGCGGTGATGGCGACCGACTTGCTTTGGGCCAGCACCGGCGAGGCGAACAGGGTCGCCGCGGCGGCAGCCAGCAGGACGCGCGAAATGGTCATGGTCTCGGTCCCCCTTGTCGGATTTTCCTGGGCGTACGATGATTCCTCGCATGCCCTAGCCGGCCCCGCGCGCCCCGTCAACCGGTGCGAGAGCATGCCAGCTGGAAAGATCACGCAGCCAGGAGCCGCCCAGGAGCCGCAATGCCCGAAGACTCACGCGACGCCCGCATCCGCGAGCTGGAATCCGCGCTGGCCGACATCGCCGGAGAGGCGCGGGCCGGCTCCTACGCGCTGTGCGCCCATGAACTCCAGATGCGGCTGGAGAACATCCTCAGGCGCATAGAAGCCTTGCGCTCGGTGCCGGACGCCGGTCCGCGCCCCATATGAGTGCCGGACCGAACGAAAGAGCCCTGAATGGCGAGCATCCCTATGGAGAAGCGATCCACGCTGTCCGCCGTGCTGCGCGGTGTGGCGCAGACGTGCCCGGCCTGCGGCCGCGGCCGGCTGCTGCACCGCTACCTGAAGCCGGTGGAGCTGTGCGCGGCCTGCGGCGAGCCCTACGGCCACATGCGCGCCGACGATGCGCCGCCGTGGATGACGATCCTCATCGTCGGCCACATCGTCGTGCCGAGCCTGCTGATGGTCGAGCAGGCCTACCACCCCGAGGCGTGGGTGCACTTCGCCATCTGGCCGCTGCTGACCCTGGCGCTCACACTGGCGTTGCTGCCGCGCTGCAAGGGCGCGGTGCTCGGCATGATGTGGGCGACGGGGTTGCAGGGCGGCGAGCGCTGATCACTCGGCGCGTCCCAGCGACTCCATCAGTTCCCGCCATTCGCGCTTGGACAAGCCGCTGTTTTCCTGGGTCACCGCCTCGCCCGAGAGCATGCGCTGGACGATCTCCAGCCCGGTGCGCGACAGGTGCGCGCCGCCCATGCGGTACTGGGTGAACGAGTCGTACACCGCCGGCACCCAGCGCTTCACCACGTCCAGCATCGCCTCGGCGTACACCCGGATCTCGTACTGGGCGTGGATGTCGGCGCGCAGGGACAGGAAGTGCAGCAGATTGTGCAGGTCCACCTTCCAGTACCACTGCGTGTAGTAGTTCAGCGGCAGGTTCATGCGCGCCAGCTCGCGCGCCAGCCCCTGGCGGTTCTCGTCGATGACCGAGCCGTCCTCGCGGACGTTCAGCAGCTCCTCGTAGTGCGCGTAGCAGGTTTCGGAGTCGTCGCGCAGGATCTTCAGGACCCGCGCCGCCTCATCGCCCACCAGCACGTCGCCGCGGCCCTGGCGGTTGTCGGTGGACTGGGCGCCGAGCTGCTCGGGCGCCGGCACGTAGAACTCCCGGTCGAGGATCGAGTAGCGCGCCGAGTATTCGTTGACGTTCGCCGTGCGGTGGCGAATCCACTGGCGGGCGACGAAGATCGGCAGCTTCACGTGGAACTTGATCTCGCACATCTCGAACGGGGTCGAGTGGCGATGGCGCATCAGGTACTTGATAAGGCCGGCGTCTTCGCTGACCTTCTTGGTGCCCTTGCCGTAGGAGACGCGCGCCGCCTGCACCACCGCCGCATCGTCGCCCATGTAGTCGATGACCCGGACGAACCCGTGGTCGAGCACCTCGAGCGGCTCGTACAGGATCTCTTCCAGGGCCGGCACGGTGGCGCGGCGGGTCTCGGACGAAACGGCGCGCTGCCGGTCGATCTCGGCGCGCTGATCGGGCGTGATCGGCATGGGTTCTCCAGCATATGGGGGGTTGGTCACGGACCCCTACGCCATTCCTAGACCAGGCGGGGGAAAATTCCACGCAAAATTATATGCCCGCGACCGCACCCCTGCTCTTCCTTTGGCCGACGGAAGTCCCTATATTACCGCCGTCGGGTAACACCGACTATGGCGATAAACGCTTTGCGGAATAGGCGTTGCGGACCCGGGGGCGGTACCCGGCGCCTCCACCAATCCCCTCCCTCCTGGTTTTTCGGGCGGGCGGGCTCATGGGGGCGAAACAGGATCGACGCGCGTAGTAAAGGTAAAGTTTTCGCTCGGCATGGTACCGCCGTTATCGGGCCAATCGCAATAGTTGCCAATGACAACGTTGCTCAGGCTCGCCTCGCTGCCTAACGGCGGCTGGTAAGCCTAAATCAAATCCCTTCGGGGTAGCACTTGAAGGTGGGGTTCGTGGGCCACCTAGCAACAGAAGGCCCACACTTCCTTTTCGAAGGCCGGCGTGAGAATGGCGAAAGAGCAGCTCCGTTACGATAAGATGGTCGAGACCGCCCTTCGGGGCGTCGTGCGCGATGCGATCCGCCAGGTCGTCGATCGGGGCCTTCCCGGCAATCACCATTTCTACCTGACGTTCCGCACCAGCTACCCCGGCGTCGACATCCCGGAGTACCTGCGCAGCCAATACCCGAACGAGATGACCATCGTTCTCCAGTACCAGTACTATGGGCTGGAGGTGGACGACGAGAAGTTCGCGGTGACGCTGAGCTTCAACAACGTGCACGAACGGCTGGAGATCCCGCTGGGCGCGATCACCACCTTCGCCGACCCCTCGGTGAACTTCGCGCTGCAATTCCAGCCCGCGACTCCGGCCGAATCCGCCGAGGTAGCTCCCATCGGCGAGCGTACGCCCTTCAAGGAGGAGGCGAAGCCCGCCCCCACCGACGCCGACGAGCCGCCGAAGCGCGGCGAAGTCGTCACCCTTGACGCCTTCCGCAAGAAGTAGTCGCCGTGCCGCCCAGGCCCGCGCCAGGGGCCGAGTTCGCCGACCTCGTTTGCGAACTGCTGTCCCCTATGGGCGAGGTGCGTGCCCGCCGTATGTTCGGCGGGTACGGGGTGTACTGCGACGGCGTGATGATGGCGCTGATCGCCGACGAGGTGCTGTACCTGCGCACCGACGAGCGTACACGTACAGCGTACGAGGCACTCGACCTGCCGCCGTTCGCGCCGTTTCCCGAGAAGCCCATGCGGATGCCCTACCACCGCCCGCCCGACTCGGTGCTGGACGATGGCAACGAAATGCTGTCCTGGGCGCGGCCCGCCTATGACGCTGCGCTGCGGGCGCAGGCCGCTAAGAAGCCGAAGAAGCAGCGCGCGATCCTAGTGGAGGACAACTAGATCTTCACGGATTGCACGGATTTGGGCACGGATTACACGGATTTTTCTTGATCGTGCCCAGCAACGGCCTTCGGGATGCGCCGTCGCTGTGCAAGCATCGAAAAAAATTCGTGCAATCCGTGAAGTCTCAGCACCTCGCACCCCGGCTCAGATGTTCTCCGCCATGTGCACCGTGGCGTTGCCGGCCTGGGCGTCGGTAGTGCGCTGGCGCAGCTGGCGGGCGAAGCGCATCGGGCTCGGCAGGCGCCAGATCAGGCCGCCGATGCCGCCCACCGTCGACATCGCCTTGCCCACGCCCATGACGTCGGCGAGGCGGCGATCGATGAACGACCAGGATTCCTCGCGCCCCTCCGACTGATCGTCAAGCCAGTAGAAGGTGGAGGCGCTGAGCACCGCCGCCAGCAGCGCGCGCTTGGTGTAGTGGTTGAAGTCGGTCGAGTCGTCGCCGGCCGCGTACCACATGGAATCCACTGAGCGGTACAGCAGCTGCAGCCCCAGCGCCACGTTCTGCGGCATCGCCAGATAGGCCATCATGCGCCGCTTGGCCTCGCGGTGCGGCTCAAGCACCTCGAAGTGCGTGCGCAGCGCCAGCTTGACCTTGTCGCCGGTGCGCATCTCGGCCAGCGGGCGCGCTGCCATCTCCTCGGCCATGCGGCGGTCGGTCCAGGCGCCGAAATGCTCGATCAGTTCGGGGATGCCTCCGGGGAAGGCGCGGTGCGCCATCACCGCGTCATGGCCGGCTATGCGGGCGCCGTCACGCAACGCCAGCTCGCTCCAGCCGTCGAAGACAACGTTGGGCAGAGTCGCCAGCAGGATCTCGTCCCGCACCGAATCCATTTCCATCGGTGTGTCCATCTTATTCCTCCTGCTGGGCCGCCAGGGCGGCCGCGATGTGATGCGACTCCTCGTTGAAGGCGAGCAGCCGCAGGTCCGGAATGCGATCGATGTAGAGCACGCCGTCGAGATGATCCACCTCGTGCTGCACCACGCGGGCATGGAAGCCCTCCGCCTCGCGCTCGATCACGGCACCGTCGAGGCCGACGCCGCGGTAGCGGATGCGGTGATGCCGCGGCACCAGACCGCGCAGGCCGGGAATCGACAGGCACCCCTCCCAGCCCAGTTCCATCTCATCGTCCAGGGGCTCGATCTCCGGATTGATCAGCACCGTCTCCGGCACCGACTCGCCGCCCGCGCGCTCGGCGGACACGCGGATGACGACGATGCGCAGCCCCTGGTGGACCTGCGGCGCCGCCAAGCCAACGCCGGGAGCATCCAGCATCGTGTCGATCATGTCGGCGGCAAGGCGCCGGATCTCCGGGTCCGCTGGGTCGCGCACCGGCTCGGCCATGGTGCGCAACACCGGGTGCCCCATGCGGGCAATCTTCAAAAGAGCCATGGTTCATTATCTGGGAGCGGGCACGGCCTCGGCAACCGGAACGGCATCGGGAACAGAAAGCCGATTCAAATCTTCCCTTCGACGGAAATGCGTGATACATCCAATTCCGCTGAGGGGTGCGCGGGATTGCGCATCCCCTAATGTTGCTTGGCGAAACCAAGGGCTCCTCCGGGCGCCTCAGAAGGGATGACGGTCAACCGTGCAAGTTCTGGTACGTGACAACAACGTCGATCAGGCCCTCCGCGCGCTGAAGAAGAAGATGCAGCGCGAGGGCATTTTCCGGGAGATGAAGCTGCGCCGGAACTACGAGAAGCCCTCGGAGAAGCGCGCACGCGAGAAGGCGGAAGCGGTTCGCCGCACCCGCAAGCTTCTGCGTAAGCGCATGGAGCGCGAGGGCTACTAGTCGTAGCTGCCGGGCGCGGTTTTACCGCACCCGCCCTGTCGATGCGTCAAGCCTACCGCCCCGCGCCTGCGCGAGGGCGGTTTTGGCATTTGTCCCCAAGCCCCCAACCCGGAGCACATCGGATGAGCGCCGTCACGTCCACCCGCCGCATCGGCGTGCCCGAGCTGCGCGCCCGCAAGGGCGGCGAGCCTATCGTCTGTCTCACCGCTTACACCGCGCCCATGGCGCGTCTGCTTGACCCGCACGTTGACCTGCTGCTGGTCGGCGACTCGCTGGGCATGGTGGTCTACGGCTACGACTCGACGCTGCCGGTGACGCTCGACCTGATGATCGCCCACGGTGGCGCGGTGGTGCGCGGCAGCACGCACGCTTGCGTCGTCATCGACCTGCCCTTCGGCACCTACCAGGAATCCCCGCAGGCCGCGTTCCGCGCCGCCTCGCGTGCGCTGGCTGAGACCGGCGCCCAGGCGGTGAAGCTGGAGGGCGGCGCCGAGATGGCCGAGACGGTGGCCTTCCTCACCGCCCGCGGCGTGCCGGTGATGGGCCATGTCGGGCTGCTGCCGCAGTCGGTCAACGCGCTGGGCGGCTACAAGGCGGTCGGCCGCGACCCGGCATCAAGCGAGCGCATCCGCGCCGACGCCCGCGCGATCGCCGATGCCGGCGCCTTCGCCCTGGTGATCGAGGGCACGGTCGAACCGCTGGCCCGCGCCATCACCGCCGAGGTCGCTGTCCCCACCATCGGCATCGGCGCCTCCCCCGCGTGCGACGGTCAGGTGCTGGTGAGCGACGACCTGCTCGGCCTGTTCGCGGAGTTCACGCCGAAGTTCGTCCGCCGCTATGCACAACTGGGCGAGCAGGTGTCGCGGGCCGCTGCGGAGTACGCCGCCGACGTGAAGGCGCGGCGCTTCCCGGCCGATGAGCATTGCTTCGGGGTGAAGAAGGGCTGACCGCCGGTCAGGGCGCCGCTTCGATCTGGCGGGCGATCCATTGGCTGAGGCTGATGCCCTCGGCCGCGGCGCGCAGGGCGGCCTTGCGGTGCAGTTCCGGCGCGGTGCGCACCAGGATCTTGCCGTTGAACGGCTTGTCGGGCGAGCGGCCCTTCTCGGCGCAAATCGCCAGATACTCGTCGATGCTGCCCCGGAAGCTGTCCCACAACTCGACAGCGTTCATACCCTCGAAATGGATCACGTCCGACAGGCCGGCGACCGTACTCGAGAAGGTGCCGTCCTCCGGGTCGAAGTCGATGGGACCTGAAACGTAGCCCTTGTACTCCATGGTCATGGCTTGATCCCTGCGTTGACCAACAGCGTGCGCACGGCGTCCACGGCGCCCTTCTTCGTCTCCGGTTGCGGGTGCGGGCGATGGAACACGGCACCCTTGCCGTTGACCTCCACCCACACGCGGCTGCCGGCGCGCTCCTCTACCACACCGTCCAGAGCCCTGATCAACGCTTCGATATCGGCCCACCGGATGCCCGCGCGGGTCGGACGGTCAAAGATGGCGGCCAGGGTCGTGCGGTGCGCCTTATTCATATGATAATGATAGCGCCAAGCGCTATCGCGCGGAAGAGGCATGCGAGCACCTGACGCCCTTGTCCGCCACGTCCAAGCTGTTAGCATGCGTGGGCACAACCATGCGGAGCGGACGATGAGCACCGGCAAGACTTCCTGGCGCGAGACGGCGAAGACCGTCGTTCTGGCGTGTCTCCTCGCCGTCGGCGTGCGCACCGCGGTGGCCGAGCCGTTTCATGTGCCGTCGGAGTCCATGCTGCCGACGCTGGCAGTCGGCGACTTCATGTTCGCCAGCAAGTTCGCCTACGGATACAGCCGGCATTCGTTGCCCTTGAACGTGAATCTCTTCTCCGGCCGCGCGCTGGAACGGCCGGCGCAGCGCGGCGACATCGTGGTGTTCAAGCTGCCGCGCGACCCGGAGACGGCCTACGTCAAGCGCGTCGTCGGCCTGCCCGGCGACCGCATTCGCATGGTGCGTGGCGTGCTGACCATCAACGGCGAACCCGTCCGGCTGGAGCGCGTCGAGAACCACCAGGGCGTCCCGCAGTTCATCGAGACTCTGCCGGGCGGCGTGCGCCACCGGGTGCTGCACGCGCCCGTCCTCGGCCCGCTCGACGACACGGCGGAGCTGGTGGTGCCGGCCGGGCACTACTTCATGATGGGCGACAACCGCTCCAACTCGCTGGACAGCCGCGTGCCGCAGGACATGGGCGGCGTGGGGTTCGTGCCGGCGGAGAACCTGATCGGCCGCGCCGATCTGCGCCATTTCTCGGTGGACTTCGACGCGCGCTGGGACAACCCGGCGGGCTGGCTCAAAGTGTTGCGCCTGGAGCGGATCGGCTGGATCAGCTGACCACCTAAACCCCGCCCTCGACGATGATGACGTTCAGCTTGGCGGCGTGCTTGCGCGCCTCGCGGGCCTTTTCGTACTCGGGGCTGTGATAGAAGGCGTGCGCCGCCTCGGCTGAAGGGAACTCCAGCACGACGATGCGCTTGGGCTGCCAATCGCCCTCCAGCACGTGCCGGGCGCCACCCCGCACCAGGAAGGTGGCCCCGTGCTTCTTCACCGCATCGCTGGAGAGCCTGCGGTATTCCTCGTAGGCGATGGGGTCGTGCACGTCGGCCTCGACGATGATGTAGGCGGCCATCCCTGCTCCCAAAAAACCGAGGGGGCCCGAAGGCCCCCTCGCAGCACGCGATCAGGCGTGTTCCATCGACTTGACGACCTCTTCGGTGACCTTCTTGGCGTCGCCGAACAGCATCATCGTGTTGGGGCGGAAGAACAGCTCGTTCTCGACGCCGGCATAACCCGAGGCCATCGAGCGCTTGATGAAGAACACCGTCTTGGCCTTCTCCACGTCGAGGATCGGCATGCCGTAGATCGGCGATTGCGGGTCGGTCTTCGCCGCCGGGTTGGTCACGTCGTTGGCGCCGATCACGAACGCCACGTCCGCCGTGCCGAAGTCGCGGTTGATGTCCTCCAGCTCGAACACCTCGTCGTACGGCACGTTGGCCTCGGCCAGCAGCACGTTCATGTGGCCGGGCATGCGGCCCGCCACCGGGTGGATGGCGTACTTGACCTCGACGCCTTCCTTTTTCAGCATGTCGGCCATTTCGCGCAGGGCGTGCTGCGCCTGCGCCACCGCCATGCCGTAGCCGGGGACGACGATCACCGACTGGGCGTTCTTCATGATGTAGGCTGCGTCCTCCGGCGAGCCGGCCTTGACCGTGCCGCGCTCACCGCCCGCCCCCGCCGCCGGGCCGGCGGTCTCGCCGCCGAAGCCGCCGAGGATGACGTTGAAGATCGAGCGGTTCATGCCCTTGCACATGATGTAGGACAGGATCGCACCCGACGAGCCGACCAGCGCACCCGTCACGATCAGCAGATTGTTCTGCAACGTGAAGCCGATGCCCGCCGCCGCCCAGCCCGAGTAGCTGTTCAGCATCGAGATGACCACCGGCATGTCCGCCCCGCCGATCGGCAGGATCAGCAGGAAGCCGAGCGCCAGCGACAAGAGGATGAGAATCCACAGGGCCGCGGCCGAGTTGGAGTTCATCAGCCAGATGATCGTCAGGATGGCGACGACGCCGAGCGCCGCGTTCAGATGGTGCTGGTAAGGGAAGATCAGCGGCTTGCCGCTGACCAGCCCTTGCAGCTTGGCGAACGCCACGATGGAGCCGGAGAAGGTGATGGCGCCGATGGCTGTGCCCAGGCTCATCTCGATCAGCGAGCCCTTGGCGATGGCGCCGGGCAGGCCGATGCCGTAGGCCGCGGGCGAGTAGAAGGCAGCCACCGCCACGAACACCGCGGCCAGACCGACCAGCGAGTGGAAGGCGGCGACGAGCTGCGGCAGCGCCGTCATCTCGATGCGCTTGGCCACCACATAGCCGACGCCGCCACCGATGGCGATGCCCAGGATGATCATCCAGTAGGACTGCACGATGGGCAGCGCCAGCGTGGTGATGATGGCGATGGTCATGCCGACCATGCCGTAGATGTTGCCTTGCCGCGAGGTTTCCGGCGACGACAGGCCCCTCAGCGCCATGATGAAGCAGACCGAGGCGACCAGATAAAGAAGGGCTGCGAAGGATTCCATCTTATTTGCCCTTCTTCTTGAACATGCTCAGCATGCGCTGGGTGACCAGGAAGCCGCCGAAGATGTTGACGCTGGCGAGGATGACCGCCAGGAAGCCCATGATCTTCGAAAAGCCGAAGTCGGCCGGGCCGGCGGCAATCAGCGCACCGACGATGATCACCGAGGACACCGCGTTGGTGACCGCCATCAGCGGCGAGTGCAGCGCCGGGGTGACGCGCCACACCACATAGTAGCCCACAAAGCAGGCCAGCACGAACACCGTCAGGCCGGTGATGAAGAAGCTGCCGTGGCCGCCGGCCGCCTCGGCCGCCGGGGCGGCGCTGGTGGCGATCTGCGCGGCCAGCGCGTCCGCCTGGTTGGAGAGCACCGCCAGGTTCCCCTTGATCTCGGCGAGGCGGTTGGACAGTTGGGTCTGGTCCATGGTTTGGGTCTCTCCTTAAGCCGGCTGGGCGGCGAAGGCCGGATGGACGACCTGACCGTCGCGGGTCAGCGCGATGGCCTTGACGATCTCGTCGTCCCAGTTGAGCGCGATGCCCTTCTCCTTGTCGTGCAGCGACGTCAGGAGGGCCAGCAGGTTCTTGGCGTAGAGCAGCGAGGCGTCGACCGCGATGCGGCTCGGGTAATTCAGATGGCCGACGATCTTGACGCCGTTGGCGGTCATCACCGTCTCGCCGGGCTTGGAGCCCTCGACGTTGCCGCCCTGCTCGACCGCGAGATCGACGATCACCGAACCGGGCTTCATCGAGGCGACGTGCTCGGCGGTCACCAGCACCGGAGCCTTGCGGCCGGGGATCAGCGCGGTGGTGATGACGATGTCCTGCTTCTTGATGTGCTCGGCCACCAGCGCCGCCTGCTGGCGCTTGTAGTCGTCCGACATCTCCTTGGCGTAGCCGCCGGCGGTCTCGGCCTGTTTGAACTCGTCGTTCTCGACGGCAACGAAGCTGCCGCCCAGGGACTTCACCTGCTCCTTCACGGCCGGGCGCACGTCGGTGGCCGAGACGATGGCGCCCAGGCGCTTGGCGGTGGCGATGGCCTGGAGGCCGGCGACTCCGACACCCATGATGAAGGCGCGGGCCGGCTGCACCGTACCGGCAGCGGTCATCATCATCGGGAAGCCGCGGGTGTACTCGCTGGCCGCGTCCACCACCGCCTTGTAACCGGCGAGGTTGGCCTGGGAGGACAGCACGTCCATCACCTGCGCGCGGGTGATTCGCGGCATGAACTCCATGGCGAAGGCATTGACGCCCGCATCGGCGTACGCCTTGACGTGGTCGCGGCTGGCATGCGGGTTCAGGATGCCGAACAGCAGGGCGCCGCGCTTGATCAGCGACAATTCGTCCGCCCCGCCTTCGGCGGGCAGCAGCGGGCGCTGGACCTTCAGCACGATGTCGGCGCCGGACAGCGCCGTGGCGGCGTCGGGCGCAATGGTGGCGCCGGCCGCGGTGAAGGCATCGTCAGTGATCGAGGCGCCGAGACCGGCGCCGCTCTCCACCACGATGTCCAGCCCGAGGGCCTTAAGCTTTTTCACCGTCTCCGGAGACGCGGCGACGCGCGCCTCGTTCGGGCGCCGTTCCTTGGGTATGGCGACCTTCATTGTTTTTCCCTTCCCCGAATCTGCAACGCGAAGGCATTTCACTTCTTGAATAGGCATCTTTGCCGCAATCGGTACGGCTTGTGAAGCCGCCCCCTTGCCGCATGGGGCGCAATGGGCCGGTTTCGCACACCGCGTCGGTTTCGGCGATGCGACTTTGGTCTGACCGGGGGTCATAGGCTCCATGCGTGACAACCGGCGCACGACGTAAGCCGCCCCCTTGCTAACACCAATTTGCGCCGATATCGTCGCCGCTTCGAAAGACACCCCGGTCACCGTGCGAGAGGTTAGCCATCATGTCCGACGTCGGCGGCATCGCCGTGGATCGCCTGCGCTCCTTCATCGAGCGCATCGAGCGCCTGGAAGAAGAGAAGAAGGGCCTCCAGGACGACATCAAGGAAGTCTATGCCGAGGCCAAGGGCACCGGCTTCGACGCCAAGATCATGCGCCAGATCATCCGTCTGCGCAAAATGGACAAGAACGACCTGCAGGAACAGGAAGCCATCCTGGAGCTCTACAAGCAGGCCCTGGGCATGGGCGAGTAGACACGCCCCACCGCCCGGCCATTCCCGGCACGCGGGAATGGCCGGGCGGAGGAAAGGAACCCATCCCATGCCGGCCTTTTGCGGACACCCGCTGGCCTACCATGATCAGGTCAACCCCGACCTGCTCGACGCCATCCCCGCCGCCGCGACGCGAATTCTCGAAGTAGGGTGCGGCACCGGCGCACTCGGGCAGGCGCTCAAGGCCCGCACGCCGCAGGCGCACTGCACCGGGCTGGAACTGAACCCCGAGGCCGCCATGGTCGCGCGCCAGCGCCTCGACCGCGTGGTGGAGGGCGACGCCGAGGACGACTCGGTGCTGGCGCAGATCGACGGCGGCAGCTTCGACGCCGTGGTGTTCGGGGACGTGCTGGAACACCTCATCGACCCGGCGCGCCTGCTGACCCGTCTGCACCGCGTGACGCGGGCGGACGCCGTGGTTATCGCCTGCATCCCCAACGTCCAGCACTGGTCGGTGCTGACGGCGCTGTTGGGCGGGCACTGGGATTACACGGACGGCGGCATCCTGGACCGCACGCACCTGCGCTTCTTCACGCTGGACAGCGGCCTCGACCTGTTCATGCGCGCCGGCTGGCAGCCGGCCGACGTGCGCGGCCGCATCTTCGACCGCGAGGACGGGATGCGCTTCGCCGACACCCTGCGCCCCGCGGTGCAGGCCATGGGCATCGACCCGGACGGATTTGCCGAGGGCGTCCTGCCGCTCCAGTACATCATTCTCGCGGAAAAGATCCCGGCCACCTGAACGCTCAGACCAGCCGCCTGCACGTCCAGGCCCCCTCATGCCGTTTCCCTGATGCAAAGACTTCCCTTTGCGCCGTTGTTGCCGGCGGGCGCAACGCTAAATGATGAGGGGCCAACAATCGGCTCCACACAAGGGGAGAGAAGGCATGAGCACCATCGCCGACGTGCTGGGCAACAAGGGCCACACCATCGTCTCGATCCTGCCGAACAGCACGCTGGAGGACGCCGCCCGGCTGCTGACCGACAAGCGGATCGGCGCCGTCGTCGTGCGCGATAAGCGCGGCAAGCTGGTGGGCATCCTGTCGGAGCGCGACATCGTCCGCGCCATCGCCGACCATGGCGAAGACGCCTTGCAGGACAAGGTCGAGGATCTGATGACCAAGGAGGTCCGCACCTGCACGCCGAAGGACTCCATCAAGGACCTGATGCAGATGATGACCATGCGCCGCCACCGCCACGTGCCGGTGTGCAACGACGTGGGCGACCTTGTCGGCATCGTCTCCATCGGCGACGTGGTGAAGGCCCGCCTGAACGAGCAGGCACACGAGGTGGCCGTGCTGCGCGACCTGACCTTGGTGAAGGGGTAACCCCTTGAGGACGCGCGCCGGTCTGCCCCCGGCGCTTGCGGCCCTCCTGATCGGGCGCCCATCCCCCCAAAGCAATCCCCTCCCGGCGAGCGGTCCGGGAATGGCGCTAATCCGTCTCCACGTCCTGCGTCGGCGGCCCCCACGGCCGATATGTCCGATCGACGATGCACGACGAAGCGAACGCCAGCGCCATGACCCCACGCCCCCTCGCCCGCCTGAAGATTCTCGTCGCCGACGACAACGCCCTGCTGCGTTGTGGGCTTCAGGAAATGCTCATCCAGTGGGGCGTCGTCCGGGTGCTCACCGCCGCCGACGGCGCCGAGGCCAGGAGCATCCTGTGCAGCGAGCCCGTCGATCTGGTGGTGACCGATTGGATCATGGCGCCGGTCAACGGAGCGGCGTTGCTGCGCTGGCTCCGCCACGCGCCAGACAGCCCGCGCCACGACCTGCCGGTCATCGTGCTCACCGCTCAGGCCGACGTTCCGACCGTTCGCGCCGCCTGGGACGTCGGAGCCGACGCAGTGCTCGCCAAGCCGGTATCGGCGGCGGTCATCGCCCGGCGGATCGAGGCGGTGCTGCGCCGGCCCCGCCGCCCGGTCCCGGCCACCGCCCCGCACATCCAGCATCCGGCGCTGCCGCCCGGCGGGGCGCTGTTCCCGCACAGCCCGCCGCGCCTGCCCGGCGGCGACGCCTCGCCGGCCGAGCGTGAGCGGTGCCTGCGCCTGCTCATGGCGCTGGACCGTCTGGAAAGCGTGCTGGACCGGCGCGACCTGAACCTGGGTGCGCTGCGCGTCGTCGCCGCCGACCTCCAGCACGGGGCGTCCGGCGACCCGGTCGTGGAGGAGATCGTCCGCTCGCTGGCGCGCTGCGTCACCAAGGTGGACCCGTTCGTCCCGGCCTTCTTCGAGACGCTGAGGGCGCATCACGCCGGGCTGCGCTGGCTGGTCACCCGCGACAGGGGCGACCGGCTGGCCGCCGACCGCAGCCTTGCCGTCTGCCTTGCCACCGGCGTGGACTCCCTGATCGAGAACCACCCCATGGTCGAGGGCACGAGTTGGGATGAGCCGGAGGCGCCCCGCGGTCCGCGCGAAGCCCGGCTGATCGGCTGATCGGCTGATCGGTACGCCCCTCCATAGGCCGGACCGGTAATTTCCGTTGGCCCCGCGAATCCCTATATTCACTGTCGACGGAAACGCATCCGCCGACCATTCCTTGCTTTTTCACACGGCACCCCGGCCGGCGATGGACTGATACGACAGCAAGAATTACCTTTCTGTCAGTCAAACATAAGAACACGCGGAGTTTCGCCGCGTCGTACGGGGATGGAAAGATGGCACTCGCCACCGTGACTCTCGCCAACGTGTCGCTTCAGGACAAGTACGCGCTCGAACAGGGGCGCGTGTACCTCACCGGCACCCAGGCGCTGGTGCGCCTGCCGATGATGCAGCGCCAGCGGGATCTGGCCGCCGGGCTCAACACCGGGTGCTTCATTTCGGGCTACCGCGGCTCGCCGCTGGGCGGGCTCGACCAGAATTTGTGGAACGCCAAGGAGTTCCTGGCGAAGAGCCACATCCACTTCCAGCCCGGCGTCAACGAGGAGCTGGGCGCCACCGCCGTGTGGGGCAGCCAGCAGGTCGGCATGTTCCCCGGCGCCAAGTACGACGGCGTCTTCGCCATGTGGTACGGCAAGGGGCCGGGTGTGGACCGCTCCGGCGACGTCTTCAAGCACGCCAACGGGGCCGGCACGTCCCGGCATGGCGGCGTGCTGGTGCTGGCCGGCGACGACCACAACGCCAAGTCCTCCACCTTCCCGCACCAGTCCGAGCACGCGTTCATGCACGCCATGATCCCGGTGCTGAACCCGGCCGGCGTGCAGGAGATCCTCGACTACGGCCTGATCGGCTGGGCGATGAGCCGCTGGTCCGGCTGCTGGATCGCCATGAAGACCATCGCCGAGACGGTGGACACCTCCGCCTCGGTCATGGTCGATCCGCTGCGCGTGCATCCGGTGATCCCCGAGGACTTCCCCATGCCCTTGGGGGGCCTCAACATCCGCTGGCCGGACCCGCCGCTGGAGCAGGAATACCGGCTGATGCGGCACAAGCTGTACGCCGCCCTGGCGTTCGCGCGGGCCAACAAGCTGGACCAAGTCGTCATATCCTCCCCCCGCCCGCGCTTCGGCATCGTCACCACGGGCAAGAGCTATCTGGACGTCCGCCAAGCCCTGGACGAGCTGGGCATTTCCGAGGCGATGGCGGCCGACCTGGGCATCACCGTCTACAAGGTCGCCATGCCCTGGCCGCTGGAGCGCGAGGGCGCGCGCCACTTCTGCGAGGGCCTCGACGAGATCGTCGTCGTCGAGGAGAAGCGCGCGGTCATCGAGAACCAGCTCAAGGAACAGCTCTACAACTGGAACCCCGAGGTGCGTCCGCGGGTGGTCGGCAAGTTCGACGAGAACAACGACTGGATCCTCCCCTCGGCCGGCGAGCTGTCGCCTGCGCAGATCGCCGTGGTCATCGGCCGGCGGCTGCTGCGCTTCGTGGACAACGAGCAGATCCGCCAGCGCGTCGCCTTCCTCGACGCCCAAGAGAAGCAGAAGGCGCACGTCGCGCGCATCGTCCGCAAGCCGACCTTCTGCTCGGGCTGCCCACACAACACCTCGACCGTCGTGCCGGAGGGCTCGCGGGCACTCGGCGGCATCGGCTGCCACTACATGGCGACGTGGCTCGACCGGCGGACCGACACCTTCACCCAGATGGGCGGCGAGGGCGTGCCGTGGGTCGGGCAGGCCCCGTTCACCGAGGAAAAGCACATCTTCGCCAACCTCGGCGACGGCACGTACTATCACTCCGGCATCCTGGCAATCCGGCAGGCCATCGCCGCCAAGGTGAACATCACCTACAAGATCCTCTACAACGACGCGGTCGCCATGACCGGCGGCCAACCGGTGGACGGCACGCTGACCGTCGCCTCGCTGGCCAAGCAGTTGACCGCCGAGGGGGTGAGCCGCATCATCGTGGTCTCCGACGAGCCGGAGAAGTACGGCGCCGACTCCGGCCTGCCGCCCTTCACCAGCGTCGAGCACCGCGACGACCTCGAACGCGTGCAGAAGGAACTGCGCGAGGGGGGGGGCGTCAGCATCCTGATCTACGACCAGACCTGCGCCACCGAGAAGCGCCGCCGCCGCAAGCGCGGCAAGATGCCGGATCTGGCCAAGCGCACGGTCATCAACGAGCTGGTCTGCGAGGCGTGCGGCGACTGCTCGGTCAAGTCCAACTGCGTGTCGGTGATCCCGGTGGAGACCGAGTTCGGCCGCAAGCGACAGATCGACCAGTCCACCTGCAACAAGGACTTCTCCTGCGTGAAAGGCTTCTGCCCGAGCTTCGTCACCATCCACGGCGGCAACCTGCGCAAGCCGAAGCCGGTCGCCAAGACCGGCGTGGACGCCTCGGCCTTGCCCGACCCCGTCCTGCCCGAGATCGGCGAGCGGCCGTGGAGCATCTACATCACCGGCGTCGGCGGCACCGGCGTGGTGACGGTGGGTGCGCTGCTCGGCATGGCCGCGCACCTGGAGGGCAAGGGCATCGGCGTGCTCGACATGACCGGGCTGGCGCAGAAGGGCGGTGCGGTGACCAGCCACATCCGCATCGGCCGGACACCGGACGACATCCACTCCGTCCGCATCGCCGCCGGTGGCGCCGACGCGGTGGTGGCCTGCGACGTGGTGGTGGCGGCGGCCGGCGACGGCCTGTCGAAGATGGCCGCCGGCAAGACCCGCGCCATCGTCAACACGCACGAGCTGATCACCGCCGATTTCACCAAGCAGCGCGACCTGACCGTGCCGGTCGGCGCCCTGGTCGGCGACATCGAGGCGGCCTGCGGCGGCAAGGACCGCGTGTCGGCGGTGGACGCCACCGGGCTTTCCGTGGCGCTGCTCGGCGACAGCATCGCGTCCAACCCGTTCATGCTCGGCTACGCGTGGCAGAAGGGGCTGATCCCGTTGTCCGCCGAGGCGCTGCTGAAGGCCATCGAACTGAACGGCGCGGCGGTCGAGATGAACCGCCAAGCGTTCCTCTGGGGCCGCCGCGCCGCCCACGATCCGGCCTCCGTCGAGGCCGCGGCGACGCCGCCGGAGAGCTTCGGCCATGAGCCCATCGAGGAACAGCACCGTATCTCCGAGACGCTGGACGAGGTGATCGAGCGGCGCACGCGCTTCCTCACCGAGTACCAGGACGGGGCCTACGCCGCGCGCTATCACGCGACGGTGGACTGGACCCGCCGCGTCGAGGGCCAGAAAATGCCTGGCTCCACCGTCCTGACCGAGGCGGTGGCGCGGTCGCTGTTCAAGCTGATGGCCTACAAGGACGAGTACGAGGTGGCGCGGCTCTACACCGACACCGGCTTCTTCGACAAGCTGGACCGCATGTTCGAGGGCGACTGGAAAGTCCAGTTCCACCTCTCCCCGCCGGTGCTCGGCCAGACCGACGCGGACGGCGGCGAACCGAAGAAGCGCACCTACGGGCCGTGGATGCGCAAGGCGATGGTCTGGCTCGCCAAGGGCCGGCGGCTGCGCGGCACGATGCTCGACCCGTTCGGCTGGCTGCCGGAACGGCGGATGGAGCGTCGGCTCATCGCCGATTTCGAGGCGATGGTGGGCGAGATGCTGACGAAGCTGACGCGCGAGAACCTCGGCCTCGCCCTGGAGATCGCCAGCCTGCCCATGGACATGCGCGGCTACGGCCCCATCAAGGAGCGCAACGTCGCCGCCGCCAAGGCCCGCGAAGCGGACCTGCTGAACGCCTTCCACCAGCCGGCCACCCCGAAACCGCTGGCGGCGGAGTAGAAGGGCCAGGAGAGGGGGCGTTCGGGCGCCCCCTCCCATTGTGCGCCGTGCAGCACGTCCTTTGTGTGCAAAGAGGATCGCCGGACCGCGAATGCAACGCTGTGTAACGCTATGCAACACAGGAATGCCGAGCGTTGCATTCCGCCGCTTCCCGCCAGACGCATCTCGGGCGCTTGAGGACTTCGATCCTATAGCGTTTCGCCGGCCGTGGCAAGAAGCACCGGGTACGGGCGGCCGCCATCCGCCCGTGCCGCAGCGCACCAGCTACGCCGCCGTCTTCGCGGCGAGCTCAGCATACCGGGTGTAGAGGACGCTTTCCTCCTTGTGCCAGCGCAGGAACAGCGCGGCGGACAAGCGGCCGAAGTCGCGGGCGTACTCCAGCCCCGAACCGCCGTCCTTGTACTTGTCGAAGAAGCCCAGGATGTCCTTGCTGATCGCCGTCATCTCGCTGGCGAACTGCATCGCCAGACGCTCGGCATCGGGGCGGCCGGCCGAGGCCGCCAGGAAGGCCGGGTAGAACTCCCGGTCCTCGTGCGCGATGTGATCGACGAACACCTGACGCGCACCGCGCAGCGTCCGCCGCCCCTCCTCCGTGCCGATGCCCAGCACCTTCACGCGGTCCAGAAGCTCCTTCAGCTGCGCGTGCTCGTTCTTCAGGCTGCTAACCAGATTCGACATCACCATGCCTCCTTGTTTTAATATGCATTTATAGTGCATATTATAGCGAGCGAGCGGCGCGCAAATCCGGCAGGGCCGCTATGCAATTTCAACGTGCTTTGATTGGACGTTTTTCGCCTTTCATTGAACGCTTCGCCATGCCTTAGGATGCGGGATGCAGATCACGCGATACACAGACTATGGAATCCGCGTTCTGACCTATTGCGCGCTGAAGCGCGATGCGCTGGCGACCACTCAGGAGATCGCGGACCGCCACGGCATCTCCGGCAATCATCTGGTCAAAGTGGTGCAGGAGTTGAGCCGGCTCGGCTACGTCGATGCGGTGCGGGGCAAGGGTGGCGGCCTGCGGCTTGCCCGGGCGCCGGATGCCATCAACCTCGGCGAACTGGTGCGGCACCTGGAGGATATGGAACTGGTCGAGTGCTTCGCGTCGGGCAACGCCTGCCGCGTCACGCCGGCCTGCCGGCTCAAGGGCATCCTGGGCGAGGCGCTGGCCGCGTTCATCGGCGTGCTGTCGCGCTATACGCTGGCCGACGTGGTGGCGGCCCCCGCCGAAATGGCTCGCCTGCTCGATTTGCCGAACGGCTGAGGCGACGTTTCAGCGTGAGCTTGGGAACACGGCCCCCTCCTGTGGGTTTTTCCTGAAAAGCCGGAGGATCTGCCATGCCGAGCAAGACCACGAAGACCACCAAGCCGACCGAACCGAAAAAGCCCGCGGCCAAGGCTGCGACGGCCAAGACCACAAAAACCGCCGAAGCCAGAAAGGCGCCGGCGCGCGCGGCGAAGCCCACCCCGCCCCCCCGAACCGCTAAGGCCCCCAAGGCCGGCGCGGTGGGCATCGGCGACACGGTGCGCGCGGTGGTCGATGCCGCCGCGGCCATTGTCGGTGCGGCGGTAAGCGTGCACGGCGCCGTCACCGCCGGCAAGAAGAAGGGCAAGACCGCCAAGGCGATCGATCGCGCGCTGGAGGTGGCCGGGGGCGTGACCGCCGCGGCCGTGGCGCTCATCGACCTGAACCGGGCGGCGCCGGACGCGCTGGCCTCGCTGAAGCACATCGGGCCGAAACGCGCGCAGAAGATCGTCGAGGCCCGCCCCTTCCAGGCCGTGGACGAACTGGCCGCCCGCAAGCTGCTGCCCAAGAAAGCGGTGGACGAGCTGCGCGGGAAGCTGAGTGTGTGATGGACGGGAGCGGCGCGACGGACGCCTGATCGGGATCAAGGCCCCGGCCGGCGAATGCGGGCAAGGTGCCTTGCGAAAGGACCCCCGATGCCCAAGAGCTTCATGGTCGCTCCCCTCCCGCCGGAGCACATCGATCAGGCGTTCCCGGTCGTGCAGCCCCTGCGCCCGGCGATGACGCCGGCGCAATGGCGCGCCATGGCCGCGCCGTTCGTGCAGCCGGGGGCGCCGCGCGGAATCATCGCCTGCCGGATGGGCACGGGCCACATCCGCGGCCTGTTCTGCTATGCGCTGGACGGGGCCGGGACGCTGAGGATCGGCCCGTTCTCCGTTGCCGGCCTGTTCGACGCACCCGCCACCACCGCGGGCCTGATCGAGGCTATCGACCAGCTGGCACAACGTTTCGGAGCGGAAAGGGTCGCGGTGGACGCGGGCGCCATCTCGGCGGCCACCGTCCCGCGCTGCGACGTTCCCGCGCTGTTCCGCGAGCACGGCTACCGCCTGAACGGCGACACGCTGGGAAGGGGGGCCGTGGAGGCGGAGCGGACGATGTCCCTGGCGACCGCGTGACGCCGCCCTACCCCGCCCGGCCGGCCAGATCCGCAAGCGCGGCCATGTCGATCAGCCGGATGCGGTCGGCGGCGACGCGCTCGATCAGCCCGGACTCCTCCAGCTTGCGGAACTGGCGCGACAGCGTCTCCGGCCGCAGGCCGAGATAGGCGCTCATGTCCGTCTTCTGCATGGGCAGGAAGACGGTCGTCTCCGTCACCCCCTCCTCCGCCGAACGGCGCGCCAGCGCCAGCAGGAACGATCCGATGCGCTCCGCCGCGTTCTTGCAGCCGAGCAGCAGGATCTGGTCCTGCGCCGCGGTCAACTCGATAGAGGTCATCGCCAGCAGCCGGGCCTGGAGCGCCGGATGCCGCCCCATCATCACCGTCAGCCCGTTGCGCGGGAAGCGGCAGACCGTGGCGGCAGTGATCGTCTCGGCGGTGTAGGCGAAGGTCTCGCCGTAGGACAGGCCCACCATGTCGCCGCTGGTGGCGAAGCCGGTGATCTGCTGCCGCCCGTCGGGCAGCATCTTGTAGAGCTTCAGCATGCCGGACACGACGGTGTAGACGGCGTCCGCGTGGTCGCCCTCGCGGGCCACGGGCATGCCGGAAGCCAGCACCCGGGTGCGGGAAATCGCGCCAAGCCCCGAAAGCTCTGCCGCCGGCACCGCCCCGCACATCCCCTTGTTGCGGGCCTGGCACGACGAGCAGAACGTCTCGCGCTGCCCGGCGGGCGCCGGCTTGGCCTCGACCTGGGAGATCATCGCGCGCTCTGCGCCTGCGTCGCCGCAGGAAGCCACCGAAAACGGCATCCCCATCTCCTGACCGGGTTTTTGCTGGTTCGGCCGGAAGGATCGCCCCTCATCGGGGTAGAGCCCTATGCCGATGGGCAGAGGCTGGCTGCGATTGGTGCGGCAAACAGTGATCCAAATCAATTGTTCTGTCTATTCGAGGTAACACGAAACAAAGACCTCCGCATTCTTGATAATTATCAAGCTTCGATTCGGCGGACGTTGCTTATGACCTATTTCATATATGGCTTTTCCTGGGTTTTCGGACACTTCAACCGGCAGACACAACCCTAAGGCATCCCCGCGCCGCTCCGTGCGGTTTTGCCGGGGATGGCGCACTGGGCGCTGGTCAATCGGCGCCACACCCTCTACAGGATAGCCAAGCCCCGCCCAGCGTCAGCGCGCATGTCCTACGATCCGCCCGTCACCGGAATCCGCCCGATCCTCGCCGTCGTCCAACCGGACGGCGAGCGGCTGATCGTGGCGCGGCTGACCAACGCCGGGGCGAGCAGCCAGTCGAACCGCTTCGTGCTGCGCCGGGTCGATCTGCGCTCGCCGTGGGACCAGCCGGACAACGGCTATTTCGGCTACGCCGAGGTTGCCCGCGCGCTGGACGCGCAGGGCTGGCGCGGCTGCCGCATCGAGGCGATGCCGACCACCGACCCCGACGAGACGCGCGGGCGCTCGCTGGCCAAGCGCAAGCTGCACATGCAATGCGTCGAGGCCGCCATCCGCCGCGTCCAGGAATCGGGCGGATAAGCGGACCGCACCGAGCCTTTAGCGGCGCAGGCCCCGGCGGTCCATCTCGTCCTCCAGCGCACGGCGCTCGCGCTGCAATTGCCGCTGCTCGTCGCTGAGGCGGTTCCAGCGGTCGCGGATGTCCCCGTCCGAATAGCTGCGCAACTGGCCGGACGAACTGCCCGACGAGCCCTCCAGGCGCCGGTTGCGGCTGTCGGTGCGGTCGTCGTACTGGCCGCTGCGGTCGCGGTCCTGGTCCAAGTCCCGCTCGCGGCGTTCGTCGCGCTGCTGCTGGGTGTCCGGGTTGACAGCGCGGTTCAGCTGGTCGAGCGTCCCCCGCCAGCCCTGGTCCTGCTGCTGTTGCGCCATTGCCGCGGGGGCCAGCAGGAGAAGCGATCCGGCCACGGCGACGGTCAGGCTCAACGTACGCATGCGTGCACTCCTTGGACGTGGTTTCCTCGCCCAGGAGAACCGCGGTGCGGGGCAAACGTCGCGGCGCCTTTCCATTGCCGGCCGCTCCGCCTATATCGGGGAGGACGATGTTACCCCCGAGAGGACCACGCATGATCCGCAGCGCCGCCCTGGACACGTCCGCCGGCCCCGATTTGGGCCAGCTTCCCATCTGGGACCTGGGCGACCTTTATCCGGGGACGGAGTCGCCCGAGCTGAAGGCCGACCTCGCGCGCATGGATGTGGACGCCAAGGCCTTTCACGATGTCTACGCCGGCCGGGTGGCCGAGTTGGACGGCGACGGCCTCGCCCGCGCCATCGCCGAGTACGAGCGCATCGACGAGGTGCTGTCGCGCGCCATGTCCTACGCCGGGCTGGTCTATTCCGGCAACATGGCCGACCCGGACATCGGCAAGTTCTACCAGTCGGCGCAGGAGCGGGTGAACGGCATCTCCACCCACCTCGTCTTCTTCACGCTGGAGATCAACCGGCTGGAGGAGGAGGCGCTGCAAGCCCGCCTGCGCGCCTCGAAGGATCTGGCGCACTACGCGTCGTGGGTCCGCGACGTCCGGCTCTACCGCGAGCACCAGCTGTCCGACGAGTTGGAGCGGCTGCTGCACGAGAAGCACGTGGTGGGCCGCGCCGCCTGGAACCGCCTGTTCGACGAGACCATCGCCGGGCTGCGCTTTCCCATGGGGGGGAAGGACCTGACCTGCGCCGAGGCGCTGAACAAGCTGTCCGACCGCGACGCCGCCGTGCGCCGCGAGGCCGGCGAGGTGGTCGGCCGCGTGCTGGGCGACAACGCCCGCCTGTTCGCGCTGATCACCAACACGCTGGCCAAGGACAAGGAGATCGAGGACAAGTGGCGCAACTACCGCACGCCGGTGTCGTCGCGCAACCTGTCCAACCGCGTCGAGGACGAGGTGGTGGAGGCGCTGGTCGCCGCCGTCAAGCAGGCCTACCCGGACCTGTCGCACCGCTACTACGCGCTGAAGGCCAAATGGTTCGGCCAGACGCATTTGGATTACTGGGACCGCAACGCGCCCCTGCCCGACGACGCCGACCGCACCATCCGCTGGGACGAGGCGCGAGATCTGGTGCTCGGCGCCTATGGGCGCTTTTCGCCGGAGCTGGCGGAATACGGCAAGCGCTTCTTCGACAATGCGTGGATCGACGCGCCGGTGCGCCCCGGCAAGGCGCCGGGCGCCTTCGCCCACCCGACGGTGCCCAGCGCGCACCCCTATCTGCTGGTCAACTACCAGGGCAAGACGCGCGACGTGATGACGCTGGCGCACGAGCTGGGGCACGGCGTGCACCAGATCCTTGCCGGGCGGCAGGGGCACCTGATGTCCGACACGCCGCTGACGCTAGCCGAAACCGCCTCGGTGTTCGGCGAAATGCTGACCTTCCGCGCCCTGGTGGACGCCGAAACCGACCCGAAGCGCCGCCGCATCATGCTGGCGACCAAGGTCGAGGACATGCTGAACACCGTGGTCCGGCAGATCGCCTTCTACGATTTCGAGACCCGCGTCCACAACGAGCGCCGCGAGGGCGAGCTGACGCCCGAGCGCATCGGCGAGATCTGGATGGCCGTGCAGACCGACAGCCTCGGCCCGACGCTGCGCTTCGACGAGAATTACCGCAATTACTGGGCCTACATCCCGCACTTCGTGCATTCGCCGTTCTACGTCTACGCCTACGCGTTCGGGGATTGTCTGGTGAACTCGCTGTACGCGGTCTATCAGGAGGCCGACGCCGGCTTCGCCCAGCGCTATCTGGCGATGCTGGAGGCCGGCGGCACGCTGCGCCACAAGGACCTGCTGGCGCCGTTCGGGCTCGATGCGTCCGACCCGGCGTTCTGGCAGAAGGGCCTCGATGTCATCCGCGGCTTCATTGATGAGTTGGAAAGCGCCACTTGATATTAATCAAGTGAACGGTGGGGCGGGGTGGTAAGGTCCCGGCCGAATTCAATTCGGAGGCCACATGCCCGCCCTGCCCGCCCTGACCTGGGACGACAGCCTCAAGATCGGCAACGCCATCATCGACGCGGAACACCAGGAGACGGTGGAACTCCTCGCCACCTGCGGTGCCGCCGAGGACGCCGATTTCAGCGCCCAGTTCGCCGGCTTCGCCACCCACCTGCGCGAGCACCTCGCCCATGAGGAGGAGCTGATGCAGCAGTACGGCTTCCCCGCCTACCCCATCCACAAGCACGAGCACGACCGCGTGCGCCTGGAGCTGGAGGGCATCGAGAAGCGGCTGGCCGCCGGCAACCTCCCGCTCGCCCGCGGGTACGTGCGCGAGATGGTGCCGAACTGGTTCATTTCCCACAAGAACACCATGGACAGCGCCACCGCCGCCTGGATCCGCTCGCAGGGCGGCTGACCGCTCCCCCTTGTCGAAGGCGCTCCGCCACCCCACTCCTCCTTTGGGCCCCCTCTCGGGCACACATGAGAAAGGGACGGCATGGCGCCGCCAATCCACGTTCTGGGTTTTGCCGGGTCGTTGCGCAAGGCATCGACCAACCGCAGCCTGCTGCGGGTGGCGACGGAGGTCGTGCCCGAGGGCATGGTGCTGGAGGTCTTCGACCTCTCCCCCATCCCGCTCTACAACGGCGACGTCGAGGCCGCCGGCCTGCCGGAGCCGGTGCGCGACTTCCGCGAGCGCATCCGCGCGGCGGACGCGCTGCTGATCGCCTGCCCGGAGTACAACTACTCGATCCCCGGCGTGCTGAAGAACGCCATCGACTGGGCCTCGCGCCCGCCCGACCAGCCCTTCGCCGACAAGCCGCTGGCCCTGATGGGCGCCGGCGGCGGCCTGGGCACCGCGCGCTCGCAATACCATCTGCGCCAGACCTGCGTGTTCCTCGACCTGCACCCGCTGAACAAGCCCGAACTGCTCGTGCGCAACGCCGAATCCTTCAACCCCGACGGCTCGCTGAAGGACGGGTCCGTGCCGGGCAAGGTCGCCGCCCTGCTGACCGCGCTGGCGGCGTGGACGCGGCGGCTGCGCGGGGAGTGAGGCGGGGTGGCTGAAGAGAACACACTTGGCGGGCGGATCGCGCGGTATGCGCGGGTCGGCAGCGCCGTCGGCGGGCTTGCGGCCCGCTTCGCCGGAGAGCGCGTGCTGGGCATCCCCGTCGCGCGCCAGCGCCACGCCGAGGAGCTGCGTCTGGCGCTGGGCGGGCTGAAAGGCCCGCTGATGAAGGTGGCGCAGATCCTCTCGACCATCCCCGACGCCCTGCCGCGCGAGTATGTGAGCGAGCTGTCGCAACTCCAGGCCGACGCGCCGTCCATGGGCTGGCCGTTCGTCAAGCGCCGCATGTCGGCGGAACTCGGCCCCACGTGGCAAGCGAAGTTCAGCCGCTTCGAGCACACCGCCGCCGCAGCCGCCTCGCTGGGCCAGGTGCACAAAGCGGTGGACCACGAGGGCCGCGTGCTGGCCTGCAAGCTCCAGTACCCGGACATGGCCTCTGCGGTTGAGGCGGATCTGCGCCAGCTGGCACTGATCTTCGCCATCTTCGAGCGCTCGGACAGCGCCATCTCGACCAAGCAGATCCAGGCGGAAATCGGCGCCCGCCTGCGCGAGGAGCTGGACTATGACCTGGAGGGCCGGCACGCCGGCCTCTACCGCGCCATGCTGGCCGAGACGCCGGGCGTGCACGTGCCGGCGGTGGTGCACGGGCTGTCCACCAAACGGCTGCTGACGCTGGAGTGGGCGGAGGGCCGGCGCATCCTGGAGTTCGTCAAGGAGCACCCCGAGGCGCGCGACGATCTGGCGCTCAACATGTTCCGGGCGTGGTACGTGCCGTTTTACGGCTACGGCGTCATCCACGGCGACCCGCATCTGGGGAACTACACGGTGCGGCCGGACCGCTCGATCAACCTCTTGGATTTCGGCTGCGTGCGCGTCTTCCACCCGAGCTTCGTCAAGGGGGTGATCGACCTCTACAACGCGCTGCGCGCCGGGGACGAGGACGGGGCGGTCGAGGCGTACCGCACCTGGGGCTTCGTGAACCCGTCGCGGGAGCTGGTGGAGGTGCTGAACATCTGGGCGCGCTTCGTCTACGCCCCGATCATGGAGGACCGCACCCGCCGCATCGAGGAGACCAACGCCGGCCACTACGGCCGCGAGACGGCGGAGAAGGTGCACGCCGAGCTGCGCCGCGTCGGCGGCGTCGAGGTGCCGCGCGAGTTCGTCTTCATGGACCGCGCGGCGATCGGCCTGGGCTCGGTCTTCCTGCATTTGAAAGCCGAGGTGAACTGGTTCCGCCTGTTCCAGGACCTGATCAAGGACTTCGACGTGGCGGAGCTGGAACGCCGGCAGACGGAAGCCCTGACGGCGCACCGCGTGCCGCTTCCCGTCTAAAGGCCGGGATCCAAGGGCCGACCGGCCCTTGGCGGAGAGCGCGAGAGGCAGAGCCTCTCGCAGTCCCTTCCCTGCCCTAGCTGTCCTTAGGCTTGTGGGTGTCGCTGACGGGTTGGACGCCGTTGCCCTGCTCGCCGTCGCGGTGCTGCTGGTCCGGGTTCTTCTCTTCCGGGTTCTTCTGCGGCGGCGGAGGCGGCGGGGCGAGGCGGCGGCCGGCCTTGACATCCTCGTAGACGGCCTTGGTGATGCCCATCAGCTCGTCCTTCGACAAGCGGCCGATCAGCGCGTAGGCGATCTGGCCCTCAACCCAGTAGAAGGTCGCGACGTCGCCTTTCTGGGTGAAGCTGAAGTTGTTGGTCTGGTCGGCCGGAGCGGAGCCGGCGAACAGGGTGATCCGTTTGCCCTGATCGTTGATGTACATGTACTGCGCACCGGCCCCGAGCTCGGTGGGCAGCGAACGGCCGCCGATCAGGCGGTAGCCGACCTTCGACAGGTCGGGGCCGAACACCTCCTTGCCCAGGCGCTGCGACAGGAAGCTGTCCAAGGCACCGGGGTCGTCGGCCCCCATCTCCACCTGATAGCGCTCGTCGGCGGTGTAGAAGCGGTGGGCCTGGGCGGCCTCCTCGGCGAAGGTCAGCAGGGTCTGGCGCTGTTGCTGGGTGGCCGGCAAAGGGCCGGTGACACCGCGGCCGAAATAGCCGCCGGCCGCGCCGCTAACCAGCAGCATGATCGCCGCCGCCATGCGCACCAGGGGCTTGGCGTGCCAGGCCGGGCGATTGTCGTTGCCGGCGATGCGGCCCTTGAGCTGGTCGGCGAGGCCCTGGGTCGCGGGGTCGAACTCCTCGCGCAGCACGGGGTCGAAGATCTCGTGCAGCAGGGCGGCCTGGGCGCGGTAGTCCTCGACCTTGCGGGCCGCGTCCTGGTCGTCGGCAAGCCAGCGCTCGACGGCCAGACGGCGGTCGCCGTCCAGATAGCCGTCCACGTAGGCGTGCAGATCTTCGTCCTTCAGCCGATGCGCCGTCATCACTTCACCCTCCGCAGGCCCGCCGCGGCCCCGCCACTGGACATCTTGGTCCGCACCGCCTCGCGCCCGCGGGAGAGGCGCGACATGACGGTGCCGATCGGAACGCCGAGGACCTCGGCGACCTCCTCGTATTTCAGGCCCTCCAGCGCCACGAGCATCAGCACCTGCCGCTGCTCGTCGGGCAACTCGTCCACCGCCCGCATCATTTCGCGGACCTCGACGCGCTCCTCCTGCCGGGCCGGCGTGGTCAGCCGGTGCTCCACCGCGTCGATCGGAACCTCGTCCGGGCGCGACACGCGGGAGCGGACCTGATTGACGTGGACGTTGTGCAGGATGGTGAAGAGCCATGCCCGCAGGTTCGTCCCCGCCTGGAAGCTGTCGGCGCGCGAGATCGCACGCGCCAGAGCCTCCTGCACCAGATCCTCGGCGTCCACGCGGTTGCGCAGCAGCGACCGCGCATAGCGGCGAAGCGACGCGATGTGGACCTCCAGCTCGACCCCGAATTTGCTCAACCGCGCACCCGATCGTTCCAGGCAGCGCCGCCAGACGTGCGGCCCACCCACAAGTAGGAAGACGCGGCCGCGGTTCCCAGGTCGCCCCGAAGTCCGGTGCCGACCTGAGAAACACGGCCCTCGCGAGGTTTATTCCACACTGTGGAGCCCGTGTAGCGGAATTTCGTCAGAATCATGGCAGCGCCGGGTTTAGGGCATTGAAATGGCAACTGTTTGCGCCGGAA
This sequence comes from Azospirillum terrae, assembly GCF_053470425.1. NCBI lineage: Bacteria > Pseudomonadati > Pseudomonadota > Alphaproteobacteria > Rhodospirillales > Azospirillaceae > Azospirillum > Azospirillum terrae. The sequence goes on along the minus strand of NZ_JBPXMR010000002.1, from coordinate 371,190 downwards.
AAAGTTTGCACGGGGCGAAAAAGTTTGCGGCCGGAGGGCGGCGCGGGATCGCCGACGCCGTCGCCCCAACGCTGTCGCCGAATCCGGCGGCAACTGATATACCGTGCCCGACATGGCCGGGGAGCACGCGTGAGCTACGCCGTCAAAGAGATCTTCCATACGTTGCAGGGTGAAGGAGCGCAGACCGGGCGCGTCGCCGTGTTCTGCCGCTTTTCCGGCTGCAATCTGTGGAGCGGCCGCGAGGACGACCGGGCCGCCGCGATCTGCACCTTCTGCGACACGGACTTCGTCGGCATGGACGGAGGCGGCGGCGGGCGCTTCGCGTCGGCCGACGGGCTCGCCGATGCGGTCGAAGCCTGCTGGCGGGACGCGGTGTCGCCGGATGACGACGGGCGCCGTTACGTCGTCTGCACCGGCGGCGAACCTCTCCTTCAGCTCGACGGCGCCTTGATCGACGCCCTGCATGGGCGCGGCTTCGCGGTCGCCGTGGAGACCAACGGAACGCTGCCCGCCCCGGCCGGGCTGGACTGGATCTGCGTCAGCCCCAAGGCGGGCGCGCCCCTGGCGCAGCGCTCCGGCAACGAGCTGAAGGTCGTCTGGCCACAGGATGGCCTGGACTTGGCGGCGCTGGGGACGCTCGGCTTCGAGCACTTCTTTCTTCAGCCGATGGATGGGCCGGGGGCGGCCGATGCGCTGGCGCTTTGCCTGGACTGGTGCCGGCGTCACCCGCGCTGGCGCCTGGGATTGCAGACACACAAACTGGTAGGGATACCGTGAGCAGCTTTCAGGTTACGCGGCGCATCGGTGTCGATGCCGGGCACCGCATCATGACGCACGGCTCCAAATGCCGGCACATCCATGGCCATCGCTACGAGGTCGAGGCCACATGCCGCGCGGCGCGCCTGCACGAGGCCGGCGAGCAGAGCGGAATGGTGCTCGATTTCGGGTTCCTGAAGGAGGAGATGATGGCGGTGATCGACGCTCCGTGCGACCACGGCTTCATCGCCCAGGTGGACGACGTCGAACTCCTGACCATGTTCGCGCCGGAAGGCCAGGATGCCGGCCGGTGGATCGACGCCGTCCGGGCGACAGTCGCGCGGGACGGCTTCGCCGCCACCAATGAGTGCCGGCTGGGAACCAAGCTCTACATTCTGCCGACACCCCCGACCGCCGAGGAGCTGGCGGCTCACTGGTTCGGACGCCTGTCGGCGCAGGTGAGCGAGCGCAGCGACGGGTTCGCCGAACTGGCGCGGCTGCGCATCTGGGAAACCCCGAATTGCTGGGCGGAATACGGCCTCAATCCGGCTTAGCGCCAATCCTCGCCGGCAAACGAAAAGGGGCGCCTCGCGGCGCCCCTTTCCTTCATCGGCTGGGATGGCAGCCGGTCACGAGCAGCCCGTCGTCGAGCCGCAGGTGTCGCACTTGAGGCAAGTCCCGTTGCGGACCAGCGTCATGTTTCCACATTCGCCGCAGGGGTCGCCCTCATAGCCGCGGGCGCGGGCCTCGCGGACGCGGTCGTAGCGGTTGTCGGACATGCTGCCGCCGTAGGACGTGCCGGTCGCCACCGTGCCGGACGCCATGCCGCCGCCGAAGCCGGTCGTCGCCGTGGCGACCGCCACCGAACCGGCGACCGCCGCCGCCGCACCGGCGCCGGTGGCCTGGGCCAACTGCATCGCCGCCACCGCGCGCTGGGCCTGCCCGCCGTTGAGGACGCGCAGGTTGTTGCGGACGTAGCCGGTGGACGCCACCCGGCGGACGATGTCCGACGGCTGCACCTGCTGCGAGTCGGGCAGGTCGGCCTGCTTGTCGCCGGTGCCCACGGTGAAGGGCAGCAGGTCGTCCGGCGTGGCGTGCGCCAGATCGTTGCGGCCGAGGTAGGAGATCGCCAGCTCGCGGAACAGGTAGTCGATCACCGACGTCGCCATCTTGATGGCGTCGTTGCCCTGCACCGAGCCCGACGGCTCGAAGCGGGTGAAGGTGAAGGCCTCGACGAACTCTTCCAGCGGCACGCCGTATTGCAGGCCGATGGACACCGCGATGGCGAAGTTGTTCATCAGCGAGCGGAAGGCGGCGCCTTCCTTGTGCATGTCGATGAAGATCTCGCCCAGGTGACCGTCTTCGTACTCGCCGGTGCGCAGGTAGACCTTGTGCCCGCCGACCATCGCCTTCTGGGTGTAGCCCTTGCGGCGGTGCGGCAGCTTCTGGCGGTCGGAGACCTTCCGCTCGACGATCTTTTCGATCACCCGCTCGACGATGCGCTCGGACACCATCTGGGTGCGGGCGGCGTTCGGCGCGTCGACGATCTCGTCTACACCGTCCTCGTCGTCGATCAGCGCCGACGACAGCGGCTGGCTCAGCTTCGAGCCGTCGCGGTACAGCGCGTTCGCCTTCAGGCCCAGGCGCCAGGACATCAGGTAGGCGTCCTTGCACTCCTCCACCGTCGCCGAGTTCGGCATGTTGATGGTCTTGGAAATGGCGCCGGAGATGAAGGGCTGCGCCGCCGCCATCATGGTGATGTGGCTCTGCCAGGACAGGAAGCGCTTGCCGATGCGGCCGCAGGCGTTGGCGCAGTCGAACACCGACAGGTGCTCGTCGCGCAGGTACGGCGCACCCTCCAGCGTCATGGCGCCGCAGCAGAAGGTGTTGGCCTCCTCGATCTCGGCCTTGCCGAAGCCGAGCGCGGTCAGCAGGTCGAAGCCGGGGGCGTCGATCTGCTCGGCCGGAATGCCCAGCGCCGTGGTGATGAACTCGGTGCCCAGCGTCCACTTGTTGAAGACGAACTTGATGTCGAAGGCGGTGCCCAGCGACAGCTCCAGCTTGGTCAGCGCCTCGGTGGTGAAGCCCTTGGCGCGCAGCGTGTCGTGGTTGACGCCCGGCGCGCCCTTCAGCGTGCCGTGGCCGACCGCGTAGCGCTCCATCTCCTCGATCTCCTCATCGGAGTAGCCGAGGGTGGTCAGCGCTTCCGGCACCAGCCGGTTGACGATCTTGAAGTAGCCGCCGCCGGCCAGCTTCTTGAACTTCACCAGCGCGAAGTCCGGCTCGATGCCCGTGGTGTCGCAGTCCATGACCAGACCGATGGTGCCGGTCGGCGCGACCACCGTGGCCTGGGCGTTGCGGTAGCCGTACTGCTCGCCGAGGTTCAGCGCCTCGTCCCAGACGCGGCGGGCGGCCATGGCCAGATCCTCGTCCGGGCAGAGGTCGGCGACGAACGGAACCGGCTTCACCGCCAGCCCCTCATAACCCTCCGACTCGCCGAAGGCGGCGCGGCGGTGGTTGCGGATGACCCGCAGCATCTGCTCGCGGTTCTTCTCGAAGCCGGGGAACGGCCCCAGCTCCTGCGCCATCTCGGCCGAGGTGGCGTAGGCGACGCCGGTCATCACGGCGGAGATGGCGGCGCACAGCGCGCGGCCCTCGTCCGAGTCGTAGGACAGGCCGGACGACATCAGCAGGCCGCCGAGGTTGGCGAAACCGAGGCCGAGCGTGCGGAACTCGTAGGAGAGCTGGGCGATTTCCTTGGACGGGAACTGCGCCATCAGCACGGAGACTTCCAGCACGATGGTCCACAGGCGGCAGGCGTGCTCGAACGACTCGACGTCGAAGGTGCCGTCGGCCCGGCGGAAGGTCATCAGGTTCAGCGACGCCAGATTGCAGGCCGTGTCGTCGAGGAACATGTACTCCGAGCAGGGGTTCGACGCGTTGATGCGGCCGGACTCGGGGCAGGTGTGCCAGTCGTTGATGGTGGTGTCGAACTGCACGCCCGGATCGGCGCACGACCACGCGGCGTGGCCGATCTTGTCCCACAGCTCACGGGCGCGCAGGGTCTTGTGGACCTTGCCGTCGGTGCGGCGGATCAGATCCCAGGCGCCGTCGTCCAGCACCGCCTGCACGAACTTGTCGGAGACGCGCACGGAGTTGTTGGAGTTCTGGCCGGCCACCGTCAGGTAGGCCTCCGAATCCCAATCGGTGTCGTAGGTCTTGAAGTCGATGTGGGTGTAGCCCTGGCTGGCGAACTGCATCACGCGCTGGATGTAGTTCTCCGGGATCTGCGCCTTGCGGGCGGCGACGATCGCGCGCTTGAGCTCCTTGTTCTCCTTCGGGTCGGTGCCGTTCTGGCAGGCGCCCATCACGAGGCTCAGGTGGTGCTGGCAGACCTTCGAGCCGGCGACCAGGGCGGCGACCTTCTGCTCCTCGACCGCCTTCCAGTCGATGTAGTTCTCGATGTCCGGGTGATCGAGGTCGACGGTGACCATCTTGGCGGCGCGGCGCGTGGTGCCGCCCGACTTGATGGCGCCGGCGGCGCGGTCGCCGATCTTCAGGAAGCTCATCAGGCCCGACGAGCGGCCGCCGCCGGCCAGACGCTCACCCTCGCCGCGCAGGCGGGAGAAGTTGGAGCCGGTGCCCGAGCCGTACTTGAACAGGCGCGCCTCGCGCACCCACAGATCCATGATGCCGCCGTCGTTGACGAGGTCGTCGGCGACCGACTGGATGAAGCAGGCGTGCGGCTGCGGGTGCTCGTAGGCGGTGGCCGAGGAGGTCAGCAGGCCGGTCTTGAAATCGACGTAGTAGTGGCCCTGGCTCGGGCCGTCGATGCCGTAGGCCCAGTGCAGGCCGGTGTTGAACCACTGCGGGCTGTTCGGCGCCGCCATCTGGGCGGCCAGCATGAAGCGCATTTCGTCGTTGAAGGCGCGCGCGTCCTCCTCCGAGTCGAAATAGCCGCCCTTCCAGCCCCAATAGGTCCAGGTGCCGGCCAGACGGTCGAACACCTGCTTGGCCGAGGTCTCGCCGACCACGCGCTGTTCCTTGGGCAGGTTGGCGAGCGCCGATTCGTCGGCCTCCTTGCGCCACAGCCAGGAGGGAACGGTGTTCTCCTCGACCGGCTTGAGGGCGGCGGGCACGCCGGCCTTGCGGAAATACTTCTGCGCCAGGATGTCGCTGGCGACCTGGCTCATGCCTTCCGGCACTTCGATGTCGGACTGGGAGAAGACAACCGAGCCATCGGGGTTGCGGATCTCGCTGCCGGTGCGGCGGAAGCCGATGGTGGCGTACGCGTCCTGACCTTCGCTCGTGAAACGTCGCTGGATCCGCATGTGCTACTCGAGCTCCCTTCCCAATGGACCGGCGGCGCCTGAGCTGCCTGCCGAACTCCAGATGCCGTCTGATGGGGGCACCCTACCACGAAGGATAAGTGGGTCAACCAGATCTGGGGGAGACCCCCGACTTATCCCCAGGATATGGTGTGCCTGTGAACAACGTGTATATCTCCCTTCGGTTCCAGGGGTTGGAGCCGCGCCGCCGTTTCGCAGTCGGCGTAAGACGAAGGGGGAACGAGGCTCGCGCCGGGCGGGCACTAAATCTAGTGGCTCGCGGCCCCGCGCGGGGCGGTGCGGACGGACGATCCGGCAGGGTATGCGGAGTGCCGCCGCGGACTCAAGGGGGGCTCAGGCGGTGACGCCGCGCTCGCGCAGGAAGGCGCCCAGCTTCTTGTCCACATTCAGGATGTGGCCGGACAGCCACTTGGCGAGGAAGCCCAGCACATAGGCGCCCTGCTCGCCCCCGGCGTCCAGCGCGTTGTTCACGTCGTGGATCTGGCGGACGAAGGTGTCGTGCATGGCCTTGTGCATGGCGAAGTCCGGGTAGGCGTGCGCCTTCATCATCTGCTCTTCGCGGTCGAAGTGGCTGTCGGTGTACTCCAGCAGTTCGACCAGCACGCTCTCGATCTCCGAATCCGCCCGGTTGTCGTTGACGGCGGTGACCAGTTCGTTGAACAGCTCGAACAGGCGCTTGTGGTCGGCGTCGATGACGGCGTGGCCGACACCGAATCCGTCCTGCCATGCCACCGCGTCCCAACGCGGGTCGGACGAGGCCTTCATGGTCTTGGCATGCATGGGGAATGTCCACCCTTGTCGCGAGCCGCTGTCGGCGCAGCCGCGTCGTTGCTCTCCCAGGCGCGTCTATACGCGTGCGTGCGACCGCGCCCAAGGCGGCATGATGTCTCAGCGCCCCCGCTGACATGGTTTGGCAGCAGGGCATGGTAAGGTCGGCGATTCCCTGGGGTATGCCGACATGCCGCGCGCCGAACGCCTTCTCGACCTGATCCAGATCCTGCGCCGCCACCGCCGGCCGGTGAGCGGCCACACGCTCGCGGACGAGCTGGGCGTCAGCCTGCGCACGCTCTATCGCGACATCGCCGCGTTGCAGGCGCAAGGGGCGCGAATCGACGGCGAGCCGGGGATCGGCTACCTGCTGCGGCCGGGCTTCCTGATGCCGCCGCTGATGTTCTCGGAGGAAGAGATCGAGGCGCTGGTGCTGGGCGCACGGTGGGTCGCCGAGCGGGCGGACGCGCAGCTCGGCGCCGCGGCGCGCAACGCGCTGGCCAAGATCGCCGCGGTGCTGCCGGACGATCTGCGAGAGGCGCTCGACGCCTCGGCGCTGCTGGTCGGGCCGGGCGAGCCGGTCGCCGCCGGGGAGGCCGACCTCGCGGACATCCGCCGGGCGATCCGCAGCGAGCGCAAGCTCGCCATCGCCTACCGCGATGGGGCGGCGACGGAGACCCGGCGGGTCATCTGGCCGTTCGCGCTGGGCTTCTTCGAGCGCGTGCGCGTGGTGGTCGCGTGGTGCGAGCTGCGCGGGGCGATCCGCCACTTCCGCACCGACCGCATCGCCGCGCTGACGGTGACCGAGACGCGCTACCCGCGGCGGCGGCAGGCGCTGCTCAAGGAGTGGCGGGAGGTGGAGGGCATCGCCGCGCGGTAGCACACTGCTGACAGAAACTGTCAGCAGCCTCGCTTAAGGTCCGTCTCAACGAGCAACCAACCGTGAGGACCACGCCATGCGCGACCTGAACTTCGTCATCCTCTATGTCGACAGCCCCTCGGCCAGCGCCGCCTTCTACGCCGAGCTGCTGGGCAAGCAGCCGGTGGAAGCCTCGCCGACCTTCGCCATGTTCGCCATGGAATCGGGCGTCATGCTCGGGCTGTGGTCGCGGCACACGGTGGAGCCCGCCGCCACCGCGGCCGGCGGCGGTGCGGAGGTCGCCTTCACGGTCGCCGACGCCGACGCCGTCCGCGCGACCCACCAGGACTGGAAACAGCGCGGCCTGCCCATCGCGCAGGAGCCCACCGCCATGGACTTCGGCCACACCTTCGTGGCGCTCGACCCGGACGGCCACCGCCTGCGGGTGTTCGCCCCGGCCGCGCCGTGAGCAGGGCCATGAGCGCGAACTGGATCGCGGTCGCCTCGGGCGAGCATGTCAAGATCGGGCGTGCGGGCGGCTTCATGCAGGTCTGCCACGGCAAGGCGGCGCCGCTGCGCCGCCTGCGGCCGGGGGACCGCGTCGCCTACTATTCGCCCACCGCGACGTTCCGCGGCACGGACACGCTGCAAGCCTTCACCGCCATCGGCATCGTCAAGGACGGCGAGCCCTATCAGGCGGATATGGGCGGAGACTTCCACCCGTTCCGCCGCGATGTGGACTGGATCGACGCACACGAGGCACCGATCCGGCCGCTGCTCGGGACGCTGGACCTCGCGGCGGGTGGGCGGTCCTGGGGCTACCAGCTGCGCTTCGGGCTGTTCACGGTCAGCGACCACGACATGGAGGTGATCGCCGCCGCCATGACGGCGTCGCTTCCCGCCAAAGCGCCCGTCAGGACACTGCCGCTGTTGGCAGGTTTACTAACAGGTTCTGCGGCTTGAGGCGCAGCGTGCGGTCGGGCGCCATCGCCATGGCGAGGTAGACCGGGCGGCCGGCGATGTCGGCGCGCATGGCGGCGGGGTCGGCGAACTCCAGGCGGAACAGCGCCAGGATTCGCGCCATGCGCTCCTCCGCCACCTCGGCGCCCTGGTAGAGGTCGTTGAGGATGGCCGTCGCCTCGGCGTCCAGCCCGACGTGCCAGACCCAGCGCTCGTCGTTGATGGTCTGCACGGGGTGGACGGTGACCGCGACGCCCAGGAAATGCGCCACCCAGCGCTCCAGCACCCGGCACAGCGCGTCCAGCCCCGCGGCACCGAAGGTGACGTCGAGCACCGTGTCGTACTTTTCGTCACGGCCCCAGTAGAGGGCGTGCGAGCGCTCGTCGAGCACGTCCAGCTCCACCGAGCGCGGCGCCGTGCCGGCCTCCACCACCAGCTTGCCCAGATTGCCGAAGCCGCCGGTGGCGGCGTGCATGGCGACCGTCTCGGAATCGGCCAGCCGCACCCGCCCGTCGTCCAGCGATACCGTCTGCGCCCGGAAGAACAGCTCGCCCGCCCGCGCCCGCAGGCCGGACGGCGTCTCGTCGAGGATGCCGCGCAGGATGGCGTGCACGAGCTGGTCGACGAACAGCCCCGGCACGCCGCGCGCCCCCTCGCGGAACAGGCGCAGGTAGCAGGCCTCCAGCGTGCCGGCCGCGATCAGGCGGTCGCGGAAAGCCAGCAAGACCTGCCAGTTGTCGCGCGCGTCCGGATCGGCCAGCGCGGTGATGGCGGATTCGGGCACCGGGCGTTGCGGGGTCTCCAGCAGGCCCTCGTACAGCGCGCGCTCGTTGGCGCAGGCCTCGGGCGGGGGCTGCATCTCCGGCCGCAGCAGGTAGGCGCGCAGGAAGTCGTCGGTCACCGCGAGCCTTCCCCCGGCGTCGCGGTCCAGCAGATGGTAGCCGGAGCTTTTCCAGAAATCGGGCATGGCGGGCTCTATAAGGAATGGCGGGCGAGGAAGGCGTCGATGTCCGCCCACACGCGGTCGCGGATCTCGTCGCGCTCCATCAGGACTTCGTGTCGGGCGTCGGGATAGCTCACCAGCGTGCAGCCGGGCCAGCGCCGCGCCACCGCCGCCTGGGCCTTCGAGTCCACCACGAGGTCGCCGGACGCGCTCAGCAACAGCGCCGGCGTGCGCACGCGGTCCAGCGGTTCGGTGGTCCGCACCGCGTCGGCGGCGCGGAACGCCGCGCGCAGCCAGCCGAAGGTGACGCCGCCGACGCGCAGCTCCGGCCGGTCGCGGAAGGCGTCGTGGAAGGTGGCGTAACGGCGCGGGTCGCTGGAGATGACGTTGCCGGCGAAGACCGCCTCGTGCGGGTCGTAGTCGCCCTGGCCAAAGGCGTAGCGGCTGCCGAACCCCAGCGCGCAGGCGGCATCCGCCAGCCGGCGCGCCAGCCACACCGGCAAACCGCGCAGGTTGATGTCGTGCATGGGGGCGGAAAGGATCATCGCGCGGAAGCGGTCGGGCTGGCGCGCCGCGTACAGCGTCGCCACCAGCCCGCCCATGGAATGCGCCATCAGCAGCAGCGGCCCGCGTGCCTGCAGTTCCACCACCCGGGACACGAATTGCTCCAGGTCGTCGGCGAGGCCGGCGAAATCCTCGACGTGGTGGACCTGCGGGTTGGCGAGCGGCCGGGTCGAGAGGCCCTGGTTGCGCCAGTCCATGGAAAACACGTCGAAACCGCGCGCCACCAGCGTTTCGGCGGTTTCCTGATACTTCTCGATGAACTCGGCGCGGCCGGTGAGCAGGACGAACGTGCCGCGCGGCTCAGTCCCGGCGCGCCAACGGGCCGTGCGCAGCCGCGCGCCGTCGGGCAGATCCAGCCAGCCGAACTCCGGCCCCGTGCCCGTCGTCACTCCACTTGCGTCCGCCATCATCCCTCCGTCGTGCGGGCGCATTGAAGCATCGCGCGGGCCGGCGGTCCAGCGGAGCGGAATGCCTTACATCCGCGAACTCCGGCGGCCGCGGTCGAACACCGACAGCACGGCCCCCAAGCCCCCGGCCGCGGTGTGGCGCGACCACAGGAAGGGCGCCAGCGCCGTGCGCTTGCCCATGCCCATGACGTGCACCGTGCGCCGGCCGATGGCGGACAGCCCGGCGCGCGCCACATCGTCGGCGTCGTCGGCGCCGGGCAGCCGGCCCACCTCGAAGCCGGAGCTTTCGCCGAAGTTCGTGCGCGTGGCGCCGGGGCACAGCACCAGCACGTCGATGGGTTTGCGGCGCAACTCCGTCGCCAACGCCTCGCCATAGGACAGGACGAACGCCTTGCTGGCGCTGTAGGTGGCGAGGTAGGGCACGGGCTGGAACGCCGTGGTGCTGGATACCAGCAACAGCCCGGCGCGCCGGCCGCTGGCCGCGGCGCGGTCGATCATCCCCGGCAGCAGCGCGCGGGTCAGCTCGCTCACCGCCGTGACGTTCAGGTTGATGGTGGCACGCTCCTCCTCCGGCTTGTTGGCGATGACCGCGCCGAAGGCGCCAGTCCCGGCGTTGTTGATCAGCAGGTCGATGCCCAGCGCCTCGGCCCTGGCGATCAGCGCCTGGCGGCCCTCGCCGGTGGTGAGGTCGGCGGACAGCACCTCCACTGTGCGGCCGGGACGGGACAGCGACTGGCGCGCCTGGGCCAGCGCCTCGGCGTTGCGCGCGGTCAGCAAAAGGTCGGTCTCGGCCGGCAGCGCGCGGGCGAAGGCGGCGCCGATGCCGGACGAGGCGCCGGTCACCAGGGCGAAACGATAGGGCATCGTACGGCATCCTTGCTGCGGGCGGATCGTCAGTCAGACCTTCGTGCCGTAAAGGCGGGGGTCAACCCTGCCGAAAGTCATCCTCCGAGTCGCTGATGATTGAGCGGCCGACCGTCAGGGGGAAGCGCGTCTTCCATCTCCTGCGCCGAGGAATGGATACCCCGCCTGGGATGGGATCCGACTCGGGGATCGGCCGTTTTGCACCTGCGATGAGAAAAAGGAGACAGGCCCCTCGTTTTGGCCGCGCCCGGGGGAAATTAACCATTTTTTTCCGCCCTATGTGTTGTCATGATGCATCTGCGGTGCATATACCGCGCCGCACCAATTGCTTGCTGCACCGCACCGGCGGAGCACGGAAGAGAGAGGACCCAGCGTATGGACGACGTTCGTCAGATCTCGAAGGAATTGGACGGTCACTACATCGAAGACCTGTCCATTGGCATGACGGCCGCCTACGCCAAGACGATCACCGATGCCGACATCGTGCTGTTCGCCGGCATCTCGGGCGACACCAACCCGGTGCACCTGAACCAGGAATACGCCAGCGGCACCATGTTCCAGGGCCGCATCGCGCACGGCATGCTGTCGGCCGGCTTCATCTCGGCGGTGCTGGGCACCAAGCTGCCGGGTCCGGGCTGCATCTACATCTCGCAGACACTGAAGTTCAAGGCGCCGGTCCGCTCGGGCGACACCGTCACCGCCCGCGGCACCATCACCGAGATCATCCCGGAAAAGCGCCGCGTCATCATGCGCACGGTCTGCACCGTCGGTGAGACCGTCGTGCTCGAAGGCGAAGCGATGCTGATGGTTCCGTCGCGCGGCTGATCCGCGGCGGCGGTATCGAGGTTCGTCGATACAGCGCCGACGCGTTTACCCCGCGTCGGCGCTGTTCTATATACTCGCCCAGCCGTCCGGCCCGCCCGTTCCGCGGACCGCCCGGCCTTCCGGCGAGAGGCTCACTCCTTGCGACTGTTCCGACACACCGACGATCTGCCCGAAGACGCACGCGGCGCCGTTCTGGCGCTCGGCAACTTCGACGGCGTGCACCGCGGCCATCAGGCGGTGATCGGCACTGCGCAGGCCATCGCGCGCGAGCTGGGCTGCCCGGCCGGCGTCGTCAGCTTCGAGCCGCACCCGCGCAGCGTCTTCCGCAAGGACGTGCCGCAGTTCCGCCTGTCGCCGTTCCGCGTCAAGGCGCGCCAGCTGGAGGCGCTCGGTCTGGACCTGCTGGTGGTCTGCCACTTCGACGACAGCTTCCTGCACAAGTCCGCCGTATCCTTCATCGAGGACGATCTGGTCCGCGGCCTCGCCATCCGCCACGCGGTGTGCGGCAGTGATTTTCTGTTCGGCCACAAGCGGGCCGGCGACGTGGCCTTGCTGGAGCGCTATGGCGCCACGCACGGCTTCGGCGTCACCGCGGTCGGCCCGGTGACCGACCCGCGCGGCGGGGTGTATTCCTCGACCCGCGTGCGCGACGCGCTGCTGGCCGGCAACACGCGGGAAGCCGCGCACCTGCTGGGCCATTACTGGGAGATCGAGGGCCGCGTCGAACACGGCGAACAGCGCGGCCGCACCATCGGCTTCCCCACCGCCAACATCGAGCTGGGCGAGTACCTGCGCCCGGCCTTCGGCGTCTACGCCGTGCGCGCCGGGGTGGACCACGGCGCCGGCACGGTGTGGCACGACGGCGTCGCCAACCTCGGCCTGCGCCCGACCGTGGGCGGCACGACGGAGCGGCTGGAAGCACACCTGCTCAACTTTTCCGGCGACCTGTACGGCCAGCATTTGCGCGTCCAGCTCATCGAGCACATTCGCCCGGAGAGAAGATTCGCCAGTTTCGACGATCTAAAGATGCAGATCATCCAAGACGCCGAGGCCGCCCGCCGGGCGCTGGCCCAGCCGCGGGATGTATAGGGACCGCCCTGCGTCCAAGGAAAGGCACATCCCCCGGCGTTGCGAATGCGCTATAGTCGTGCCCGTCGCGCGGCGGTTGCCGCCGGTAAAGAGGTGGAGACGGGTTTATGGCGCTCAAGGTACGCGAGGACTACCGCACTCTGACGGGACCTGAGAAGGCGGCCATCCTGATGCTGTCCTTGGGCGAAGAACACGCGTCCAAGATGTTCTCGCTGATGGACGACGACGAAATCAAGGAACTGTCCCAGGTGATGGCCAACCTGGGCACCGTCTCGGCCAACCTGATCGAGCGCCTGTTCGTCGAGTTCGCCGAGCAGATGTCGGCCACCGGCTCGCTGGTCGGCACCTTCGATTCCACCGAACGCCTGCTGCTGAAGACCTTGCCCAAGGACAAGGTCGACGTGATCATGGAGGAGATCCGCGGCCCCGCCGGCCGCACCATGTGGGACAAGCTCGGCAACGTGTCCGAGCAGGTGCTGTCCAACTACCTGAAGAACGAATACCCGCAGACCGTCGCCGTGGTGCTCTCGAAAATCCGCCCCGAGCACGCCGGGCGCGTGCTGACCCAGCTGCCCGAGAGCTTCGCCATGGAGTGCGTCATGCGCATGCTGCGCATGGAGGCGGTGCAGAAGGAGGTGTTGGACGACGTCGAGCGCACGCTGCGCACCGAGTTCATGACCAATCTGGCGCGCACCAGCCGGCGCGACAGCCACGAGATGCTGGCGGAGATCTTCAACGGGCTGGACCGCACCACCGAGCACCGCTTCATGGCCGCGCTGGAGGAGCGCAACCGCGACAGCGCCGAGCGCATCAAGGCGTTGATGTTCACCTTCGAGGACCTCTCCAAGCTCGACCCGTCCGGCGTGCAGACGTTGCTCAGGAACGTGGACAAGACCAAGCTGGGCACCGCCTTGAAGGGTGCTTCGGAGACGCTGAAGGACCTGTTCTTCTCCAACATGTCGGAGCGCGCCGGCAAGATCATGCGCGAGGACATGGCGGCGATGGGCCCGGTGCGGGTGCGCGACGTGGACGAGGCGCAGATGTACATGGTCCAGCTCGCCAAGGACCTGGCGGCGCGCGGCGAGATCGTCATCTCCGAGGGTGGCGGCGAGAACGAACTGATCTACTGAGGAGCCGGCTCCCTCCCCCGTTGCGAATCCCGGCGCGGCTGTTTACACAGGGCGTTCGCCCGTAAGCTCGCCGGAGTGCCCCGCCATGCAGTCGCTCGCCGCCCTTCCCGACCGCGAGGTCATCGCGTCCACCGCCGCCAAGCTGCTGCTTGAGATCAAGGCGCTGCACTTCAACGCCGAGACGCCGTTCATCTTCACCTCCGGCTGGGCGAGCCCGGTCTACACCGACTGCCGGCGCATCATCTCGTTCCCGCGCGCCCGCGCGGCGCTGATGGACTTCTCGGTGGCGACAATCCTGCGCGAATGCGGCTACGAGAGCATCGACGCCATCGCCGGCGGCGAGACCGCCGGCATCCCCTTCGCCGCCTGGATCGCCGAGCGCATGGGCCTGCCCATGCAGTACATCCGCAAGAAGCCGAAGGGCTTCGGCCGCAACGCCCAGATCGAGGGCGTGGTCACGGACGGGCAGAAGGTCGTGCTGGTGGAAGACCTCGCCACCGACGGCAAGAGCAAGGTCAACTTCGTCAACGCGCTGCGCGATGCCGGCTGCGAGTGCACGGACACCTTCGTGATCTTCTATTACGGCATCTTCCCGCAGTCGAAGCAGATCATGGACAGCATCGGCGTGCGCCTGCACACACTGTGCACCTGGTGGGACGTGCTGAAGGTGGCGCGCGACAACAACTACTTCGACGTCAAGACCTTGGACGAGGTGGAGAAGTTCCTGCACGCCCCGGTGGACTGGTCCGCCGCGCACGGCGGCAAGGCGACGATGGACTGAGCGCCGCCTTGACCGAACCCCACACACGGCTAATATCCCGGCCCATGACGAGCTGCCTGGGGTACGATCTGCGAATTATCGGCCCGGTCCTCTGAGGGGGGCCGGGACAGACGCGTTGCTGCCGGGAGCCCTGACCGTGGCGCCCCGGACCTTTTTGCCCCAGGGACCCTCCCAATGACCCGCGATTACAAGTCCACCGTCTTCCTGCCGCGCACCGATTTCCCCATGCGCGGCGGTCTGCCCACCAAGGAGCCCGAGCTGCTGAAGCGCTGGGCGGAGATGGACCTGTTCGCCCGGCTCCGCGAAACCTCCAAGGACCGGCCGAAGTTCGTCCTGCACGACGGCCCTCCCTACGCCAACGGCAACATCCACATCGGCCACGCGCTGAACAAGATCCTCAAGGACGTGATCAACCGGTCGCGCCAGATGCAGGGCTTCGACGCCAACTACGTGCCCGGCTGGGACTGCCACGGCCTGCCCATCGAGTGGAAGATCGAGGAAAAGTACCGCGCCGCCGGCAAGGACAAGGATGAGGTCCCGGTCATCCAGTTCCGCGCGGAATGCCGCGAGTTCGCCCAGCACTGGGTGGACGTGCAGACGACCGAGTTCAAGCGGCTGGGCGTCGAGGGCGACTGGAAGCGCCCCTACCTGACCATGACGCTGAACGCCGAGGCGCAGATCGTCCGCGAGATCCACAAGTTCGCCATGAACGGCGGCCTCTACAAGGGCGCCAAGCCGGTGCTGTGGTCGGTCGTGGAAAAGACCGCGCTGGCCGAGGCGGAGGTCGAGTACCACGACCACACCTCCACCACCTGCTTCGTGCGCTTCCCGGTCGAGGGGGCCGGCGCGCCGGAGGTCGATCACGCCAACATCGTGATCTGGACCACCACGCCGTGGACGCTGCCCGGCAACCGCGCGCTCGCCTATGGCGAGGAGATCGAGTACGGCACCTACAAGGTGACCGGCGTCGCCGAGGGCAGCCTCGCCCAGGTGGGCGAGCGCCTGATCCTCGCCACCGCGCTGGCCGAGCAGGTGTTCCAGGCCGCCAAGATCACGGAGTGGAAGCAGATTCATCGCTTCCCCGGCTCGCGCATCGCCGGCACCATCTGCCGCCACCCGCTGCACGGCCAGGGCTACGACTTCAAGGTGCGGATGCTGGCGGGCGACTTCGTCACCACCGACGCTGGCACCGGCTTCGTGCACATCGCCCCCGGCCACGGCGAGGACGACTTCTATCTGGGCACCGCCAACGGCGTGGACGTGCCGCAGACGGTGGGCGAGGACGGCCGCTACTACGAGCACGTGCCGCTGTTCGCGGGCTTGCGCGTCTACACCGCCGAAGGCAAGCCCGGCGAGGCCAACAACGCCGTGCTGAAGGCCATCACCGAGGCCGGCGGCCTGCTGGCGCGCGACAAGGTCAAGCACAGCTACCCGCACTCCTGGCGCTCCAAGGCGCCGTTGATCTTCCGCACCACGCCGCAGTGGTTCATCTCCATGGAGACGAACGATCTGCGCAAGGTGGCGTTGCAGGCCATCGCCGACACGCGCTGGGTGCCGGAACAGGGACAGAACCGCATCCGCGCGATGATCGAGCAGCGCCCGGACTGGTGCATCAGCCGCCAGCGCGCCTGGGGCGTGCCGATCGCGCTGTTCGTGCGCAAGTCGGACGGCCAGATCCTGCGCGACGAAGCGGTGTTCACCCGCATCGCCGACATCTTCGAGACGGAAGGCTCCGACGCGTGGTTCGCCCGCGACCCGCAGGACTTCCTGGGGAATTCGTACAAGGCCGACGACTTCGAGCAGATCAAGGACATCGTCGACGTGTGGTTCGAGTCCGGCTCGACGCACGCCTTCGTGCTGCGCCAGCGGCCGGAGCTGGGCTGGCCGGCGTCCTTGTACCTGGAGGGTTCGGACCAGCACCGTGGCTGGTTCCACTCGTCGCTGCTGGAGTCGTGCGGCACCAACGGCCGGGCGCCCTATGACGCCGTGCTGACGCACGGCTTCACCATGGACGAGCAGGGCCGCAAGATGTCCAAGTCGCTGGGCAACGTGGTCGCCCCGCAGGAGGTCTGCGACAAGTTCGGCGCCGACATCCTGCGCCTGTGGGTGGTCGGCACCGACTACTCGGAAGACCAGCGCATCGGCCCGGAGATCATCAAGTCCCAGGCCGACCTGTACCGCCGCCTGCGCAACACGCTGCGCTACCTGCTGGGGGCGCTCGCCGACTTCAAGCCGGAGGAGCGTATCGAGAAGGCTGAGATGCCGGAGTTGGAGCGCTGGGTGCTGCACCGTCTGGTGGAGATGGACGCGCTGGTGCGCGCGAGCATCGAGGCCTACGACTTCCACGGCCTGTTCACGGCGCTGCACAATTTCTGCGCGGTGGATCTGTCGGCGTTCTACTTCGACGTCCGCAAGGACAGCCTGTACTGCGACCGTCACGACTCCGTGCGCCGCCGCTCGGTCCGCACGGTGATGGAGCAGCTGTTCTCCACGCTCACCGCGTGGCTGGCCCCGGTGCTCTGCTTCACCGCCGAGGAGGCGTGGCTGGCCCGACCGGAGGGCCTGACCACCGGCACCGGCTGGACCGAGAAGAGCGTGCACCTGCGCGTCTTCCCGGTGGTGCCGGCCTCCTGGCGCGACGACGCGCTGGCCGAGAAGTGGGGCAAGATCCGCGACGTGCGGCGCGTGGTCACGGGTGCGCTGGAGCTGGAGCGCGCCAACAAGAAGATCGGCTCGTCGTTGCAGGCGGAGCCGACCGTTCATGTGGACGCGGACACCACGGCGTTGCTGGCGGGGCTGGACTTCAACGACGTGTGCATCACCTCGGCGATCAGGCTCACCGAAGCGGCGGCGCCCGAGGGAGCCTTCACGCTGGCCGACGTGCCCGGCATTGCCGTGGTGCCGGGGCTGGCCGAGGGCGAGAAGTGCGAGCGCTGCTGGAAGGTGCTGCCGGAAGTCGGGCAGGACGCCGCCCACCCGACGCTCTGCCACCGCTGCGCGGACGCGGTGGAGCATATGTAGCTTAAGCCCCCTCTCCCCCCTGGGGAGAGGGTTAGGGTGAGGGGGGCCACGGGGGACGGGTAAGTTCGGCACACGCAGGCCCCCCTCACCCCAGCCCAGGTCGCTCGCAAGTCTCGCGACCGCGTTCCGCCTACAGTCGCCTTCGGCGCCCGTCCGGCCTTCGGCCGTCGGCTTCACGCCCCGGAGGGGAGAGGGAGAAGCATGCAAGCCTTCGTCGCGCCGCAGCGGCAGTCGTATTTCGGCCTGGGGTTCGCCATCGCGGTGCTCGTGGTGGTGCTCGACCAGCTGAGCAAATGGTGGGTCCTCGAACGCGTCATGCAGCCGCCGCGCGTCGTCGAGGTCACCCCCTTCTTCAATCTGGTGCTCGCCTGGAACCAGGGCGTCAGCTTCGGCATGTTCTCCAACGAGACATCCGTGATGCCCTACGTGTTGTCAGCGGTGGCGCTGGTCATCGTCGTGGTGCTGCTCGGCTGGCTGCGCACCGCCGACCGGGTGCTGGTGGCGCTGAGCATCGGCATGATCGTCGGCGGCGCCGTGGGCAACGTCATCGACCGGTTCCGCTACGGCGCGGTTGCCGACTTCCTGGACTTCCACGCCCTGGGCTGGCATTTCTGGGCCTTCAACGTCGCCGACACCGGAATCAGCGTCGGTGTGACGCTGCTGGTCCTCGACGGATTGTTGGCAGGGAACGACAAGGCGTAGTAGAACATCCGCGCAGGCCGTCCAACGGCCCATGACACACGACGGGATCTGAAAGCCGTGTACAGCAGCACCTCCTCCGTTTCCCCGCGCCGCAACGCCTCCCTGTTCGTCGGGCTGGCGCTGGTCGCCCTGGCTCTTTCCGGCTGTTCGGACGCCCGCAGGGCCATCGGCCTCGACCGCAACGCGCCGGACGAGTTCGCCGTCGTGTCGCGCGCGCCCCTGACCCTGCCGCCCGACATGCGCCTCGCCCCGCCGCGCCCCGGCGCCATGCGCCCGCAGGAGGCCACCTCGGCCCAGCTCGCCGCGTCCACCGTCTTCGGCGGCGCGTCGCGCACCGCCATGTCCAAAGCGGGCGGCAAGGCCCCCTCGCAGGGTGAAGCGGCGCTGCTCGGCAAGGCCGGCAACGCCGAGCCGGACATCCGCAACCGGGTCGACCAGGAAACCTCGGCGCTGATCGTCGCCGACAAGCGTTGGATCGACACGCTGCTGTTCTGGCAGAAGCAGGAGCAACCCTACCAGATCGTCGACCCGAAGAAGGAAAGCCAGCGCCTGCGCGAGGCGCAGGCGCAGGGCAAGCCGGTCAACGACGGCACCGTCCCGACCATCGAGCGCAAGCGCAAGGCGCCGCTGGAAGGATTGTTCTAAGCGACGCAAGATCCCAAATTCCAGGGGCGCCCATCCGGGCGCCCCTTTTTCGATTCCGGAGATGGCCGATGCTGCGTACCACCCGCGCCCTGCTGGCGGCACTCGCCCTGCTGGCCGCCGCCCCCAACCTCTCACAGGCCGCGGAGAAAGGCGTCTTCTTCCCCGAGACGTTCCAGCTCGCCAACGGCATGCAGGTGGTGGTCATCACCAACCGCCGCGTTCCGGTGGTCACCCACATGGTCTGGTACAAGGTCGGCGGCGCCGACGAGGAGCGCGGCCACTCCGGCCTCGCGCACTTCCTCGAGCACCTGATGTTCAAGGGCACCGACGAGCTGCCGCCCGGCGCCTTCTCGCGCATCGTCGCCAAGAACGGCGGGCGTGACAACGCCTTCACCTCCTGGGACTACACCGCCTACCACCAGAGCGTCGCCCGCGACCGGCTGGAGCTGGTGATGCGCATGGAGGCGGACCGCATGGCCAACCTCAAGCTCACCGATCAGGTCGTCTACCCCGAGCGCGACGTGGTGCTGGAGGAGCGCCGCCAGCGCGTCGAGAACGAGCCGGCCGATAAGATCGGTGAGCAGATCAACGCTACGCTCTACGTCCACCACCCCTACGGCACGCCGGTCCTCGGCTGGCCGCAGGAGATGGCGGCGATGACCCGCGAGGAGGCGGAAGCCTTCTACAAGCGCTGGTACGCGCCCAACAACGCAATCCTCGTGGTCTCCGGCGACGTGTCGGCGGAGGAGCTGAAGCCATTGGCCGAGAAATACTACGGCAAGGTGGCCGCCAAGCCGGTGCCGGAGCGCAAACGGGTGGTCGAGCCGCTTATCAGCGCCGAGCGCCGCGTCATCCTGCGCGACGCCGAGGTGCGCCAGCCGTCGATCCGCCGGCTGTGGCACGCCCCCTCCTACCGCACGGACAAGGACGGGCAGGCCTACGCGCTCCAGGTGCTGGGCGAGATCATGAGCGGCGGCGCCACCGGGCGGCTCTACCGTTCGCTGGTGGTCGACCAGAAGATCGCCACGTCGGCGTGGCTCAGCTACGGCGCGTCGTCCTGGGACGACACCATGCTGGCCATGGGCGCCGCCCCGGCGCCGGGCGTCGAGATGGACCGCCTGGAGGCAGCGCTGGAGGCCGAGACGGCCAAGCTGCTGAAGGACGGCGTGACGGCCGAGGAGGTCGCCACCGCCAAAAAGCGCATGCTGACCGAGGCAGCCTATGCCCGCGACAGCCTGTCCGGCCCGGCCAACGCGCTGGGTCAGGCGCTCGCCACCGGGCAGAGCATCGACGACGTGGAAAGCTGGCCGGTGCGCATCGACAACGTGACGGCCGAGCAGGTCAACGCCGCCGCGCGCGCCGTGCTGGGCAAGACCAACTACGTCACCGGCCTGCTGCTGCCGGCCAACCACAAGGGGAGCTGACGCATGCGCACCATCATCGCGGCACTGCTGGTGCTGTTCGTCACGCTTCCGGCGCAGGCCATCGAGGTCAAGCGCGTGGTCAGCCCCGGCGGCATCGAGGCGTGGCTGGTCGAGGATCACAAGATCCCCGTGGTGGCGCTGGAATGGGCGTTCGAGGGGGCGGGCGGCATCGACCCCCAAGGCAAGGAAGGCCGCGGCAATCTGGCGGCCCAGACCCTCGACGAGGGCGCCGGCCCCTACGACTCGCAGGCCTTCCAGGGGCGCATGCAGGATCTGGCGGTCAGCCTGGGCTTCGAAGCCGGGCGAGACGGCTTCAGCGGGTCCTTGCGCACGCTGAAGGACAACCGGGACGAGGCGTTCGAGCTGACGCGCCTGTCGCTGGCCGAGCCGCGCTTCGACGCCGACGCGGTGGAGCGCGTGCGCACCTCCGTCCTGTCGAGCCTGCGGCGGGAACTGGCCGACCCCAACTACGTGGCGCGCCGGGCCTTCTACGCCGCCGCCTACCCCGACCATCCCTATGGCGGCGAGGTGCGCGGCACGCTTGAGAGCCTGCCCAAGGTGACCGCCGACGACCTGCGCGCCTTCGTGAGGGCCGAACTGACCCGCGACCGGCTGGTGGTCGCCGCTTCGGGCGCCATCACGCCGGACGAGCTGGGCAAGGCGCTGGACCGCATCTTCGGCGGCCTGCCGGCCAAGAGCCAAGCCACCCCGCTGCCCGACGTGGTGGCCAAGGGGCTCGGCGAGACGCTGGTGGCGCCGCGCCCGACCGCGCAGACGCTGATCCTGCTGGGCCAGCAGGGGGTGCGGCGCGACGACCCGGACTGGTACGCGGCCAGCGTGATGAACTACATCCTCGGTGGCGGCGGCTTCACGTCGCGGCTGATGGAGGAGGTGCGCGAGAAGCGCGGCCTGTCCTACGGCGTCTACAGCTATCTGATCCCGCTCGACCACGGGGCGCTGATCCTGGCCAGCGGCTCCACCGTCAACGCCAAGGCCGGCGAGACGCTGGACATCATCCGCTCGGAGTGGAAGCGCATGGCCGAGGCCGGCGCCACCGACCAGGAGATCCAGGACGCCAAGACCTATCTGACCGGTTCGTTCCCGTTGCAGTTCAGCTCGACCTCGGCGATCGCGCGGATTCTGTTGCAGGTGAAGCGCGACAATCTGGGCATCGACTATCTGGACAAGCGCGACGCGCTGATCAACGCGGTGACCAAGGCGGATGTGCAGCGCGTCGCCAAGCGCCTGCTCGACCCCGCCAAGCTGCTGACGGTGCTGGTTGGCCGGCCGGAAGGCGTAACGGCGACGCGGACGCTGGATGGCGGGAGCTGAGCCATCGCATAGGGGGGTGCGCGTTTTGTCAGATACCCGCCCGTCGCCGCCGGTGGTACCGTCCACCTGAGTTCCGAGGAGGAGAAGACCGTCGATGTCCGCACTCACCCAATCCGCCGCCTGGACGGCGCTGTCGGCGCATCGCCACGCCATGGCCGACACTCACATGCGCAACCTGTTCGCCCGTGACTTCAACCGCTTTGAGCGCTTCTCGCTGGAAGCCGCCGGGCTGCTGTTCGACTATTCCAAGAACCGCGCCACCGACGAGACGGTGAACCTCCTGCTCGGCCTCGCCCGCCAGCAGAACGTCGAGGGCTGGCGCGACCGCATGTTCGCCGGCGACCGGATCAACACCACCGAGAACCGCGCGGTGCTGCACACGGCGCTCCGCAACCGCTCCAACCGCCCGGTGATGGTGGACGGCCAGGACGTCATGCCGGAAATCAACGGTGTGCTGGAGCGCATGGGTCGCTTCGTCCACGCGGTGCGCGAGGGGACGTGGACCGGCTGGACCGGCCAGCCGATCACCGACATCGTCAACATCGGCATCGGCGGCTCCGACCTCGGCCCGGTCATGGCGAGCGAGGCGCTGTCGCCCTATCTGCACCCGAACATCGGCGTGCATTTCGTCTCCAACGTGGACGGCACCCACATCATGGAGACGCTGGAGTGGCTGGACCCGGAGACGACGCTGTTCGTCATCGCGTCGAAGACCTTCACCACCCAGGAGACGCTGACCAACGCCCACACCGCCCGCCGCTGGCTGCTGGAGAGCGCGCAGGACGAGGCGCACATCGCCAGGCACTTCGTCGCCGTCTCCACCAACGAAGTAGAGGTGCGCAAATTCGGCATCGACCCGCAGAACATGTTCGGCTTCTGGGACTGGGTCGGCGGCCGCTACTCGCTGTGGTCGGCCATCGGCCTGCCCATCGCGCTGGGCATCGGCATGGAGGCGTTCGAGGAGATGCTGGCCGGCGCCCACGCCATGGACGAGCATTTCCGCACCGCCCCGCTGGAGCGCAACATGCCCGTGCTGATGGCGATGCTGGGCGTCTGGTACGTGGATTTCTGGGACGCGCGGGCGCACGCCGTGCTGCCCTACGACCAGTACCTGCACCGTTTCCCAGCCTACCTCCAGCAGCTCGACATGGAGTCAAACGGCAAGTCGGTGGACCGCCAGGGCCGCCCGGTGAATTACGCCACCGGCCCGGTGGTGTTCGGCGAGCCCGGCACCAACGGCCAGCACGCCTTCTACCAGCTCATCCACCAGGGCACCGAGCTGGTGCCGTGCGACTTCCTGGCGCCCGCGGTGACGCACAACCCCATTGGCGACCATCACCGCATCCTGCTGTCCAACTTCTTCGCCCAGCCGGAAGCGCTGATGCGTGGCAAGACCGCGGACGAGGTGCGCGAGGAGATGCGCCGGAAGGGCGTGCCGGACACCGAGATCGAGGAGCTGGTGCCGCACCGCGTGTTCGCCGGCAACAAGCCGACCAACAGCATCCTGTTCCGCAAGCTCGATCCGCACACGCTGGGCGCCCTGGTCGCGCTGTACGAGCACAAGGTGTTCGTGCAGGGCATCGTGTGGAACATCAACAGCTTCGACCAGTGGGGCGTTGAGCTGGGCAAGCAGCTCGCCTCCAAGATCCTGCCGGAACTGTCGGCACCGTGCGCCGCTGCGCCGGTTCCCGGCCACGACACCTCGACCGGCGGGCTGATCGGCTGGTACCAGCGGCACCGGTAGGGGAAGGCGGCCTACACCGTCAGCGCGTCGGCCCGCGCCGCGGCATCGCGAACCGATGCCTCCGGCGCCGGCCAGACGCGGTCCAGCCCGGACTCGACGACGGCGAGGCAGGCGTCCACCACCGCCGGGTCCAGCCGCGTCCCGCGCTGGGCGCGGATCTCGTCGGTGGCCGCCTGGATGCCCAGGCCCGGACGGTACGGGCGGTGCGAGGTCATCGCCTCCACCACGTCGGCCACGGCGACGATGCGGGCCTCCAGGGCGATGGCGTCGGCGCGCAGGGCCGCGGGATAGCCGGAGCCGTCGAGGCGCTCGTGGTGCTGGGCGACGATGGCGTGCACCGCCGGGGGGAAGGCGATCTTGCCGACGATGGCGTGGCCGCTGGCGGCGTGCCCCTTGACGAGGGCGAACTCGTCCACCGTCAGCCGCCCCGGCTTTGACAGCAGTTCGGCCGGGATGGAGATCTTGCCGATGTCGTGCAGCAGCGCGCCGGTGCGGATGCTGTCCACCCGCTCCTCGGTCAGCCCCATGCGGCGCGCGATGGCGATGGACAGGGCGGCGACGCGCTCCTGGTGGCCGGCGGTGTAGGGGTCGCGCTGGCTCAGCGTGTGCGACAGCGCGCCGACGGTTTCCTGCAACAGCAGTTTCAACCGCTCCGCGGCCTTGGCCTGGGCCAGCTCCGCCTCCCCGCGCCGCCGCAGTTCGCGTTGCAGCAGATAGCGCAACGCCAGAGCGGTGACGGCGACGAAGATGAGCCCCTTGGCGATCTCGAACCATCCCAGCGCGGCGATGTCGGCGCCGAACAGTTGGTCCGCCGCCTCGCTCCCCGCCAGAATCCACACCGATCCGGCAACGGCGTAAGCCGCGGCGACCGCGTTTGAAAAGGATCGGCCCAACATGGCGGCACCTGTACCGGAAAGCATTCAGCCACTCGTTTTTTCTCACGAAACACCGATGCTTTTCCAATGACTTTTCAGCTTCTCCGCGTGCCTCCCAGCGAGACATGCATTCGTGCCGAGCGGCGACGGAAACCATCCCGGCATCGTCGCGTTCGTTTCCTGACCGGGACATCCTTGTGGCATGGGGTGCGCGCACCCCCTATATTTGCCCCATGCCGATCCGCCTGTTGCCCGAAACGCTCGTCAACCGCATCGCCGCCGGCGAGGTCGTCGAACGCCCCGCCGCCGCCGTGAAGGAGTTGGTGGAGAACGCCATCGATGCCGGCGCCACCCGCATCGACGTGGTGGTGCGCGACGGCGGCAAGTCGCTGATCTCCATCACCGACGACGGCTGCGGCATGACGCCCGACGAGCTGGAACTGGCTGTCGAACGCCACGCCACCTCCAAGCTTCCCAGCGACGATCTGCTGGACATCCGCTCGCTGGGGTTCCGCGGCGAGGCGCTGCCGTCCATCGGCGCGGTCAGCCGGCTGACCCTCACCAGCCGGCCCAAGGGGGCCGACTCCGCCTGGGCCATGGTGGTGGACGCCGGGGCCAAGGGCCGGCCGCAGCCCGCCGCGCTGACCGGCGGCACGCGCGTCGAGGTGCGCGACCTGTTCGCCGCGGTGCCGGCCCGCCTGAAGTTCCTAAAAGCCGCGCGCACCGAGTTCGATCACATCGCCGACTGCATCGAGCGCCTCGCCATGGCGCACCCGAACGTCGGCTTCACGCTGGCCGACGATGCCCGCTCGGCGTTGCGCCTCGGCGCGGTGCAGGGCGAACTGGCGGACGCCCGGCTGGTGCGGCTGGGCGCCCTGATGGGCCGCGACTTCCAGGACAACGCGGTGCCGGTGGACGCCGTGCGCGAGGGCGTGCGGCTGAGCGGCTGGATCGGCCTGCCCACCCTGCACCGCCCCACCGCGCGCCACCAGCATCTGTTCGTCAACGGCCGGCCGGTGCGCGACAAGCTGATGGTCGGCGCGGTGCGCGGCGCCTACGCCGACTTCCTGCCGCGCGACCGCCACCCGATGCTGGCGCTGTTCCTCGACATCGACCCGCAGGAGGTGGACGTGAACGTCCACCCCGCCAAGGCCGAGGTGCGCTTCCGCGACCAGGGGCTGGTGCGCGGTCTGATCGTCGGCTCGCTCAAGCACGCCCTGGCCGAGGCCGGGCACCGCGCCTCCACCACCGTGGGCGTCGCCACACTGGGCGCGCTGCGGCCGGAAGGAGCGGGAATGGGAGCGGCGCCGCCGCCCCTGCCCTACCGGTCGCCGCAGCCGTCCTCCGGGTACCAGTCCTGGAGCTACCAGCCGGACCCGCCGGTGTCGCGCGGGCTGGCCGAACGCTCCATGGCGTTCCAGGCGCCGCTGTCCGGCTTCGAGTCGACGCCCTCGGCCCGCGCCCCGGAATACGCCGCGCCGCCGCCCGAGGCGGCCCCGCTGGACGAGCACCCGCTGGGGGCCGCGCGCGCCCAGGTGCACAACACCTACATCGTCGCGCAGACCAGCCGCGGCATCGTCATCGTCGACCAGCACGCGGCGCACGAGCGCCTCGTCTACGAGCGCATGAAGGAGGCGATGGTCGGCGGCGGCGTCAAGCGCCAGGGCCTGCTGATCCCCGAGGTGGTGGAACTGGACGAACCCTCCGCCAACCGCCTGACCGCGCGGGCGGCGGAACTGGCCGAGCTGGGGCTGGTGGTCGAGCCGTTCGGCCCCGGCTGCCTGATGGTGCGCGAGGTGCCGGCGCTGCTGGGTCAGGCAGACGTCAAGGGGCTGGTCAAGGACCTCGCCGAGGAGTTGGCGGAACTGGGCGACACGCTGTCGCTGAAGGAGCGGCTGGAGGAGGTGTGCGCCACCATGGCCTGCCACGGCTCGGTGCGGGCGGGGCGCACGCTGAACGTCGAGGAAATGAACGCCCTGCTGCGCCAGATGGAGGCCACCCCGCACTCCGGCCAGTGCAACCACGGCCGGCCGACGTACGTGGAGCTGAAGCTGGCGGACATCGAGAAGCTGTTCGGGCGGCGCTGAGCTTGTCGGACCACAATATACTTGACCCTGAACCACAATATACTTGACCCTAAACCACAATATAACTGACCCTGACCCACAATAGGACTGACCCTTGACGTGCCACCCCATACGCGGAGCCCCCAATGAAGGAGTTTTCCGACTCATGCCTGCGGCAGCCATCGCACCCCCTCGACTTCGGTGAGGGGACCGGATACCCGCTTGGAGCGTGCCGAGGTCAGTCCTCGTCGTTGTCGATTGCCGCAGGTTTCGGTTCCAGGTCTCGCGGCAAAATGACCCCCTGACCGCTCATAAACTGGCGCTCCAGATCAATCAGATGAGAGCGGCGCAGACGAAGGAATTCCTCACCATCTCCATTCAGAAGAGATTGAAAAGCCTCAACTGGTATTCCATGACTTTTCAGAACTATGTTTCCAATGTCATCTGAAGTGTCAGAAAGAGTTTCCAGCCAGTTTTTTGCCTGGGACCGGCGTTGCGCCATGTCAATTCGAAGAATGCGGTTCGCAGGGCTAGACCTCAATTCCTTATCGTTCACGGTTGCCAACAGATAGCCGATAGCGTTCGGGCCGTGGTCGGCGATGCGTCGCCAGGGTTCAGGGATCACCTCTCCATTGGCGGCGCGTGGTGCGAGCGACAACAGAACAAGCAGCAACGTGCGAGCACGGGCGCTGCGCATGTCGAAGGTCGAGGGGAACGGTTCGGCTGGAACGTCGAGGCGCATGTAATCCAATGTCGTGGGATTTGCCGTACGGGACACACGATCCCGGAATTCAGCGACAAGGTACCCATCGCGCGAAGGATTACTGGAGGAAAAGCGCGCCGTGAACGACGACACCCAGAACCATCGCTTCAGGAATCGCCTCTGTTCTTCGGTCGGGTCCGGGCACTCCAAGAAAAATGCGCACAGCACAACGAGTTGCATAGCGTACGGCAGCAGACGGTGACTGCGCACCCCCAATCCGTGCAGGAATCGAACGGCGCGCTCCAGTGCCTCGCCTGTGGATTCAATGACTGTGGGCAGTTTCTCACGCAGTTCCTTTTGTGTCGCGTCCGCCAGCCGCGTCCAGTCAGTGCGGTAAATGTCGGTCTTCAGAGTCGCCAAAAAACAGCGCAGCACGACGACTCGGTCAACCCCCCTGAATCCAAAATCATCAAGCCGGTCAACAAGCGCCCCAATCTCTTCAGCTAAATCAAACGTTGTTGTGCCATCGAGAGCTTCTCCATAACTTAGCGCGGACACCATCTGGTCCGCTGTCATGGACTGCCCCTTGGAGTTCAGGCGGGCAAAAATTTCGATAGCTTGAGGTAACTCAGTGTTCTTAATGCGGATGACGGGAACAAGATAGCTGCTAAATTTTTGAGCCATCTGCTCTGAATTCTGCACAAAATTTTCAGCATCTGCATGCCCGCTATCCATAATCCTCCTTGATTCATTAATAAAAGCCACTGTGTTTAGCAAGCTCCCCAAAGGGAAGTGCCAAGCCTCGACGCTTTCATCTGGCTTTAGGTGCTCAAAACGGTTATCCTTAGCGTTAAAAAAAATCTTCCAGCGGCCCGGATCATCTTCGCCAGGGCGCAGCTCTTCAGGCCCCACTGGCTTTCTGAGGATCCCCACCAGCGTTGACAAGCGTTGCTGACCATCGAGAACAAGAGAAACAACTCCCGATGGCGGAGAGGAAATCCGCACCGGCCCAACCCAGTCCAAGGTATTGCGCGGAGTATCGGTTTCCCAGATGAGCAAGCTGCCAATAGGATATTGACGTCGAATGCTATCCAGCAGGTCGATCATTTGATCGCGTCGCCAAACGAAAGGGCGTTGAAATCTCGGAATTCGCACACGCCCCTCAACAACATGTCGAACAAGGTCCCTAAATAGAACCATCTCGGGCTTTACCTCGGCGTGCGTTGATTCTTGTTCCATCACCCTCTCCTAAAGTTCGTCTACGATCATCTGAACCAAATCGTCCAGATCGCCGCCGTAATCCCGCCGTCGCAACGCCTCGGCAGAGATGGATGACACATTCTCCTTAAAACAGGCAATGGCGATGTCACCCAAGCCATTACGCAGCGTGCTGCGATCTGGTTCCTGGAGGGAGGCATAGAACGCCGTTTCATCCGGACTCGGACTTACCGCTGGCAGCCCTTTTTTGATCGGAAAATAATCACGGATTCCGTCTGGCAATCCGATTAGTGCACTCACAATATGCCGACGCCCCCCATTCCTGGTAGCCCAAGCCGACAATGCCTCATCAGGTATATAGTTTTCAATACTTCGTTTTTTGAGGATACGATAGGGTACGTTATGGTTTTGACAGGCTAACTCCACCGCGGCTACTTGGCTGTCCTGATGGCCAGCGTATCGACTATCGCTGTCGGTGAAGACAACGATCCGGATCGGCAATCCTTCCTGCGCCGCCGTCTCGGCGCGATAACAGACATGCTTGGGCACTTCTCCCAAACCCCCCGCGCCCTCGATTTCGAATAAATTGGGAACACCACCCTCTACGTGCAATTTTCTAAGCTTCTCGGGAGCGAGGAAACGCAAAATGCAATCAAGGAAGGCCCCATCTGTAAATTGGTTTTCGACTATAATTCTTAACGGATTCGATAGATAACGGGACGCTTTGTCAGGATCCATCTCCCGGCCATTTGGAGCAACGGCTACAATGATAAGCCGTTTATGAATTTCTGAGCCAGATGGATAGGATGACGCCTTAGCCGCCTTCTCAAAGACTTCTTTGCAGAAATCACGAGCACTCGCTAGCCAGCAACTTTGCTCAACTGTGTCGGGATCATCAACGTCCCACTCATGAGCCCCCACCTCGACCCGCGCGATGATGGCGTCGAGATGCTTAAAATGCTTCGCCGACGACAAGGCACAATCTTTGAAACGAACCCGCATTATATAGCCTCCCCGGAGGGTGTACGCCCCCGGATAGCGCGACGAATTGCACGCACCTCCTCATAGCCTTCTGAGAACACGCCCTCGCGCCACCAGTCGAGATTGCCATCCTGATCGATGTGAATTCGCCGGACGGTACTGTGGCCATCTTCCTGCTCATCCACCCAGTAGAGTGCAACCAACGCTGGGTCAGCGCCTTCCGCGATCAGCCGCCGAATGCGCAGCAGCAAATTTTCCGAATGAGTTTCAACGATCACTTGCCCGTGGCAGAGCGTCGCCGTGTTCAGGAAAAGTTCGCCGAGCGGGGCTTGCGCTGCTGTGTGCAGGTGCAGTTCCGGTTGTTCAATAATGTCCAGGAAACCAGCTTCCCCATAAAGTTGGCGCCCCAATTGCTGGACAACGATAGGCAGAACTTGCTGCATTCCCTGCCCGACATCTGCAAGATTGACTTCCCAAGATTTGCCCCTAGAAATGATGCACTGAAATGCCGCAGCTGGCTTGCTGATGACCAACCGCCAGCCGTCGAGATTTTCTTCGTACCAAGAGGAAGCCGCATCAGCCAATCGGTCGTCAAGAGCAAGGCGGATTGGAGCGCCCCTTCCGTCAAAACCAAGAGGCACCCTGGTGCCCATTGAATAAACACGATCAATACGCGCTCGGAATGGCCCTAGGTGCTCGATCTCTGCTTCGTACTCCTGGATCAGCCCCCTCCAGTTCTGAAGAGTCTTCCCGCCGCATTCCGCCTCCAGCGACATACTGATGGATGGCATCAATCCTCGGAAAGGCACAACACCTTTGCCTTCGTATTCTGGAGCCGTCGCGGCAGCCGGCATCCAATCCAGCTGCAAGGGAAATGGCTCCCGCAATTCAAAACGGGAAACGACACTATATTCCGTCGGGAGCCCCGCCGGGGCGATGGTCTCATCGATATTCTGCACATTGGCATTCACATCAAAAACGCCATCATCCCCCTGAAGTTTCAGGGAGAAGGACACGTTTCCATGAGGAGATTTGCCGTGAATAAGATCGCGGAATGTGGTCCCGAAAGACAATTCGTCC
This sequence comes from Azospirillum terrae, assembly GCF_053470425.1. NCBI lineage: Bacteria > Pseudomonadati > Pseudomonadota > Alphaproteobacteria > Rhodospirillales > Azospirillaceae > Azospirillum > Azospirillum terrae. The sequence goes on along the minus strand of NZ_JBPXMR010000002.1, from coordinate 341,104 downwards.
ACTTCAAGCGGAAAGCCCCCCCTGCAGCGGGCCGACAATGCTCGCAGCAACAGACGAATCAAACGTATAAGGGCAGATTTTCCGCTACTGTTCTTCCCAAAAACTAACGTCAGCGGGCGAAGCTCGACGGAGACGTCACCCTTGAACGGCTTGTAGTTTCGACATCCAAATGACACCACCTGCATGGCAAAACCACCATAAAAGCCGCATTCATCGCAGGATGTACCACCTAAAGAGTAATTTTCCAAGAGATAGTTGGCACGATGGAGTTCGGAAGGTTATGACCTCCCTTATTTCTCCATGTGCCAACCGGCACGAAGCCGGGAAGTTTATTGGTTGGCGGGGGTCTACAGCCAAGCCGGGGAAATGGCCCGGTGATTGAGCCCGGGGCTGAGGATCCAACAGCGAACTCGCGAGGGTCGCTAAGGTTTATTGGAAATGCGATTATTGAGACCGGCTCGCCCCAACATTCGAATCGTTTCCAGACGCCGATCCGGAGTAGGTAGACCGGACGGACGGCGCGTAGGGCGGAATGAAAAGCAACCTCCTTCATCCCGCACAGTTGCCAATCCGACGTTGGCAAGGCTCAGTTCTCCGATCTCGGTTGCAAATTCCCGAAGCTCTCGCTCTCCAGCGTTCGAGAGCACCCAATAATCAGTGTGGAAGGAACTGGCCAACGCGACCTGGGGCATAATCGCGAGCAGATGCCCCGCATCCGCTGACCGGCTGGTAACCTTGACTTCAAAGGCAATGGTCTCCAGCACACCATGCACGATCCGCGTGGCAATCGCATCGCAGCCCCCCCGCCCCAAGGGCGTGTCCACCGCGACGATGCGCACCGGCGGCGCGACGAAGGCGGAAGGGTTCGCGATGAGCGCCTGCACGATGCGACGCTCCAGATCGAGCAACAGCCGTCTCCCCGCAATCTTCCCCGGCCGCTGCTCTGCGAGGGAAGCAACGGATTCCTGATGGACCTTCCGGAGTTCGCCCAGCGTCATCTCACCCTCCAGAGCCCGAGCCAACATACGATGCGCGAGTTCGGGCGAGTGGGCATCGATCGACGCAAGTTCCTCCACGATACCGAAAGGCAAGCCCACGATGCGTTCCAGCGGCGCGTGGCCTTCGGTGGCGAGGCGCTGGGCGAAGGCGTCCGCCCTGACGGCCCTCTGCAACATCGTCCTGCTGTATCCGGATGCCTGGGAAACCGCGGCCAGGAATGCGCTTTCTGAGTGATAGGAGGACTTCCAGGCCCCAGTCTCCAGGGCTGGGCGCAGCACGCCCACCACGGTCGTCCAGTGACGCTCGCGACGCGACAAGGCCCTAAGCGCCGATAGGCCGGAGATCAAAGCATTCGTGCCGTCGCGATGTTCTGCATTCATCGTCTTCGCCCTCAGGACCCTCATGGAAGCAAGTCCACCTCGACGAGGCAAGCCGATCCAGCACCTGGGAATCCTAACGCAGGTGGTATGCCTCGGTCGGCAAGCCTAGCCGAAAGCACCGTTGCGAACAATGTTCGAACCGTGAATGCTCATGTCCGCGCGTCGGTCGGTCAAGTCATCCGACGATGCGGTCGCGACGCGGGCGCCTTGGGCGCAAGCGGTCCCCTGTGGCCTATTGCTGGAAGGTCCAGATGCCGTTTGACATCGATGAAGCCGTACTGCAGATGCGCACGGTCGCACGGGTCGTGGAGGATCCGCTGGGCGGCCCCATGCGTCGGATCATCAACGGACGGCACCGCAAGCCGACGGGCCGGTATTCCAGAGCCAAAGCGCGTCGGGCGTTGCCCTGGGAGGACAAACGCGAGCGGGCCTATTTCTGGCATTGCGAGGCCGACACCGACGTCATCACCTACCTTTCCCAGCCACATCGGCTCGAGATCGAAATCGGCCGGGCGCGTCCTCTGATCTACTTTCCCGACGTGCGCCGCAACATGGCTGGCGGGCGCGTGGAGATCGGCGAGATCAAGAAGGCCTACAACCCGGACGACGACGCGGATTATGATCGGAAGCTGCAGCTCGCCGCCGAGGTCTATCGCGGCCTCGGCTGGTCCTTCCGCATCATCGAAGAGGCCGAGATCGAACGCCAGCCGGGGCGCGACACCGTATGGGCCATCCAACGCCACCGGCACGTGGCGGTGACGGTTCGGGATCGCTTCGTGGTGATGGAAACCGTCGAACGTCATGACGGCATCGCTTCGTTCGGGCAGCTTGCCGAAGCCTTGGGCGGCGGCCCCGCCGGTCACGCGCTCCTGTGCGCGTGCATCGTGCGCCGCGTCGCCTCCATCGACATCGCGGCGCGGCTCGAATCCGATAGCCCGGTCACGCTCGTCGCCGGCCGTTCCGACGCGTCGCACCGCTTCCGCTGAGGCGCCCCGATGCCGCTGCAGAACAGATATGCGATTGGCGAGCGGTGGATCCTCCCCGAAGGGGCGTGCATCTTCGTCCAGGAACAGCCGGGCGGCCTTATGCTCTTCCGGCTCGAAAGCACGCAGCCTAACGGAGAGGTTCAGCACTTCGTCAAGGCGGAAGCCGAGCTCGATCGACTGCGCGACACGCGCAGGGCGCGGCGCGATCGTCAGTTCCGCGACGCGACGGGGCGGCTCCAGCGCAGCAACGACGCCGGCGATGTGCTACCGGAAGGCGCCAGCGACAAGGCGCGGACGCTGCAGTTCTACACCCGGATGTGGGATGAGGCTCCGTGCGGGACGGGGGAGGTCGCGCTCCAACGGCTGATCAATTTCCACACCCCTGAGGCGAAACGGAGAGGCCTGCTCTGGCAGCCAAGCCCCTCGACCCTCAAGCGCGCCATCGGTCAACGGGGCGAGCCGGGCCTTCGCCCGATCCGCGTCATGCAGGATATGCGCGCGCAAACCCCGCGCCGCCGCTGGGCCCCCGTCATCGAGCAGGTCCTGAAGCGAACGGTGGCGTGGTACTACGCCATGAACACCCGCACCGCGCTCAAGGCGCACGCGCGAATCGTCCGCTTCGTCGGGCACGTGAACGGCATCGGCCGCGCCCGCTATGGCGACGGATGGAAGACACTGCCGACCCCGTCCGACGAGACGGTCCGCCGGTACATTCGTGACGCCGCAAGCCTGGAGACCTGCGCCGCAAAATGGGGAATGACCGAAGCCCGTCGACGCTTTCAGGGGATCCGGCGCGGATTGGAAGCGAAGCAGATCCTCGATGTCGTCCTAATCGACGGAACTGTTGTCGACGGGTGGTGCGTCCTTGATGACCGGACGCACACCCCAGCGGGCAGGCCGACGCTCACGCTCGCCATCGATTTGAAATCTCGGGCTGTGCTCGGCGTGATCATCACCTACGAGGGGGAGTCGTTGTTCGCGATCATGGCTTGCCTGCAGCAGGTGATCACGGGCAAGCACGACATCATCGAGCGCCTGCCGCAATTCCGGGACCTTCTGGAAGGCCTTTACGGGAAACCCGACACCATCGTCGTCGACAACGCGTGGCGGCAGACCGGCGTGTCTTTCCAGGACGCTTGCGAGGACGGCAACATCAACGTCGAGTGGGCGCCGGTCAAAAATCCCGAATACAAGGCGTTCGTCGAGCGCTTCTTCCGGACGTTGAACGAGATCCTGTTCAAGGAGATGCCGGGCGGCGTGCCCTTCGACCCCGTGATGATGCGCAAGCTTGGACTCGATCCGCGGAAGACCGCCGCCATCACGCTGTCGCGGCTTGAAGAATTCATCTACACGGCGATCTACGAAGTGTACGGCCAGGAGCCCCATTCGGGGATCGGCATGGCCCCTTTGCTGGCTTGGCGAAAGGGCTTGGCCGCCGCACCGCGGGAGATCGTCGACGACATCGACTTCCTGGCGGCCGCCTTCGGGATGGTGGACGAGGCCACACTCGATCGGACCGGGATCACCTTCCGAAACCTGAAATTCCATGACCCTGACGTCACGACGGCCCTCCTGAACGACCTCGCGTCGACGACTCCAGTCCGACGGCAGCGCAAGCGCCTCAGCAGTGCCACCGCTCGCGTCAAAATCAAATACAACCCGGCCGATATCCGGGGGATCTGGGTCTGGAACCCGAAGATGACGCCCAAGCGGGGCTATGTCTTCCTTCCCAATTGGGACTCGGAGTACGCGGCCACGCCGGTACTCGGCTTCTGGCACCACCAGCAGGTCCTCGCCTTCGCCAAGGCGGAAAACTTGGCATTCCGCTCAGACGTCGATAAGTGCTTGGCTCGGGACCGCTTGCGGGCCAGCCTCGAAGCCGCCGCTCCGGACCTGAGGTTCGCCGCGATGCGGACGCAGCGCCGTCTGCTTGAACCCTCCCCGCCAGTTCTCAGCGGAGACACCGTCCAGAGGACTCAGGGGACCCCGAGCGTCAGCGGCTTGCAGACCAATGACGTCACGGTGTCGATCGCCGCCCAGGAACGTGACGACGAGGGCTACCCGGAAAAGGGGCCGCGGCGCGGCGGAGCCAAGGCCGCGAAAGCTGCCGCGCGAGCCCGCGCCGCCAAGGGGACGAACGGTGACGGCGGCACGACACCGGCCGGCACGCCGGCGGCGGATCCTTTCGCCCCACAGGATCTGATGGTCGAAGATCCCGACGTCTACATGGCAGCGCTCGCCGAAAGGCTGGCGCAGCGTCGCGCCGCCAAGGATGGAGACTGACGAGATCATGAGCATTTCCGATCGCCTCGCCCATGCCTATGGTGAGTTCCGGAAATTCCGGATTCTCCACCCCCGCCTGCTGCGCATCGGCGAAGAGATCGATACCCTGCGGCGGTTCGGCCGGCAAGCGCGCAAGGAATGGGAGGCCTCCGGTCGGAACGGTGCCCGGCCTCCCCAAAAGTTCCTGCCGATCATCGGACCTTCGGGAACCGGCAAGAGCACGTCGATCAATCATTACATCGAGACGGCCGCGTCCTTGGAGCGGTATGTGCCGGATGCGCGACCCTTCCTTCATATAACGCTGTCCGCCAAGGCCACGACCAAGACTCTCGCGTCCGACATCCTGGAGGCGTACCAGGACCCGGACTTCGAGAGGGGCACCGCGACCAGGCTGCTACGCCGGGTGTCGAACCACATCGACGTGGCCCGAACGGAGGCCATGGCGCTTGATGAGATCCATCATCTCATCAACAGCGACAACGCCATGAACGCGCGAGGCGGCGGAAAGACCGCATGGTCCGTTACCGAGACGATCAAACGCATGCTCATCCACGGCGCCTGCCCGTTCATCCTCCTTGGAACCGAGCAGGCGACGCCGCTGCTTCTCAAGAACCCTCAGTTCAAGCAGCGCAGCTACGCGCCGATCATCCTCGGCCCCCTTGACGTCTCCATCCCAGACGAAAGGGAGATGTTCCTCGACCACTGCGCCGGTTTCGACATGAAGCTCGTCGAACACGGCATCTTCACGACATTGTCGGGTCTGGTTGCGGGAGACGTCCCCGCCTGCGTGTACGAGGTGAGCCAAGGCATTATCGGGACCGCGTCGAACCTGTTCGAGACCGCCACCGTACTCGCGCTGCGCCGAGGAGATGACGCCGTTTGTCGGAACGATCTCTCGGATGCGGTCCGGACGTGGGCGATCCCGCTCGGAATTATCGACCACAATCCTTTCGAATTGGGTCCCCGTCGGTTCAGGACCGGCAAGGGGGCGTGACATGACCGATGCCCTCCCGCCGGTTCATCCGAGCACCTACAGGCTCACCCAACCGGGCAGGCACGGAATGCTGATGCGTCCGCTCGCGTTCCGCCCCGACCCGCCGCCCATCGTGGGCGAGAGCCTTCTTGGACTGCTCGCCCGGGCTACGCACCGGAACGGCTTCACAGGGCTGATGAAAGTCCTGTCGCTCGCCGACATCACCGCGGGAACCCCGCCGGTTCTGCCATACATCGGCCCTGCCGAAGCGGAACGCGTCGCCTTCGTCCTGAAGGTTTCGGTCGGCGAGATTCTCTCTCGCTGCCACGGATCCGCCGGCGGAGAGAACGCGGACGCCAACCGCATTGATTTCTTTGGCATTCCCCTGCGCGCCCGCTACCGGGAAAGCATGCTCCGCCGCGTTTCCCCCCGGGCGCTGGCGATCTCCCCCCATCACAGGGCGCTCCACGACCTGCGGCCGTTCTCGTTCTGCCCGGAGACTCTGGAAGAACTTCTCGATGCGTGCCCGGCTTGCCACGAACCGTTGGGCTGGTTCACGACGGCGGGGGTGACGTTTTGCGAACACTGCATTGATGGGGATGGCGTCCCGCGAGTGGACTTGCGCGATTTCCCCCAGCCGATCGTTCACATCGATGACGAAGCGGCGCTGCGGTTCCTCACCGATCTCGTCAACCCCGTCCCACCCGTCCGCGAGAAGGCACTAGAGAACGTGGACCGGAAGCTGTCCGGATGCGGACCCGGTGAGCTTTTCGAATTTGCCATTCTGATGGCGCGCGCGGTCGCGACCCCACCACCAGTGGACTCCGTAAAGCTGCGGAACCTGCGAGCGCGAAAAGATTTCGAATTCCTCACGCCCGACCTGTTGGCGCGGATTGGACGAGCGCTGATGGACTGGCGGTCCGAATTCCAGGCCATTGCCGATTCGATGCGGGCACTGGCACCCGAGCGGCCCGGGTACTTCGGCGTGGCGAAGGAGCTGGGGGCCTTGCCCTTGCTGGCGCGGCATCAATCCGTTCCCCAGGGCATCCGCAATCTCTTGAAGCAAACCATCGCAGAGGATATGGAGCGCACCGCGGATGAGCCGGCAGCTCCCCGCCGCCGCGCGCTCCGACACCGCGAAGACCTCATTGACACCCAAGAGGTGGCGGCCCGTCTTGGGGTCAAGGGCGGACTGGTCGGCAAGCTCGCGCGGTGCGGCGAGATCGACGTCATCCGGACAGAGGGCCGACGTTCCCTAGCGCTTTTCAAGGCCTCGCAGATCGAAGAAATCCGACAGGTGCGCCGGGATATGATCGACGGCATGAAGGCCGCACGCCTGATCGCGCTGCCTCTCAGCGCTCTCGAGGCCCTCGCCGAAGCGGAGCTGATCCGCCGAGCTGACGGACCGGCCCTCGCTATGGTGTCGGGCCGACTCCAATATCGCTATAGCAGCCTGCAAAAACTCATAGCCGCCGTCGAGCAGGCGCGCCGACGAGGAAAGAGGACGGAAGGATGCCGGCGCTTCCATGCGGCCTTGCGCCGCTTGCCCGCGGGGGATAAGCCTTGGCTTACCATCGTCCAGGCCATTCTTGACGGCACCCTGCCAGTCTTCGGAACCGAAGGATCGGGCGGACTGTTCACGCGGCTGTTCGTGGACACGGAGCGGCTCCGGGCGCTGACGGAAACGGCGGGCGCTCAAACCGAGATCCATGCTTCGGACGAGCCCCTGGCATACCGGGAAGCGGCGATCCACATCGGTATGTCCACGCCGAACATCTCTTGGTTGGTTTCGGCTGGTCTGATTGACACGACCGGCTCCCATGACCGGCGGATCACCCGGGATGCGCTCGCCCGATTCAACGAGGAATTCGTGCACACTGCCGAGATCGCCCGACGGCTCGGCATCCATCCCAGCCATGTGAAGCGGGCACTCGCACAGAGGGGGATCGAACCTGTTTGCGCGCTGCGGGCGGGGATGCGTCTGATCTGGCGACGAGCAGACGTGTTCGGCATGGAAAGCGATCCCTAGAGAGACAGCGATTCACAGCGAACGGGCCGCGCTCGAGAAACCTGGGTGCGGCGGGATCGACGTTCCGCCACGACCGCTTCCCGCAAACTGGCTTCCTCATGAGGACGGCATGGAACTCGTCGAATCGGGAGACGGAATCATTGTGCTGATCGATACCGACGGGCATCGCCATGCCGTCAGGACGGGGAGCGTCATCGGGCTCCATGAGACGGACGAGGGTACTATCATTACCCTTCACGGTGGGCGGGTGCTCCCGATTTCCGAAGAATTCGACGCCATGCTTTTAGCAATCGGCTGGCGGCGAAGGGGTGATCGCACACGATGAGCGCGTCGCCGCTGATGCCGACCACCGCCGTTCGGCTGACCACGGCGTGAATCGGGTCAGTCTTGTTGTGGAAACGCCAAAATCGGGTCAATCTTACTGTGGAAGCGAGGTCACCCCATCTCAGTTGAATGTAAATTTTACAACACGTTAGCTGGGTCAGTTATATTGTGGTCCGACATGAGCCGCCCTGCCCCCCTCTACGCCGCGCCGAACATCTCCTGCGTGTGGGTGTGCACCAGCACCTTGTCGACGCGCGGCGACACGTTGATCAGCCGCATGCGGCGGCCGGCGGCGGTGGCGCGCTCGCGCAGCACCAGCAGCATGCCGAGCCCGTTCGAGTCGAGGAAGTGCAGGTCGCCGAGGTCGAGCACCACCTCGCCCTCACCATGCGCGTCCACCGCGTCCAGCAAGGGGCGGAAGGTGCTGTAGCTGTTGTAGGTCAGCATGCCACTCAACGCGCACATCATGCGGTCCGCCTCGCGATCCACCCGAGCGGCGAACGGTGTGTTGGTGTGCATGCCCCCCTCCATCTCTTTTCCCGCTTCGCATCCTAGCGTCGGATTGTTGCAGCAATTTGTTCAGACTGTAATCTACTTTAGGTGCGACATTCTACCTCATTGTGCCCTGTCATAGGTCGCTACGCCGCAAGATGTAGTCCAATCCGCCAAGGCGGTACCAGCGGTAGCCGTACGCCTCCATCAGCACGCAGTAGCGCCCGTCGTCGTCCGGATCGGCGTGGTTTTCGGTCAACAGGTTGACCAAGCGGGGCGATTCGCCGGTGGGGCCGGGCTCGAAGACCGCCTCGCAGGGCTTGCCCTTGAGGTTGTGCAGCACCAGCACCGCGTTGTTGCGCCAGTCGTAGCGCAGCGCCAGTACGCCCGGATCGCCGGTGTCGATCACCGTGACGTCGCCCCAGCCGAACTCCGGGCACTCCTTGCGCATGCGGATGATGCGCTCCATCCAGTTAAGCAGCGCGTCGGGATCGCGGCGCTGCTGGGCGGCGTTGACCCGCTCGTAGCCGAACGGGCCGCCGCTGATCACCGGCAATTCCGGCGTGTCGGCCTTGGTGAAGCCGGCGTTCGGCTCGGTCGACCACTGCATGGGGGTGCGGGCGCAGTTGCGCTCGGGCAGCGACAGGTCGTCGCCCATGCCGATTTCATCGCCGTAACGCAGCACCGGCGTGCCGGGCAGCGTGAACATCAGGCTGTAGGCCAGCTCGATGCGCCGACGATCGCCGTCCAGCATGGGGGCAAGGCGGCGGCGGATGCCGCGGTCGTAGAGCTGCATGCCCTTGTCCGGCCCGAAGGCGGCGAACACCTGCCGGCGCTGCTGGTCGGTCAGGCGGCCGAGGTCCAGCTCGTCATGGTTGCGCAGGAACAGGCCCCACTGCGCCGTCGCCGGGCGCGGCTTGGTGGCGGCCAGCGCCTTGGCCAGCGGCCGGGCATCGGCGGCGGCCAGTGCGTAGAACAGCGTCTGGTTGACCTGGAAGTTGAACATCATGTGCATGCGGTCGCCGTCGTCGCCGAAGTAATGCATGTCGTCCTTCGGCAGCACGTTGGCCTCGGCCAGCAGCACGGCGTCGCCCTGACGCCATTGCACGAACTCGCGGAACATGCGCAGCATGTCGAACTGTTCAGTCGGCTTGGTTACTTCGGCGCCCTTGGTCGAGATGATGAACGGCACCGCGTCCATGCGGAATCCCGCCACCCCCAGCTGGATCCAGAACCCCATGATCTTCAGGATCTCCGCCTGCACCTCGGGGTTGGAGGTGTTGAGGTCGGGCTGGAAATCGTAGAAGCGGTGGAAATAATAGGCCTTGGCGAGCTTGTCGTAGGTCCAGGTGGTGGTCTGCACGCCGGGGAAGACCATGCCCTCGTCGGCGTTGGCCGGCTTCTTGTCCGACCACAGATACCAATCCCGGTAGTGCGAGTTGGGGTCGCGCCGCGCCTCCTGGAACCACGGGTGCTGGTCGGAGGTGTGGTTGACCACGAGGTCGATGATGACGCGGATGCCGCGCGACTTGGCGGCGTGCGTGAACTCGACGAAATCGCCCAGCGAACCGTAACGCCCGTCCACCCCGTAATGGTCACAGACGTCGTAGCCGTCGTCCTTGCGCGGCGAGGGCTGGAACGGCATCAGCCACACCGCGGTGACGCCCAGCCCTTGCAGATAGTCGAGCCGCCGCATCAACCCCTTGAAGTCGCCCACCCCGTCGCCGTCGGAGTCCATGAAGGTGCCCACCGACAGGCAGTAGACCACCGCGTTCTTGTACCAAAGGTCATTGATCATGCGCGCGCCCTCCCCCTCGCCGACCCTGCTGCAACAGGGCGGGACGGGCGAGGGTCCGCGCGGGCGTGCGGCTCGGCCGATTAGCATACCGGGGTCTTCGAATTGTCTAGTGAAGCAACCCAGGCGAATCGTCTATTATCCTTTGGGATTAATTCGGACAGTGATCGTCCTTTAGTTGCACGAGCGTGAAATGGCTTATTCGTTGAAGCTGCGCGGTCGGCTGACCGCCATGGCGTCGGTAGCCCTGGTGGGCATGATCATGATCGCCGTGGTGGCATTGACCAGCCTGCGCGCCGAGTTGATGAACGACCGCCAGATGAAGACCCGCGATCTGGTGGACGCCGCCTCCAGCCTGGCCCTGAAATACGCCGAGTTGGCGCGCACCGGCGCCATGCCGGCCGAGCAGGCCAAAAAGGCGGCGCTGGAGGCCATCGGCACGCTGCGCTACGAGGGCACCAATTATTTCTGGGTCAACGACCTGGACGGCGTGCTGCTGATGCACCCGACGCTGAAGGACCGCATCGGCACAAGCGTGCTGGATATCCGCGACCCCAGCGGCTACTCGATCTTCGATGGCTTCCTGGGCGTGGCGCGCGGCGCCGGCGCCGGCTTCGTGCCCTATTCCTGGCCCAAGGCCAAGGGAGAGGCGCCGTCGCCGAAGATCTCCTACGTCAAGCGCATCCCCGGCTGGGACTGGGTGGTCGGCACCGGCATCTACGTGGACGACGTGGACGCGGTGTTCCGCCAGAAGGTGGTCGAGCAGGTGTCGATCTTCGCCGTGGTGCTGCTGGCGGTGCTGCTGTCGGCGTGGTGGATGAGCCGCTCCATCGCCAGGCCCATCGCCGCCATGCGCGCCACTATGCTGACGCTGTCCGAGGGCCGCACCGACGTGGAGGTGCCGGCGCGGGAGCGTGGTGACGAGATCGGCGACATGGCGCGCACCGTCCAGGTGTTCAAGGAGAACGTGCTGCGCATCGAGCAGATGCGCACCGAGCAGGAGGAGCACGAGCGCCACGCCATCAACGAGCGCAAGCGCGCCATGCTCGCCATGGCCGACAGCATGGAACAGCGCGTCCACGGCATGATCCAGTCCATCGCCAAGGTGATCGAGCGTCTGCAAGCCTCGGCCGGCACCATGTCGTCGAACGCCCAGCAGACCAGCGCGCAGAGCACCGCCGTGGCGGCCGCCACCCAGGAGGCTTCGGCCAACGTGCAGACCGTGGCGGCGGCCACCGAGGAGCTGAACGCCGCCAGCCTGGAGATCGGCCGGCAGGTGGAGCGCGCCTCCTCCGTCGCCCAGCTGGCGTCCGAGCAGGCGGCGCGCACCGACGGCGTCGTGCAGGGCCTGTCCGACGCGGCCGGCAAGATCGGTCAGGTGGTGGATCTGATCCGCGACATCGCCGGCCAGACCAACCTGCTGGCGCTGAACGCCACCATCGAGGCGGCGCGCGCCGGTGAGGCCGGCAAGGGCTTCGCCGTGGTGGCGCACGAGGTGAAGGGCCTGTCGACGCAAACCGCGCGCTCGACCGACGAGATCGCGGCGCAGATCGCCGTGGTGCAGGCGGAGACAGATCAGGCCGTCGCCGCCATCCGCGAGATCGCCCGCACGGTGGGCGAGGTGCACCAGACCTCGTCCTCCATCGCCGCCGCCATCCAGGAGCAGCACGCGGCGCTGGGCGAGATCAGCCGCAACGTCCAGCAGGCGGCGCACGGCACCGACGAGATCAACCTGCATATCAACGACGTCTCACGCGCCGCCGACGGCACGCTGGGCGCCTCGCACGCGGTGGCCGAGGCGGCGGGCGAACTGGTCAAGCAGTCGGAGGCGCTGGAGCGCCATGTGGAGGACTTCCTGCACGAGATCAGGGAGTCGAACCGGGTGGCGGCGTAGGGGCATTGGAAGCCCCTCTCCCGCGGGAGAGGGGCTTCAGGCCAACGCGGGCGGCGCTCACACGATCACGGCGGACCGATGCGGAACGAATCCACCCAGGCGGTGTCGCTCAGGGCGGAGGGCGCCACGTAGACCAGCTCGCCGCGGTGTGGCGCCAGCGCCCGGCCAGCAAACAGCAAATGGGTCGGCGCCAGGGCGGCGTCGATGCGGCGGCGGTCGCCGTCGTTGTGGTATTCCAGGTAGATGACGGCGACGCGCGGAACGATGTCGAACAGCGCGCTGAGGATCGGCCACTCCGCGCCCTCCGTGTCCAGCTTCAGCACGTCGATGGTGGAAAGGCCGAGGCAGGAGACGAACGCGGCGGCCTCCCTGACCTGCACCTCGTGACCGGACGCCGAGGTTTCCGCGCTTTCGGTGAGGCTCGCGGTTCCGGCGTTGGCGGCACCGTCGTAGAGGGTCGCCTGCCCGTCGCGATCGCTCAACGCGACCCGATGGCGGACGAGGTTCGGAAGGTGCGCCGTGTTGCGTTCCAGCAGCCCGAAGTTTTCGGGATGTGGCTCCACCGCGTGAATGGCCGCACCCGGATACGCCTGAGAAAAGTACACGGACGTCGCGCCGACGTTGGCACCGGCATCGAGGATCACCGCAGGTGGCCGGAAAAGCCCCGGCACGACCGGGTAGGCCTGCCCGCTCAGGATGCCCTTGACGTGCTCCGCCATGGTGTCCGGGCAGAGGAAGCGGCGCCTCCCGCCAGCGTCGGTGTACTCGATTTCGATCATCGCACGCCCCTGAATCCGCGCGCCAGAATGGCGCCATCGGCCGGCGGCGCCAAGGGCTTTCGGATCTCCCCGGAAACCATGAGCACTGTGTGGCCCGGCTCACATCGGGCCGGGGCCGGCTTGGGTAGGGTCTGGTCATCGACAACGCGCCGGACGCACAGCGCCGGCCCCCTTGAAAAGGAAACCGACCCCATGATCCGCACCTCGCTGCTCGCCGGCTTCGCCACGCTCGCCCTGCTCGCCGCGCCGGCCATGGCGCAGAACGTCGCCGACGTCTCCAACACCGCCGCCGGCATCGGCAACTCGGCCAGCCAGGGCGCCGCCGTCTTCCAGCGTGGTGGCGGCGGGCCGAACGTCGCCGGCGTGTCGAACCTCGCCGCGGGCATCGGCAACTCGGCCAGCCAGAGCGCGCTGGTCATGCAGCGGAGCAGGGGCCAACTCTCCGGCGGCTCGACGGCCCTGGTCGGCAACACCGCGGCGGGCATCGGCAACACTGCGGTCCAGGGGGCGACCGTGAAGCAGCGCTCCAGCGGCCTGTTCGGCCCGGCAAACGCCGCCAACGTGCAGAACCTCGCCGCCGGCATCGGCAACTTCGCGGGTCAGGGCGCGCTGGTCCGCCAGCGCTGATCGCCCTTCACTTACAGCGCCGACGCGCTCCGGCCGGTTCTCCGGCCGGAGCGTTCCGCGTCAATCGGGAAACCCAGCCAGCGCCCGCACCGCGGCCGGCGTATGCCCCGCCTCGCGCAGGGACCGCAGCGTCTGCGCCCGGTCGCGCTTGGCGAGGCGTTCGCCGCGCTCGTTGGTCAGCAGGCCGTGGTGGTGCCACTCCGGCACGCCCAGGCCCAGCAGCGTCTGCAGCAGCCGGTGCAGATGGGTGGCGAAGAACAGATCCTCGCCGCGCGTCACCAGGGTGACGCCTTGCACGGCGTCGTCCACCGTGACGCTCAGGTGATAGCTGGTCGGCGTGTCCTTGCGGGCCAGCACCACGTCGCCGAGGATCTGCGGCGCCGCCGGCTGCCAGCCCTTGCCGCGGTCGAGCCAGCGCAGCGGCCCGGTGCGGCGCATCGCCGCAGCCACGTCGAGCCGCCACGCAAAGGCGTGCCCGGCCGCCATGCGGGCCTCGCGCTCGGACGCCGGCAGCGCCCGGCAGGTGCCGGGGTAGAGCGGGCCGTCCGGCCCGTGCGGGGCGTGGCCGGCGCGGGCGATTTCCGCGGCGATGTCTTTGCGGGTGCAGAAGCACGGATAGACGACGCCGAGGCCGCGCAGGCGATCAAGCGCCACGCGGTAGTCGTCGAGATGGTCGGATTGCCGACGCACCGGCGTTTCCCACGAGAGACCCAGCCACGCCAGGTCCTCCATCAGGTCCCGCTCGAATTCGGGACGGCAACGCTGCGGGTCGATGTCCTCGATGCGCAGGAGGAAGCGGCGGCCTCCCTCGGCACCGGGCGCTTGCCCGGAGGCGCGCCAGCCGAACAGCGCCGAATGGGCGTGGCCCAGGTGCAGGTGCCCGGTCGGGCTGGGAGCGAAGCGGGTGACGGTCGTCATGCCGCCTTTATAACCGATCCCGCACCCCCCTCACAAAGGGGGCGGCCCCCCTGTTCAGATGTACGGGTTGTCGCGGATCGGCTCGACCGGGATGTCGTCACCTTCCAGGTACAGGGCGAGCCGGCGGCGCAGTTCCTGGTCGAAGGCCTCGACGCGCTTCTGCCGCGCCTTCTCTTCACGTTCCAGGCGCTTCGCGGTGAGGTCGATGATCTGTGCAGTCATGGTGGCCCCCGTGGTCATTGCGGCAACTGTGCCCAACCATGGTTAACGAGGGGTAAGCGGCCGGCTGTCCTCACCCCTTATTGATGGCGAAGACCGGATTTGTCACATCTGGTCTTCCCCTGGGCACTCCCTTTTCTCTGGCCGGCGCAGGGCACCGAGGGGGTGGCAAAAGCGTTACGCTCCCATGAAGATTGTGCGGTGCGGCGGCGGTCCGTGACACGAGATGTTGAGATTGCCAGCGTTATCGCTTATGTATCTGGTGCGCTCGGGGTCAGAGGCCGTGCGAGACGGAATGAGACTAGGGAGTGGCCATTGGCTCCACCACCCGATCACTGTCCGGCTCTGGTGCTGAACGCGGATTTTCGCCCGCTCAGCTACTTCCCCCTGTCGCTCTGGTCGTGGCAGGAGACGGTGAAGGCGGTCTTCCTCGACCGCGTCAACGTCATTTCCCAGTATGACCGGGTCGTCCACTCCCCCAGTTTCGAGATTCGCTTGCCCAGCGTCATCTCGCTGAAGGAGTACATCCCCGCGACCCGGCGGCCGGCGTTCACCCGATTCAACGTGTTCCTGCGCGACCGCTTCAGCTGCCAGTACTGCGGCAAGCCGTTCCCGACCCAGGAGCTGACCTTCGACCACGTGATCCCGCGCTCGCGCGGTGGCCGCACGACATGGGAGAACGTCGTCACCTCGTGCTCGGCGTGCAATCTGGTCAAGGGCAACCGGCTGCCGCACCATTGCGGCATGATCCCGCTCTGCCCGCCCTTCCAGCCAACCGCCTACGAGCTGCAAGAGCACGGCCGGGCCTTCCCGCCGAACTTCCTGCACGAGAGCTGGCGCGACTTCCTGTACTGGGACACCGAACTGGACCCGGCGTAGGACAGATTCAGATCCGCTCGGCGACCCAAATGGCCGTGCGGGTGGCGAGCTTGATGGCCCCGGACAGCACCGGGTACCCCGGCGCATGCTCCGCGCCGTTGGCGAGACCGATGTCGCGGTGGTCCAGTTCCTCGGCCTGGAACTTGAGGATCTTCTCCTCCAGGTCCGCGTCCTCCGGTCCGAGGTGGTCGAGCTGGGCGGCGTAGTGCCCGTCGATGACCTCTTCCACCGCCACCGTGCAGGCCATGGCTGCCTTCTCGCCGAGCACGGCGGTCACCGCGCCCAGCAGAAAGCCGCCGACGTGCCACAGCGGCTGCAACGCCGTCGGACGGACGCGCCGTGCCGCCAGTTGCTCCTCGAAATAGCGCAGGTGCTCGCTCTCCTGCGCCGCCATGTGGCGCAACGTGCGGCCGTGCCGGCCGTCGCCCATGACGGCGATCTGGCCCTCGTAGATGCGCTTGGCGCCGTACTCGCCGGCGTGATCGACCCGGCAGATGCGGGCGATGCGCTCGCGCGGGCGGGGGTCGCCGGGCAGCGCGCCACGCACCGGCGGGCGGGCGGCGGCGCTCACGCCGGGATTCCGTTGCTGCGGTCGGCGTGCAGGTAGGCGGTGCGCGCCGAGGCGAAGGCGAAGACGGACAGCACCAGCGAGACGGCCACGTTGTAGCCGGCCATGGTGATGCCGAACAGCGACCACTGGATGTCGTCGCAGCGCACCACCGGCGCGCTCATGATCTGGGCGCGCATTTCCTCCAGCGTCATCGCCGCGCCGGTGACGCTGCACCCCGAGGCCCACCAATGCTGCTCGACGCCCACGTGGTAGGAAGCGATGCCGACGTTGGCGAGCAGCGCGAAGCCGCTGGCCACCAGCATGGCGTCGCCGACCCCGCGCCAGCGCGGGAAGGCCAGCGTGGTGATGGAGAAGGCGAGCACGGCGGCGTACGGCCAGCGCTGCCAGATGCACAGGACGCACGGCTGATAGCCGAACCCGTACTGGAAGACGAACGCGGCGCCGAGCACCCCGGCGGCGGCGAGCGCCAGAAGGAGGGCTGGCAGGCGGGGATCGATGAGTGTGAGGCGATGTGGCATGGCGCCTTCGGATATAGCGCGATGCGGCGCGTTGCGCCAGTTGTCGCGATGCGGAGCCGGCGCTTCCTTTGCGATTGACCCGCGCGGACGGGGCTGTATGATCGCGCCACCATTGATCCCGTGCCCCAGTGGCGAAATGGTAGACGCGGCAGACTCAAAATCTGTTGGCCGAGAGGTCGTGTTGGTTCGAGTCCGACCTGGGGCACCATTCCTTCTCCATCGCTGAGCCGTCCCCTTCGGGGGCAACCGAGCTGCGGGAGACACATACTTGGCCAATTTCCTTGAAGGGCTTGCGGCGCAAACCTTTGCTCGCGCACTGGCGCTGCATAAGGCCGGCGAGCCAGAAAAGGCAGAGGTCATCTACCGCATGGTCCTGGAGATCGACCCGGAGCATGAGGAGGCCACCGAGGCGCTGTTGATCGCGCGGATGCAGCGCGGCGAACTGGCGGCCATCGTGGAGTACCGGACATTCGTCTCGGAAAATCCCCGCAGGGATGCGGCCTTGTATCTGATGCTCGGCACCTTCGAGATGATCCTGGGACAGGTGGGGCTGGCGCGCCTGAGTTTCCGCCGCGCCATCGTGCTGGCGCCGGAATCGGCAGAGGCGTGGATGCGCGAGGGGCGGGCCGCCATGCTGGACGGCATGCTGCGGGCCGAAGCGGTGCGCTGCCTGCTGCGGGCGGCACACCTGACGCCGGACGACGCCAGCGTCCTGCGCGATCTCGGCGATATCCAACTGAAGACCGGGCTCGTGGAGCCTGCGCTGAAACATTTCGGGCAGGCGCTGGCGGTCGGGAACACCGCGGAAACCCGTGCGTCCATCGGCCGCTCCCTGCTCGCCTTCGGTGATGCGGCCAGCGCGCTGATGCACTTCGACGAAGCCGTCCGCCTCGACCCGGACCAGCGCGACAGCCTGCTGGGTGGCGCCCAGGCGCTGCTGGCGATGGGACGGCGGGACGAGGCTGCCGCCCGGCTGAACAGTCTGGTGGGCCGCTTCGCCGGCCGCGCCGCCGACCTGACGGAGATCAGCAGCCACCTCCTGGACGCCGGGCACCCCGAGGACGCGCTGCGCGCTTACCGCGCCGGCATGGCGGACAATCCCAAGCGCTCGCCCAACGCGGAGCCGGCGGTCCTGCGCCGCCGCCCCGCAGCCGAGCTGTGCGCCGAGCGGTCGTGGCCCTACCACCGGGTGCAGGCCGCCCACCGCGCCCATCTCATCGACGACATCGGCCAGCACCACAACGTCACATTCCCGGAGATCTTCCTCGCCCGCGTCGACGACGCGCGGATCTCCACCTCCACCTGGGCGGTGGCCTGCGGCGACACGCTGCTGCTCGACGGCCTGCTGCACTACGATCCCGACCGCCTGATCCGGCATCCCGAGTTCCCGTGCAACAGCCCCACCGGAAAAATCCTCGCGGACCTGGAACCGCCGAGCGCCACCGTCGAGCCGGAAGCGATTCTGATCGGCGGCGTCGCCAACTGGGCGCATCTGGTGCAGGAGTGGCTGTCGCGCCTGACCGTGCTGGAGCGCTTCCCCGAACTCGACCGGCTGCCGCTGCTGGTGTCGCCGCACATGATGCGGTCCGTGCGCGAGCTGATGGGCCTGCTCGGCGTAGACCCGTCGCGCATCGTCACGCTGCCCGACGTGCCGGTCGTGCGGGCTGAGCGCCTGTGGATTCCCTCGCTGACACACCGGCACAAATACGCCTCGCCGCTGCACATCGACTTCCTGCGGCGCAAGCTGGCGCCCCTCATCGAAGAGGGCATGCGCCGGCCGCGCCGACGGCTCTACCTGTCGCGGCGCACCGCCACCTACCGCGCCATCGTCAATGAACGCGAGGTGCTGGACGCCCTGGCGCCGCTGGGTGTGGAAGAGGTGGTGCCGGAGGACTACTCCATGGCGGAACAGGTGGCCCTGTTCGCCTCGGCCGAGCTGATCGTCGGGCCGCTGGGCGGCGGCAGTGCGGCCATTCTGTTCGCGCCGCCGGGGGCCGCGTTCGTCGAACTGACGCACGCACAGCTCGCCATACCGCAGTACGGGATGCTGACCGCCACGCTTCATCAACGCTATCGCCGCGTGATCGGCCGCACGCTGGAAAACCGCGGCACGATCACCTTCGATTTCGACTTCAGCGTCCCGCCCGGCGCGGTGGCGGCAGCCTGCCGGGAGATGCTGGACGGCGCCGGGTAACCCGGACGGCCATCACGCCGCGTCGATGGTCGGCAGCGCGCGCGTCAGGGTCGCGACCTGCCGCTCGATGCTCTGCTGGTCGCCCTCGAAGCGCACGCTCCAGTGGTCGCCATTGGTGGAGACGACGTAGAAATCGACCGCCGCCCCATCGCCGAGCCACAGCCGGCCGCTCCGCGGCGGCGATGCCCCATTCATCCCGAGGACGGAGGCGCCGCCCTTGGAGAGATTCTCGACCAGCACCTCCTGCGCGGAACCGTCGGCCTCCATCCGGCAGCGCCGGTCGAAGCGGAAGCGCGGCTCGCGCCGGCGGTCCACGTCCGAGGTGGCGGTGCGCACGATGCGGACCAGCACGCGGCGCAGTTCGTCGATGCCCTCGGCCACCAGCGCGGTCCCGGCGTACACGTCGGAGGCCCGTCCCTCGGTGGTGTTGGCCTCGCGCGACACCTCGGCGATGCGCGTCGACACCTCATGGGCGGCGTGCGCCGTCTCGGCGATGGTGCGGGCGATCTCCTGGGTCGCCGCGGCCTGCTCCTCCATGGCGGCGGCGACGCCGTCGCTGATCTGGTCCATGTTGCGGATGGCGCTGCCGATCGCCTCCACCGCGCCGATGGCCGCCGCGGTGCCGGCCTGCACGCGGGCGATCTGGCCGGTGATGTCCTCGGTGGCCTGGGCGGTCTGGTTGGCGAGGTTCTTCACCTCCCCGGCGACCACGGCGAAGCCCTTGCCGGCCTCGCCGGCCCGCGCCGCCTCGATGGTGGCGTTGAGCGCCAGCAGGTTGGTCTGCGAGGCGATGGAGTTGATCAGCGTCGCCGCCGCGCCGATCTCGCCGACCGCCTGATTCAGCTGCTGGATCGCCGCCTGGGTGTGCCGTTCCTGCTCCACCGCCGTGCGGCTGACCACGGTGGCCTGGGCGATCTGGGTGGAGATCTCGCCGATGGAGGCGGTCAGCTGCTCGGTGGCGCTGGCCACCGTCTGGGCGTTGGCGAGCGCCTGCTGGGCAGCGCTGGCCACCGACTGGGCGTTGCCGTTCACCAGCACAGCGGACTCCGCCATCGACCCGGCGCTCACGTTCATCTCCCGCGAGCGTTCGGCGATGCGGTCCACCGCCGTGCGGGTCTCGCGCTCCACTGTTTCGGCCATGGTTTCCAGCGCCTTGCGGCGGGCCTCCTCGGCCTGCTCGCGGTCGCGTTCCTGCTGGGCGCGCAGCTGGTCGTTCTCGATGCTGTTGCGCCGGAACACCTCCACCGCGCGCGCCATCTCGCCGATTTCGTCGCGCCGCTCCACCGCCGGGATCTCCGACGTGTTGTCGCCGTCCGCCAGGGCGCGCATCACCGCGGTCAGGCGGGAAACCGGCGTCGCGATCAGGCGGTACAGCGCGCCGTTCAGCAGGCTGACCATCGCGGTGACGAAGAGGGCGGCGGCAATGGTCTGCCAGAAGGCGGTGTTCACCGAGGCGACGGTCTGCGCCGCCAGCTCGGCCGACAGGCTCTGCGCCGCCGTGGCGATGCTGCTCAGGTTCTCCTGCATCTTGAGGCGCGCCGGGCGGGCCTCGGCGAACCAGATGCGGTCGTTCTCCCGGCGCGCGGCGATGACGGAGGTGACCGCCGCGTCCAGCGCCGCGTGGGCGCCGACGACGTCCTTCAGGTTGGGGAACTTGCCGGCGAGCTGCTCCAGTTCGGCAATCGGGCCGCGCAGCACGGTGCGGCGCGCCGTCACCGCCTCCAGGTCGGCCGGCGTGCCGCTCATCAGGTAAGCGGTGAATGCCTCGACCGTGCCGCGCAACTCACGATCGTAGGCGCGGATGGCGCTGCCCACGGAGCTGTCGGCTTCGGTGACGCGGACCACCTCGGCCACCGCGGCGTCGGCCGCCTTGCGGGCCGGCGCATAGCCCTTGGACAGCGTGTCCAGGTAACGCTGGCGCGCCGCCACGCCTTCGACGGTCAGGCCGTCGTAGCGGTGCATCACCTCGCGCGCCTGACGCAGCGCCTCCTTGCGCTCGGCCTTGACCGCCACCTCAATCATGCGGTCTATCAGCTCCAGGCTCTGGACCCGTTCCTTGCGGCTGGCCTCGGCGAAGCGCTGAACCTCCTCCTGGCTGCCGCTGGTCGCGACGGCGAGGTTGGCGTAGGCCACCGCGGTGAACCGCGCCTGGATTTCCTGGGTGGAGGCTGCCACCGTGGCCGCACGTTGCGACAGCGCGGTTTCGGTCTTCACCCGCTCGAAGGCGTCGTACCCGCCATAGGTCATCGCGGCGACCATCGCCACGACCGTGGCGCCGCTGCCGGCCAGCTTCGCCGCGATACGCACGTTCCGGAGTGCACTCAGCATCTTTGAATCAGCCCATTGCTCCGTTCGTCGCACCTCGGGGCGCAGCGAACTGTTTCCCCCCGCGGAATGTCGCCATTACCGCTAATATTTTCACAATTTTTATACATTCATTGCGGGGATGTCACGGAGCGCCGGTGCGACAAATTGAACGTGTACGGGCTCCGTCACGCCGGGATGGCAGGCACGGCGTCGCACCCCGGCTCCGCAGGCCGTCCTCACCGCGTCGCGATCGCCTTACGGGCGGCCCTGCGGGAACACCCGGTTGACGTGCCCCATCTTGCGGCCGGGCCGCGCCTCGGCCTTGCCGTAGAGGTGCAGGTGGGCGTTGCGCTCGGCGAGGATCTGCGGCCAGCGCAGCACGTCGTCGCCGATCAGGTTCTCCATCTCCGCCTCGAAGCGCAGCTCCGTGCCGCCCAGCGGCAGACCGCAGACGGCGCGCACCAGCTGCTCGAACTGGCTGGTGGCGCAGGCGTCCATGGTCCAGTGGCCGGAGTTGTGCGGGCGCGGCGCCATCTCGTTGACCAGCACATGGCCGTCGCGCGCCACGAACATCTCCACCGCCAGCAGGCCGACGACGCCTAGCGCGTCGGCCAGCGTGGTGGCGACGCGGCCGGCTTCGGCCGCCGTCTCCGGCGACACGCGGGCGGGGGCCAGCGTGCGGTCGAGGATGCCGCTCTTGTGGCGGTTCTCCACCACCGGGTAGGCGGCGGTGTCGCCGTCGGCCGAACGGGCGACGATCACCGACACCTCGCAGACGAAGTCCACGAAGCCTTCGACGATGCCGGCGTCTGACCCAATGGCGGCCCACGCCTCGGCCGGATCGGTGCCGGGGCCGATCACCGCCTGCCCCTTGCCGTCATAGCCCAGGCGGGTGGACTTCAGGATGCAGCGCGGGCCGATCTCGGCCACGGCCTGCGCCACGTCCCCGGCGGACGATGCCGCGCGCCAGGGGGCCGTGGCGATCCCTAAGCGGTTGGCGAACGACTTCTCGGCGATGCGGTCCTGCGCCACCGCCAGCACCCCGGAGCCGGGGTGCACGGGGACCAGGGTGTTGAGGAACTCCACCGTGTCGACGGGGACGTTCTCCCACTCCAGCGTCACGACGTCGACGGCCTTGGCAAAGGCGGCGAGTGCCGCGCGGTCGTGCCAGTCGGCGACGGTCATGGCGTCGGCGACCTGACCGCACGGGCTGCCGGCGGCGTCGGGGGCGAAGACGTGGGTGCGGTAGCCGAGGTTGGCAGCGGCCAGCGCCGTCATCCGGCCGAGCTGACCGGCACCCAGCATGCCGATGGTGGAACCGGGAGCGAGCATGGCGGTCAAGCCGGTTCGTCGACGGGGGCCTCGGCGACCGCCGCGGTCTGGCAAGCGCGCCAGCCGTCCAGCGCCTCGGCGACGCCCTTGTCCATCAGCGCGATCACCGAAGCGGCCAGGAGGGCCGCGTTGATGGCGCCGGCCTTGCCGATCGCCAGCGTGCCGACCGGCACGCCGCCGGGCATCTGCACGATGGACAGCAGGCTGTCCATGCCCTTCAGCGCGTGGCTCTCGACCGGCACGCCTAGAACGGGCAAGGGCGTCATGGAAGCGGCCATGCCCGGCAGGTGGGCGGCGCCGCCGGCCCCGGCGATGACGACCTTGAGGCCGCGGTCACGGGCGGTGGTGGCGTATTCGACGAGGCGCTGCGGGGTGCGGTGGGCGGAAACGATGCGCACCTCGTGCGGCACGCCCAGCGCCTTCAGCGTGTCGGCGGCGTGCTTCATGGTCGTCCAGTCGGACTGGCTGCCCATGATGATGCCGACCAGCGGCGCGGAGGAGGATGTTTGGACGGGCACGGCGGTGCTTTCCAGGGGGTGTTTCGGAAAGCGGCGCATTATAGGAAGGACGCGCGCGGAGTCCAGCGGCGCTTGAATCCCTCTCCCGCCCTGGGAGAGGGGGAGATTACGCGATGATATCCGGCAACATGCGGCTTTCCAGCAGCGTGATCTGGTCCTTCAGGGCAAGCTTGCGCTTCTTCAGCCGTTGCAGCTGAAGCTGGTCGAAGGGGGCTCGCTCCGACAGGCGCGCGATCACGTCGTCGAGATCGCGGTGCTCGCTCCTCAAGTCGGCGAGTTTCTGCTTCAGCATTTCCTGTTCGTTCATCGGGCGTCGCAGAGCTGGCGGGGCGGCGCGGACTGTAGCAGAAATCCAGCGTAGACGCATGGTGAAACCACTCCCCGTCCCGCCGGTTGACGCATGCGTGCCATTGCGAAGCGCCCGCGATCTTGTAACACTGCGTCCTTACCATCCGGGCGACCGCACACCCTCGCGACACGGGATACCATCATGACGGCAACCAAGCGCATCGGCATCCTCACCAGCGGCGGCGATTGCGCCGGCCTGAACGCGGTCATGCGGGCCGCGGTTCACCGCGCCTGCATCACCTACGGGTGGCAGGTCCTCGGCATCAAGGAAGGCACGCAGGGGCTGCTGAAGCGCCCGGTGCAGTATCAGGTGCTGGATCTGCCCATGGTCGACGGCAACATGATGCGCATGGGCGGCACCATCCTCGGCACCACCAACCGCGGCGACCCCTTCGCCTACCCCATGGGCGACGGCACCTTCAAGGACCGCTCGGACGAGATCATCGGCGGCTACCGCGAGCTGGGACTGGACGCGCTGATCGGCATCGGCGGCGACGGCAGCTTCGCCATCCTACGCAAGCTGGCGCAGAAGGGCGGGCTCAATCTGGTAGGCGTGCCGAAGACCATCGACAACGACCTGGGCGCCACCGAGGTCTCGGTCGGCTTCGACACCGCGGTCGGCGTGGCGGTCGAGGCGCTGGACCGGCTCCAGCCGACCGCGGCCAGCCACGCCCGCGTCATGGTGCTGGAGGTGATGGGGCGCGACGCCGGGCACATCGCCCTGTCGGCCGGCATCGCCGGCGGCGCCGACGTCATCCTGATCCCGGAGATCCCGTACTCCATCGACAAGATCGCCGAGAAGATGCGGCAGGTCCGCTCCACGGGGCGCAACTTCGGGCTGGTCGTCGTGTCGGAGGCGGTGAAGACCACCGACGGCGGCGAGGTCAAGAAGGTCTTCGAAGGCGGCGAGAAGCGCTATGGAGGCATCGGCGACTACATCGGCGAAAAGATCGCCCAGGCCACCGGCGCCGAGACCCGCGTCACCGTTCTGGGCCACGTGCAGCGCGGCTCGCCGCCCAGCCCGCGCGACCGTCTGGTGGCCTCGGCCTTCGGCGTGCACGCGGTGGACCTGATCGCCGAGGGCAAGTTCGACCGCATGGTGGCGTGGTCCAACCGCGGCGTAGTGGACGTGCCCATCCAGGAGGCCATCGAGCGCTACGCCTGCGTCGATCCCGACGGCACGCTGGTGAAGACCGCGCGCGGCCTGGGGATCAGCCTGGGGGATTGAGGAAAGCGTCAGTGCCCGGCGGCAAGGTGGTCGGACGCGATGGCGTCCTCCACCAGCGTCGCGCGGCCGACGTAGAAGACCGTGCAGCGCTTGCCACCGACGAGTTGCGTCAGCGCGGCGTGCCAGACGTCGCCGCGCGGGCTGATGATGCGCAGCAACAGCCCGTCGAGGTCGGGGCGCAGCTCGTAGCCGTCAACCGTCGGATTCGGATTCTTCGGCGCGAAGATCGCCTGGGGGATGGTGAGGGACTTGCCGTTCACATCCAGCTTGATGTCCTGCGCCCACGGGCAACTGTTGCCGCCGCCACCTTCCGCCCGAGCCTCCGGCGCAAACAGCGCCAGCGCCAACACCGCAACGCGCGCCCACCACAACCCCCGGCCGCCCATCTCAGCCGCCCATCTCAGCTGAACGCCGGGATGAAGGCGGACGTGCGCGGGTCGATGACCCAGAGGTCGCCGGTTTCCAGGTCGAACCACCAGCCGTGCAGGTGCAGCGTGCCCTCCTCCACCCGCTCGCGGATGAACGGGAAGGTCATCAGGTTCTCGACCGAGCCGCGCACCGCGGCGCGCTCGACCAGATGGGGCGAGTCCCGGAGCCACGCCGCGGCGGCCTGACGCTCGTCCACTGTCTCGCCCTCCTCGGCGGGGGTGAGGAAGCGCTCGCACGCGGACTGCGCGATGGACACCCAGGGGGCGATGAAGTTGCCCGGCGGCTGCTCGCCGGCCTGCATGCCGATCAGGCCGCGGATGCCGCCGCACTGCGCGTGACCCAGCACCACCACATGGCCCACCTCCAGCACGCTCACGGCATACTCGATGGCGGCCGAGGTGCCGTGGTAGTGGCCGTCGGGCTGGTAGGGCGGGACGAGGTTGGCGACGTTGCGCACCACGAACAGCTCGCCGGGCTCGGCCTGGGTGATCAGCGCGGGGTCGACGCGGGAGTCCGAGCAGCCGATCAGCAACACGTCGGGTTTTTGCCCATGCTCGACCAGCATGCGCATGCTCTCGGGATATTTTTCGTAGTAGCGGGCGCGGAATCCCTTGATCCCGGCCATCAACCGGCGGATCGCCTCGTGCGGTACGCTGAGCGCCATGGCTGTGCGTTCCCCTTGCGGTACAGTGCACTCAGCGGTGTAGTCGAATTCATACGAAACGCCAAGGCACAGAGTGTCAGATTCCAGCAATTTCCGGTTGGCCGATGTCCGGTCGGTCCGCCTCGCCCCAGCGCCGCACCGTTCCCGAATCCAGCCCGAACAGATCGAGCGCCCGCCCCACGGTGTGGTCGATCACATCGTCGAGGCTCTGCGGCCGGGTGTAGAAGGCCGGCACCGGCGGGGCGAGGACCGCCCCCATCTCCGCCAACTGCGTCATGGTGCGCAAATGGCCGACATGCAGCGGCGTCTCGCGCACCATCAGCACCAGCGGCCGGCGTTCCTTCAGCGTCACGTCGGCGGCGCGGGTCAGCAGGCTGGAGGTGACGCCGGTGGCGATCTCGCTCATGGAGCGGATCGAGCACGGGGCGACGATCATGCCCAGCGTGCGGAAACTGCCCGACGCGATGGCGGCGCCGATGTCGGCGGGGGAATAGTGCGCGGTGGCCAGCGCCCGCACGTCCGCGGCCTTGAGGTCGGTCTCGTGCGCCAGCGTCACCTCGGCGGCGCGGCTGAGGACAAGGTGGGATTCCACCGACATCCGGCGCAGCGTTTCCAGCAGGCGAACCCCGAGGATCACCCCCGAGGCCCCGCTGATGCCGACCACGAGACGGGTCGGGGGGAGACGGGCCGGAGGGCGGACAAAATGGCTCATGCCGCTGATGTAGCGCACGCTACCCCCTTCGTCCAGTATGGCCGACGCGTCCTTGATTCACCCTGTCGTCCGGCGGAGGATGACCGGTCCCGTGCCGTAGCGGGGCATATCCGCCAACATTCCGATGGAGGGCCGTCATGGCGTTTGAGGACCGGATCGAATCCCTGCGCATCAAGCATCAGGCACTCGAAGCCGCGCTCAAGACGGAATGCCAGCGACCCCACCCGGACGATTACACCCTCATCAACATCAAGAAAGAGAAGCTCCGCCTGAAGGACGAGATGAGCCGGCTGGAGCGGGCCTGACGGACGGAGAGCCGCCCCCGAATCGAAAACGGCGCGTCCGGGGACGCGCCGTTTTCGCTTTCAGAGCGCCAGGCTCAATGCTCGGCATGCTCGGAGTAGGAGTTGCCCTCCGCGTCGTCCGCGTCGGCGGCCTGCACCTCGCCGGGCGGGAGCGGGCCGCGGTGCTTGACGGCGATGGCCACCGCCTCTTCCAGCTCGCGCTGGGTGCACAGGCCGAGCATCACCGGGCTGCGCGGCTTGATGTTGGTGGCGTTCCAGTGCGAGCGTTCGCGCACCGCGGCGATGGTCGGCTTGGTGGTGCCGATCAGGCGGCTGATCTGCGCGTCCGACAGCTCGGGATGGGTCTTGACGACCCAGGCGATGGCATCCGGCTTGTCGCCACGCTTGGTGATCGGGGTGTAGCGCGGGCCCTTCGAACGGGCCACCGGCTGCGGCAGATCGACGACCAGCAGCTTGAGCCGCAAATCGGGGTTCTTCTCGCAACGCTCGATCTCGGCCTTGGTGAGCTGGCCGTTGGCGATCGGGTCGAGCCCCACCATGCCGACCGCCACCTCGCCATCGGCGATCGCCTGCACCTCAAGGTGATGCAGGCCGCAGAATGCGGCGATCTGCTCGAAGCTCAGCGCTGTGTTCTCGACCAGCCACACGGCCGTCGCTTTCGGCATCAAGGGCAGTGCCATCATCCCTCCTGACAAACTCAAGGCCGTACCGCAACCCGCCGGTGGGTGCGATCTCCGGCCTGCCTTCCCGATCGTGCGGACCCTATCCCCCCAATATGGGAGCGGAGTCCGCTTATGTAAGCGTACTAGGGTGGGATGCCGGAATGCCGACTCCCCATCCCCTGCTAAACTGAAGGGAAGGCTTTGGCAAGCCCGCGGTTCCATCCACAAAGGAGAACCAGTCAAAAAATAGCCGAAAGCGCCGTCCGTCTGCCGTCCGTGCCCCTGGATGCGGCAAACGCCGCTCCCTTCGCGTTGCATTCCCCGACACGGCGCGTAATATGTAATGAGGTAATGGAGAATGCAATGCGCTCCCATCAAGCAACTGTAACCAGCAAAGGCCAGGTGACCATCCCCGTCGAAGTGCGCCGCGCGCTCGGCTTGGCGGACGGCGGTCCGGTCGTGTTCACCAGCGAGGACGGTGTCGTCACGCTGCGCTCGGCACGCAAGCCGACCCTTACCGAGTTGCTGGCCGGGTTCGACCCAGCCAAACACCGTCATACGCCCGATGAGCGGGTATGGGACGATGCGCCGCGCGGTAAGGAAACCCTGTGATCCACACACCGGATCGTGGCGATGTGGTTTGGGTCGACTTCACGCCGCATGCCGGTCACGAAACGGCCGGACGGCATCCGGCGATCGTGCTCACGCCCGCTGCTTACGCCGTCGCTACCGGGCTTGTGCTTGTCGTTCCAGTCACCACAAAGGCGAAGGGCGGCACGTTCGAGGTGCCGATCGTTGGCGCACGCAAGGCAAAAGGCGTGGCACTCGCCAACGAACTGCGGACCATCGATTACGAAGCACGCAACACCGACCGATTCGATACCTGCCCGCAAGCCGTTCTGGACCGCATTCTCGACATCGCCTTCGCCCTTCTGAAGGGTGAATAGCCCCTACAGCGGCTGCTCCACCGTCAGCACGATCTTGCCCACGTGCGCGCTGGATTCCATCAGGCGGTGGGCTTCGGCGGCCTGCTCCAGCGGGAAGGTGGCGTGGATCACCGGCTTGACCGTGCCGGCCTCGATCAGTGGCCAGACCTTTTCGCGAATCGCCTGGGCAAGGCGGCCCTTCTCCTCCACCGTGCGGGCGCGCAGCGTCGAGCCGGTCAGCGTCAGCCGCTTGGCCATCACCGGGAACAGGTTCAGCGTCGTCTTCGGGCTGCGCAGGAACGCGATGGAGACGTGGCGGCCCTCGGGCGCCAGGACGTCGATATTGCGGGCGACGTAATCGCCGCCGACCATGTCCAGCACCACGTCGACGCCGCGGCCGCCGGTGGCCTCCTTGATGACGGCGACGAAGTCCTCTGTTTTGTAGTCGATGGCGCGGTCGGCACCGAGTTGCTCGCAGGCGCGGCACTTTTCGGGGCTGCCGGCGGTGGTGAAGACCGTGGCGCCGAACGCCTTGGCGAGCTGGATGGCGGTGGTGCCGATGCCGCTGGAGCCACCGTGCACCAGCAGCGTCTCGCCGCGCTTCAGCGCACCGCGCTCGAACACGTTGGTCCACACGGTGAAGAAGGTCTCGGGCAGCGCCGCCGCCTCGACCGCGCTCAGGCCCTTGGGGCTCGGGAGGACCTGCGGGGCGGGCACGACGCAGTATTGGGCGTAGCCGCCGCCGGCCACCAGCGCGCACACCTTGTCGTCGGCGGCCCAGTCCATGACGCCCTCGCCGATGGCGACGACGCGCCCCGCGATCTCCAGCCCCGGCAGGTCGGAGGCGCCGGGCGGCGGGTTGTAGTTGCCGGTCCGTTGCAGCACGTCCGGGCGGTTGACGCCGGCCGCCGCCACCTCCACCAGCACCTCGCCGGGGCCGGGGATCGGCGCCTGACGGGTGGTGGGGCGCAGCACCTCCGGCCCTCCGGGCTGGCTGATCTCGACGCAACGCATGGTGTCCGGAAGCGCGATTCCCATGGCTTTCCCCTTCTCCGACTGGCTGGCAGAAGGTAGAACTGACCGTCCGTACTGGCAAGGGATCGACAAGGGAGGGCAGCCATGGCCTTGGACACCGACGAGCTGGAACCACGCAAGCCGAAGGTGGCGCTGAAGGATCTGTCCACCCTGTCGGTGGGCGAGCTGAAGGACTACATCGCCGGCCTGGAGACGGAAATCGCCCGCGCCCGCACCTTCATCGACGCCAAGGAAGCCCACAAGAACGCGGCGGAGGCGTTCTTCAAGAAGGGTTGAAGCGGAAAGGGGGGCCGGGCGCTCCCCCTCGTTCTTTCCTCAGCGCTCCCCGACCAGATCGCGGTAGCAGTGCCACGACGCATGCCCGATCAGCGGGAAGGCGATGGCGAGGCCGAGGAAGCCGGTGGCGATGCCGGCGGCGGTGAACAGCGCGATCAGCGCGGCCCACACCAGCATCGCCCGGCCGTTGTGGCGGACCGCCTCGGCGCTGGTCGCCATGGCGGTGAAGACGTCGGTCTCGCGGTCCAGCAGCATGGGCAGCGACACCACGCTAATGGCGAACACGGCGGTAGCGATGACGGCGCCCAGGACGGTGCCGGTCAGCAGGAAGGGGATCGTCTCGGCCGAGAAGAAGATGCGGTCCACCAGTTGGTCCAGGGCCGGCGGGGCCGACGAGTAGAAGATGGCGAACACCAGGAAGGCGACGCGGATCCACGCCAGCAGCGCCAGCATCAGCACCACCCCCATGCCGGCGATCTGCGAGGCGTTGCGCTGGTAGGCGCCAAGCACCGCGTGCGGCGTCACCGGCTCGCCGCGCTCCATGAGGCGGCTGCTCTCATAGAGGCCGACGGCCAGCACCGGCCCCAACAGCATGAACCCGGCGGCCATCGGCAGCACGAGGTACTGCATCTCCCACATGGCGAGCCCGGCGACCAGCACGAAGCTGGAGAGCACCGCCAGCACCCCATAGAACGCGCTGACCAGCGGAGCCGCGCACATGTCGCGCCAGCCGGCGGCCAGCCACACCCACGGACGCCCGGTGTCGATGGCGTGCAGACGCGGCACGGCGGTGTTTTGGTTGGCGCTGGGCCGATTGGCGCCGGGTTGGTTGGCGTTGGGCTGGGGGGCGCGGTGCGTGGTGAGATCGACCATAGTGCCATCTCCTGCCGGTTGGGGCGGGGCGCGCCCTTCCATACGGTCAAGATAGCAAAGCACCGCACCGTGCGCCAGATTGTCGCACCCGCAGACAGTCGGCCTTCCCTTTTGTTTTATAGGGGTTTTTTGCCGCATTACTCCGAAAGAGTCGCGGTCCTATGACGCTCAGTCATCGCGCTTCTTGCCGTCCAAATCATGGCGGGAACGCTCCTCCTCCAGGCGGCGGGCCTGGGTCTCGGCCTTGGGGCGGCCGAATCGGATGCGGTTCTCTTCGGCCTGCCGCTCGTGCTCGACGCGCGCCTGCGCTTTGCGGTAGCGGTTCAGATTGACGACATCGCCCATAGGTATGCCCTCCGGGCGCCACGGGCGCCGCTTTCGGCAAAGCCGCGGTCTTGCCGCGGTGTTGCCCGATTTGCTTGTTCTTTCCGGGACGGATACCTTAGCGGAAGACGACAGGGGCGAGAAGCCTCGCGCATCAGGGGCGGTGGAGATCCGGTGAAGAAGACGCTCATCACGCTGCTGATCCTCGCGGTGGTCCTGGTGGCCGCCGTGCTGGCGGTCCCCAGCTTCATCGACTGGAACGCCTACAAGGCGGAGATCGCCCGGCGCATCGGCGCGGCTACCGGCCGCACCGTGGAGATCAACGGCGCCGTCCGCCTGTCGCTGCTGCCGACGCCCACCGTATCGGTGCGCGACGCCCGCCTGTCCAACGCGCCGGGGGCCGCCGAACCCGACATGATCCGGCTGAAGGGGCTGGACGCCACGGTGGCGTTCTGGCCGCTGCTGGAGGGCAAGGTGGCGGTGGAGAGCGTCACCCTGGTCGAGCCGGTGCTGGCGACCGAGGTGCTGCCCGATGGCCGGCTGAACTGGGACCTGTCCACGGCGCGGGGAACCGCTCCCGAGGCCGGCGGCCGGCCAGGCGAGGGACTCGGCGGCGTAGTGCGGTTCGACGACGTGCAGATCCGCCGCGGCACCATCCTCTACCGCGACGCCTCCGGCCGCACCGAGCGCGCCGAGAACGTCGACGCCCGCGTCGTCGCCAACAGCCTCGTCGGGCCGTTCCAGGTGCAGGGCACCTTCACGTGGCGCGGCGCCCCGCTGCGCGGTGAGCTGATCTTCGGCCCCATCGTCGAGGGCATGGCGGTGCCGCTGCGCACCACCATCGGCATGGCCGACGGCGACGCCACGCTGCGCCTTGCCGGCACGGTCGGCGGCCTGCTGTCGCTCAATGTCCGCGCCGAGGGCAGCGACCTCGCCCGCGTGGTGGACACCCTGCGTGGTGAGGGCCCGGCGGCCCCGACGGTGCTGGCGCAGCCCTTCGCCCTGCGCGCCGTGGTCGAGGCTGGGGCCAACGGCGCTTACGCCTTCAACGGGCTGGAGGCGCAGCTCGGCAACACGCGGGCCACCGGCAGCGCCGGCCTGCGCCTGAAACCGGCACCGGATCTGGCGCTGACGCTGGCGGTCAACCGGCTGGACCTCGACGCGTGGCTGCATCAGGCGGCTCTCCCGGCGCCGCGTCCGACCAACGCGAAGGGCAGCGGCCCGGCCATGCCGCCGGCAGCGGCCGCGCCGGATCTTGCGCTGCCCACCGACGTGACCGGCCACCTGGACCTGTCGGTGGAGGGCATCGGCTACAACGGCGGGCTGATCCGCCAGTTGCGGGTGGAAGCGGCGCTGGCCGGCGGCACGCTCAACCTCGACCGGGTCAGCGCGCTGCTGCCCGGCGGTTCGGACATCGTCGCCGCCGGGTCGCTCACCGCGGCCGGCGGGCCGCCGTCGCTGGATGTGCGGGTGGAGGCCAACGCCGACAATCTGCGCGGCCTGCTCGACTGGCTGAAGATCGATGCCGGCGCGGTGCCGCCCGACCGGCTGCGCAAGGCCTCGCTGGCGGCGCACGCCCAGGGCCGGCGCGACAAGATGGAGGTGACGGGCATCGACCTGCGCCTCGACAGCAGCCGCCTGACCGGCGGAATCGCCTATGTGGACCGTGGCCGGCCGGCCTTCGGCGTGCGCGCCGAGGTGGACCGGCTGGTCCTCGACCCCTACCTGCCCGCGTTCCGAGGCGCCGGGCTGAAGGGGAACGCCCCCACCGCTGCCGACGCCGGCGCGGCAGGCCCGGTGCCGCCAGCGCTCGACCGGCTGCTGCGCGCGGTGGACGCCAACCTCGACCTCACCGTGGCCCAACTCACCGTGCAGGGCTTGCCGGTGCAGGGGCTGCACCTGGACGCCACCGCCAACAGCGGCACGCTGACCGTGCGGGACGCCAGCGTCGGCGACATGGCCGGCGTGACGGCGCAGGCCACCGGGCAGATCGGCGGCCTGTCGCCGCTGCGCATCACGCACCTGACCTTCACCGCCGGGGCCGACAGTCTGGTCGGCCTGCCGAAGATCGTCCACTGGCCGGCGAACGCCCCGGCGCCTGAGCGCGTCGGCCCGGTCAAGGCGCAGGGCCGTCTTGCCGGCGACCTGGAGAAGCTGGCGGTCGAGCTGAACCTCGCCGCCCTTGGCGGCACGCTGGATGCCGGCGGCACCGTCGCCGATGTGCAGCGCACCGCCAGCGCCGACCTCAAGCTGCGCGCCACCCACCCGGAACTGGCGCGGCTGGCCTCGCTGTTCGCCGACAGCGCCGAGCCGGTGCGCGATGTCGGCCCGCTCGACCTCTACGCGGAGGCCGCGGGCTCGGCCAAGGCGTTCACGCTGTCCAACATGCAGGGACTCATCGCCGGCACGGCGTTGCGCGGTGGCGCCCAGGTCGACCTCGCAGGGTCCAAGCCGCGGGTGCAGGCCGAGGTGCAGACCGGCGACCTCGATCTCGACCATCTGCCAGCCGCCCCGGCGGCGGCCTCGCGCCCGGCGGGCGGGGCTCCGGCCGGTGGCGGTGGCGAGTCCGTGGGCGGCGACGCGCTGGATTTCGGCTGGCTGCGCGGCTTCGACGGGCGGCTCGGCCTGACCTCGGCCGCCATCGTCGCCGAGGGCACGCGCATCGAGCGGCCGGCCCTGCGCGCCAGCGTCGAGGGCGGCGTGCTGACGCTGGAGCAACTCGACGGCGGGGTGCTCGGCGGGCAGGTCGGCGCCACCGGGCGCCTGACGGCCGAGGGCAATGCGGCGAAGGGTGAGCTGAACGTCACGCTGGTCAAGGCGAAGCTGGCCGAGGCGTTCGGCGGTGGCGCCTTGGATATCGCCGGCGGCACCCTCGATCTCGACCTGGAACTGAACACCGCCGGTGCCAGCCGCGCCGCGATGATGCAGGCCCTGTCCGGCAAGGGCACGCTGCACGCCCGCGACGGCGTGGTGCGCGGCTTCGACCTGGGCGTGCTGCGCGACCGCCTGACCCACGTGGAACGGCCGCAGGACGCGCTTCCGGCGGTGCTCGGGGCGCTCCAGGGCGGTGAGAGCCGCTTCGGCCGGATGGACGGAACCTTCGCCATCGAGCGCGGCGTGGCGCGCACCGGGGATCTGCGCCTGATCTCCGACCTGGGCGAGGCCACGGCGGTGGGACAGGTGAGCCTGCCGGCACGGACCATCGACATGCGCGTGCGCGTCGCCGCGCGGTCGAACGAGCCGTTGCCGCCGGTCAGCCTGCGCCTCACCGGCCCGCTCGACCAGCCGACGCGCAGCTTCGAGATGCAGGAGGTTCAGGAGTTCCTCGCCCAGCGCGCCGCGGCGGCGCTGGTGGACAAGGTGGCGCCTGCCGTGCCGGTGCCGGCACCGGGCGGGGCGGCCACCCCGCAGGACGTCATCCGCGGCGTGCTGGAGGGCCTGAAGCGCTGAACCGGTCTTGCGTGACAGCAACGAACAACAACGGGGAGGAACGAACATGCTGAAGGGTAAGGTGGCGGTGGTCACGGGGTCCACCAGCGGCATCGGGCTGGGCATCGCGCGAGCGCTGGGACAGGCCGGGGCCGATCTGGTGCTCAACGGGTTCGGCGACGCGGCGGCCATCGAGGCGCTGCGCTCCTCGCTGGAAAGCGATTGCGGCGTGCGGGTCACCTACCACGGCGCCGACCTCGCCACGGCGGCCGGCGTCGAGGCGCTGATCCGCCACGCGGAGACGACGCTCGGCGCCGTGGACATCCTGGTCAACAACGCCGGCATCCAGCACGTGGCGCCGGTGGAGGACTTCCCGATCGAGCGCTGGGACGCGGTGATCGCCATCAACCTGTCGGCGGTGTTCCACGGCACGCGCTGCGCCCTGCCCGGCATGAAGGCGCGCGGTTGGGGGCGGATCGTCAACATCGCCTCGGCGCACGGCCTGGTGGCCTCGGCGCAGAAATCGGCCTATGTGGCGGCCAAGCACGGCGTCGTCGGCCTGACCAAGACGGTGGCGCTGGAGACCGCCGGCACGGGCGTGACCTGCAACGCCATCTGCCCGGGCTGGGTGCTGACGCCCTTGGTGCAGAAGCAGATCGACGCGCTGGCGGCGACCAAGGGCCTGAGCAACGAGGCGGCCGGGCGCGAATTGCTGAGCGCCAAGCAGCCGTCCGGGCAGTTCGTGACGCCGGAACAGCTGGGCGGGCTGGCGGTGTTCCTGTGCTCCGACGCCGCCGCGCAGATGACCGGCGCGTCGCTGCCGATGGACGGGGCCTGGACGGCGCAATAGGGCTTGATGAACGTCAAGCCCGTGCGTGCCACGGGCCATCATACTGACGCCACGATGCGGAGTGCGTGACGTTGGGCTGGTGGCCCAACCTACCGGCTCGCGCGGTTCACGGTAGGGTGGGCCACCGGCCCAACGTTGGGAGCTGATCGTCGATGAAAATCGTTTTCGTAGCCGCCGCGTTCGCGGCGTCTCTCACCCTCGGCACCGCCCAGGCGCAGGAGGCGAAGAAGCCGCCGCAGATGCGGGTGATCGACCTGCTGATGCTCGGCGAGGGGACCGTCGCCGGCACCGTCACGCGCGTCGGCGCCAAGTACGTCTCGCTCAGCGACGGGCAGCAGACGGTGGACGTCCCCAGCAAGGAGTTCGTCTTCGACGGCCTTAAGGAAGGCGACCGGCTCACCGTGACCGGCACCGCCAGCCACGGCACCCTCAAGCCCTCGGAAATCCTGCGCGGGGACGGGACGCCGCTGCCGAAGCGCGAAGCGAAGTAGGCCCCCGCCCTACGCCGCGCGCACCTTGTTGAGGAAGCCCGTCACCTCGTTGCGCAGCATGTCGGCCTGACGGGCCAATTCGCGCGATGCGGTCAGCACGGCGTCGGCGGCGCTGCCGGTCTTGTCGGCCGCCGTCGTCACCTCGGCGATGTTGCGCATGACGTCCTGCGTGCCCTCGGCGGCGTGGTTGACGTTCTGCGCGATCTCGCGGGTCGCCGAACCCTGCTGCTGCATCGCCTCGGCGATGCCGGTCA
The DNA here is from genome assembly GCF_053470425.1 of Azospirillum terrae. Classification (NCBI taxonomy): domain Bacteria; kingdom Pseudomonadati; phylum Pseudomonadota; class Alphaproteobacteria; order Rhodospirillales; family Azospirillaceae; genus Azospirillum; species Azospirillum terrae. The sequence continues at coordinate 305,281 of NZ_JBPXMR010000002.1, read as the reverse complement.
CCGTGTGGCTGATCGTCGCCACCGCGTCGGAAATCGTGCGGATCGCCTCCACCGCACCGCCGGTCGCCGCCTGCATCTCCGACACCTGGGCGGAAATCTCCTCGGTCGCCTTGGCGGTCTGGCCGGCGAGGTTCTTGACCTCCGTCGCCACCACGGCGAAGCCCTTGCCGGCCTCACCGGCGCGCGCCGCCTCGATGGTGGCGTTCAGCGCCAGCAGGTTGGTCTGCTCGGCGATCTCCTGGATCAGGCCGACCACGTCGCCGATGCGCTGGGCGGCGGTGGACAGGCCCTGCACGGCGGAGTTGGTCTGCTTGGCCTTGTCGGCGGCGTCCATGGCCGCCTGCGAGGAGGCGGTGAGCTGGCGCGAGATCTCGGCGATGGAGGCCGACAGCTCCTCTGCCGCCGCCGCCACCGTCTGCACGTTGTTGGTGGCCTGCTGCGAGGCGCTGGCGACCGCGGTGGACTTGGCGGTGGTCAGCGCCGCGTCCGACGACATCTCCTGCGCGTCGCGGCCGAGTTCGCCGGCCGACGCGGTCAGCGAGGTCACGACGCCGGACACCGCCTGCTCGAAACCGTTGGCAAACTCGTTCATGGTGCGGCGGCGGTCGGCGTCGATCTGCCGGCGCATGCTCTCGCGCTCCTCCTCCATGTGCCGCATCTCCAGCGCGTTCTCCTTGAACACGCGCAGCGCGTCGGCGACATGGCGCAGTTCGTCCTTGCGCTCGCCGCCGGGGATCTCCACCGACAGGTCGCCCTCGGCCAGCTTGTCCATGGCGTGGGTCATGGCGTGCAGCGGCACGGTGATCGCCCGGTCGATGACCCAGGCCAGGGCACCGCCCAGCAGCAGCGCCACCAGCGACCCCAGCGTGATGACCAGCGTCGCGTTGGCCCGGCCGCTCTCGCGGTCCTCGCGCTGCATGGAAACCAGCCGCGCCGCCTGATCGCTGACCGTGCCGGCGGCCCGGGCCATGGCGGCCAGCGCGGTGCGCTGGTTCTCGGTGGTGGTCACCAGCGCCGCGAATTCCTTGTCGAAGGCTTGCGCCGCGGTCGTGGCGCCGCCGACCAGCGTCTTGCCCCCGGCGTCCACCAGCAGCTTGCCGGCCTCCGCCGCGAGGTCCAGCGTGTCCTTCACGGCCAGCGCCGCGGCGGCGCGGGCGGGGTCGCCGCCCTTCAGGCGGTAGTCGCGCTCGGCCAGCATGGCGGCCTGGGCGCTCTGCATCATGCGCATGGCAATGCCGCGCAGCAGCACCGCCTCGTTCACCTCGGCCTGGGCGAAGCCTGCCGCGTCCTGCAACGCGCCGGAGACGGCGGTCTGGTTCTCCTGCATCTCGCGGACCAGCGCCTGCACCTGCTCGGCCTGCTTCTCCAGCACGACGATGCGGGCCTGGAACGTCTCGGAATCCTCGCCGCGCGACGACTGGGTGGTCTGCTCGGCGATGGTGTCGCGGTAGGCGCGCACCGCGGCGGCGATGTTGTCGCCCAACTCCTCGTCGTTGGTGCCGGCCACCTCGCCCTTCACCGCCTCGGCGTCCTCCAGCAGGGCGTTCAGCACCTTGACGGTGCCGTTGGCGAAGGCGCGGGTGCGGGTGCGGGCGAACTCGCTTTGCAGGCGGCGGGCCTCCAGAAGCTGTTCGATCATGCGGTCGGCGCGGCCGGCGGTCTCGCGGCTGTGCTTAGCGGCGGCGGAGGCGTCGTTGAGGCTGACCATGTTATGGTCGTAGCGCTCCGACTGCTCCTTGCCGATCTTCTCGGCGACCTCGCGCAGTTCCTTGGCGCGGGCGGCCATGGTCTGCGTGCGCTTGCCGGCCTCGGCGTCCTGCGCCACGAAGTTGGCGAAGGCGGTGCGGTAGCCGTCGATGCCGGCAAGGATCTCGTCCACCAGCCGGGCGCCGTCGGCGCCGTCCAGCGCGGTGCGGGTCTCCTGCGCCTCCTGGCGCAGCGTGTCGAGCATGCCGGGGACGGCGGCGGAAGCAGCGGAGTCACGCTCGGTGACGAAGCGCGCCTCTTCCAGCCGCACGCTCTTCAGCCGGGCATCCAGTTCCGCCGTGTGGGCCGCTAAGTCCACGCGTCCGGCATAGGTTCGCAAGCTGTTCCAGCCGACGAAGGCGACCGCCACCGTCAGCAGCAGCACGGTCGCGAAACCGAGCGCAATACGCGTACCAATAGTCATAACTGCGGGCTCCCCCCCGGCGTGTGCGGCCTCCGCCGCGTCTTTTTATAGCGTTAAAGGGTTAAAGTCTGGTTTTTCATACGACGGGACGCCGCAGAAAACCAGTTGGCTCAGCGTGGTCACGGCCTTCGCCAGGGGTGGAACCGGGGGTCAGAAACGGTCCGCCATCCAGGGCCGCGGACCCGCGAAAAGCTTAGCGGCCAAGGCAATTCCGGCCTCGCAGCCCTCCAGCAGCCCCATCCGCGCCAGCGCCGCCGCCCCGAGATGGCCGGTGTAGAGTGGCGCCAGTGCGGCAACTGGTAGCACCACGTCGGCCGACCCGGCCCCCGTCACGCGCTGCACGTCCCCCCTCCCCTGCCCCACCGACAGCCGGAAACGGCCATGATTGCCGGCCAGCAGCGGGTCGGCGACGTCCAGCACCAGCGTGCCTTCCACCTCCGGCGGGTAGCCGCGCCGACTCAGCGCCCGCTCGACGTCCACCACGCGCGCCAGCCACTCGTCCCACTCGTCGATCTCGACACCCGCGTCGGCGGCGAGGTGGACCAGCGGGTCCTCCGGCCCGCCGGGCCAGACGACGCGCTCCACCTGGGCGCGGTAACCGGCGAGGAAGCTCAGCACCCGGCGCGCGGCGCGCCGGCCGTGCACGCAGACGTCGACTACCACCAGCCGCCCGTCCGCCGGCGGCAGCACCGCGACGTAGCCCTCCGGCCCGTCCGGTCCATCGGCGACGAAGACATCGGCCGCCTGCTCGTCGCCGGGCTTGAGCAGCAGCGTCCAGCGCGCCTCGTCGCGCTCCACCAGACCGTTGGAAGACCGCGCCTCGCGCCGCCGCAGCGCCGCCAGCGCGTCAGCGTCCAGCGGGGCGTCCAGCGGGTCGAGGCGCCGCAGGCCGTCCGCGCGGCCCGAGGCCAGCACGGACGGAGCCGCCCGGTAGTTGATGGCGCTGCCGGCGCGCGCGTAGCCGACCTTGGCATAGAGCGGCAGCGTGGCGGCGTAGAGGACGGACAGCCCGCAGCCCTCGGCCTGCGCCTCGCGCAGGATGCCGGCCATCATGGCGCCGCCCAGCCCGCTGCCGCGCGCCGCCGGATCGACCGCCATGGCCGCCACCGCGCGGGACGGCACCGGCTGGCCGCCGAACCACTGGTCCGTCGTCCACACCGCGGCACACGCCACCGGCCGCCCATCCTGGCGCAACACGCGGAACGCCCCGTCGTCCAGCAGGTCGCGGAAGCGCAGCAGGTCGTCCCGCGGGATGCCGAAGCCCTGGCGCACCAGATAGGCGACGGCGTCCAGGTCGTCCGGCCGGAACAGGTCGTAGGCGGGGCCAACGGAGATGGGGCCGGTAGGCATCGGCCGCGCCTTACAGCCCCTTCGCCTGCTCGCGCAGCACGAACTTCTGGATCTTGCCGGTGGAGGTCTTGGGCAGGGGCGAGAACACCACGGTGCGCGGGCACTTGAAGTGCGCCAGATTGGCGCGGCACCACGCGATGATGTCCTCCTCGGTGACGGTCGAGCCCTCCTTCAGCGTGACGAAGGCGCAGGGCGTCTCGCCCCACTTCTCGTCGGCGCGGGCCACCACCGCCGCCTCGACCACCTCGGGGTGCTTGTACAGCACGCCCTCGACCTCGATGGTCGAGATGTTCTCGCCGCCGGAGATGATGATGTCCTTCGAGCGGTCCTTGATCTGGATGTAGCCGTCCGCGTGCCAGACGCCCAGGTCGCCGGTGTGGAACCAGTCGCCGGCGAACGCCTCGTGGGTGGCGCGCGGGTTCTTCAGGTAGCCCTTCATCACCGTGTTGCCGCGCATGAAGATCTCGCCCATGGTCTCGCCGTCCTTGGGCACGGGCTGGAGCGAGACGGGGTCGGCGACCATCAGCCCCTCCAGCGTGACGTAGGCGACGCCCTGGCGCGCCTTCAGCGTGGCGCGCTCGTCCAGCGGCAGGGCGTTCCACTCCTCGTGCCACGCGCAGATGGTGACCGGGCCGTACACCTCGGTCAGCCCGTAGACGTGCGCGACCTCGATGCCCATGCGCTCCATCTTCTCGATCACCGCGGCCGGCGGGGCGGCACCGGCGGTCATCATGCGGATGCCGGCGGGCAGTTCGCGGCGCTGGTCGTCCGGGGCGTTGCAGATCAGGCCCATGATGATCGGCGCGCCGCACAGGTGGGTGACGCCGTGGTCGGCCATGTTGTCATAGATGGCCTTGGCCGTGATGGTGCGCAGGCAGACGTGGGTGCCGGCCATGGCGGTGACCGTCCACGGGAAGCACCAGCCATTGCAGTGGAACATCGGCAGTGTCCACAGATACACGGGGTGGTGCGGCATCGCCCAGGTGGCGATGTTGCCCATGGCGTTCAGGTAGGCGCCGCGGTGGTGATAGACGACGCCCTTGGGATTGCCGGTGGTGCCGGAGGTGTAGTTGAGCGCGATGGCCTCCCACTCCTCGGGCGGCATGCGCCACGCGAAGGCCGGGTCGCCGGTTTCCAGGAACTGCTCGTAGGTCTGCTCGCCGATCAGCGTGCCGCCCTTGGCCTGGGGGTCGTCGATGTCGATGACGATGGGCCGGCGCGCGGCGTCCATGCGGTCCAGCGCCGCGGAGATCACGCCCGAGAATTCCCGGTCGGTGATCAGCACCTTGGCCTCGCCGTGTTCGAGGATGAAGGCCAGCGCCTCGGCGTCCAGGCGGATGTTCAGCGCGTTCAGCACGGCGCCGATCATCGCCGGGCCGAAATGCGCCTCGAAAATCTCGGGGATGTTGGGCGCCATGACCGCCACCGTGTCGCCGACGCCGATGCCCCGCTTCGCCAGCGCCGAGGCGAGGCGCACGCAACGCTCGTAGGTCTCGGCCCAGGTGCGGCGGACCGGGCCGTGGATGATCGCGGTGCGGTTCGGGAAGACCGCCGCGGTGCGGCGCAGGAAGGAGAGCGGCGTCAGCGGCGTGGTGTTGGCCGCGTTCTGGTCGAGATCGGTCTCGTACGGATTGCGCGTGGTGCCCGGCATGGCGGTCCTCCCCTGACCCGTGTTGGTTCGTTGGCGGGGAGTCTTGCAGAGAATGGCAGAACGTGGAAGGGGGGAGGCGTCAATCGGTCGCCGGGACCCTGTGGCGCATGGCTCGGGGCCGTGCGCCACAGGGGGCTCATTACTTGGCTTCAGTGGACGCGGGCGCCGGAGTCTCGGCGGGTGCGGCCGGAGCCGCCGCGGGCTCTGCCGCCGCAACTGGAGCCGGGGCTGGAGCGGGGGCCGCCACTGGCGCGGCTTCCGGCGCGGCCGGGGGAGCGACCGCAGCCGGGGCCGCCGCGGGCGCTTCCGCCGCCGGAGCCGGAACCGGAGCGGCAACGGGCGCCGGTTCCGCCGGCGCCGCCGCCGGGGTGGGACTTGCCGCGGCAGGCTCGGCCGGGGGCGGAGCCGCCGGAGCAGCGGCGGTCGGGGGCGAAGCGGCCGGCTCGGCCGGGGCAGCGGCGGCTGGAGCCGGAGGCGCGGGCTCAGCCGGGGCGGGAGTTGCGGGAGCTGCCTCGGCGGCCGGAGCCGGAGCAACGGCGGGCGCCGCGACCGGGGCAGGAGCCGGCGGCGGTTCCGGCGCGACCGGCGTGGCGGCCGGAGATTCCGGGGTGGGTGCCGCGACCGGGGCCGGGGCCGGCGGCGGCTCCGGGGCGGCGGCGGGGGTGGGAGCGGGTGCCGCAACCGGCACGGGGGCCGGAGCCGGCGCCGCAGCCGGGGCCGGCGGCGTGGCGGCTTCGGCGGCGAGGGCGGCGTCGACGCAGCTGGAAAGCCCGGCCAGCGCCTTGCGGGCTCCGGCGAGCGGGAAGGTGGCGCTCGCCTTGCCGGCCTTCACGAACAGTTCGCGACCGGCGCGCAGACCGCCGACCAGATCGGCGTCCCGCGTCAGGTCGAGGACGATCCCCTCACCGGCGACGACGGGCACCTCGACCGGAGCGCCGCGTCCCTTGTCGATGCCGACCCGGACGGTTTCCTTGCCGCCCGCGGCCAACGCCCAGTCGGGATGGGTGGCGCTGAGGAACAGCGAGCGGGCGCGGTCCTGCGAGAATTTCAGCACGCCGCCATCGGCGAGGGTACGGACGACGGCACAACGCGCCAGCTTGCCATCGGCACCGACGGCGCGGGTGGCGCTCCACCCTTTGGCATCCCCTGCCTTGACCCCGTCGATCGCCACCGAGTCGACGCGCTGTGCCAGCGCCGTACCCGAAACGGTCGCCATGAGCATGACGCTCCAGAAAGCCGCCACCTGTCGCATAGGCCGATATCCCCCAAATTGGTTCCCTCAAAAGAGGTACCCAAGCCATCGACCCAAGTCAAAGTATAGGAGCCGGCATCGACGCGCACGTCGGCCCCGGCTATTGTGGCCTCCCGCTGAATGCCCGCACTTTGTGAAGAGGAAGGACATGAGCCCGTCACCATCGACGATCCGGCTGCCGCCGGCCTCGGGGGGAAGCGCCAAGCGCCTCGTGGTGTTCCTGCACGGGGTGGGGAGCGACGGCGCCGATCTGGCGCCGCTGGCCCGGATGTGGCAGAGCGCGCTGCCCGACGCCGCCATGGCCGTGCCGGACGGCCCCCTGCCCTTCGACCTCGGCCCCGTCGGGCGGCAGTGGTTCAGCGTCGATGGCGTCACCCCGGCGAACCGGGCGCACCGCGTGGCGGACGCCGTCCCGGCCTTCGACCGCGTGTTGGCCGGGGAACTGGCCTGGGCCGGCGTCGGGCCGGAGGCACTGATTCTCGTCGGCTTCTCGCAAGGGTCCATCATGGCGCTCGACGCCGTCGCCACCGGCCGTTGGCAGCCATCGGCGGTCGTGGCCTACGCCGGGCGACTCGCTCGGCGGCCGCCGGAGGGGATCGTCGCCGGCACCCGCGTGCTGCTGGCGCACGGCGCCGCCGACCCGGTCATTCCCGTCGAGGAAATGGAGATCGCCGCCCAGGCGTTGCGCCAAGCGGGCTTCACCGTGGAGACGCGGGTGGAACCCGGCGTCGGCCACACCATCACGCAGAGCGAAGCGCAGGCCGGCGCCGACTTCCTGCGGGGTCAGGTCTCCAGCACGTAGGTGCCGGGCGCGTCGCCGAGCGGGGGATTCGCCGCACGTCCGAGCGGCGGCGGCTTGCCCTTCCGGCCCGACCGCTCGGCCAGCCACGCCGTCCAGTCCGTCCACCAGCTGCCGCCGTGCGCGGTGGCGGCCTCGCGCCACGCCTGCGCGGTGGCGGCGGGTTCGGCAGCGTCATTGATCCAATAGGTGCCCTTGCCGCCGGGCGGGTTGATGATCCCCGCGATGTGCCCGCTGGACGCCAGCACATAGCGCACCTTGCTGTGTTCCAGCAGTTGGGTGACGCGCCACGCGGCGTCCCAGGGCACGATGTGGTCCTTCTCCGCACCGACCGCGTAGACGTCCTGTGGGATGCGGCCGAGGTCGATGGCTTCTCCCTTCAGCGTGATCCGGCCCGGCTCGATCAGGTTGTTTTCGACGTAGGTGTTGCGCAGGTACCAGCTGTGCGCCGCCCGCGCCATGCGGGTGCCGTCGCTGTTCCAGTACAGCAGGTCGAAGGCCGGCGCCTTGTTGCCCATGAGGTAGTTGTTGACGACGTTCGACCAGATCAGGTCGTTGGAGCGCAGGAGGTTGAACATGTTGCTCATCTCCCGGCTGTCGAGATAGCCGCGCTCCATCATCTGCTGTTCGATGAAGTCGATGGTCGGCTCGCCCAGGAACACCGCGGTGTCGCCGACGTGGGAGAAATCCTGCAACGACACCATGAAGGTGGCGGCGTTGAACCGGGTGTCGCCCTTCGCCGCGAGCCACGCCAGCGTCATGGCGAGCAGCGTGCCGCCGATGCAGTACCCCATCACGTTGAGGGACTTGGCCCCGGTGATCTCCCTCACCATTTCGGCGGCCTCCAGCGGGCCGAGGTCCATATAGTCCTCGAAGCTGGTCTCGTCCATCGAGGCGTCGGGGTTCTTCCACGAGACCATGAACACCGTGAAGCCCTGCTCGACCAGATGGCGCACCATCGAGTTCTTCGGCTGCAAATCGAGGATGTAGTACTTGTTGATCCAGGGCGGAATGATGAGCAGCGGCACCGCGTGCACCGCTCCACCCGCCGGCTGGTACTGGATCAGCTCGATCAGGCGGTTGCGATGGATCACCTTGCCTGGGGTCATCGCCAGATTGCGCCCCGGCGCGAAGGCCGTGGCATCCACCATGCTCAGGCGGCCTTCCTTCAGGTCCGAGAGCAGGTTGCGCGCGCCGTCGGCGAGGCTGACGCCCCCGGTTTCCATGACCCGGCGCAACGCGGCGGGGTTGGAGAACAGCAGCAGCGTCGGGCTCGTCGCATCGACGAACTGGCGGAGATGGAAGGTCAGCCGCTGCCGTTCCCGGTCGTCGAGGCCGTCGGCGTGCTCACCCTGGTCCAGCAGCCAGTCGGAGGCCAGCAGGTACATCTCCTTGAGCGTGCGGTAGGCCGGGTTGGCGTGCCACTCCGGCGCGGCGAAGCGCTTGTCGGTCTCGGCCGGCGGCGCGGCGCCGTCGCCGATGCCCCACCAGCGGCGGCCGGCGTCGTTCCACGCCTCCATGGCCGATTGCCACTGGGCCGTCTGGACATCGGCGGCCTTCTGGACGGTCTTGCCGGGCCGGCCGAGCGACAGGACCCACACGGTCCGCAGCGCGCGGGCGACTTCCGCCCAATCGACCGGGACGATGGTGCGGAACGGGTTGGCGTTCCATAAATCGTCGATGGAACGGAGCAACGGGTCCTTGGCCAGGATATCGTTGAGGTGCCGGGTTCCGCCCTCCAGCATGGTGCCGAGGAGATCGTCGGGCGTGACCTGCCACCAGGGCTTGCCCGCGCCGCCCCAGTCCCGGATGGCACCGGCGCTGGACTCCATCCAGGACGTCCAGAGGCCCAGCGCCATGTCGGGCCTCAAGGGGAACTGGTCCGGGTGCCCCTGGTTGTGACGATCCTTGCCCCTGCCGGTGCCCATGGCACGTCCTCCGTTGTTCGTCCCGGACGGTGCTTCCGGTCAGTGGTGCGCGTAGACCGAGTTGCCTTGCGGCGAGCCGAACAGGATGACGTCGTACGGCTGGCCGGGATTGTCCATTCCGGGCGCGGACTGCGGCATGCCCGGAGCCGAGAGCCCCTTGGCCCGCGGGCGTTCGGCCAGCAGCCGCCGCACGTCGCTGGCGGGTACGTGGCCTTCGATGACATAGCCGTCGACGACGGCGGTGTGGCAGGAGACGAGCCGGTCGGGCACGCCGTTGGCGGCCTTCACCGGGTCGACGTCCTCGACCGTGTGGACCTTCACGGAGAAGCCGGAGGACTGCATGTGCTTCACCCAGCCCTCGCAGCAGCCGCAGGTGCGGGCCTTCCAGACCTCGACCTCCTGAGCGGCGGCCGGGGCGCTGCCCAGCAGGGCCGGCCCGCCCAGCAATGCGCCGCCGAGCAGCAGGCCCATCATCATCCTTCTGACCGTCGATCGCGACCCACAACGCATGGTGAACACCCCGCCATTTTCGCTGAAGCCGGTCCCGCACGTCCGTGCGCACCAGCCGTTTCGTCATACCTATGCCTGCGCAGCGGCCTCTTCAACACATCGGTGCGCTCGATGAGCCACGGGAACCTGTCGGCCGCTCCTGAGTTGGCGACGTGCGGACAGGCCGCGCGCGAGGGACTGGCATGCCATCACGGATCGAAGATTACGCCCTGCTCGGGGACTGCGAGACGGCGGCCCTGGTGTCGCGCGAGGGCTCGATCGACTGGCTGTGCTGGCCGCGCTTCGATTCCGATGCGTGCTTCGCAGCCCTGCTCGGCACGCCGGAGCACGGCCGCTGGCTGATGGCCCCCGCCGATCCATCGGCCGTTGCGTCCCGGCGCTACCGCGGCGACACGCTGATCCTGGAAACCGATTTCGAGACGGCGGACGGGGCGGTGACCGTCATCGACTTCATGCCGCCGCGCGGCCAGGCATCAGACGTGGTGCGGATCGTGGCCGGGCGCCGCGGCCGCGTCGCCATGCGCACCGAACTGATCGTCCGGTTCGGCTTCGGCCGCTCCGTGCCGTGGGTGTCGCGCCTCGACGACGGAAGCCTGCGCGCCATCGCCGGGCCGGACATGCTTCTCGTCCGCACGCCTGTTCCGCTTCACGGGGAGAACCTGACCACGGTCGGAGACTTCACCGTGGCGGCCGGCGAGCGGGTGCCGTTCGTCATGACCTACGCCGCCTCTTACACGGCCCTGCCCGAGCCGGTGGATGCGGAGCAGGCCCTGCGCGACACCGAGGGATTCTGGCAGGACTGGATAGGCCGCTGCTCCTACGAAGGCCCCTGGTCGGACGCCGTCCGGCGCTCGCTGGTCACTCTGAAGGCGCTCACCTATCGGCCGACCGGCGGCATCGTCGCCGCCCCCACGACCTCGCTGCCGGAACAGCTCGGCGGCGTCCGCAACTGGGACTACCGGTATTGCTGGCTGCGCGACTCCACCTTCACGCTGCAAGCGCTGATGAACGCCGGCTATTACGACGAGGCGAACGCATGGCGCGACTGGCTGGTGCGCGCCGCCGCCGGCAGCCCCGACCAGCTCCAGATCATGTACGGGCTGGCCGGCGAACGCCGCCTCCTGGAATGGGAGGCGCAATGGCTTCCCGGTTACCAAGGCGCCAAACCCGTGCGCGTCGGCAACGCCGCCTCGGCGCAGCTCCAGCTCGACGTCTACGGCGAGCTGATGGACACGCTGCATCAGGGTCGGCAGGGCGGCCTTGGCCGGAACGAGGCCGGCTGGAAATTGCAGCGAGCGCTGCTCGCCCACCTGGAAAAGATCTGGGACCAACCGGACGAGGGAATATGGGAAACCCGCGGCGGGCGCCGGTCCTTCACCTTTTCCAAAGTGATGGCCTGGGCCGCGGTCGACCGCGTCATCAAGAGCGCCGAGCGGTTCGGCATGGACGGGCCGGTCGAGCGCTGGAAGGATCTCCGCCGGCGCATTCATGAGGATGCTTGCGCCAAGGGCTACGATCCGGCGATGGGCTCCTTCGTGCAGTCCTACGGGGCCAAGGAACTGGACGCCTCGCTGCTGCTGTTGCCCGTCGTCGGTTTCCTGCCCGCCGACGACTCGCGTGTGGTTGGCACCATTGCTGCCGTCGAGAACCATCTGCTGAAAGACGGCTTCGTCCGACGCTACGACACGGGCCGGGTCAAGGACGGATTGCCGCCCGGCGAGGGCTGCTTCCTGGCGTGCAGCTTCTGGCTGGTGGACGCGTATGTCCTGCAAGGCCGGCACAGCGAAGCGGCGGCGCTGTTCGAGCGCCTGCTGGCGCTCCGCAACGACCTGGGCCTGCTGTCGGAGGAATACGATCCGGGCGCCCGGCGCCTGGTCGGCAACTTCCCACAGGCATTCTCACACATCGCCCTGGTGAACTCCGCCCACAACCTCAGCCGCAACGCCGAGCCGGCCCGGCAGCGCGCGGACGGCGGCGGCGGAACGCCCTGACCCCATCGCTCAACCGGCGAAGGCGATGGTGCTGAGCAGCGCGTTCTCCGCCTGCCGGCTGTCGAGGCGGGTGAGCTGCACCACCACCGGCCCGTCCGCCTCGATGACACTCGAATAGGGCGTTCCCAGCGGGACCGGCTCCGGGTCCTTGAGGAGGTTCATGCGGACGTGGTTGGTGCGCCGCGCGCCGACCCGCACGCGGTAGGGGCCGGCCGGCTCGCGGTCGGTGAAGTACAGCGTGATCCGCACCTCCACCTCGCGGTCGCCGGCGTTCAGGATGCACAGCCCCTCGTGGCTGGTCATCTCGGGCTCGGGGCCGTGGCTCCAGGACGGAATGTAGCCGTCGGGAATGGCCCAGCGGGTGTGCCCGATCGGTGCGTTGCTCATGCGTCACCTCCTGTTCCTCTACTCTGCGGCGTGCGGCGCCCGCTCCTGGTTGGCAGGCACGTGCGAGGTTCGGCGGCGCAGCCCGTCACGCCAGACCTCGGCCAGCGTCAGCGCGTGCCGGCCGGTCAGCTGCTCCACCTGCTGGCGGCAGGAGAAGCCGTCGGCGATGAACAGCGCGTCGGCCGGTGCGTTGCGCAGCGTGGCGCCGAGCCCCTGGTCGAAGACGGCAAGCGACACCTCGTACTTGTCCGCCTCGTAGCCGAAGGCGCCGGCCATACCGCAGCATCCGTCGTCGAGCATGCGCGCCTCGAGCCCGCTCTTGCGGATCTGCGCGGCGTCGCAGCCCATGCCGAACACCGCCTTATGGTGGCAATGCCCGTGCACCAGGGCGCGGCCGGACAGCCGCGGCGGGTCGAAGCGCGCGACCTTCTCCAGGAACTCGGCCAGCAGCATGGTGCGCTTGGCGAGCCGCTTTGCCTCGGCATCATCGGGGAACAGGTTCAGCAGCTCGTCGCGGAACACCGACAGGCAGCTCGGCTCGATGCCGACCACATAGGCGCCCGCGTCCAACTCGCGCCGGAGCCCCTTCATGGTGTGGCGCAGGGTACGCTTGGCCGCGTCCAGCCAGCCGAAATCGTAGTAGGGCCGGCCGCAGCACAGGTTGCGGCGTGGAATGGTGACGGCGAAGCCGGCGGCCTCCAGCACTTCGGCCGCGGCGAACAGCGGCTCCGGCGTGAAGTGGTTGTTGAAGCTGTCGGTCCACAGCACCACCGGCGGACGCCCGCGGTCCGGCTCGGGTGTCCAGGATCGGCGGAAGGTCCGTGGGGCGAAGGCCGGCACCGGGCGCTGCGGGGCGATGCCGGCCACCGCCCTTGAGAGCCGGCCGAACACCGGCGTCTGCGTCGCCAGATTGGGCGCCCACCACACCGGCGCCAGCCAGCGCGCCCAGCGGTGGATCAGCCCCATGCTCCAGGCCGCGCGCGGGCGGACGCGGCCCTGATAGTGGTGGTGCAGGAACTCCGCCTTGTAGGTCGCCATGTCGACATTGACCGGACAGTCGGCCTTGCAGCCCTTGCACCCCAGGCAGAGGTGCAGCGCGTCGTGGATCGCCTCATCCCTCCAGCCGTCCTGGATGGGATCACCTTGCAGCATCTCCTGCAACAGGCGGGCGCGGCCGCGGGTCGAGTGTTTTTCCTCGCGGGTGGCGCGGAAGCTCGGGCACATGGTGCCGCCCTCGTGCCGCCGGCACTTGCCGACGCCGACGCAGCGCAGCGCCGCGTGCGCGAAGGACCCGCCGTCGCCGGGATAGGCGAAGACGCTGTCGATGTGCGGCGGGTGGAACCGGGGCCCGAGCCGCAGATCCTGGTCCATGCGGTGCGGATGCACGATCTTGTGCGGGTTCATGCGGTTGTCCGGGTCCCAGATCGCCTTGAATTCGGCGAAAGCCCGGACGAGATCGTCGCCGAACATGATCGGCAGCAGTTCCGCCCGCGCCTGCCCGTCACCGTGCTCGCCGGACAGCGTGCCGCCGTGGCGCACGACGAGGTGGGCGGCGTCCTCCATGAAAGCGCGGTACTTGCGCACCTCCTCGTTCGTGTGCAGGCCGAAGCCGATCCGGCAGTGGATCAGCCCGTCGCCGAAATGCCCGTAGATGGACGGGTGATAGCCGTAGCGGTCGAACAGCGTGAGCAGGTCGCGCATGTAGGCGCCGAGGTTCTCCGGCGCCACCGCCGAATCCTCCCAGCCGGGCCAGCTGTCGTGCTTCTGCCCCGGCACCCAGGCCGTGGCACCCAGGCCGGACTCGCGCACCTCCCACAGCCGGGTCTGCTCGTGGTGGTCGGCGACCAGCCTGAGGCCTTTCACATGTGGCTGGCCGCGCAGATGCTCCTCCAGCCGGCGGGCCTTGGCCAGCGCGTCGTCCCGGCTCTCGCCGCCGAACTCGACGAACAGCCAGGACGGCCCTTCCGGCAGAAGCTTGAGGTCGTCCACGTGCAGGTGCTTCTTGCGCATGAACCCGGCAAGGCGTTCGTCCACGCCCTCGATGGCGTCGGGGCCGAAGCCGCGCACCTCGCAGACCACGTCGGCGGCGTGGCACACGGTGTCGAAGCCCACCGTCAGCAGCACCTTGGCCGGCGGGTCGGGGATGAGGTTGAGCGTGGCGCGCAGGATGGTGACGCAGGTCCCCTCGGTGCCGACCAGGGCGCGGGCAAGGTTGAACGCGCCGTTCCCGTCCGGCAGCAGCGAGTCCAGGTTGAAGCCCGACACCCGGCGCGGGATTTTCGGATAGATCCGGCAAATCTCCTCGTCGTAGCGCTCGCGCAGGTCCTTCAGGCCGGCGTAGATCGCGCCCGTCCGGCCGCCTTCGGCGATCAGGCGCGCCAGTTCCGCCTCGGTCGTTCGGCCGACGGTCAGGCGCAGCCCGTCATAGGTGAGGATGTCCAGGCTCTCGACATTGTGGCTGGTCACCCCGGCGATGACCGAGTGCGGCCCGGCGGAGTTGTTGCCGATCATCCCGCCGATGGAGTTGTGATCGTGCGTCGCCGGGTCGGGGCCGAAGCGCAGCCCGTGCGGCTTGCAGCGCTTCTGCACCTCGTCCAGCGTGATGCCCGGCTCGACGGTGGCGAGGCGGCGCTCCAGGTCGAGGGAGAGGAAACGGTTGCAATATTTCGAGCTGTCGATGACCACCGCGTGGTTGGTCGTCTGCCCCGCCAGCGCGGTGCCGCCGCCGCGGTTGGTGATCGGCACGCCGAACCCGGCGCACACCCGCACCGCCTCGGCCAGCGCCTCCGCGTCGTGGGGCACCACCACGCCGATGGGCACTTCGCGGTAGTTGGAGGAATCGGTGGCGTAGAGCGCCCGGTCGCCGTCGCGGAAGCGGATCTCGCCGTCCACGCGGCTCCTCAGGGCGGCCACCAGGGCGGGCACGTCGATACTGCTCATGTGCGGAACCTCTCGGCGTCTGCCCGCTTCAAAGCGATGCCCAGGCCAGGGCGTGTCCGGTCCGGCGTCAGTTCGCCGTTCACCGGCCTGACGGCCCCGTCGAACAGCATCGCCTCGATGCGGGCGTGGTCGTGGAAGTACTCGATGTTCTTCAAAGTGCGGCAGGCGCAGCCGATCTGCGCGTGCAGCGTCGGCGCGGTGTGCGCCGACAGCGGCACCGCGAACGCCTCGGCCAAAGCCGCCGCGGCCAGAAAGCCGGTAACGCCGCCGCAGCGCGTCCCATCGGCCTGGAGCACGTCCACCGCCCCCGCCTCCAGCATGCGGCGGAAATAGAACGGCGTGTAGCCGTACTCCCCGGCCGCGATCATCATGCCGCCGGGGCTGCGGTCGCGCAGCAGGCGCAGGCCTTCCAGATCGTCCGACGACACCGGCTCCTCGAACCACGCGACGCCCTGTCCGGCGAAGCGCTCGGCCTGCGCCAAGGCCAGCTTGCGGTCATAGGCGCCGTTGGCGTCCACATAGAGATCGGTGCCGGGACCGATGGCGGTGCGCACCAGCTCGACCCGCCGGACGTCGCGCGCCGCGTCGCGGCCGATCTTCATCTTGACCGCCGGCAGCCCGTCGCGCGCCCAGGCGGCGAGCTGCTCGACCAGCGTCCCGTCCGAATAGGATGTGAAGCCGCCGCTGCCGTAGGCCGGCGTGCCATCCCGCGCGCGGCCCAGCAGATCGGCGACCGGCCGGTCCAGCAGTTTGCCCTTGAGGTCCCACAGTGCCACGTCCACCGCCGAGATCGCCATGGCGGCGATGCCCGGCCGGCCGAGGTTGCGCACCGCCTCGGTCATGACGATCCAGGCGCGGTTGGTATCGAAAGCGTCGATGCCGCGCACCCTCGCCGCCAATGCGTCGGCGATCAGGCGCGCGGTCGCCGTGTCGGCGTAGCCGTAGCCCAGCCCTGTCCGGCCACCTGCCTTGGCGGTGACCGCGATCAGGGTCGTGTGGTCCCAGTCCATGGTGCCGTCGGCCTCGGGCTGGTCGGTCGGGATCGTGAACGCCTCGACGCCGATCCCTTCTATGGATGCCTCCGGGCGCATCGTTCGTCCTCGCGATCGTGCAGCGGATGGCGGACCAACTCACCGGGCGGGCTCCGGTTCCTTGAAACCGGCGCCATTCAGGCCGGACAAAATTTCATGCCGTGCTGCCGAACCGATAGCCGCAGCCGCAGTTGACGGAGCAACGGCAACAAATCCCGGCAAGAACTGAGGGTGCGACCATGGCGGCGAACGTCAGCGACTTTTTCTGGCAGCGGCTCTCCGAATGGGGCGTGCGGCGCGTCTTCGGCTATCCGGGCGACGGCATCAACGGGCTGGTCGGCGCGCTCGCCCGCACGGGCGACCGCTTCGACTTCGTGCAGGCCCGCCACGAGGAGCTGGCGGCTTTCATGGCGACCGCTCACGCCAAGTACACCGGCGAGCTGGGCGTTTGTCTCGCCACCTCCGGCCCCGGCGCCATCCACCTGCTGAACGGCCTGTACGACGCCAAGCTCGACCACCAGCCGGTGCTCGCCATCGTCGGCCAGCAGGCGCTGAGCGCGCTCGGCGGCCACTACCAGCAGGAGGTCGACCTGCTCTCGCTGTTCAAGGACGTGGCCGGCGAGTACGTGCACATGGCCTCCACCCCCGCCCAGGTCCGCCACCTCGTGGACCGCGCCGTGCGCATCGCCAAGGCGGAGCGCACCGTCACCTGCATCATCCTGCCCAACGACCTCCAGGAGATGGACGCGGTGGAGACGCCTCCGCGCGCCCACGGCACCATCCATTCCGGCGTCGGCTATTCGGCCCCGGTGGTCCGCCCGGCCGACGAGGATCTGAGGCGCGCCGCCGACGCGCTGAACGCCGGTTCCAAGGTGGCGATCCTGGTCGGCGCGGGCGCGCTGCACGCCACCGACGAGGTGATCGAGGTGGCCGACATCCTCGGCGCCGGGGTCGCCAAGGCGCTGCTCGGCAAGGCGGCGCTGCCCGACGATCTGCCCTTCGTCACCGGCTCCATCGGCCTGCTCGGCACCCGACCGAGCTACGAGATGATGACGGAGTGCGACACGCTGCTGATGATCGGCTCCGGCTTCCCCTATTCGGAGTTCCTGCCCAAGGAGGGGCAGGCGCGCGGCGTGCAGATCGACATCGACCCGAAGATGCTCAGCATCCGCTACCCCATGGAGGTGAACCTCGTCGGCGACAGCGCCGGCACGCTGCGCGCGCTGATCCCGCTGCTCCAGCGCAAGCAGGACCGCTCCTGGCGCCAGCGGATCGAAGCCGGCGTGGCGGAGTGGTGGAGGGTGCTGGAGGCGCGCGCCATGAACGATGCCACGCCCCTCAACCCGCAGCGCGTCTTCTGGGAGCTGTCGCCGAAGCTGCCGGACGACGTGATCATCGCCTGCGACACCGGCTCGGGCACCAACTGGTACGCCCGCGACCTGAAGATCCGCCGCGGCATGAAGGCTTCCCTGTGCGGCGGGCTGGCGACCATGGGGCCGGGCATGCCCTACGCACTCGCCGCCAAGTTCGCCTATCCCGACCGCCCGGTGCTGGCCATCGTCGGCGACGGCGCCATGCAGATGAACGGCATGAACGGCCTGATTACCGTGTCCAAGTACTGGAAGCGGTGGGCCGACCCGCGCTTTGTCGTGCTGGTCCTGAACAACCGCGACCTCAATCAGGTGACCTGGGAAATGCGCGCGCAGGCCGGCGACCCGAAGTTCGAGGCATCGCAGCAGCTTCCCGACGTTCCCTACGCCCGCTATGCGGAGCTGCTGGGCTTCAAGGGCCTGTTCGTGGACAAGCCCGGCGACCTCGGCCGCGTGTGGGACGAGGCGCTGGCGACCCGCGGCCCCGTGGTGGTCGAGGCCTACACCGATCCGAACGTCCCGCCGCTGCCGCCGCACATCACGCTGAAGAACGCCGCCGCCATGATGGCGACGCTGGCCAAGGGCGACCCGGAGGTCTGGGACATGCTGAAGGATACGGCGAAGGACGTGCTGGCCGGCGTCCTGCCGGGCGGCGACACGAAAAAATAGGCAAGGCACGGGGGTTGGTGAGGAACCGGCCGTGCCCCTCGCGGGGATACGCCCAATGGAAAGGGAACCGCGCCTTCTCCGTACCGTTGGCCGACCAACTCATAAGTTCCGCGCCCGCGTCACGGGGAGCGAAGGCATGCCATGGCCCAGATCTTCCGGCCTTCCGCCGACACGTGGCTGCGGCTGTTCATGGTGCTGGCAGCGCTGGGAATCGTCGCGGCCTTCCTGGTGATCGGCGGGCTGGTCAACTCGGACTGGTTCACCACCATCGGGTTCTTCACGGAGCAGCCGGTGCCGTTCAGCCACGAACATCACGTCTCCGGCCTGGGCCTGGATTGCCGCTATTGCCACACGGGCGTGGAGACGGCGGCCAGCGCGGGGCTGCCGCCGACGCACACCTGCATGACCTGCCATTCGCAGATCTGGACCGGCGCGCCCATGCTGGCCCCGGTGCGGCAGAGCCTCGCCAACGACACCGCCATCCGCTGGAAGCGCGTCAACGACTTGCCGAACTTCGTCTACTTCAACCATTCCGTCCACGTGGCGCGCGGCGTCGGCTGCTCGACCTGCCACGGACCGGTGCACCGCATGCCGCTGACCTACCAAGCCCATAGCTTGCAGATGAGCTGGTGCCTGGAATGCCATCGCGACCCGGCGCCCAACCTGCGCGCGCCCTCGGAGGTGTTCGACATGGACTGGCAGCCGCCCCCCGACCAGCGCACGCGCGGCGAGGAGCGCATGGCAAGGCTCGGCATCCATCCCGAGCGCCTCGACGACTGCTACGTCTGCCACCGGTGAGGCCATGAGCATACGCCCCCTGCCCCCCGACCTCGCCGAGATTGCCGAACGCCTGCGCGCCAGCGGCGGCCGGCGGTTCTGGCAGACGCTGGAGCAGGCCGCCGGGGCGGAGCCGTTCCGCCGCTACCTCGCCGAGGAATTCCCCGCGCTGGCGCTGCCGGAGACGGGGCGTCGCGAGGTGCTGCGCGCCATGGCGGCCTCCATCCTGCTGGCCGGGCTGACCGGCTGCGGCAAGGAGGAGGCGGTCCCCTACGTCGTCCAGCCGGAACTGGCGGTGCCCGGCAAGCCGCGGCTCTACGCCACCGCCGTGCCTTTCGAGGGCTTCGCCCAGCCGGTGCTGGCCGAAACGCACGAAGGCCGTCCCACCCGCCTGGACGGCAACCCCGACCACCCGCTGGCGCGCGGCGGCGTCAACCCGACCGCGCTGGACGCCTTCAGCCAGTCGGCCGTGCTGGAACTCTACGACCCCGACCGCTCGCAGACGCCGCGTCACCTCGACCGCCCGACGACCTGGGATAACGTCGCCGCCGCCATCGCCGCCCAACGCGCGCAGTGGCAGGCCGACGGCGGACGCGGCGTGCGGCTGCTGACCGGCGGCGTCACGTCGCCGACGCTGCTGCGCCGGATCGACGAACTGCGTCGCCAGTTCCCCGCGTTGCGCTGGCACGTCCACGAACCGGTCGGCGCGGAACGGCGCGACGGCGGGACACGGCTCGCCTTCGGCCGGCCGCTCGCCGTGCACGCGCGCCTGGACCGGGCCGACGTGATCGTCAGCCTGGGCGACGACCTGCTCGGCATCGGCCCGGCGCAACTCCGCAACGCGGCTGGCTGGGCGGCGCGGCGGATGGCAGGGCGGCTGCCCGGCAATCTGCCGCGCCTGATGGTGGCCGAGGCGTCTCCGACACCGACCGGCGCCGTGGCGGCGGAACGGTTGCCGGTGGAATCCGCGCGCATCCCGCTGCTGGTGCACGCGCTGGCGCGCGCGCTGTCCGTGCCCGGCGCGGCGGGCGACGCGGCGCTGAACGAACCGGAGCGGCGCTGGCTGGACAACGCGGCCAACCTGCTGCGCGCACACGGCGAACGCGCACTCGTCACCATCGGCCCCGACCAGCCGGCCGAAGCTCAGGCGACCGCCCACCGCATCAACGCGGCGCTGCGGAGCGGCGCCGTGGCTTACACCGCGCCCATTGCCGCCACCGCCGAGCCCTTCGCCGATCTGGTGCGGGCCATGGCCGCCGGCGAGGTGCGGGCGCTGCTGATGCTGGACCTCAACCCAGCCTACGATGCCGCGGCCGACCTGGGCTTCGCCGATGCCTGCGAGCGGGTGCCGTTCCGCCTGCATGCCGGGCTGCACGCCGACGAGACGGCGGCGCTGTGCCACTGGCACGCGCCGGTGGCGCACGCGCTGGAGAGCTGGGACGACGGGCGGGCGGTGGACGGCACGGCGACCATCATCCAGCCCACCATCCGCCCGATCTTCGGCGGAAGGCCATTGGTGGAGATTGCCGCCGCGCTGGCCGGCGATCCCTTCGCCGACGCGCAATCGCTGGTCCGCGCGACGTGGCGCGACCGGCTGGGCGACGAGACCGCGTGGCGGCAGGCGCTGCACCAGGGCTTCGTCGAGGGCACGGCGCAAGCGCCCGTCGAGGTTTCCCCCACCGCGGGATCCATCGCCGCGCCGCCGGAGCCGGCCGGCGGGCTGGAGCTCACGTTGCGCCCCGATCCCTGCCTGTGGGACGGCCGGCGCGCCAACGTCGCGTGGCTTCAGGAATTGCCCAAGCCGATCTCCAAGATCAGCTGGGACAGCCACGCCGCCGTCAGCCCGCAGCTCGCCCGCGAGCGCAACCTGAAGGACGGCGACGTGGTGGATCTGAGCGTCGGCGGACGCACGTTGCGCGCGCCCGTGCTGGTGCAGCCCGGACAGGCGGCGCGCTCGGTCACGCTGTTCCTCGGCCAGGGGAGGCGCCGGGCCGGGCGGGTGGGTGACGGGGCGGGGTTCGACGCTTACGCGCTGCGCACCGCCGATGCGCCATGGGCGGTGCCCGGCCTGACGCTGAGCAAGACCGGCGAGCAGCGTCCCCTGGTCACCACCCAGCCGCACCACGAGATCGCCGAGGCCGAGCCGATCCGCGTGGTCACCCCCGAATCCCCGACGCTCAAGCCCATCGAGGAGGCGCCGCCCAGCCTCTACCCGGACTGGTCCACCCCGCAGAACGCCTGGGCGATGGCCATCGACACTGACCTGTGCATCGGCTGCAACGCCTGCGTGGTGGCCTGTCAGGCCGAGAACAACGTGCCCTCGGTCGGGCGCGAGCAGGTGTCCATGGGGCGCGAGATGCTGTGGCTGCGCGTCGATTCCTACTACGAGGGCGCGCCGGAGGCCCCGCGCATCCACTTCCTCCCCGTGCCGTGCATGCACTGCGAGAAGGCGCCCTGCGAAGTCGGCTGCCCGGTGAACGCCACCGTGCACAGCCCCGACGGCATCAACGAGCAGGTCTACAACCGCTGCGTCGGCACGCGCACCTGCTCCAGTTACTGCCCCTACAAGGTACGGCGCTTCAACTTCTTCGAATACGGCCAGATCGCCGCCGACCGGCAGGGGCTGCAATACAACCCGGACGTCACCGTGCGCGCCCGCGGCGTCATGGAGAAGTGCACCTACTGCATCCAGCGCATCGCCCGCGCCCGCCAGGACGCCAAGCGCGATGGCCGCGACCCCGCCGCCATCGAGGTGCGCACCGCCTGCCAAGCCGCCTGCCCGACCGGGGCCATCGCCTTCGGCAACAAGAGCCGCCCGGACAGCGCCGTGGCGCAGGCCCGCCGGGACGGCCGCGCCTACGCGCTCTTGGAGGAGGTCGGCACCCGCCCGCGCACCACCTACCTCGCCCGCATCGGCGAGCGTCGCCGCACCAGGGGGGCGTGAGGATGGCCGAGGGCAGGACCTTCCCTGCCGACCTCACCGACCGCGGCGTCACCCGGCAGATCGGCGGCGCGGTGCTGCACCCGCCCGGCAAGGGGTGGGCCTGGGCCGCGGTGCTGGGGGCGAGCGGCCTGATGGTGGTCATGCTGCTGGTGTCGATCTTCTGGCTGTTCTTCAAGGGCGTCGGCGTCTGGGGCATCAACATCCCGGTGAACTGGGGCATCGCCATCTCCAACACCGTCTGGTGGATCGGCATCGGGCACGCCGGTACCTTCATCTCGGCGGTGCTGCTGGTGACCGGGCAGCACTGGCGCAACTCGCTGAACCGCTTCGCCGAGGCGATGACGCTGCTGGCGGCGAGTTGCGCCGCCATGTACCCGGTGCTGCACCTGGGCCGGCCCTTCTACTTCTACTGGGTCATCCCCTACCCCAACGTCATGCACCTCTGGCCCCAGTTCCGCAGCCCGCTGGAATGGGACATGTTCGCCTTCTTCACCTACCTGACGGTGTCGCTGCTCTTCTGGTACGTCGGCATGATCCCCGACATGGCGGCGCTGCGCGACACCGCCACATCGCGGCGGCGGCAGGTGGTGTACGGGCTGTTGGCGCTGGGCTGGCGCGGCTCGGCGGCGCACTGGGCGCGCTGGCGGCGCGCCTACGTCATCGTCGCCGCCATCGCCGTGCCGCTGGTGGTGTCGGTGCACTCCGGCGTGGCGATGCTGTTCGCCGTGGGTCCGATCCCCGGCTGGCACAGCACCATCTTCCCGCCGTACTTCGTGCTGGGCGCGGTGTTCTCCGGCTTCGCCGTGGTGATCATGCTCGCCATCGTGCTGCGCGCGGCGTTCGGGTTCCAGGACCTGATCACCGACCGGCACATGGACCTGCTCGGGCAATGGCTGCTCGCCACCGGGCTGATGACCTCCTACGGCTACGTCATGGACGCCTTCACCGCGTGGTACAGCGCCGATCCGTTCGAGCGCGGCACGCTGCTCGACCGCGTGGCCGGGCCGTACGCGGTGTCCTACTGGTCGGCGGTGGTGCTGAACTTCGTGCCGCTGCAACTGCTGTGGCTGCCGCGGCTGCGGCGGACCATGCCGGTGATGTTCGCCGTCGCCCTGGCGGTGACCATCGGCATGTGGTTCGAGCGCTACATGCTGGTGGAGAGCGCGCTGTCCCGCGACTTCCTGCCCTCATCCTGGGGCGCCTACACCCCTAGCGTCTGGGAATGGACGCTGTTCTTCGGCCTGGTCGGCTTCTTCCTCTTCGCCTTCACCCTGTTCGTGCGCTTCCTCCCCGCGATCCCCATCGCCGAGGTCAAGGAGGTGCTGCACGAGGAACGGGAGTCGTGAATGGCGCAACCGCTCCCCCTCTACGGTCTAATGGCCGAGTTCGACAATTCCGGGCGGCTGGTCGACGCCGTGAAGCGGGCGCGCGCCGATGGTTACCGGCGGCTCGACGCCTACACGCCGATGCCGGTCGGTGGCTTGGGCGAAGCGCTGGGCACCCGCACCGCGCCGGTCGCGTGGTGGACACTGGCCGGCGGCGTGTTCGGCGGCGGCGGGGGCTTGTTCATGGAGTGGTACGCCAACGTCGTCAGCTATCCGCTGAACATCGGCGGCCGGCCGGAGGCGGCATGGCCGGCCTTCGTGCTGCCGGCCTTTGAGTTGACCGTGTTGGGCGCGACGCTGTGCGCCGTGTTTTCCATGTTGGTGCTGAACCGCCTGCCGCGGCTCAACCACCCGGTGTTCGAGACACCGCGCTTCTCGCTCGCCGAGGTGGACCGCTTCTTCCTGTGCATCGAGGCCGCCGACCCGCATTTCCTTCCCGAGCGCACCCGCGCCTTCCTGGAGGACTGCGGCGCCGTCGCCGTGTCGGAGGTGCCGGGATGAGAACCGCCCTCGCCTTCTCCCTTGCCCTTGCCCTGCTGGCCGCCTGCGACCAGCGCATGGTCGAGCAGCCGAACCGCAGGGCCTTCGAGACCGCCGCCCGGCTGCCCGACCGCCGCGTCAACCAGCCGCCGCCGCCCGGCACGGTGGCGCGCGACGAACTGGAGGCGGCGCGCACCCTCGCCACCCGCCCGCCGATGAGCGCCGCCCTGCTGGCGCGCGGGCGCGAGCGCTTCGAGATCAACTGCGCCCCCTGCCACGCCCGCACCGGGGAGGGCGACGGGATGATCGTGCAGCGCGGCTTCCCCCGTCCGCCCAGCTATTTCGAACAGAGACTGGTGGACGCGCCGGACAGCCATTTCCTCGACGTGATGAGCAACGGCTACGGCGCCATGTATTCGTACGCCGACCGCGTGGCCCCGGCCGACCGCTGGGCGATCCTCGCCTACATCCGCGCCCTCCAGCTCAGCCGGCACGTCGCCGCCGCCGATCTGCCGGACGATCTGCGCCGCAAGCTGGGAGACCGGCCATGACGCTCCTGCGCCTCCTGCTGGAGAGCTGGCTGGCTGCCGTCATGGTCGTGCTGTGGCTGCCGGTCGGCGCGCTGGCGATGCTGCTGATGGACCGGCTGTTCATCACCGGCTGGAGCCGGCCGCTGGTCGGTGCGCTGAAAATGGTGACCGCCATGTTGCCCGCCGCGGCGCTGGCCTTCCTGCCGGTTCTGCTGGGGGCGTGCATCCTGTACCCGTGGATGCACGGCGCGAAGGCGGAGCAGGCGTTCTGGCTGGCGCCATGGTTCTTCGCCGGGCGGGCGGTGGTCTGCCTGCTGGTGTGGGGACTGCTGGGCTGGCTGGCGGCGCGGCCGGACATGGGGCGTGGCGCGGCGGCAGCCGGGCTGATGGTGCTCGGGCTGACCGTCACCGTCGCCGGCATCGACTGGATGATGTCGCTGGAGCCGGAGTTCGCCTCCTCCGCCTACGGGCTGCTGGTGCTCACCGCGGCGGCGCAGGCCGGCTTCGCGGCAGCGCTGTGGCTGCGCCTGCGCGACGGTCCGCCGCCGGAGCCCGAGCCGTTGGGCCACATGGGCTCGCTTCTGCTGACGCTGGTGCTCAGTTGGGCCTACATCGCCTTCATGCAGTACCTCGTGGCGTGGTCGGGCAACAAGCCGCACCTCGCTTCCTGGTATCTGGCGCGCGGAGAGCCGCCGTGGGGCTGGTTCGCCTGGGCGCTGGTGATCCTGAAGGGCGTGCTGCCGTTCCTGGCGCTGCTGTTTCCACCGGCCCGGCGCAGCCCGCGCGTGCTCGGTGCCGTGTGCGCGCTGATCCTCGCCGGGCACGCGGTGGACATGCTCTGGCTGGTGCTGCCGGCCTTCAAGCAGCACGTGGCGGGGCATCTGCTGCTGGCGCTGCTGTTCAGCGGGGGTCTTGGCCTGCTCGGACGGGCACTGCTGCGCCGGACGCGCCGGTTCGTGGAGGTGTCGGGCCATGGCTGACGTGGACCGCACCCCGGTGGAACGCGGCTACGAGACGGCCGACGCGCCGCCCCTGCGGCTGTTCGTGGCGGGGGTGCTGACGCTGATGTGCGTCGGGTTGGTCCTGCTGCTGGTCTGGGGGATGAAGACGGCGCTCTTCGGCGCGTCCGACCGGCCGCCGCCCGCCGCGCTCGCCCGCGCGCCCATCGAAACACCGCCGCCGCGCCTCCAGGCGTCGCCAGCCCGCGATCTTCAGGACTTCCGCGCCGCTGAGGACAAGGAACTGCACGCGTTCGGCTGGGTGGACCGCGGTGCCGGCATCGCCCGCATCACCATCGAGGACGCGATGGCGCTGCTGGCGAAGCGCGGGTGGAATGAGGAGGGGGAGTGATGCGCTTCCTGGTCCTGCCGGCCGCCCTCCTCCTCGCACTGCCCGCTCCACTGCTCGCTCCACTGCCCGCCCCTGCCGCAACGGCGCCCGACCTCTCCGACATCGCCGCCGCGCCGCCGCCCGGCGCGCGCATCCCCGCCGACGCCGCGTTCCGAGATGCCGAGGGACGCACAGCGTCTCTGGCGGAAGAAGCCGGCGGCCCGCCGGTCGTGCTGGCGCTCGCCTACTACACCTGCCCGAACCTGTGCGGGGTGACGCTCGGCGGCATCGCGGCGGCGCTGAAGGAATCCGGCTTGCGCGCCGGTGCCGACTACAGCCTGACCGCGCTCAGCATCAACCCGGCGGAAGGTGCGCCCGAGGCCGCCGCCGCCAAGGAGAAGGCCACCGGCCGCATCGGCTCCGCGGACGGCGTGCGCTTCCTCACCGGCGACGAACCCGCTATCCGCCGCACGGCCGATGCGGTCGGCTTCCGCTACCGCTGGGACGCGGAGCTGAAGCAGTTCCTCCATCCCGTGGGCGCCTTCGTGCTGACGCCGGACGGCCGGGTGTCGCGCTGGATCTCCGGTGCCGGGTTCGACGGCATGGATCTGCGGCTGGCGCTCACCGAGGCCGGCGGCGGGCGGGTCGGCAGCCTGACCGACCGGCTGCGGCTGCTCTGCTACCACTACGACCCCGTGCGCGGGACCTACGACGCCACCGTCCTGAACGCGCTGCGCGTCGCCGGGTTGCTGACGGTGTTCGGGCTGGGTGGGGGCATCGGCTGGGCCTTGCTGCGCGAGCGGAGGCGGCCATGAACACCGGAACGATAAGTTCCTGGCTGCCGTTCTGGCCCGCCTCGGCATCCGCCTACGCCGACCGCATCGACCTTCTGGTCTGGGCGTTCAGCGCGCTGATCATCGCGCTGGCGGCCCCGGTCATCCTCGCCCTGGTGTGGTTCGCCGCCAAGTACCGCCGCGGTTCGCCGGCCGACCGCCGACACGCGCCGCGCAAGGGCTTCTGGGTCGAGACCGGCTGGACGGTCATCCCCTTCCTGCTGGCGATGGTCTTCTACGTCTGGGCGGCGCGCCTCTACGCCTTCGACCGCACCCCGCCGGACGGCGCCCTGGAGGTCGCCGTCGTCGCCAAGCAGTGGATGTGGAAGTTCCAGCACCCCGGCGGCCAGCGCGAGATCGACGAACTGCATGTACCAACCGGCCAGCCGGTCAAGCTCACCATGACCTCGCAGGACGTGATCCACAGCCTGTTCCTGCCGGAGCTGCGCCTCAAGATGGACGTGCTGCCCGACCGCTACACCACCCTCTGGTTCCAGGCCGACCGGCCGGGCACCTACGCGCTGCGCTGCACGCAGTTCTGCGGCACCGACCACGCGCTGATGGGCGGCCGCTTCATCGTTCAGGAGCCCAGGGACTACGAGGCGTGGCTCACCTCCTCGACCGTGGACGGCACGCTGGCGCAGGAGGGCGAGAGGCTGTTCCGTCGCCTCGGCTGCTCCGGCTGCCACGGCGCCAGCTCGGCCGTGCACGCGCCGGACCTCGCGGGGATCTACGGCACGCAGCAGCCGCTGTCCGACGGCAGCTTCGCGTTCGCCGACGACCGCTACATCCGCGACAGCATCCTGATGCCGGGCGCCCAAGTGGTCGCCGGCTACGCGCCGATCATGCCCTCCTTCGCCGGCAAAGTGTCGGAGGAGGACATCCTGCGTCTGATCGCCTACGTCAAGTCGCTGAAGCGCGAGGGGAGCACGCCGCCATGACCGTCTACGCCCCCGATGCCGACACCCCCGCAGCCCGGCCGCGCACCTACATCGAGGCGGGCTACACGCTGCGCTCCTGGCTGCTCAGCACGGACCACAAGCGCATCGCCATCCTCTACATGATCTCCATCACCGGGTTCTTCTTCCTGGGAGCCCTGGGCGCCGCCGCGGTGCGGCTGGAACTGCTCACCCCGAAGCTCGACCTCTTGAGCGCCGACGGCTACAACCGCGCCTTCACGCTGCACGGCGTGGTGATGGTGTGGTTCTTCCTGATCCCGTCGATCCCCACGGTGTTCGGCAACTTCCTGATCCCGCTGATGATCGGCGCGCGCGACCTCGCCTTCCCGCGCCTCAACCTACTGTCCTGGTACATCTACGTGCTGGGCGGGCTGTTCACCGCCACTGTTCTGGTGACCGGCGGGGTGGAGACGGGCTGGACGCTCTACACGCCGCTCAGCACGAAGTACGCGCCGGGCCACACCGTCATGGCGGCCGCGGCGATCTTCGTGGTGGGGTTCTCCTCGATCCTCACCGGGCTCAACTTCATCGTCACCATCCACACGCTGCGGGCACCGGGCATGACGTGGTTCCGGCTGCCGATCTTCGTGTGGTCGCACTACGCCACCAGCGTGATCCTGGTGCTGGCCACGCCGGTGCTGGCGATGGCGCTGATCCTGCTGGCGCTGGAGCGGTCGCTGGGCATCGGCGTGTTCGATCCCGACCTGGGCGGCGACCCGCTCTTGTGGCAGCACCTCTTCTGGTTCTACAGCCACCCGGCCGTCTACATCATGATCCTGCCGTCGATGGGCGTGGTGACGGAGCTGGTGACGACCTTCTCGAAAAAGCGCGTGTTCGGCTATGCCTTCGTGGCCTTCGCCTCCATCGCCATCGCCATCATCGGCTTCCTGGTCTGGGGCCACCACATGTTCGTGGCCGGACAGTCCATGTACGCCAGCATGGTCTTCTCGTTCCTCAGCTTCCTCGTCGCCGTGCCCTCGGCGATCAAGGTCTACAACTGGACGGCGACGCTCTACAAAGGCCAGCTCGACCTGCGCGCCCCGCTGATCTACGCCCTGGGCTTCATCGGGCTGTTCGTCTTCGGCGGCCTGACCGGGCTGATCCTGGCCAGTTTGGCGCTCGACGTGCACGCGCACGACACCGCCTTCGTTGTGGCGCACTTCCACTACATCATGGTCGGCGGGGCGGTGACGGCGTACTTGGGCGCGGTGCACTGCTGGTGGCCGAAGATGACCGGGCGGATGTATTCGGAGTTCTGGGGCCGCATCGCCGCGTTGCTGATCTTCTTCGGCTTCAACGTCACCTTCTTCCCGCAGTACATCCTCGGCTGGCTGGGCATGCCGCGCCGGTACCACTCCTACCCGCCGGAGTTCCAGAGCTGGGAGGTGCTGTCCACCGCGGGTGCCGTGATGCTCGGCGTGGGCTACCTGCTGCCGCTGGTCTACCTGCTGTGGTCGCTCCTTTACGGGCCGCGCGCGCCGGCCAACCCATGGGGCGCCAGCGGGCTGGAGTGGCGCGTCCCCTCGCCGCCGCCGGAGCACAATTTCGACGAGATCCCGGTGGTGACCTGGGAAGCCTACGACTACCCGCCGCCGGAGGAGGAGAAGGAGGAGCAGCAGGGATGACGGCCGCCCCCTTCGTCCAAACCCAACGGCGCGAGGAGGCCGACCACCTCGGCATGTGGCTGTTCCTCGCCACCGAGACGATGATGTTCGGCGCGCTGTTCTTCGCGCTGACCGTGATCCGCCTGCGCGTGCCGGAGGGTGTGCGCCTCGCGAGCGGTCACCTCGACAAGCTGCTGGGCACGCTCAACACCGGGGTGCTGCTGACCAGCTCGCTGCTGGTGGCGCTGGCGGTAACCGCGGCGCGGCAAGGCAGACAACAGCGCACCGCCGGCCTACTGGCCGGCGCGGCGGGGCTGGGCGTCGTCTTCCTTGCCATCAAGGGCGTCGAGTACCATCAGGAATTCCGCGAGGGGCTGATGCCTGGCCTGGGTTTCCGGCTGGCCGACCAGCCCGGCGCGGAGTTGTTCTTCAACCTTTACTACGCCGCCACCGGGCTGCACGCGGTGCACCTGACCATCGGCGTGCTGCTGATGCTGGGGCTGTCCGCGCGGGTGCTAGGCGGCTACCTGCGGCTGCCGGAGCGCGCGATCACCGTGGAACTGCCCGGCCTGTACTGGCACGTCGTCGATATCGTCTGGGTGTTCCTCTACCCGGCCCTCTACCTCGTTTCACGGTGACACCATGCCCAGGGGAGAGAACGCGACCTTCGTTCTGGTGTGGGCGGCTTTGCTGGTGCTGTTGGCGGCCACGGCGGGTATCTCCTTCCTGCATCAGGGGGGCTGGAACACCGTGCTGAACCTCGGCATCGCCGTCGCCAAGACCGCGTTGATCGTCTGGTTCTACATGCACATGCGGCGCACCCGGCCGCTGGTGCGGCTGGCCGGGGCGACGGCGCCGCTCTGGCTGGCGATCCTCTTCGGCTTGGCGCTGAGCGACTATTTCACCCGATGAGGCCGGTGACGATGCGCATCGCGTTGATTCCGCTCCTGGCCGCGGCGGTGCTGACCGGATGCGGCGATTCCCTCCACGAGGAGGCGATCTCCCAGGACGATTGGGAAGGCGGCTGGCCGTTCACCGTCACGCACGGCACGCTCCGCTGCACGCTGCACAAGGGGGCCGTTCCCATCGTGACCTTCACAGCGAGGGACATCGAGTTCGGCGTGGACGACGCGGCGGAGGCCGCGGGCTTTCCAGCCATCAAGGCGATCCGCCGGAGAGACCGCCAGGGTCGTTTCATCGACGGTGACCTCGACGCCGTCGCCCAACTCGGGCGGATGCTGTGCGACGACGATTTGGCGCGGCTGCGCAAACAGCAGAAGGCGGCCAAGCGGCCATAGGCGCGCGGATCATGCCGATTGAAAGGAACGCGTTCCGCCCGGATCGGTTGGGCTTGTGCATCCCCCAAGATGGAGACCCGTCATGGCCGAGAACGAGCAGACCACCAAGCCCACGCCCGCCGACCTGCAAGGCAAGGATCAGCCCGGCATGCTGGGCGACGGCACCGAAGAACAGAACCTCAACCGTCCCGGCGACAAGGGCGCCCGGATCACCGAGGATCAGTTGCTCACCGCGGACCAAGCCAAGGCGGAGCAAGTCAAGCAGGGCGGCCGGCAGAACAAGACGGAGCACTGATCGGGCGGAAAGCCCCGTCCCGCGTCCGATCGCGGAACGGGGCCTCCTCCATCTCCTCAACCCCGCCCAGCCTCCGCCGACACGGCGAGGAAGCGCCGCTGGCCGCCGCGGTCGAGCAGCAGCAGGGCTCGCTTGTCGTGCTCCAGCGCCGCCGACAGGCGCTTCGCAGCCGACCTGGCATCGCGCACCGGTTCCTGGTTGACCTGCTCGATCACGTCGCCCGGACGGATGCCGGCGGCGGCGGCGATGCCGTCCTGCTCGACCGCGACCACCACGGCTCCCTTGGTCCCGTCTGCGAGATGAAGCTGCTGCGCCACCGGCGGCGTCAGGTCGCCGAGCGCCAAACCGAGCGCCGCCCCGTCCTTTTCCTCGCCGGAGTTGCCGCTGGTGGCGACCTTATCGGTTGGCATCTCGGCGATGCTCACCTTCAGCGTCTCCTCCTTGCCCTGCCGGCGGACGGCGAGCTGCGCCGGCTGGCCGACGCCCGTGTCCGCCACCAGCTTCGGCAGGTCGTGCGCCTGCCGGATGGGCTGCCCGTTGTAGGATTCGATGAGATCGCCGGGGTGCAGGCCCGCCCTGGCCGCCGGCCCGCCTTCGGTCACGTCGGTCACCAGCGCCCCCTGCGGCTCCTTCAGCCCGAGCGCGGTGGCGATGTCGGGCGTCACCTCCTGGATCGCCACGCCCAGCCAGCCGCGGGTCACCTTGCCGTTGGCCTGCAATTGCGCCACCACGGACTTGGCAAGGTTGGAGGGGATGGCGAAGCCGATGCCGATGCTGCCGCCGCTCGGCGACAGGATCGCGGTGTTGATGCCGATCACCTCGCCGCGGGTGTTGAAGGTCGGCCCGCCGGAGTTGCCGCGGTTGATCGGCGCGTCGAGCTGGAGGAAGTCATCGTAGGGGCCGGAGTGCAGGTCGCGGCCGCGCGCCGAGACGATGCCGGCGCTCACCGACCCGCCAAGGCCGAAGGGGTTGCCGACGGCGATCACCCAATCGCCCGGTTTGGCGTCGTCGCTGTCGCCGAATTTCAGGTACGGCAGCGGGTTCGCGGCGTCGATCTTCAGCAGCCCCAGGTCGGTCTTGTCGTCGGTGCCGATCACCTTGGCGGGGTGCTTGGAGCCGTCCTGGAAGATGACGGTGACCTTGTCGGCATCGCCGACCACGTGGTTGTTGGTCACGACGAAGCCGTCGGCGCTGATGATGAACCCCGAGCCCAGCGCCATCCGCGGGCCCATGTCGCGCGGCGTCTGGTCGGGACCGCCGAAGAAGCGCCGCAGCATCTCGTCATAGGGCACTCCCTCCGGCACGCCCGGCCCGGCTTCGGCGGTCTGAGCGGCATCGACGCGCTCGATCACCGAGATGTTGACCACCGCCGGCATCACTTTTTCGACCATCGGCCGGAAGCTGGGCAAGCGGTCGATGGCCGTCCCGGCCGCAGGCCCCTGGTTGAGCGCCGGCGCTTGGGCGAGGGCCGCCGGGACGAGAGGCGGACACACAGCCAGCCCCGCCGCGAGCAGGCCCAGACGGACCGCGCCGGCCAACCGAACGCGCGGTTCATGCGCATCGGACATGGTTTGTCTCCCTTGGAATGACGCCGGCCGGATGCCGGCTCCGCCGCGCCAACGCCCGGCGCGGTGACTTGTCCCATTCCCGAAAGGAACCACCACGAGAGGGGCATCGTTGGCAGGAGCCATCGAAAACGACGGCGGATGGGAGCAATCACCCGGGAGAGCCGCCATGACCCAGTCCGATCCCGCCACCGGCACCAGCACCGGCGGCATCGCCACCCCGCCCGGCACGCGTCGGGATTTCCTCTATCTGGCCACCGCAGCCGTCGGCGTCCTGGGCACCGCCGCCTCGCTGTGGCCTATGATCGACAGCATGAATCCAGCGGCCGATACCTTGGCGCTCGCCTCCATCGAGGTGGACCTTGCCCCCGTTGCGGTCGGACAGTCCATCACCGTGACGTGGCGCGGCAAGCCGGTGTTCGTCCGTCACCGCACGCCCGAGGAGATCAAGGCCGCCCGTTCGGTCAAGGTGGCTGACCTCCCCGATCCGCAGCCGGACGAAAAGCGCGTCGAGAAGCCGGAGTGGCTGGTGGTCGTCGGCGTCTGCACGCACCTGGGCTGCGTGCCGCTGGGCCAGAAGCCGACCGACCCGCGCGGCGACTACGGCGGCTGGTTCTGCCCCTGCCACGGCTCGCAATACGACACGTCGGGGCGCATCCGCAAAGGCCCGGCCCCCGCCAACCTCGTCGTGCCGCAGTACGCGTTCCTGACCGACACCCGGATCCGGCTCGGCTGACCGGACACACCGGGGCTGGAACCCCCCAGCCGGGCCGTCGTTGGCAAATCGAGGACGCCACCGAACGCCGGGCTCCTCCCCGGCCAGGGAGAACGAGATGAAGACCGACCATTCCGACCGTCGCCCCGCTGAAACCAACGAGAACGACTGGGTCGGCGCCTACGGTTTCGGCGGACACCACGGACCGGGCTGGGAGCCGCAGCCCGGCGAGGACCGCGACGCCTGGGACCGCGCCGCCGACGCCTTCCTCGCGTTGATCGGCGACGAGGACGCGGCGCGGCGCCTGCGCAAGGACCACATGCCGGCCAGCCGGCGGCACGGACGCGACGGGAACCATTGAGCGGTCCGGAGCGGCCCGAAGCCTTTCTCGTGGATGCGGCCTCGTGCGAGCGGGTCATGGATCAGGCGTCCGAACACGGCAACCAGTCGCCAGCCCGGCGGGGCGCCCCCAACGTCGCCTGCCAGGACTGCACCCTGCGGCGGTCGCGCCTGTTCAAGCCGCTCGGCGAGGATGAGCTGGATTATGTCGCCAAGCTCCGGGACCGCCAGATCGTGCGGCCCGCCGGTGCCCGGCTGCTCAACGCCGGGCCCGCCTGCGGCTTCATCTTCACGCTCTACACGGGCTGGGCGTTCCGCTCCATCCGGCTGGGCGACGGCTCGCGGCAGATCGTGGAGATCCTGCTGCCGGGCGACGTCTTCGGACTGCACGTGGCAATGCTCGGCGACTGGGACTACGAGGTCACCGCGCTGACGCCCGTCGTGCTGTGCCGGCTGAAGGCGCCGTCGCTGGACGACCTGTGCACCCACTGTCCAGCGCTCAACCGGGCCCTGATCCACACGCTGGCCGAGGACAAACGGCGCGCCGACAGCCGGCTCGCCGTGCTGGGCCGCACCCTGGGGCCGCAGCGCATCGCCTACCTGATGCTGGAACTGGCCGAGCGGCTCGAAGAGGCCGGCGAACTGCGCGACGGGTGCTGCGACTTCCCGCTGCGCCGCCGGCACCTTGCCGACGCCACCGGCCTGTCGGGCACGCATGTGAACCGTTCGCTCGCCGAGCTGCGCGAACGGCGGCTCGCCCATGTCGAGGGTGGGCGGCTCACCATCCTCGACCGCGAGCAGCTCGCCGGCTTCGCCGGCTACACGTCCCTGGGGCAGCAGATCCAGCGGCTGATCCTCTGATACCGAAGGCGCTTGATGTCTTCCATCAAGCGCCTTCGATACAACCCGGCAGCACATTGCGCAGCTCTCGCCCTTTGCCAGCGGCAAAGGGCTGCCGCCAGCGCTTTCGGAACGAAAGCGCGCTAGGCAATGTGCGAGAGGGGCATACGGCCGGCCGATCATGGAAGCATCCATGCGCCGGCCGTATGACCGCAATCATTAAATCGCGAACATATGTGCCGAACTGCGGAACCGGCTCCTCTGAGACCGGTTGGAGTCGCTGAAGGGAGACGATGACGTTTCCCGCACGGTTACCGCCGCAAAAAGCAGGATTCCGGCATGCCCACATCCTTCGATGGGGAGTTGGTGGAGTGCATCCCGGAGCTGCGGCGCTACGCCCACAAACTCGCGGGCGAGCACGCAGCCGCCGAGGATCTGGTCCAGGACTGCCTGGAACGCGCGCTGAGGAACGCGGACAAGTTCGCGCCGGGCACCAACCTGGAAGCCTGGCTGATGACCATCCTAAAGCATCTCTTCTTTACCGAGTGCCGCCGCAACCAGCGGCGTCCGCATGTCGAATTGGATGAACACGACAGCGTTGTTCCCGCACCGCAAATCGCGCGGATCGCCCTCGACGAGGTTGGAGAGGCGATCGAAGCCCTCCCGCCGCGCCAGCGCGGCCTGATCGAACTGGTGAGTATCGACGGCGTGTCGTACCAGGAGGCGGCGCAGCGCCTGGGCGTGCCGGTGGGAACCATCCGCTCACGCCTCTCCCGCGCCAGGGAGCAGATCCGCCACAACATGGAGCGGCGACGGCGCGTCGAACGTCCCCTTGCACCGCGCGCCGCTCCGCCCCTCCCTCACGGCGGGTCAAAACCATCGGTGTCGCCGGCGACGCCAACTCCCACTGAGCCTCCCACCGCGCCGACCGTGCGCCGGCCGCGTCCCTCCGCGCTGCCGGCGTGCCTGGCGGCGTTGTCCCGCCATGCCTTGCCGGGCCAAGTCCGCGTTCCCCACGCCACCCCGGCTCTTCTTCGAGGATGGCCATGGCGGGTGCCGGCGCAGGGGACCATTCACCTCCGCGGTCCGCCGGCCATTGGCCGGGCGCAGTGGCGGCGACCCTCAGCCCGGATCGATGCCGTCACACCCCGATGGCCGCCTTGATCCGGTCGGCGGACAGCGGCAGATCGGGAATGCGCACGCCGGCAGCGTTGGCAACGGCGTTCGCCACCGCCGCCGAGGTCGGCCCCTGGCTCGCCTCGCCCGTGCCCAGGAAGGGCTGTCCGGGACGGTCGAGGATGTGCACCTCGACGCTGTCCGGCACCTGCGGGAAGCGCAGGATCGGATAGCGGCTCCAATCCAGGCTCCTTATCCCCTCCGGGCCGTAGTCCACCGCCTCGAACAGCGTCCAGCTCATGGACTGGAGGATGCCGCCCTCGATCTGATTGCGGATGCCGTTGGGGTTGACCGCCTGCCCGCTGTCCACCGCGGCGACGGCACGCACCAGCCGCGTGCGGCCGGTCTCATGTTCCACCTCCACCTCGGCGGCGACTGCGGCGTAGGCGGCGAGGTTCTTGTAACGCGCGAAGCCGAAGCCGCGCCCGCGTCCCTTGGGCAGGGCCGCCGCCTGCGCCCAGCCGAAGCGCTCGGCGGCCGTGGTCACCACGTCGCGGGCGCGCGGGTCCTCCAGGTGGCGCAGGCGGAACTCCACCGGATCGGCGCCGGCCGCGGCGGCGAGGTCGTCCATGAAGCTCTCGATGGCGAAGACGTTCATGTAAGCGCCCAACCCCCGCAGCGCCGACGTGCGCATGGGGGCCACCGGGATGAAGTGGTGCACGACGCGTGCGGCGGGCAGCGCGTAGAGCGGGATGGCGTTGCGGTCGCCGCCGCCCTCCGGCTGCGGCAACGGCTTGGGCGGCGGTGGCTGGAACGGTGCCTCCAGGAACTGCGCGGCCAGCAGGTTGCCGGCAGCGCCGGGGCGAGCGTTGTGCGGGTTGCTCCACACATCATACTGCCAGTCGACAATGCGCCCCGACGCGTCGAGCGACGCCCGCGCCTTCGACACCATGGCCGGGCCATAGGGCTCCCAGCCGTGCTCGTCCTCGCGCATCCACTGCACGCGCACCGGCCGGCCTGGAAAGGCGCGCGCCAGCAGCGCGGCGTCGGCACCCACGTCGTCGGCGGCATTGTGGCCATAGCACCCCGAGCCTTCGAGGTGCACGCACCGCACGCTGTCGGCCGGCATGCGCAGCATTTCGGCCAGCGCCTTGCGCAGCGGGTAGACGCCCTGGCTGTGCGTCCACACCGTCAGCCTGTCGTCCTGGAACAGCCCCACCGCGCAGGACGGCCCGATGGAGGCGTGCATCTGGTAAGGCCGGTGGAAGGTCGCCTCCACCGTTTTCGCCCCCGCTGGCGGCGCTCCATGATCGTCACGGATCGGGCGGATCTCGGCCGGCTGCGCCTCGATGAAACGGTAGATATCCGCGCGCTCGGGCAACACGGGTCCGGCGTCCCATTGCGCCGCCTCGGCCAGCGCCTGCCGGGCGGTGACCGCCTGAAACTCGCGCTCGGCGATGACGGCGAGGAAGCTGCCGTCGCGCACCACCTTGAGCACGCCGGGCATCCGCTCGACCGCGCCGGCATCCACGGCGCGCAGGCGGCCGCCACGGGTGGACGGGCGCACCACGCGGGCGTGCACCATGCCCGGCAGCCGCAGATCCTGCACATAGGCCGGCCCGCCCGTCACCTTGGCCGGGATGTCCACGCGCGGCATCGCCTGACCGATCACCGTGTAGGCGCCGGGGTCCTTGAGCGGCGAGGCCGGCGTCGCCTCCCGGTGCAGTTCCTGCCCGCTCACCAACTCGCCATAGCCGACGCGGCGGCCATCCGGCGCGCTCACCGCGCCGTCGTTCACTTCGAGCTGGTCGGCGGGCACGCCCAAACGTTGTGCCGCCAGATCGGTGAGGATGCCGCGGACCTGTGCCGCGGCGTTGAGCAGCGCCGTGCCGCTGTCCTGCATGGAATGACTGCCGGCGGTGTAGGCCTCATTGGGCGTGGTCTGGGTGTCGGCGGTGATCAGCGTGAGGCGCTTCGGATCGACCGACAACTCCTCCGCCGCCACCTGGATCAGCGCGGTCTTGATGCCCTGGCCCAACTCGATCTTGCCGGTGAAGACGGTGACCTTGCCGTCGGCGCCGATGCGGATCCAGGAATCCAGCATCGGGGCGTCCTTCAGGCTGCCCGGCAATTGCGGCGCCTTGTTCGGCTCCTTGCCGACGTTCTGCGCCTCTTGCGCCAGCAGGTGACACAACGGCGTCATGGTAAAGGCGACCACCAGCGCCCCGCCCGCCAGCACGCCGCGGCGGGTGACGCCACGTTGCGACAGCCCCTTCATCGCCGGCCTCCCTCGGTTCCGGCTACCGCCTCGGCGGTCTGCACCGATCCTGCGGCGCGCCTGACCGCCTTCAGAATCCGCATGTGGGTCCCGCAGCGGCAGAGGTTCGTCTTCATGTGCTCGCGGATCTCGGCGTCCGAGGGGTTGGGCTTGCTTTGCAGCAGCGCTTGCGCGCGCATCACCATGCCGGCGATGCAATAGCCGCACTGCGCCGCCTGTTCCTCGATGAAGGCGCGTTGCAACGGGCTGGGGTTCTCCGCGCTGCCCAGCCCCTCGATGGTGGTGACCTTGCGGCCCTCCAGCAGCAGGATGGGCGTCACGCAGGAAAACACCGCCCTGCCATCGACCAGGACCGTGCAGGACCCGCACTGACCCAGCCCGCAACCGAACTTGGCGCCGTTCAGCCCAAGGTCGTCGCGCAGCACATAGAGCAGCGGCGTCGCCGGGTCGGCATCGACCCGCTGGGCCTTGCCGTTGACGGTGAGGGTGACCATCAGGACGTCTCCTTTCCCTGGCGGATGCGGCGCGCCGTGGCCTCGACGTCGCTCCAGTCCGGTCCATTGCCGAAGGTGCCGCGCAGGTAGGCGGCCAGTGCCGTGATCTGCCGATCCGTCAACACCGTGGCGAAGCCCGGCATGATCGGGCCGGCATCGCTGCCGGTGGGGTGAACCCCGTCGAGGACGATGTGGATCAGGTTGCGCGGGTCCGGTCCGGTGACCGCCGAACTGAACGCCAGCGGCACGCCACCCGAAGCCAGCGCCTGCCCGCCGCGATGGCAGGTCGCGCAAGCCGCAGCGTAGATGGCACCGCCTTCGGAGGCGGTGTCCGGCGGGTGGCCGGCGCTCGCCACCCGATCCTCGGCCTTTTTCATGTGGTCGGGTGTGGCGGGACCGGCGAAGGAACCGACATAGGCGGCGATCGCCCGCACGTCCGCCTCCGGTGCCCGCGCCAGATTGTGCGCGACCGGCGCCATCGGCCCGGCGGCGGCTCCGTGCCGCTCTTCCTGGCCGGAGCGCAGGTAGGTGAACAGGCGGTCGGGCGTCCACGGCACCGGGGCCGGCGCCTGGGCATTCAGTGCCGGCGCATGCCATCCCTCGGCGCTGCCGCCGGCGAAGGGCTTGTCGCGCTCGACCGCGCCCAACCGGTTGCGCGGCGTGTGGCAGGCGCCGCAATGCGCCAACGCCTCGGCCAAGTAGGCGCCGCGATTCCACTCCGCGTCCTTGCCGGCCGCCGGCTGAACCGGCCCCTTGTCGAGGAACAGCAGCTTCCAGCCGGCCAGCACCGGCCGGAAGCTCAGCGGGAACGGCAGATCGTTGCGCGGCGTCTCCTGCCGCACCGGCTCGCGCGTCATTAGGAAGGCGTAGAGTGCGCCGATGTCCTCGTCGGTCAGCTTGGTGAAGTGGTCGTAAGGGAAGGCGGGGTAGAGGTGGTCGCCTTCGCGGTCCACGCCGTCGCGCATGGCGCGGCGGAACGCATCCTCCGACCAGCGGCCGATGCCGGTGTCGGGGTCGGGCGTGATGTTGGTGGCGTAGATGATGCCGAACGGCGTCGGCAACGGCGCGCCGCCGGCATAGGGCTTGCCATCCGGCTTGGTGTGGCAGACCGCGCAGTCGCCCATCAGCGCCAGTTGCGCCCCCTTGGTCACTTGGGCGGGGATGAAGTCCGGCCGTTTCGCCGGATCGATGGGATCGGCGGCGGGGCGCCACGCCAGCGCGGTGAAACCAGCCGCGCCAATGGCGACCAGCAGGGCCAGGGCGAGAAGCAGGCGTTTCATGGAGGTGTCCCGGTCACGGCGGCCGCTCCCCGGAATCGGATGTCGCGGCCTGCCCTCTGCCAGACAACAACAAGCTTCACTTTTCGCAGTGCAATCGTGCGTCCGGGTTCATCGGCTCTACCCCGAAGGACCAGATGCGCACGCCACCCATGGCGAGGAACCGGCCAGCAGTCGTCCTGTTCGCTGTGCACCGGATCGGAAAGGGTGCATGAACATGGCGGGCAAGAATGATGCCCGCAGGCAAACGCATGAAAGCGCTCGTTGAAGAGCACCTCGCGGGTGTCGGGCAGGACCTCCTCGGGCTACCCGCGAGGAGACATCACCTCGGGTAACTGTGGATTTCGAGCCGATGCGGATTCACGGACGGGCCACGAAGGACCCGCCCTTTCATCAGCCGAATCAAGCCGCGCGGCGGTTCCGCATGTACAAGGCGATCTCCTTGTCGTGCTTCAGAATGTGTTCCTTCAGCCACGTGGAGAGGAACTCGAACAGCGCCGTGCTGGCGTTCTTCTCCTTCGCCTCCACCCGCCGCTTCAGTGCGTCGAAGGTTCGGAAGAAGCCCTCATGGGCCGAACGGTGAGTCGAAAGGTCGGGATAGCTGACCTTCTGCATCTCGCGCTCTTCCTCAGCGAAATGCGTCTTCATGGTCCGCTCCAGCGC
Source organism: Azospirillum terrae (assembly GCF_053470425.1). Lineage (NCBI taxonomy): Bacteria > Pseudomonadati > Pseudomonadota > Alphaproteobacteria > Rhodospirillales > Azospirillaceae > Azospirillum > Azospirillum terrae. Next base: position 265,512 of record NZ_JBPXMR010000002.1, on the reverse strand, counting down.
GGCTGCGATATCGGCCGCCCCGGCCTCGCCTTCACCGAACATCATCTTGCCGTAGAAGGTGTTGATCTGCTCGATCACGTCACTGTGGTGCCGGTCCACCTCGGGGATGCCGACACGCAGCGACTCATCCCATTCGATCAAGCGCATGCTTTTCTCATCGGACCGCACCTGATCGAGGAAGCGCCGCACCTCCTTCTTCAGAACGTCACCTTGGCGCGACAGCTCGCCCGCCGCTTCGTTGGTCTGCTCGGCCGCCCGACCGGTTTCGCGCGACGCCGCTTCCACTTCACCGATGTTGCGCGACACCTCCTGAGTGCCGAGCGCCGCCTGCTCGACGTTGCGCGCAATCTCGCCGGTCGCCGCCGTCTGCTCCTGCACCGCCGAGGCCACCGCCGAGCTGATCTGGCTCATTTGCGTGATCACCTGCGTGATCGAGCCGATGGCCTGCACGGCGTCCGAGGTGCCGCTCTGCACGGTCGAGATCTTGGACGAGATCTCGTCCGTGGCCTTGGCGGTCTGGTTGGCGAGGTTCTTCACCTCCGATGCCACCACGGCAAAGCCCTTGCCCATCTCACCGGCCCTCGCCGCTTCGATGGTGGCGTTCAAGGCCAGCAGGTTGGTTTGACTGGCGATGGAGTTGATCAGTTCAACGATCTCGCTGATGCTGTCGACGTTTCCCGACAGCGTCTGGATGAGTTCGGTGGTGTGTTGCGCCTCCGAGTTGGCTTGGTCGGCAACGGACTGCGAGCGTTCCATTTGGCTGGCGATCTCGTTGATCGACTTGGCCAGTTCCTCAGTGGCCGCAGCCACCGTCTGGACGTTGCCCGACGCCTGCTCCGCCGCACTCGCCACGGTGGTCGCCTGAGTGCTGGTTTCCGTAGCGGTGGCCGCCATCGACTTGGACGAGCCCTGAAGCTGGGTGGCGGCCGAGGTCACGGCCTGCACCACGGAGCCCACCTGGGCCTCGAAGGTGTCCGCCATTTTGCGCAGCGCCGCCTTGCGTTCCTCGTCACTGCGGCGCTTGGCCTCTTCCTGTTCCTCTCGCATCCGCTCGTTGGCGATCAGATTGTCCTTGAAGACCCGGAGCGTCTCGGCCATCTGCCCAACCTCATCCTTACGGCCGACGCCGGGAATGGTGGTGGACTTGTCTCCCTCGGCAAGGCGATGCATGGCGTCCGTTATGCTCACCACCGGGGCAGAAATGCTCCGGCCGATCAGGAAAGCCATCAGCAGCCCCATGGCAAAGCCCGCGACCGACAGGATGAGAATCATGCTCTGGGTGGAGCCGATCAGCGCTTCCGTCTGCTGCTCGACCTTATGCTCGTCCTCGATGCCGCTGTCGCGGATGAACCCGACGTCTGTCGAGATCTCGTCACCGGCCTTCCTCATCTCGATGTTGACGAGGACGTCCAGCTCGTGGCTCAACTCGGACGCACGGCGGAATGCATTGTGGTACTTGGCCGTCAGCGCCGCGACATCACTGTCGAGTTCGGCGTAGCTGGTGCCGCTCGTCGCGCCGTCGAGTGCTTTGAGAATGCGTTCCAGCTCGGTAAACCGCTGTTCGGCCGCGGTGGCGGAGTCGTTGTCGTGGCGGGCCAGCATCTTGTTCGCGTAGAGGCGCGCCAGCAGGGACGTTTCGAGCCCCGCGCCTGCCAGGGTCGCTGCGTTGCTGTTGCCGTCCTTCACAGCCGCGGCGCGCAGCTTCTCGAAAAGCTCGCGAATTTTCAGGCCCGAGGGGTCAAGCACCTCGCTGATGAGCTTGTCTTCCTCATGCTTCCAGCCAATGACCCGCTCGAAATCCTTCGCGTAGATCTCGAACTGCTCCTTGCTCGCCCTGAGCTTGGCCAGTCGCTCGGGGTTGCGGATGGTGGACAGCCCCTTGTCATACTCCTGGCGCAGCTGGACAGCGATCTTCTGCGCCGCCACGGCCCGCTCTTCGAGGCCGAGGGTGGCAAATTCGCGCACGTTGCGGCGCATGTCGAGCACACTGCGGTCGATGTCTCGTGCGATGGCGACGACACCCACGCGCTGCGAAAAGGTGCCGAATTCCTCATGCACCGTGGCAAAGGACAGATACCCCTTCACCGCCAATCCGACGAGGAGGGCGAGCACGCAGGCGAAGCCAATGAGAATCTTCACCCGGATGCTCAGATTGGCGAACGCCGACGCACCGGCGTGGGATGACGCGAGAGCCATGATCGAGATCTCCTGGTCTTCCGAAGAATCACAAGGCTTCCAGCAGGTACCGGCGGTTCCGGCTCTGCGCGGGGCGGGCGTTGTTGGGGAACAATGCAGCAAACTGCCGGATCTGCTCGGTGGACGCCTGGACCGGTTCCTTAAACACAGTCCAGGTCAGCCCTTCCGAGCAGGGGGGCGTGGTCAAGGATCCTGCGTAGCGGAAGTAAGCGCGGTTCGACGGCAACAGACCATTGGGGTCCACGCTCACGCTCGCGACCGCCTTCTCAGGGCCAGCCTGCTTGGGCATGGCGTCCCAGATCGGTTGAAGCGCGGGGTTTGCCTCACCCGGCGTGATGAAGGTGCCGACGACAGCCAGCGCGCCCGAGGCTGCCTTGTGGACGAAATGGCACTCCATGTCGAACGCTTTGCCGGAGAGCAGGTGCTCGGAGGGATGATGGAAGTGGAACTGCACCAGCTCGTAGCGCGTGCCGCTGATCGTCGTGCCACTTCCCGCATCGCAATTGACCTGGATGGTATGGCCGTTGTTAAGCACGCGCAGCGGCATCGGCTTGAAGGCAATGTCGAACTGACCGACCTGGGCCCGAATGGCGCCGTTCAGGTCGATGGGCGTCTGCTCCAAGCCAAGCGAGCATGACCGGAATTCGGGCGTCAGCTCACCCCAGTGCTCTGGTCCTCCGGCGCCCTCGTAGGACCAATGTGGAGCCCCGCCGGGGTGCGCGCTTTGTCCCGTATCAGCCAAGGCGGAACGCACGGTGGCGGCACAGATTGGGCAGGCGGCGAGGCCACCGAGCGCCAATCCGCCGAGAAGCGTGCGGCGTCTGATGTTCTGGTTCTTCATGGCGTCATGTCCGGATCGAAGACAGGATCACCAGCGATCCGCGCCGGGGCGGCAATGACATTGCGCTGGAGTCGATACACTTACGCACACGAATTATTACAAAAGACTTAATGGTCGGCCATTGTTCATATGCATATTGCAAATGCAGAATGCAAATTGGTAGCGAATCAAAACCACTCGCGACGACGAGCACTTGCTCTACTAATGGCGCCGGAATGTGGATCGGCGCCCTGCTCCGGTGATTGCGTGCAAGTTCCCTAGCCGGGATTGGACGCCGCTTCACAACCTGATCAAGACACAGGCTCTGGAGCGGTGGCACCACCCCGTGGAGCACGACCCACCACCATAGCCAACCCACCCAGCCACTGTCGTCGTGGCCGGTTACTGTTGCAGTGCCGCTTGATGGGGGAGCACGACAGATACAGGGCCTGGGCCTACGCCCCCCATCCATGCAACACGGCGCCCGGTGCTCCCGGCATTATCCGAACAGCATCTCCTCCAGGCTGTTCAGCAGGGCGGCGGCCTCCGCGGCAAGGCTGTTGCTGTTGGCGGCCCCGATCTGCCGGCTGAAGGCCAGCTTGCCAACCGGTAGCGGCTCCGCATCGGTCCGCTGATCGGGCTTGTTGGGTGCGTACTCGGACGGCTGGCCGTCCTGGGGAGCCGCGCCCTGTCCGTTCGGAGCCGGGGCCGGTGTCGGGGTCGGTGCCGGGACCGGCTTGGTGTCGCTTCCTGCCGGCGCATCCGCGCCGGTGATCTTCCCGACGTTGACGCGGAACTCCGTCACGGCTTGGGCACCCTGGTCGTCGCGGGCAATCACCTTGATGTTGACAGAGCCCTGGGCATCGGCTGGAGGGTTGCCCGTGAAGGTCCCGCTGGATGAATCGAACTTCAGCCACACCGGCAGCGGCGAGCCGTCGGACTGCGTCGCCTCCAACGTCACGTTGGCCTGCGGGTCGGTGCTCTGGAAGGTGCCGGCCGGGATCGGGATGTTGTTCGCCTGCCCGATGCTGATTGCCCGATCGCCCACCGTGCCGATCACTTGGAGCGATGGACCGCTGCCGGTGCCCTGCGGTGCCAGGACCACCGCCGCCGGCAGATTGTTCGCCCGCGACGAACCGCTGGCGAAGGAGTCCGTCCCCGTCAACGGCGACGCGGACGGACGGCCGGCCGCTGCATCCTGGCTGCCGGTCGGCGCCAGAACGCTCGTCGGCGACGGTGTGGCCGCGGGAGCCGCCGGAGCCGGCGCGACGGGGGCCGGCGCCACCACCACCGGAGCCACCAGCGTCGGCGTGGGAGGCGCCACGGGAACGGGAGTCATCACCGACACCATGGACACGATCGTCGAAGGCGCCACCGGCACCGTCGTGCTGACCGACGAACCGGTCGAATTGCTCTGCACGACCGACAGGATCGATGGCGTCGGGGGCGCCGTCGTCGCGGGCGGCGTCGCCGGGGTCGAGGGTGGCGGCGGCGGCGCGGTCGTGACCGGCGGGGGTGGCGGCGTCACCGCCGGAGCCGGCGTGACGGTCGGCGCTACGACCGGCGGTTCTACCGGCGGCGGTTCCACTGGCGGCGTCGAAGTGACGGGCGTTGTCGGAGTGACGGGCGTCGTCGGGATAACCGGTGTCGTCGGAGTGACAGGTGTCGTCGGGATGACCGGCGGTGTCGGGGTGACCGGCGTCGTGGTCGATCCGCTGTTGTCGGGCGGCGGTGGGGTCACGTTGGTCACCCCTTGCGCCTGGAAGGAGGCGACGTGGTTGCCCGCCGCGTCTCTGGTGGCGGTCACCACCTGGGCGCCCGGATCGGTGTAGGCGATGGCGACCGTCTGGCCGGCACCGACGCCTGCGGCGAGCGTCAGGGTGACCGTCTTGGCGCCCGGATTCACGGCAACGGCCGTGACGGCCACCGAGGCCCCGTCGACCGTCACCGCGAAGGCACCGGCCGTCGCCGTGTTGACCGAATCCAGCGGCGAGGCGTCGGAATAGGACAGCGTCAGCAATGGCCCGTTCACCACGGCACCGGTGACCTGCGGCCCGGCGCGGTCCAGCGCCAACGCCAGCGGAGCCGTAGAGGCGACGCTGTGGTTCCCCGCCGTGTCGGTGATCGTCGCGGTCAGCGATTTCAAGCCATCGGCGCCGATGGTGGTGAGATCGACGTCGACGTATCCGGCGGAGATGTCGGATTGCCTGATGGAGGCCGTGCCCACCGCCGCGCCATTCAGGAAGACCGTCGCCACGTCGTTGGCAACCGGGGCCGTGGCGCCCGTGCCGGCGAAGGTGACGCGCACGGTCGGCGTGGCCGTCAGCTTGTCGGTGGTGCTGACGCCGGTGTCGTAAGCGCCGGGCAGGCTGAGCAGCGGCGCAGCCGGCGCGGTGGCATCGACGCGCAACTCGTTGGCGGTGGCGTCCGCCGCCTGTCCACCACCCTGGCGGGTCACCGTGGCGGTCACCTCGTAGGTGCCGTCGGCCAACCGGTCAGCGGTTGGGACCGAGACCGTCCAGTGCGTGCCGTCGATGGTCAGGCCGTGGCCGACTGTATAGGTTTTGCCGTTGATCACCACCGACAGCGTGTCTGTGCCGCTGTTGGTGCCGCCCCAGGTGCCGGTGATCGTCGGCGTGCCGGAGTTGTCGGTGGCCGCGGCGACGGTCGGCGTGACCGGCAGGCCCGTGCTGGGGGTGTCGTTGGTCACGGCCATGTTGGAGACGCTGGCGGCGTCGTTGCCGGCGAGGTCCTGGGTCGCCGCAGCGTCGTCGCTGCCGCTCGGATCGGTGTAGCCCACCTTGACCAGTTGCCCGTACGTCACCGGGGTGGCGAGCGACAGCGTGACCGTGTTGGCGGCGGCGTTCACGGACACGCTGTTGACCGTCACGCTCTGTCCATCGACGCTCACTGCGAAGCGGCCCACGGCGGCGGGGTTGGTGGCGTCCAGGCTGTTGGCTTCGGTGTAGGTCAGCACCAGCGAGGAGCCGTTCACCGCGGCGCTGGACACCACCGGGGCGGTGGTGTCCAGCGTGAAGGTGAGGGATGTGCTCGGCGACACGTTGCCGGCCGCGTCGGTCTGCCGGACCTGCACCGTGTTGGAGCCTTCCGATGCGATCGGCGCGGTGGTGGTCCACGTGGTGCCGTTGGTGCTGTACTCGACCGTGGCGTTGGTCTCGACCCCGCCGACGCTCAGCGTGCCGGCATTGCTGTTCTTGTCGGTCGCGCTGGCGCCGCTGTCGGTCTGAAGCGCCAGCGTCGGCGCCGAGGGCGCCCCGGTGTCGATGACCAGCCCGAAGCTGGAGGAGGCCGAACCCTGCGCGGCACCGTCCTCGACACGGGCGGTGTAGGTGTAGGTCTGGCCGTTCGACAGGCTGCCGTCGGTGTAGGTCCAATCCGTGCCGCTGACCGTCGCGGTGCCGATCGCCGTGCCGTTGCGGTAGACCCGCAGCACCTGGCTGCCGGTCAGCGCGCCGGACAGCGTGCCGACCAGCTCCGGCGCGCTGTCGTTGGTCGTGCCGCCCGAAGCAAGGTCACCCGTTACCGCGGCCACGTCGTCCACCGCCTTGGTGATGGAGACGGTCTGCGTCGGCGTGGCGACGCCGGTGGTGTTGGTGACCACGGTGTTGGTGTAGGTCGCGGCGTCGTTGCCGGCGATGTCTTGCGTGGCGGAGCCGTCGTCGGAAGCGCTGGGATCGGTGTAGGTGACGGTGACCGCCTGATTGGCGAGCGCCGCGGAAGCGAGCGTCAGCGTCACCGTGCGAGCGTTGGCGTCCACCGACATGGCGCTCACCGCCACGGACTGGCCTGCGACGGTCACCGCGAAGTTGCTCGATGAGGCCTTGTTCACCGCGTCCAGCGCGTTGGCGTCGCTGTAGGTGAGGACCAGCGTGTTGCCATTGGCCGTCGCGCTGCTGACCGTCGGCGCGGTGGTGTCGAGCGTGAAGGTGAGCGACGCGCTGGCCGAAGCATTGCCGGCCGCGTCCACCTGCCGAACATAGACGGTGTTGGAGCCCTCCGCCGCGGTCGGCGCGGTGGTGGTCCACGTGGTGCCGTCGGTGCTGTACTCGACCGAGGCGTTGGTCTCGACCCCGCCGACGCTCAACGCGCCGTTCCCGGTGATCTTGTCGGAGCTGCTGCCGCCCGTGTCGTTCTGCAGCGCCAGCGTCGGCGCCGACGGCGCGGTGGTGTCCATGGAGACGGTGAAGGTCTTGGCGCTGCTGTTGGCCGCCACGTAGGAGCCGTTGTTGTCCTTCACCTGATTGGCGTTGATGGCGACGGTGTAGGTGCCGTTGTCCGAATCGTCCCAACTGCCGCCCGGCGGAGTCACCGTGTAGGTGGCCACGCCGTTGTTCCACGTCGCCGAGGTCACCGCCAGCGTGCCGCCGCCGGGCTTGGTCACGGTGATGTTGCCGGTGCCGATGGAGGCGGTATCGATGGTGCCGTCGCTGTCGCTGTAAGCGATGGTGATGCTGTGGGAGGTCCCGGCCTTGTCCGACTGCCCGACGTCGGCGGCGGTCACCGTCCCGGCGGTCGGCGCCTGATTGTTGGTGCCGTTGGTCACGGAATAATTGATGACGGTCGCCGCGTCGTTGCCGGCCACGTCCTGAACGGCGTTGGCGTCGTTGCCCGCGGTCGGGTCGGTGTAGCTGACCGTCACCGTCTGGCCGACGGTCGCCGCCGAGGCGAGGGTCAGCGTGACCGTCTTGTTGGGGGCATCGACACTGACCGCGGTCACCGCCACGGTCGAGGCACCGATCTTCACGGTGAAGGCGCCGGTACCCGCGGCGTTTGCCGCGTCAAGGCTGTCGGCCTCGGTGTAGGTGAGCACCAGCGAGTTGCCGCTGATGCTGGCGCCGCTGATCACGGGGGCCGTGGTGTCCAGCGTGATCGACAGCGCGCTCGACGCGCTGCCGGCGTTGCCGGCGTCGTCGGTGATGTCGGCGGTCAGCGACTTGCCCCCATCGGCGCCCAGCGACGTGGTGGTGATGTCCACGTAGCCGCTGGCGAGGTTGCCGCTGACCAGCGTCGCGGTGCCGACCTGCGTGCCGCCGGAATAGACTTTCACCACGTCGCCGACGCCGGGCAGCGTGCCGCCCGTTCCGGTGAAGGTGACGCGCACGGTGGGCGTCGTGACGGAGGTAATGCGGTCGCTGCTGCTGGCGCCGCTGTCCGACGCCGTGGTCAGCGCCAGCGTCGGCGCCGCCGGCGCCGTCGTGTCGACGGTCAGCAAGAAGCTGGCGGAGGCGGTCCCCTGCACCGCGCCGTTCAGAACCCGCGCGCTGTAGCTGTAGGTGGTGCCATCGGAGAGGCCACTGTCCTGATAGGTCCAGGAGGTGCCGGAGACCGTGGCGTTGCCGATCTTCGTCCCGTCGCGATAGACCGCCACCACCTCGCCGGTGTTGAGGGCGGCGTTCAGCGAGCCGTTCAGGAGGGGCGCGGTGTCGTCGGTCCGCGCACCGCTGCTGAGCGTGCCGCTGACCGGGGCGACGTCGTCGGTGGCCGAGGCGATGGTCGGCGTCGCCATGTTGCCCGCGACCGACACCGTGGCGGTCGCGGCATCGGACAGGTTGCCCGCGTCATCGACGGTCTTGAACGCGAAGGTCCGCTGGCCAGTCGTCGAGCCGCTGCCGAGCGCGTTCTGGTACTGGATGTCGCGGATGATCGCCTGCCCCTCGGCGGCGGTCATGTTCGACCAGTCCGATTTGACGACGATGAAGACGCCGTTGGAGAAGGCGATGTTGACGCTCACGCCACCGACCAGAATGCCCGTCAGGCTGCCCCCCGACCCGTCGGCGGCGAGCGTCGTCTGGCCGAAGATCAGCTTCTCGCTGGTGCCGTCCTGGAGGCCTGCGACGGTGATGGTGACGTTCTGCAACCTGTTCGCCTCGACCAGCGTCGCGGCCGCGCTGTTGTTGTCCAGGCTTACGGCCACACCGCTGACGCTGGTGACCGTGCGGTCCACGCCCGCCGCCACGCTGTCGAGGTCGATCACCGGCTTAACGGTGTCGGCGATGGTCAGTTCGCTGTTCGTCGAATCGCTCAGCACATTGCCCGCCGCATCGCGGATGGTCGCGGTGACGGAATAGACGCCGTTGAATCCGTGGTCCGCGGTGGCCGGCGTCAGCGCGTCGCTGGTCGGGATGCTCAGCGACCAGTTGCCGCCGGAGAGGCTCAGGCTGCCGTCGCCGACCGTGTAAGTCTTTCCGTTGACGGTCACCGACAGCGTTTCACCGGTGCCGACGGTTGCGGTGCCGGTGACGGTCGGGGTGACGCTGCTGGTGGTCAGGTTGGCGACGGTCACCGGGCCCGCCGGCGCCGCCGTGTCCACGACGACCTGCTGCGTCGCCGTGGTCCCGTTGCTGACGGCGGTCAGCGTGTAGGTGCCGGCAGGCAGGCTGTTGGCCTGATTGTCGTAGGTCCACACGCCGCTGGAGGCGGCGACCACGGTGCCGGAGAACACGGTGGCGTTGCTGGAATTCGTCAGGGTGACCGCAACGGCCTGCCCCGCCGTCGCCGTGCCCTTGAACAGCAGGGTTGTGTCGGAGGTGATGAAGTCTCCCTGTGTTCCGGTGTCGGCGCTGATGGCGTCGATGGACACAGGGCCGCTCTTGTCGTGCACGACCGTCGCGATGTCGCTGTAGCTGGCCCCCGCCGAATCCACGTAGGTCGCGGTGACGGTGATGGCGCCGCTGGCCAGCCCGCGCAGGTTGAAGGCGCTCAGCGTCCAGGTGCCGTCGGACTGGACGGTGGCGGTGTCGCTGAAGGTGGTGGTGCCGTCGGTGATGAGCACGGCGATCTGGCCGCCGGCCAGCGCGGTGGCCGAAGCGCCCTTCGCCGTCGTGCCCTTGATGACGACGGCGGTATCCTCGCTCAAGGTCAGGGTGCCGTTGGAATTGCCGGCCCAGTCCAGCGGACCGGCGATGCTGACCTTCGGGGCGCTGGTGTCGACCAGGATGGACTTGCTGCCTGTGCCGGTGTTGCCGGCGAGGTCGGTGCCGGTCGCGCTGACGGTGTAGCTCTGCCCGTCCACCAGCGCCGCCTTGGTGCCGGAGGCCGGGGTCGCGCTGGACAGGTCGAGGCTCCAGCCGCCGCCGCTCTGAACCTGGACCGCATAGGTCGCGCCGTTCACCAGGACGTCGATGGTGCGGCCCGCCTCCAGGTCGCTGGAGCCGGTGATGATGGGCGCCGCGCTGGTCACCTTGAAGTTGTTGGTGATGGCGATGCTGGCCGCCGTGTCCACGACCACGGCCCTGGTCGCGGTGCCGCTGTTGCCGGCGGCGTCCGTGGCGGTGGCCGACAGGGTGTAGGTGCCGTCAGCCAAGCCGGCTTGGCCGGTGCGGTCCACCGACCAGGTGCCGCCGGCCGCCACCACCGTGGTGGAGAACACGGTGGCGCCGGCGGGGTCCTTCAGCGTCACCAGGACGTTGGCGTTGGCCTCGGCGGTGCCCGAGAAGACCAGCGTGTTGTCGTTGGTGATGAAGTCGGTCGTCGAGCTGCCGGAATCGGTGGAGATCCCGGAGATGCCCACGGTCGGCGCCGTGGTGTCGACGACCAGCTCGCCGCTGGTGGCGTCGAGGGCCTGCGCGGTGCCGTCAGTGGCGTACGCCTTGACGTCGTAGGTGCCGGCCGCCAGCGCCTGGGCGGCGACAGACCAGGTGTCGCCGCTGACGGTGAGGCCGCTCACCGTCGTGTAGGTGGTGCCGCCGAGGGTGACGGACTGCCCGGCCGTGGTGGCGTAGGCCTTGCCGTTGATGACCACGTACAGCGTGTCGCCGGCGATGTTCGCCCAGGTGCCGGTGACCGTCGGCGTCGTGCTGTTGGTGAGCAGCGCGTTGACCACAGGCTTGTCGACGGCGGTGGCGGTCGTGCTGTTGCCGGCGGCGTCCTGGCCGGTGGCGGTGATCTTGGCGTAGGCGGTCAGCCCGCCGACCGGCAGGTTGCCGCTGATCGGGGTCGCCGACGACAGGTCGACCGACCACGTCCCGTTGCTGAGGACGGTGGCCTTGTAGGTGACGCTGGCGGCGCTGCCGCTGACGTTGTCCGGGTCGATGGTGACGGTGACGGTGGAGCCGGCGGTGAGGTCGCTCGTCCCCGCGATGACTGGTGTGCCGGTGGTGAGCAGCGGCGTGACGGCGAGCTGCGGCGCCGTGTGGTCGTGCAGGACGGTGGTCGACGCGTTCACCGTGGAGCCGTTCGCCGTCACCGAGGCCGACACCTGCAGGGTGGTGTCCGCCAGGCCCGACAGCACGTTGGAGTGCGCGGAGTCGAACGTCGTCGTCCAGGTGCCGTTGCCGGCGACGGTGGCGGTGCCGGTCTTGGTCAGGGTGCCGTCGGTGACGGTCACCGTGACGGTGGAACCGACGGCGTTGGTCGTCGTGCCGGTTACCGTGACCGAGCTGTCCTCGGTGGCCGAGAGATTGCCGTCGCCTATGGGCGAGGTGATGGCGATGGTCGGCGGGGTGGAACTGGCGGTGTGCGTCGGCGTCGCGGAGGCCGATGCGTTGATCGTCGAGCTGCCGCTCGCGGCGACGAGCTGCGCGTCGACCAGGAGCGTGCCCGTCCGCCAGGAATGCAGGTTCTGGTTGGTGAGGCTCCAGGTGTAGGAGCCGTTGCTCAGCGTCGTACCCGCCTGCACCTGTTGGGTGATGGTGTTCGAGCCGTCGGTCAGCATCACCTTGACGAAACCGCCCGAGACGTTGGTGGTGCCGCTGATGGTGAGCGCCGAGTCTTCCGTCGCGTCGATGACGTTGTCGCCGGCGATGGTGCTGATCGTCACGGTCTTGGCCGTGGCGTTGTTGGCGATCTGCGCGTAGCGGCCGGTGGCGCTCACCGCGTTCCCGGCGGCGTCGAAGCCGGAGACGGTGAGGACGATGGCCTCGCCGGTGTTGTTGAACAGGTTGCCCGACACCGCCGGCAGCGTCCACGTCCCGTTGGTGAACGTCACGCCGCCCGTCGTGCCGGCCTGCCCGTTGACGGTGCCGCCGGAGACCGAATAGTAGGTCGTGCCCGACAGCGTCCCGTTCTTCGAGTAGTTGTCCATCTTGATGAGCAGCGTGGCCGCGGTCGCGTCGGCGGTGCCCGTCAGCGTGACGTTGTTCTGAGTCGTCTCGCCCGACACGACGGTGGCGTAGGCCTGCGAATCGTGGCTGACGGTCGTCGAGGCGGTGGCCTGGCCGCTGTTGAAATTGGCGGACACCGTCAGGCTGTTGGTCCCGTCGTTGAGCGACGACAGGTTCAGCGTCGCCTTCCACTTGCTGGACGTGGCATCGTACGAGGCCGTCCCGGTGACGGCGCTGTGCACGCCGTCGCTGACGCTCACCGCGATGGTCTGGTTGGTCGCGACGTTGGTGGCGCTGATCAGGATGACCGCCGCGTCGTCCTCGGTGCCGTTGAGGATGCCGTCGGCCGTGATGCCGCTGGACACCGGGAAGGCGTTGCTGACGCTGGCGATGGAGATCGACGGTACGCTGATCGTGAGGGCCTGGGTATCGACGGCGGTGCGGCCGCTGGAGTCGGTGACGGTGGCCGTCAGCCCGACGATCCCGGACAGGCCCGCCGACGGGAACGTCCCGGCGATCGGCACGGCCGACGCGGTGTTGATCGACCAAGCGCCGCTGCCGTTGGCGACGACCGAATAGGTGACGCGGTCGTTCGTCGTTGCGGCGTCGTTGTCGATGTCGATGACCAGCACGACGACCGCGTTCGGCGTGGCCGTTCCGGTGATCGTCGGCTTGTTCAGGGTGGTGGTGCCGGCCGTCCCAACGCCGTCGCCGCCGATGTCGACCGAGGGGCCGGACACGATGCTCAGCTCGTTCGTGCTGGCGTCGGTCGTGCTGCCGCTCGGCGACGTCCGCGTCACGGTCGCCACCACGTCGTAGCTGTTCCCGGCCGCCAGCGCGTTGACCCCGGTGTTCGCCACCAGCGCCACGGACCAGGCGTTGCCGGAGATGATCAGGCCGTTGGACGTGGTGTAGGTGACGTTGTTGACCCGAACCGCCAAGCTGTCGGTGCCGCCGCTGGCGCCGCCCCAGCTGCCGCTGATTGTCGGAATCAGGCTGTTGGTCGTCAGCCCGTTGACGATCGGCTTGTCGATGGCGGCGGTGTTCGTGGTGTTGCCGGCGCTGTCGGTGCCGCTTGCCTTGACGCCCGCGTAGCTCAGGAAGCCGCCGGCCCCCACCGTGCCGCTGAACGGCGTGGCATTGGCGGTATCGACGCTCCACACGCCACCGGAGAGCACGGTCGTCCTGTAGACGACCGCATCGGTCAGGATGCCGTCGCCGTTCGGATCGACGGTAACCGTGATGACCGAACCAACGGGCAGATCCGAGGTGCCGGTGATCGTCGGCCGGCCCGTGGTGGCCAGCGGCGACACGGTGACCACCGGCGGTGTGCGGTCGTGCAGCACGGCCGTGGCGTCGCCGACCGAGCCCGCAACGTGCGCGCCCGAACTGTCCCCTTTGCTCCACAGCTCCGCCCCGACGGACAGCGTGCCGTCGGTCAGCCCGCTCAGATTCTTGGTGAGTTGCCAGGCACCGCCGCTGATCGGAGCGTAGTCGACGACGGTGTTGTTCGCGGAATCGGTGATGGTGAGCTTGACCCACGTGCCGTCCGCGGTCCAACTCCCATCGGCCATATGCGTGCCCGCCGTGCCGCGGATGAGCACGGCGCTGTCCTCGCTGGCCGACAGGTTGCCGTCGCCGATCGCTCGGTTGATGGAGACCGACTGCCCGGACGCCGCCGGGTTGGAAGGCGTCATCGTCGCCGTAAAGGCGCCAAGCGAGGCGAAGGTGGCGTTCTTGTCGTAGTTGCTGCCAACGCCGGCGAGGTCGCCGTTCAGGGGGCCCGGCTGCGTTTCCGTCATCAAGACGTACGCAACGGAGGTGTCCTTGGTGAATCCCGCGATGCCGGTGGCGCCGCGCGGGCCGACCACACCGTTGCGATCGACCGGTGACGCTTTGGCGAGCACCGTCGCAACGTCGGCAACCGGAATCTTGAAGCTGACGAAGACGTCCGTCTTGCCGTCATGGCCGAAATCGGCGGTGCCGTCCCATTGCGGGTCGTTGGCTGAGCTGACCGCGGTGACCGCGTAGTTGGACGCGGTAAACCCGTACACGCCATTGTTCGGCAGCCAGCCGATGGGCAGCGGCGAGGTGCTGGTGGTGTTGGGCGAGTTGTTGAGCCCGGTGCCGGGGTCGAACAGCCGGATCGCCTGCGTGTTGTTGCGCCCGTCTACGCCGATGAAGACGTCCACCCGGCCGTCCGCGTTGGCGTCGATGCCGACCACCGCAACGCCGCCGAAGTTGGTCGAGCTGGTCGGATTGTCGATGCGGATGCGGAACGCCATCAGGTCGTCGTTGGGATTGTTCGGCGTCCCGTTGTCGTCGTAGGCCCCGTACAGCACGGCGTGGGTGGCGTCGCCGACCAGATCGGTGTCGGCCGCCTTGGCTTGGCTGTCGCCCACCGGATCGTTGGTTCCGCTGCCCATCAGCGGCACCCAGCCGCTGGCGCTGGACAGCGTGTAGGTCAGCAGCCCCTTGTACTCCGACTGCGCCCGGCTGCTGACGAAGACCTGCGACTCGATGCTGCCGGTGGTGACCTCCAGGGTCCAGTTGCCGCCGCGCTCGGCCGAGCCGGTCGCGTCGCGCGACGCCGCCACATCGGCGCCGGTCGCCTCGGCGAGGCGGCCCAGGAACGCCGCGCCGGTCTGTCCGGCGCCCACGTCGCAGCCGTAGAGCAGGATGTCGCCATCCGGCGCCAGCGCCGTACGGATCGCGTTCAGTTCCGCCGCGTGGTCGGCGATGCTGTTCAGCGTGAGCGCCGTGTCCCCAAGCGCCAGTTCGCCGGGCGATCCATGCGACAGGATGTGCACGGCGTTGAAGCCCGGCTGCTGCTGAAGAACCTCGGCAATCTGCGTCAGCGCGTCACGCCCGGCCTGGAGGATCAGCGTCTCCGTGCCGGGCCGCAGGTCCGACAGCAGGGTCTCCCGGTTGGCGATCGACGGGTCGACCACCACCAGTTCCCGCCGGGGCGGTGCCCCGTCTACGGCCGGAGCCGGCGTGGCGGCGAGCGCGTCCATCAAATGGGTGTCGGTGGGATGCGACTCACCATCGGGCATGGCGTTCGCATGGGTGTCGGTGAACGTGCATTGGGCAGCCGTCGCCACGCCCGCGGCGTCGAACAGGAAGCGCGGCTCCAGCACCAGCGCGGTTGCACCGAAGGCGTTCGGCACCGCCATCCGCTTCGACATATCGCCCTTGGCGCGCTTCATGATGCCCATCCCCGTACCCTCTTCCGCCCGTCGAGCCGGTCCACGCCGTCGTGGCGGTCCGCACACTTATGATTGCTTAGGTTGAAGCGCATACTAATCAAATCTACGCAAAACCCATCGCACCAGCAAAAAACACGCTCATCGCCTGCCTTCCTTAACAGCCATACCGTGCGCTCAAGAGACAAGGCCGCACAAACCAAACACGATGAGTCCCATTACGATCGAATGAAACAAAATGCGACATCGTATACGACTTATTAACCAGAATATCCGTGCGCATTTAACGTCGACACCTGTAACAACGGGAACAATATGGTTCAAAGCTGGCAGAAACACTTGAATTTTTCAACAGCTAGTCTACTCATCGGACAAAGATTAGAACGCGAAGGAAGGGGCTGGGTGGATGGTTGGGGCTGACGTGCGCATTCAGGGGTATGGCCGCCGGCTTGGGCGGGGAGTGTCGCGCTTGGCTCTGCTGGCGGCGGTCGGGCTGATGGGGGCGGGGTGTGCCATCGAGCCGGAACCGTTGACATTGCAGGAGCGATTCGCCCAGGTGCAGACTGACCGGACGCGCCTCTACGCCGAGCAGGAGCCGGTAACCGGCCCCATCTCGCTGCCCGAGGCCATGGCGCGAGCTATCAAATACAACTTGGACGCGCGACAGGCCCTGATGGAGCAGGTGCTTCAGGTCCGTCAGCTCGACGTCTCCAACTACGACATGCTGCCGAAGCTGGCGGCCGGCGCCGGTTACGCCACGCGCGACAAGCCGAACGAATCGCTGAGCCGCAACACCATCACCAACTTCACTTCCGTCGAGCCGGCGATCAGCCAGGACCGGATCCGCTACACCACGGACCTCGGGCTGACCTGGAGCCTGCTGGACTTCGGCGTCAGTTACTATCAGGCCAAGCAGCAGGCGAACCGCGTGCTGATCGCGCAGGAGCGCCGTCGGCGGCTCTCCAACTCGATCATCCAGCAAGTGCGCTCGGCCTTCTGGCTGGCCGCCGGCGCCGAACGCCTGCAAGGCGAGATCGAGCCGATCCTGGTCGAGGCGCGCAAGGCGCTGGCGGATTCCAAGCAGGTCGAGGAGGAGCGGCTGAAGCCGCCGCTGGAGTCGTTGCGCTTCCAGAAGGCGCTGATCGAGATCATCCGGCAGCTGGAGACGGTGCAGCAGGATCTGTCCATCTCCAAGGCGCAACTGGCCGCGCTGATGAACATCCCGCTCGGCCAGCCCTTCACGCTGGCCCTGCCGGAGGGCTTCGCGCAGACGATCCCCGACATCGCCATTCCGATCGAGAAGATGGAAACCATCGCGCTCCTCAACCGCCCGGAAATGCGCGAGGAGCAGTACCAGAAGCGCGTCAATCTGGCCGAGGTGCACAAGGCCATGCTGCGCATGCTGCCGGGCATCAGCCTGAACACCTCGTACAATTACGACAGCAACTCCTTCCTCATCCACAACATGTGGGCCGAGGCGGGGGCGCGGCTGAGCTACAATCTGGTGAACCTCTTCGCCGGCCCGGCCAGCATCCGCGCCGCCGAGGCGCAGGAGGAGGCCGGCGACTTCCGACGCATGGCGCTCAGCGTGGCGACGCTGACGCAGGTGCACGTCGCCTACCAGCAGTACGTGCGCGGCAAGACCGGCTTCGAGCAGGCGCGCGTGCTGGAGGCCATCGAGCGGCGCATCAACGAAAACGTCCAGCAGGCCGCCACCGCCGATGCGGAATCGGCGCTGGAGCGCATCCGCAGCAAGGCGTCGGCGGTCAACGCCCAGCTGTCGCGCGACCGCGCCTATGCCGAACTCCAGAACGCGATGTCGAGCATGTACGTCTCGCTCGGCCTCGACGCCCTGCCGGAGACGGTGGAAAGCCACGGCATCAAGGACCTGACCGCCGGCCTCGCCAAGGTGGCCGAGGACTGGCAGGCCGGCCGCCTCCATTACGAGGAGCCCCCCGTGGAAGCACCCGCGCCGGTCGCCGCCGCCCCGGCGACCGAGCCCCCGGCGAATGCCCTCGTTGTCGGTGAACCGACGTCATGAAGCGCCACCGCATCGGGCCTGCGGCCTGGGCCGTATTGATCGGGGTGCTGGCCGGGCCGGCGCTCGCCCAGACCGACGCGCCCGCGGAGATCCGCGCCCAGCTCAGCCCGGTGCGCATCACCACGCTCTCGACCGAGATCCCCGGCAAGATCGGCGACCTGACGGTGCGCGAGGGCGACCGCTTCACCGAGGGGCAGAAGCTCGTCGTGCTCGACTGCACGCTGCACAAGGCGCGGCTCGACAAGGCGCAGGCCCAGGCCCAGGGCGCGCGCAAGACGTATCAGGTGCATTCGCGGCTGGACAAGCTCGGCTCCAACAGCGCGCTGGAGATGGAGAATTCCATTGCCCAGCTCGCCGCCGCCGAGGCCGAAGTCGCCATGATGCGCAGCTTCGTCGAGCATTGCGCCGTCCCGGCGCCGTTCGCCGGCCGCGTCGTCGATTTGAAGGTGAAGCGCCACCAGTTCGTCGGCGAAGGCCACGAATTGCTGGAAATCCTCGACGACCGGGAGTTGGAGGTCGAGTTGGCGGTGCCGTCGCGCTGGCTGCCCTGGCTGAAGCCCGGCACGCCGTTCGTCCTGCACCTGGACGAGACCGGCCGGCAATACCCGGCCAAGGTGGTACGGCTGGCCGCCCGCATCGATCCGGTCAGCCAATCCATCAAGATCTTCGGCACCATCGCCGGCAGCTTTCCCGAACTGCTCGCCGGCATGAGCGGCAACGCCACCTTCGAGCCACCCAATTAAAAGGCCGCCATGGCAACCCCCGCGACCGTCGACGCCGCTCCCGCCGAGACCCGCCAGCTTCGCGTCCTGACCGCGCTGCTCCAGATCGAACGCCGGGCGCGCGCCGCCGCGACGGTGGAGGAACTCGGCTTCCTGGCGGTCAACGAGACGCTGGGTCTGGTGCGCTACCGGCAAGCGGTGCTGTGGAGCCGCGATGGGCGCATCGCCGCGCTGTCGGGCGTGCCTTTGGTCGACCGCAACGCGCCCTACGTGCTGTGGCTGACCCGCGCGCTGGCCTGGGCGCAGGCGGCGCACGGTGGCGGGGGTGCGGTGCCGCTGGCCGCCGCCGACCTGCCGCCGGAGCTTGCCCGCGATTGGGCCGATTGGCTGCCGCCGCACGGGCTGTGGCTGCCGCTGGGGGAGAGCGGAGCGCTGCTCCTCGCCCGCGAGGAGCCGTGGGGGGCCGCGGAGGCCCACGTGCTGGGCTACGTCGCCGACGCCTACGGCCACGCCTGGAGCGCCCTGGAGCGGCGCCGCGGCGGCTGGCGCCTGCCGAAGAAGCGCGGCCGGGCCGTGCTGATGGCGGCGGCGCTGGCGCTGGCGGTCGGGGCGCTGGCGTTCCCGATGCCGCAGTCAGCGCTCGCCCCGGCGGAGGTCATCGCCCGCGCGCCGACCCTGGTGCGGGCACCCATCGACGGTGTGGTCGACCGCTTCGAGGTGACGCCCAACCAGGCCGTTGCCGAGGGACAAGTCCTGCTGGTGCTCGACCGCACGCGCTTGCAGAACCGGCTTGAGGTCGCCCGCAAGGCGCTGGAGGTGGCCGAGGCCGAGCACCGCCAAGCCTCCCAGCAGGCGCTGTTCGATCCCCGCAGCAAGGCGAACCTCGCCATGCTCAAGGGCCGCATCGACCAGCAGGCGGCCGAGGTGACCTACGTGAAGGAGCTGCTGTCGCGCGTCGAGATCCGCGCGCCGCGCGCCGGCATCGCCATCTTCGACGACGTCAACGACTGGATCGGCAAGCCCGTCACCATCGGCGAGCGTATCCTGACCGTCGCCGACCCGCAGGAAACCGAACTGGAGATCCGCCTGCCGGTCGCCGATGCCATCGCGCTGGCCACCGGGTCGGACGTGCGGCTGTTCCTCAACGTCGATCCGCAGCGCCCGATTCCGGCAAAGCTGTCCTTCGCCGGCTATCAGGCCGACACCACGCCCGAGGGCGTGCTGGCCTACCGCCTGAAGGCCGAGTTCGACCCAGGAGCCCCGCAGCCCCGCATCGGCTTGAAGGGGATCGCCAAGCTGTACGGCCAGGACAGCACGCTCGGCCTCGCGCTGCTGCACCGGCCGCTGGCGGCGCTCCGGCAGCGGCTGGGCGTGTAGCATGCGGCTGCCGCCGTTGCGCGAAGAGTTGTCGCTGCACGCCGGCCCGCGCACCGCCGACGGCGCGCCGAGCTGGACGCTGCACGACCCCGCCGCCCACCGCTTCTTCCGCATCGGCTGGGTGGAACTGGAGATGCTCTCGCGCTGGCACCATGGCACCGTGGACACGGTGGCCGCCGCTGTCGCCACCGAGACCACCATCCCCGCCACCGCCGCCCAAGTCGAGGCGTTCGCCCGTTTCCTGTGGTCGCAGGGTCTGTTGCAGGCGACGGGCGAGGAAGCGCTCGGGCGGCTGAAGACGCTTGCGGCGGCGCACCGGCCGCACTGGCTGATGTGGCTGCTGAAGACCTATCTGTCGATCCGCATTCCACTGGTGCGGCCGGACCGGTTCCTGACCGCCACGCTGCCGCTGGTCAACCTGCTCTACACCCCCGCCTTCCTGGCGCTGACGCTGCTGGTGGCGCTGGCCGGCGGGCATCTGGTGCTGCGCCAGTGGGACACGTTCCAGGCCACCTTCCTGCACTTCTTCACGCTGGAGGGCGCGGCGCTGGCCGCTATTGCGCTGACCGGCGCCAAGGTGCTGCACGAGTTGGGGCATGCCTACACGGCGCGGCGGTTCGGCTGCCGGGTGCCCAGCATGGGCTTGGTGTTCCTGGTCATGTGGCCGGTGCTCTACACCGACGTCAGCGAGGCGTGGAAGCTGTCCTCGCGCCGGCAGCGGCTCGCCATCGGCATGGCCGGGCTGGTGGCAGAGCTGGTCCTGGCGGCCTACGCCACGCTGGCCTGGAGCTTCCTGCCGGACGGACCGCTGCGCAGTGCCGCCTTCCTGCTGGCCAGCTCGACCTGGGTCCTGACGCTCGCTGTCAACCTGAACCCGCTGATGCGATTCGACGGGTACTTCCTGCTGTCCGACGCGCTGGACGTGCCGAACCTGCAAGACCGCGCCTTCGCGCTCGCCCGCTGGCGGCTGCGGGAGTGGCTGTTCGGTTTCGGCGACCCGCCGCCGGAAGTGTTCGCGCCGCGGACCCGGCGCATCCTGCTGGTCTACGCGTACGCCACGTGGGTGTACCGGTTCCTCCTGTTCCTCGGCATCGCGCTGCTCGTCTACCACGTGTTCTTCAAACTTCTGGGGCTGTTCCTGATGGCGGTCGAGGTCGGATGGTTCATCGTCAAGCCCATCACCAGCGAACTGCGGGACTGGCTGAAGCGCCGGGACCGCCTGCGGCCCAACCGCCATGCGCTGGTCACCGCCGGCTTTGTCCTGGCGGGCCTCATCCTGGTGCTGGTGCCCTGGCATGGGACCGTGTCGGCGCCCGCGGTGCTGAAGGCGGCGCAGCAGACCCAGCTGTTCGTGCCGAAGGGCGCGCGGCTGGCCGAAGTGCGCGTGACGCCGGGGGCGCCAATTGACAAGGGGGACGTGCTGTTCCGGCTGGACTCGCCCGACCTCGCCCACGACCTCGCCCAGGCGCGCCGCAAGGTGGAAATGCTGCGCGAGCGGGCGCAGGTGCAGAGCCTGAGCCGCGACCTGATGGAGCACACCCAGGCGACGTGGCGCGAGCTGGAGGCCGCCCAGGCCGAGGCCGCCGCGCTGGACATGGAGATCGCCCGCCTCGACGTGACCGCCCCTGCCGAGGGCGTGGTGGTGGACATGGCCGATCCGCTGGCTACCGGCGAATGGCTCCGCGAGAGCACGCGGCTGGCGACATTGATCGACCCGGCCTCCAGCGTGATCGAGGCTTACATTCCGGAGGAGGATTTGTACCGGGTGGAGGTCGGCACCACCGGACGCTTCCTCACCGACGCCGGCCGGAGCTGGGTGACGGCAACGGTCATGTCCATCGCCACGGCAAGCAGCCGCGTGCTGCCCGAACCGTATCTCGCCTCCGTGCACGGCGGCAACGTGCCGGTTCACCAGGGGCGGGACCACACGCTGATCCCGGAGGCGCCGGTGTACCGCGTGCTGCTGCGCCCCGATGCGCCGTTGCAGGCCCCGGCGCGGGTGGAGCGCGGCACGGTGCTGCTGGACGGCGCTGAGGAGAGCTTCGCCATGAGGCTCTGGCGAACCGCCGTCGGCGTGCTGATCCGCGAGAGCGGGCTATAGCTGCGTCAGGCTTTGACGACGCCTCGTCAGGCCGTCGATTTCCTTCGGCCAGCCGCCGGGGTGTTTCACCGAGGCAGGAAAGACACGAGATCGCCCCTGCCCTGCCGCTGATCAAGAGTGAGGCCTGCCGGGCAGCGCCGCCGTCCTGGCGCGGCAGGCGACGGAGGAGCGAGACGCTGCTGAAGAGCCTGGAAGGGCTGCTGTTCAGTTCGGGCGATGCGGCGTGCCAAATCCGCTCTGGCCGCGCATATCGTTCAGCCGCCGCCGGGCATCCGCCTCATCGGCATCCTGCTGCCGTTGGCGGATACGATCGGCTTGGTGCTCCCAGAATCCAGCACCGAGGTCCTCGATCTCACCCCAGCCGCGCGCCGGACGGGTGCGGGTCAGGAATGGATCACCCGCGGCGACGGTCGGCCCGAGGACCGTCCGGTCATCCGGTGCCGGGGTGAGATTGCCTGTGTAATGCGGGCCGCCATAGGCATCCCGGTAGGTGTCGTAAGGGGTGTAACCCTGGGCGCCCACGGGACCGGACAGCAGAGCGGCCGCGCAAACGATGCGCATTGAGCGAGCAAACATGGTTATCTCCTTTTTTGTCGAATAACCGGTTTGAGGCTCAGGCAGTTACCGATGAGCGTGGCCGTGTCCTCTGCGCCGCCAATGCTTCGGCAGGTTTTCGGAGCACACCCTCAGACGATCACCCGCAATTTAGGCATGGTTTCCAGAACTCCCTTATGGCGGCAATGGTGTTATTGCCCCTGCCCCGCTGACTACCAAGGGGTGATCGGGAGGTTTCCTTCGTCGACTTTCGACCTTGCCGCAGCGAGGGGCATACGGTGCAAGATGGCAGTGTTGCTGACCAGCACTCATTCCCAGCCCAGGCGGGTTCCCTGCTCCGCCGTGGTCAGCCGCCCCACGATCATCGTCTCGGTCCGTTCCAGCGGGCGGTCTCGGCCCGGCGCAGCGCGTTGGCGATGGTGCCCTCGCTGATGCCCAGCCCGAACGTGGCAGTCCACGACATGGTCAGCATTGGCGGCCACCTCGCGCCCCCGGGACCCTTGCGCTTGTGCCGAGGCGTCTTGGGTGACTGGTTCAGCGTCGCTTCGAGCGCCGCGACACGCTCCAGCAGCGCCAGGGTCAGCGCGTTCTTCTCTTTTGAACTCAGGCGGGACAGGTCGGGGCGCGTCATGGAGATGTTGACTCATACCCGGACCCGCGGCGCAACACCGGCGTGGCGCCTTCTCCCTATGCCCCGCAAGCCCCTCTTAAGCGCAGCACCGGCTCAGCCAGCCCCCTGAGCAATACCGCACCAGCGGGCACGCGACGAGTCACACAGAGTGACTGGTGGGCGGTTGAACGATGGCGGTGGTTAACCTCGGCTCACAGCAGGTCGTCGCTCCAGCCCCGGTGTGGCGTCGTGCGAACTCAGACCCGCCGCTTCCCTCCTGCTTCCCCGGCTCGCCGGAGAAGCCACCCCAGACATGGCGAAGGCCGCTAACCCGTTGAGGTTAGCGGCCTTCAGGATGGTGGGCGCGACAGGGATTGAACCTGTGACCCCTACGATGTCAACGTAGTGCTCTCCCGCTGAGCTACGCGCCCATCCGACTGTTCGACCGTGTCCGGCCTGCGGTGGCGCGGGGTTTAGCATCATCCATTGGACGAGGCAACCCTCACGTTCACTTTTTTTCGAAGCGCGTTTCCCAGCGCCCCGCCACGGACCACCACAGCCTCGCCGCTGTTGTCGCTTGGCAGGCCACGGCGCGGCGTGACAGCGGCCCGCCGGTCCATTACATCACTATGCTCATGGATGCGCATTTCGACGCCGACGCCGCCCTGGACCGTGTGTACGACGTTCAGGCCCCACAGGAGCAGACCCTGCCCCTGGTGGTCGCCTCGCCGCACAGCGGCCGGCTCTACCCGCCCGACTTCCTGGCCGCCGCGCGGCTGGACGGGCGGACTTTGCGCAAATCCGAGGACGCCTTCGTCGACGAGATCTTCGCCACAGCCCCGCAACTCGGAGCACCGCTGCTGCGCGCCCTGTTCCCGCGCGCCTTCCTCGACGCCAACCGCGAGGCGTACGAACTCGACCCGGAGATGT
The DNA here is from genome assembly GCF_053470425.1 of Azospirillum terrae. Lineage (NCBI taxonomy): Bacteria > Pseudomonadati > Pseudomonadota > Alphaproteobacteria > Rhodospirillales > Azospirillaceae > Azospirillum > Azospirillum terrae. Next base: position 241,892 of record NZ_JBPXMR010000002.1, on the reverse strand, counting down.
TCGCCGACCGCCTGCCGGCCTACGTCAACACCCGCTCACCACGCGTGGCCGCCGGGCTGGGCACCATCGCCCGCGTCGTCGCCAACGGCGAGGAGATCTATCGCGGCAAGCTGCGATTCACCGACGCCGTGCAGCGCGTCGCCCGCTTCTACCACCCCTACCACGGCGCCCTGAAGGAACTGATCGAGACGACCGCCGCGCGATTCGGCCACTGCATCCTCATCGACAGCCACTCCATGCCCTCGGCCGGCTCGGCCGAGCGGGACCGCGACGGGCGACGGGTCGATCTCGTGCTGGGCGATTGCTTCGGCAGCGCCTGCGCGCCCGTCGTCATCGACACCGCCGAACGGCTGCTGCGCTCCAAAGGCTACACGGTCAACCGCAACGCCCCCTACGCCGGCGGCTTCACCACCCGCCACTACGGCCGGCCACGCACCGGCGTGCACGCCTTGCAGATCGAGATCAACCGTGACCTCTACATGGACGAGGCCACCCTCGACCGCCTGCCCTTCCTCAACGTGCTGGCGGAGCACATGGCGGAACTGCTCACCACGCTGGGCCGGATCGACGGCAACGCGCTGCGCCGGCGCTGATTCCCGCCCCTCCCCCGTTCGGACAAGAAAAAAGGCCGCGGGGAAAACCCCGCGGCCCGAGTCTAGGGAGGAAACGCCCAAGAAGTGCGTTACGCCACCGATCCCGTCGAAACACGACCGATGCCGCACTGCACAATATGAGACCGATTCCAGAAATGATCAAGGGGAAAAAAATTTACCCATTCTTGGCAATGGCTTAACGTGGAGCATTGGCGTAGGGGCTTCGCCCCTCGACATAGGACATGCTGCACCGCACAACCCCCTGAAGACATAGTAGGCACTCGAAACGGATAGAGGTCGGCGGCAAGCCCCGGCGGGGAACCAAGCGGTCGGGGGCGCCGTTTGTCCTGGGCACGGCCGCTGCGCACCCCGGCGTTCCGGCGGCCGACCGCTACCGGGAGTCCCAGGCGTGAGCAGACTGGTCGTCGTGTCCAACCGCGTCGCCCCCGTCGACGAGGGCAAGCAGGCGGCGGGGGGCCTTGCCGTTGCCGTGCTGGCGGCGCTGAAGAAGACCGGCGGCATCTGGTTCGGCTGGAGCGGCACCGTCACCGAGGGCGAGTCGCAGCTGGAACCGACGCGCACCGACGTCGGCCGCCTCACCTACGCCACGCTCGACCTCGGCCGGCGCGATTACGAGGAATACTACAACGGGTTCGCCAACCAGACGCTGTGGCCGCTGTTCCACTACCGGATCGGCCTGACCTCGGTGAACCGCCGCACACGCGAGGGCTACCAGCGGGTCAACGGCTACTTCGCCGACCGTCTGGCGCCGCTGCTGAACCCCGACGACATGGTGTGGGTGCACGATTACCACTTGATCCCGCTGGGCGACGAGTTGCGCACGCGCGGCTGCGGGCACCGCCTGGGCTTCTTCCTGCACACGCCGTTCCCGGCGCCGGAGGTGCTGAAGGTCCTGCCCAACCACCGCGACCTGATCCAGGAGCTGTGCGCCTACGATCTGGTGGGCTTCCACACCGAGGTCGATCTGCGCTGCTTCGTCAACTACATCCGCTACGAGGCGCGCGGCGAGGTGGACGACCGCGGCTTTGCCGGCGGCTGCCACATCCGCGCCTTCGGCCGCACGCTGCTGGCGCGCGCCTTCCCGATCAGCATCGACACCGCCAACCTGGAAGCCGTGGCCCAGTCCGCGGCGCGCTCGCGCCACGCCGAGCGGCTGCGCGAGAGCCTGGTGGGGCGGCGGCTGATCATCGGCGTCGACCGGCTGGACTATTCTAAGGGCCTGCCGCACCGCTTCGAGGCGTTCCAGCAGCTGCTGGAATCCTACCCCGAGCACTGCAACCGGGTCTCCTTCCTGCAAATCGCCCCACCCTCGCGCGAGGACGTGCCGGAGTACATCGCCATCCGCCGCGAGCTGTCCGAGTTGTCCGGCCGCATCAACGGCCGCTTCGCCGAGTTCGACTGGGCGCCGATCCGTTACCTGAACAAGAGCTTCGGGCGACGCATCCTGGCCGCCTTCTACCGGCAGGCCAACATCGGGCTGGTGACGCCGCTGCGCGACGGCATGAACCTTGTGGCGAAGGAATACGTGGCGTGTCAGGATCATCATAACCCGGGAGTGCTGGTGCTCTCCGAGTTCGCCGGTGCGGCTCTGGAGCTGACGGAGGCGCTGATCGTCAACCCCTATGACGTCGAGGGGGTGGCGGACACGCTGCAACGTGGGCTGACGATGCCGCTGGAGGAACGCAAGGAGCGCCACGCCGCCCTGATAACGACCCTGCGCCGCAACGACATCACCGCGTGGCGCGAGGCCTATGTGAACGCCCTGACGCGAGCGCCCTATGGATGACTGAGCAACAGGAAGACACCGGACTGGCGCTGGTCGCCGACATCGGCGGCACCAACGCCCGCTTCGGCCTGATCGGCGACAGCGGAATCCGCGACTCGCTGGTCTTCCGCTGCGCCGACTTCCCGTCGCTGGAGGCCGTGGCCGACGCCTATCTCCGCACCGTGCCCCCGGACGCGCGGCCGAAGCAGGCGGCGTTCTGCGTGGCCGGCCCGATCACCGGCGACCACATCGCCATCACCAACCTGCCGTGGACCTTTTCGGTGGAGGGCGTGCGCGGGGCTCTGGGGTTGCAGCGGCTTCGGGTGATCAACGACTTCACCGCGGTGGCGCTGTCGGTGCCGCGCCTGCGCGCCGCCGACCGCATCCAGGTCGGTGAGGGAAGCCCGGAGCCGGAGGCCGTCATCGGCATCCTCGGGCCGGGCAGCGGGCTGGGCATGTCCGCCCTGGTGCCGGGACCGCGGGGCTGGACCGCGCTGGCTGGCGAGGGCGGGCACGCCACCATGGCGCCGATGAGCGACCGCGAAAGCGCCGTGCTGGGCCAACTGCGCAAGACGTTCGACCACGTCTCGGTGGAGCGCGTGCTGTCCGGCCCCGGTCTGGTCAATCTGTACGAGGCGCTGTCGATCATCGACGGCCGCGACCCGGCGAAGCTGACTCCGGCCGAGGTTGCCGCCAGGGGCCTGGACGGCTCGCAGGCGCACTGCGTCGAGGCGCTGGAGATGTTCTGCGCCATGCTCGGCACCGTCGCTGGCAATCTGGCGCTGACGCTCGGGGCGCGCGGCGGGATCTACATCGCCGGGGGTGTCGTGCCGAAGCTGGGGCCGATGTTCGCGCACTCACGCTTCCGCAAGCGCTTCGCCGAAAAGGGGCGGATGCACGACTTTCTAGCGCCCATCCCCACCTACGTCATCACCCACGAGCTGCCGGCGTTCCTCGGGCTGGCCGAGGCGCTGGCGCACTGACGCCAGCGGCCCGCCGCCCGCTCAGCGGCGTTTCGACACGCCGGCGTTGGTGAGCACGCTGGCCGCCGACTTCGGCTGGTCCTTGTCGTCGCTGTCGGAACCGCCGCCGGCCAAACCACCACCGGCAGAACCGCCGGCCGAGCCGTTGGCGGGCTTCGACGGGGGCGCGTCCTTGGCGATGGGGGCCTTGGCGACCGGAGCCTTGATCTGCTCGCGGCCGGGCAGCTCGATGTTGACCTCCAGCGTCGAGCAGTCGCCGCCGCGGTCGAGCTTCACCTCGACCTTGTTGGCGTCGATGTCCACGTACTTGGCGATCACCGCCAGCAGTTCCTGCTGGAGCATCGGCAAATAGTCGGGACCGGTCCGGCCGACCCGCTCGTGCGCCATGACGATCTGCAGGCGCTCCTTGGCCTGGACGGCCGAGGCCTTGGGGGCCGTACGGAAGAAGTTGAAGATGCTCATGCGGTCCTCCGCAGGAGGCGGCTGAACAGGCCCTTCTTCTGCACGTTGATGAAGCGGTGCTCGACGTCCTCGCCCAGGAAGCGGCCGACCGCGTCCAGGTACGCCTGACCGGCGTTGGAGTTCTCGTCGAGGATGACCGGCATGCCGATGTTGGAGGCGCGCAACACCGCCGGGCTCTCGGGGATCACGCCCAGCAGCGGAACCGCCAGGATCTCCAGCACGTCGTCGACCTTCAGCATCTCGCCGCGCTCGACGCGCTCCGGGTCGTAGCGGGTCAGCAGCAGCTGCTGGGTGACCGGCTCCTGGCCCTGCTCGGCGCGGCGCGACTTGGCGGCCAGCACGCCCAGGATGCGGTCGCTGTCGCGCACCGAGGAAACCTCGGGGTTGGTGACGATCACCGCGTGGTCGGCGAAGTACAGCGACATCAGCGCACCGCGCTCAATGCCCGCCGGGCTGTCGCAGACGATGTAATCGAAGTCCTTGCTCAGCTCGTCCAGGATGCGCTCCACGCCCTCCTTGGTCAGCGCATCCTTGTCGCGCGTCTGCGAGGTGGGGAGGATGTACAGGTTGTCGACCCGCTTGTCCTTGATGAGCGCCTGGTTGAGCTTCGCCTCGCCGTTGATGACGTTGATGAAGTCGAACACCACGCGGCGCTCGCAGCCCATCACCAGATCGAGATTGCGCAGGCCGACGTCGAAGTCGATGACGACTGTCTTGAAGCCGCGCAAGGCGAGTCCGGTCGCGAAAGCGGCGGACGACGTCGTCTTGCCGACGCCGCCCTTGCCGGAAGTCATGACGATGATCTTGCCCAACGAGCCTCTCCTACGAAGCTAGAGTTTCCGACGCCTGACCCGTGCGGGTCAAAGTGGTGCGATGTGAAGAAAGCCGTCGTCCAATCGGATCTGCACGGCCTTCTTAATGAGCGACTGGTCCAGATCCTCGCTGACGCGGTAGAGGCCGGCGATGGACACCACCTCCGCTTCGAGGCTCTGGCAGAAGATGCGGGCGTTGTTGTCGCCGGAGATGCCGGCCAGCGCGCGGCCGCGCAACGCGCCGTAGACATGGATGTTGCCGTCCGCCAGCACCTCGGCGCCGTGGCTGACCGGCGCCGCGATGACGAGGTCGGTGCCCTGCGCGTAGATCTGCTGGCCCGAACGCACCGGCTCGCTGACCACCAGGGCCGGGCGGTACACCGGCTCCGGCGGCGGCGCCACGGGCTGGCCCGAGCTGTCCACCGGGCGGGCGAGTTCCAGCTTGGTGGCGCGCCCCGTGGGCATCGGCACGAGGCCGAGCGCCATGGACTGCTCCTGCACCGCGGCCGGGCCGCCCTGGAAGCCGACGGGCAGCAGGTACTGCTCGCGCACCTTGGCGACGAAGCCCGCGACGTCGAACGCCCCGGCGTTCGCCGGCAGCTCGTCGAAGTCCAGCACGATGGGCGCGTGGCGGAAGAAGTTGGGCGCCTGACGCACCTTGCCGGCGAGTGCGGCAAAGAAATTCGGCGACGCCGGGTCGAGCACCTTCAGCACCATCATGGTGAAGGAGTTGCCCCGCAACTGGAACGGCGCGTCCCGTTCGGTGACCTGATTGGCGCTGCTCACCGCCACCATCCTGACATGCGTTGCCGATCCTAAAACTGCCCAACGGAACCAAGCACCGCCGAGCGGCCGGCGAGCCAGCCACCTTCTAGCGATGCGTGACGGCCCGGTTCAAGTGTCACCGTGCCCGGGGCGAGTGACAACCATCAGCCCTGCGCACACGTCATAGGCCGCACCCGACCGGCCGCCCGCCGTTCCAGGCAGGGCAATCCGTCGGCGCTGCCAACGTGTTGGGCTGAGGAAGCTCCTCACCACAAAGTATAGTAACTTAACCCGATCTTGTGGGTAAAGGGTTTCCTGCGGGCAGATCCGGCCGCATCCAGATGGACAAAGGCCACGCGCCGCCTCTTTCGGGCACATCCTTTGCGCCGCGGAACACCACCAGCGGCGACACGTCGCACCGTGCGTCCTATCCACAACATCTTGTATGAAATTTTTACGTAGGCCGCAACTTCGGCTGACATCGGCCGTTCCCAAGGGTAAGGTTCGTGTTGCGAGGCACCGCTTCCGAAAGAGGACTCCGGCTTGCACCATTCCTTTTCGACGACGCCCTTATCCATCATCGCGGCCCCAGGCGGCCTCGACAGTCCGGGCGCCGGCCTCGCAACGGCAAGCCTACGCCGGGCACGCTTCATCGCACGCACGACCGCGAACCTCCCCCATGGGGAGGTTTTTTTGTGCCCGGCGCGAACCGCCCATCCCCACGACTTGAGGAGAGCGACATGGCCAAGCGACAGAGCAAGGGCAGTGCGGCCGCGCAGGTGTCCGACACCAAGGTCCACCCGCTGTTCCCGAACAGCGCCTGGGACCCGCTGAACGGGCCGGGGATAGGGGGCGGGATCGGGGACGACCGCCGCGACCAGAGCTATCTCGCCAAGGTCAAGCCGCGCAGCCCGAACCAGAAGGTGCTTCTCGACGCCATCGCCGCGCACAATCTGATCGTGGCGCTCGGCCCGGCCGGCACCGGCAAGACCTATCTGGCCATCTCCTCCGCCGTCGAGGCCCTGGATGCCGGCAAGGTGGACCGCATCGTGCTCTCCCGCCCGGCCATCGAGGCCGGCGAGAGCATCGGCTACCTGCCCGGCGACATGCATGAAAAGATGGCGCCCTTCCTGCGCCCGCTCTACGACGCGCTCTCCGACCGGCTGGGCAGCAAGCGCCTGCGCCAGCTCATGCAGGACGGCACCATCGAGATCGCGCCGGTCGGCTTCATGCGCGGGCGCACGCTGAACAACGCCTTCGTGGTGATCGACGAGGCGCAGAACTGCACCTACGCGCAGATCAAGATGCTGCTGACGCGGCTGGGCTGGCACTCGACCATGGTGCTGACCGGCGACCCGGACCAGACAGATCTCCTGGACAACCTCTCCGGCCTGTCCGACATCGGGCGCCGCCTGGAAGCGGTCGAGGGCATCGCGGTGGTCCGTCTGGCCGAAACCGACATCGTCCGCCACCCGCTGGTCGCCAGCATGCTGACGGTGCTGTGAGGTACCGTTGACGGGCGCCGGCCGGGCCGCCCCGCGCAGCCCGGCCGGCGCCCCATACGCCACCGTTGAGTGGTAATACCACATCCACGCTCTACCACTGCGACAGGCTGTCGCCTTCCCTTCCGGTTCGTATGCCCCATAATCATTGCTAACAATTTGTTATGGAATCGCCGGACATCGGCCCGTTCCGCAGTCGGGGAGAGCGCGGTCATGTTCGAGCGCATCAGCATCAAGGGAAAGATTTCCGTCATCCTCGCCCTGTCGGCGCTGGGTCTGGTGTTGGTGCTGGCACTGAGCCTGTTCAGCCTGCGCTCCGAGATGATGAAGGACCGCCAGGACAAGACGCGCAGCGTCGTCGAGACGGTCTACAGCCTCGTCGCCCGCTACGAGACGCTGGCCCGCCAGGGGACGCTGACGACCGAACAGGCGCAGGTCGCCGCCAAGGACGCGCTGCGCGCCATGCGCTACGGCGCCGATGAGTACTTCTTCATCAGCGACCTGTCCGCGCGCATGATCATGCACCCGATCAAGCCGGAACTGGACGGGAAGGACCAGTCGCAGAACGCCGACCCCAACGGCAAGAAGCTGTTCGTCGCCTTCGCCGAAACGGTGCGGCGCGACGGCGAGGGTTTCGTCGATTACTGGTGGCCGAAGCCCGGCTCCTCGGCGCCGGTGCCGAAGCTGACCTACGTGCGCGGCTTCCAGCCCTGGGGCTGGGTGATCGGTTCGGGCATCTACATCGACGACGTGGAGGCGGCGTTCTGGAGCGCCGCGCTGCGGCTGGGCGGCATCGGCGCGCTGGTGACGCTGCTCGGCGTCTCGGTGGCGCTGTTCATCAGCCGCGGCATCGTGCGGCCGGTGCGCTCCACCACCGCCATCATGCTGCGACTCGCCGAAGGCGACACCGACTTCGAGGTGCCCGGCCAGGACCGAGGCGACGAGCTGGGCGTCATGGCCCGCACGGTGGAGGTGTTCCGCGGCCATCAGGTGTCGCTCAAGGAGCATTGGGAACGCCAGGAGTTCGAACACCGCGTCACCGAGCAGCGCGCCCGCGCGCTGGAGCGGCTGACCGACAATTTCGACAACACGGTGACCAACATGATCGCCGCCGTCACCGAGGCGGTGGAGGGGCTGGAGCGGACGGCCGTGAGTCTGTCCGACACCGCCGACCGCAACATGCAGCAGGCGGCCTCGGTCGCCGGCGCCTCGCAGCAGGCGACGGTCAACGTGCACACCGTCGCAGCGGCGGCCGAAGAACTGTCCGGCGCCATCTCAGAGATCAGCCATCAGGTGACGGTGAACGCGCAGATTTCCGGTCAGGCCGTCGAGGCGTCGGAGCGCGCCAACACGCAGATCGCCAATCTGGGCGACGCCACCCGGCGCATCGGCGAGGTGGCCGACCTCATCACCTCGATCGCCAGCCAGACCAACCTCCTGGCGCTGAACGCCACCATTGAGGCGGCGCGCGCCGGGGAAGCCGGCAAGGGCTTCGCCGTGGTCGCCGGCGAGGTGAAGAACCTCGCCACCCAGACCGCCCACGCCACCGAGGAGATCGCCCAGCAGATCGCCGGCGTGCAGCAGGCCACCGCGTCGGCGGTCGCGGCGATCCGCGAGATCACCGGCATCATCGGCCAGAGCGACGAGATCGGCACCTCCATCGCCGCCGCGGTGCAGGAACAGGGTGCCGCCACCGGCGAAATCGCCCGCTCCGCCAACGAGGCGGCGCAGGGCACCGAGCAGGTGTCGGCCAGCATCGGCAACGTCTCCGACGCGGCGCTGGAGACCGAACACGCCGCCAAGCACGTGCTGACCGCGGCGCAGAGCCTGACGGCGCAGGCGGACTCCCTGAAGTCGGTGGTGGACAGCTTCCTGATCAGCGTCGAGGCGGTGAACGCCGCCGGCATCGCCGATCTGTACGCCAGCTCCGGCTCCGAACTGTACATGCCCTGGACCGAGGATCTGGCCATGGGCAACGACGACATCGACAACGACCACATGATCCTGGTCGGCCTCCTCAACCGCGTGCACGAGAACGTCCGCAAGGGCCGCTCGTCCGGCGTGGTCGGCGAGGTGGTCGAGCAGCTGCTCGCCTACACCACCCTGCACTTCGGCCACGAGGAGCAGATGATGCGGGACACGGCCTACCCGGCCCTAGCCGAGCACATCGCGCAGCACGAGGCGCTGAAGGCCCGCGGGCTGGAATTGGGCGAGCGCGTCAAGGGCGGCCACGCCCCTTCGGCCGGCGACGACCTGCTGCGCCTGGTGAGCGACTGGCTGCGCGAGCACATCCAGAAGCACGACAAACGCTTCGGCGAGTATCTGGAGCGGACGGCGAGGCCGAAGGCGGCATAGTCGGCGTGACACGAGGCCGGCGGCGCACCCCCTTGACCTTGACCGCATGAGCGCCTTCATTGGTCGGCATGAACGCCCGTCTCCTGCGCATCGCGCTCGCCTCCCTCGTCGGACTCGCCCTTGCCGCCGGCATCGCGTGGTGGCAGGTCCAGCACGCCACCCATCAGGTGGAGACCACCGCCGCCTCGGTCGGCGGGCCGTTCCAGCTCACCGACCACACCGGCAAGGCGGTCAGCGACGCCGACTACCGCGGCAAGCACCTGCTGATCTATTTCGGCTACACGTTCTGCCCGGACGTCTGCCCGACCGAACTGAGCACCATGGCGGCGGCGCTCGACGCGCTGGGGCCGACGGCGGAGCGCGTCCAGCCGCTGTTCATCACCATCGACCCGGAGCGCGACACGGTGGCGCATCTGGCGGAGTACGTGGCGCTGTTCCACCCCCGTCTGGTCGGCCTGACCGGCACGCCCGAGCAGATCCGCGCGGTGGCGCGCGAGTACCGCGTATACGCCGCCAAGGCGCCCGGCAGCGGCGGCGAGGGCTATCTGATGGACCACTCCAGCTTCATCTATCTGATGGGTCCGGACGGCAAATTCGTCGCCGTGTTCCCCGGCGGCACCGGCCCGGAAAAGATGGCCGGCGACATCAAGAAGCGCATCGGTAATTGACGCCGGGGGGCGGATTCCGCAGCAGCGAAGGCTCAGCCGTGGCGAATCCTCGCGCGAAACCATGCAGCGAATTGGGAACGGCAGCTTTTTCAAGCACTTGTCATAAGGGTTTTGCTTCTTGACAGGGTAGAGCCCTGTCCGTATGGTCTCGCCGCTTTCGCATGGTGGCAAGCGAATGGGAGAACTGGAAACGGTATGACCGACCGGAAGCCTCCCCCCTCGCTGGAAGAGCTCGATGCACGGTTGCGCAAGGCGCGGGAAGGTCAGGAGCAACACTCCAGGCCAAGCCGGTTCGCCGGTGCCCCGCAAGGCCCCATCGGGGTCGCCTGGCGGATCGGCGTGGAGTTGGTCGCTGCGATGATTGTTGGCGTCGGCGGCGGCTGGCTGATCGACCGCTGGCTTGGTACAGCACCGTGGGGCCTGGTGGTTATGTTCTTTTTGGGCTCTGCGGCAGGAATTTTGAACGTCTACCGGGCCGTCTCAGGGCTCGGGCTAGCTCCCGGCTACCGCCGGGTCGACAAGGAAGACCCAGAGCGCCCCAACGGCGACGGACATTGAGCGAGGACGACCTGTGGATCCGCTGCACCAATTCCAGATCAACCCCATCATGCAACTCGTCATCGCCGGGTACGACGTGTCGTTCTCGAACTCGGCGCTGTTCATGGTTGTCGCGTCGGCGCTGGTCTATTACCTGCTGACCACGGGCATGAAGCAGCGGGCGCTGATCCCCGGCCGCCTGCAGTCGCTGGCCGAAATGTTCTACGAGTTCGTCGCCGGCATGGTCCGCGAGAACGCCGGGCACGACGCCAAGCCGTACTTCCCGTTCGTGTTCACGCTGTTCATGTTCATCCTGTTCGGCAACATGCTGGGCATGATCCCCTACACCTTCACCTTCACCAGCCACATCATCGTGACCTTCGCGATGGCGCTGACGGTGTTCGTGTTCGTGACGGTGCTGGCGCTGATGAAGCACGGCCTGCACTTCTTCTCCTTCTTCATGCCGCACGGCGCTCCGGTGGCGCTTGCCCCGATCCTCATCCCGATCGAGGTGATCTCCTACGTGATGCGCCCGGTCAGCCTGTCCATCCGACTGTTCGCCAACATGATGGCGGGCCACACCATGCTGAAGGTGTTCGCCGGCTTCACCGTCATGATGATCGGCGGCCTGGGCGCGGTCGGCTTCCTGGCGGGCATCGTGCCGATCGCCATCAACGTGGCGCTCACCGGCTTCGAATTCCTGGTCGCGTTCCTGCAGGCGTACGTCTTCTCGATCCTGACCTGCCTCTACATCCGTGACGCTCTCGAACTGCACTGAGAGCCGAGCGGTCATCCCTTTACCCTTCATCACAGTTCACCCTTCAGAAGAGGAATGAGTATCATGGAAGCTGAAGCCGCAAAGTTCGTCGGCGCCGGTCTGGCTGTCATCGCCCTCGCTGGCGTCGGCATGGGCATCGGCAACATCTTCTCGACGCTGATCGGCGCCATCGCCCGTAACCCGGCGGTGCAGCCCAAGGTGTTCCCGATCGGCATTCTGGGCTTCGCGCTGACGGAAGCCGTCGCGCTGTTCGCCCTGCTGATCGCGTTCCTGATCCTGTTCGCCTAAGGCTCGTCCAGACGCGACTTTCGCTTCTGAAGCGGCGCCGGCTCCAGTTCCGGATCGACGGACTTCCGTGGGCTTCGGCCCACGGAAGTCTCCGTTGATACGGGGCCTGTTACCAAGGGGCATGACGGCGTCGTACCTTTGCCTTGGGGGACCGATCATGTCGAACCTGTTGGCCAAGGGACGGCTGGCCCGCTGGTCGGGCGTTGCGGGCACCTCGCTCGTTGCGCTGACCGCGATGGCCGCCCCCGTCCTCGCGGCGACCGCGCAGAACGCGGCCGAACACGGGGGCGAGCACGCCGCTGGCGGCCTGCCTCAGCTCAATCCCGCCACTTTCCCGACCCAGATTTTCTGGCTGGCGCTCAGCTTTGGCGCCCTCTACTACCTGCTGTCCAAGAAGGCTCTGCCGGTCGTGGCGCAGGTGCTGGAAGAGCGCCAGGAGCGCATTTCCCGCGACCTGTCCAAGGCCGCCAGCCTCAAGGAAGAGGCCGAGGGCGTCATGGCGACCGTCGACAAGGCGCTCGCCGAGGCCCGCACGCAGGCCCAGGCGGTGATCGCCGAGACCGTCGCCGCCATCGAAGCCGACAACCAGGCCAAGCAGTCGTCGCTGAACGCGCAGATCGCCGACCGCCTGCGTGAGGCCGAGACGCGCATCAACGCCGCCAAGGAGCAGGCGCTGACCAATGTCCGCGGTGAAGCCGCCGGCATCGTCCGCGAGATCGCTTCCAAGCTGGCGGGCATCGACGCCGACCCGGCCCAGGCCGAGGCCGCCGTCGCCGCCGTCATCGAGGAGCGCCGCTGATGCTCAAAGCCCCTGAATTTTGGGTTGCCATCGCGTTCGTCGTCTTCATGGCGCTGGTGTGGAAGAAGGCAGCGGCCGCCATCGGCTCGATGCTGGACGCCCGCGCCGAGAAGATCCGCGCCGAACTCGACGAGGCCCAGCGCCTTCGCGAGGACGCCCAGGCCACCCTCGCCGCTTACCAGAAGCGTCAGGCCGACGCGCTGAGCGAGTCGGCGGCCATCGTCGCCCACGCCCGTGAGGAGGCCGAGCGCATCCGCGCCCAGTCCACCACGGATCTGGCCAGCGCCCTCAAGCGCCGCGAGAAGCAGGCCATGGACCGCATCGCCCAGGCCGAGGCCCAGGCGATCGCCGAGGTCCGCAACCTGACGGTGGACATCGCCATCGCCGCCAGCCGCCAGCTGCTCAGCCAGGGCATCCAGCCCGCCCAGGCCGACAAGCTGATCGAGGCGTCGATCGCCGACCTGCCCCGGCATCTGCACTGATCGTTGCCCCTCAGGCAACGGTGTTTCGAGAACCCCGGCCTTTGTGCCGGGGTTTTTCTTTGCCCATATTCGTCTTCGAGATTGCCCCCTGTTGCGCAGGGGCCCGTAACGGAGACTCGCCATGACCGCCCCCTTCCCCACCGTTTTCGTCTCGCACGGCGCGCCGACGCTGATCATCGAGGACTCGCCCGGCCGCGCCTTCCTCGCCGGCTTGGGCGAGCGGCTTGGCCGACCCTCGGCGGTGCTGGCGGTTTCCGCGCACTGGACGACGGCGGCGCCCGCGGTCAGCGGCGCCACCCAACCGCAGACGGTGCACGATTTCTACGGCTTCCCCAGCGCGCTCTACGAGATGCGCTACCCCGCCCCCGGCGCGCCGGAGCTGGCAGACACGGCGCTCGGCCTGATGCGGGACGCCGGCATCGCCGGGAGCACCGACCCGGAGCAGGGCCTGGACCACGGCGCCTGGGTGCCGCTGATGCTGATGTACCCGCAGGCCGACATCCCCGTGGCGCAGCTCTCCGTGCAGCCGCGCCGCAGCGCGGCCGACCACATCGCGCTGGGCCGCGCCTTGGCGCCGCTGCGCGACCAGAACGTGCTGATCCTCGCCAGCGGCGGCGCCGTCCACAATCTGCGCGACTTCCGCTTCGGCGCCACCGATGCCGCCCCGTGGGCCGACGCGTTCGCCCGCTGGCTGGACACTGCGCTGACCGCCGGTGACGTGGACGCCGTCGCCCACTGGAAGGAGCGCTGCCCGGAGGCGCGCCTCGCCCACCCGACCGACGAGCATTTCCTGCCGCTGCCGGTTGCCCTCGGCGCCGCGGGGCCGACTCCGCGGGCCGAGCGCCTGCACACCGGCTTCGAGCACGGCAGCATCGGGATGCAGGCGTACGCCTTCCACAGTTCCTGACCAGTTTCGGCACAGGCAGGGATTGTCCCGTACTTGTCTGTTTCTTAACCGCCTTCATACCGCTACACTCCCCGCTGCGTTTTATGACTGCCCGCGCGGGAGTTGGTGTGAATCGGTTCGGCGCCCTGTCTCGGCTGAGCGACCTCAAGGTGGCGACTCGGATCTCCATCGGCTTTGGGATCGCCTTCGGGCTCGTCCTTGTCCTGGCCGTGGCGGGGCTGCTGTCGCTGCGCGACGTCACGCAGAACGTCGGCACCTACTCCGCCTCGACGGGCGCCGCGCAGATCGCTGCGGACGTCGACATCGGCATGCGCGACCTGGAGGTCGCCGTGCGCGACCATCTGGGCATGGCTGACGAGGACAGCCTCACCGAGGCGCGGCGCCAGCACGAGGCCCTGCGGGACAAGCTGAGCGCGCTCGCCGACGGCACGGCCGGCACCCCGGACGCCCCGTCCGTCGCCGAGGCACGCACCGCGCTGGAGGGCTATTGGGACGGCTTCGAACAGCTGGTCACCCTGCGCGGCGAGCGCACGCACCTGCTGAACAGCGTGCTGGGGCCGATGGCCGAGCAGATGCAGCTCAAGCTCGGCCAGCTCAAGGAAGCCGGCGGGATCGACTCGGGCGTGCTGGCGGCGGATGCCGCCGCCGCGGTGCAGGCCATGCACGACCACGCGGTGCGCTACGCCGCCAACCGCGACCCCAAGGACGCCGAAGCCCTGCGCGAGGCGGTGGACACCGTGCGCAACCGGCTTCAGGAGATCAACCGGTACGTCTGGGTGCAGGGCACGCGCCAGCTCATCTTCGACACCCGCCACATGCTCACCGCCAGCAACGGCGTGCTCGACCGGGTCGAGGAGTTGCTGAACCAGGAAGACCAGCTGCGCTTCCAGGCGCTCGATCCGAACGCCGGGGTGATCAGCGCCCGCGCCGCCGAGGTGCGCAAGCGCAACGACTCCTTCGCCGCGTCCCTGCGCCGCGGCTTGGCCGAGCGGACATCGCACTGGATCGACATCGCGCCGTGGGCCGGCGGCATCCTTCTGCTGGTCGCCATCCTGACCACGTGGCTGGTGGTGCGCAGCGTCGCCCGGCCGGTGGACGCCATGGCGAACGCCATGGCCGCGCTGGCGGCGGGGAAGACCGAGGCGGCGGCGCTGCCGGCCGTCACCGGCACGGGCGAACTGTCCACCATGGCGCGCGCGGTCGAGACGCTGCGCGCCAACGCCACGGAGACGGAGCAGCTCAAGCGCGACGCCGCCGTGGCGCACGCCGAACTGATCGAGGCCAAGGAGCGCGCCGAGGCCAAGGACCTCGCCAAGACCAACTTCCTGGTCAACATGGGGCAGGAGTTGCACCGGCCGCTCAGCGACATCATCCACCACAGCCAGTCGCTGATGGGCGAGCTGCACCGCCTGGGCGCCGGCGAGCTGGCGACCGACGTGGAGATGATCCAGTGGTCGGGCGAGCAGATCGTCGGGCTGGTCGACGCCATCCTCGATTACGCCAAGATCGAGGCCGGCACTGTGGACGTCGAATTGCAGGATTTCGACGTCGCCCGCCTGATGGCCGAGGTGCGCGAGCGCGTCATGCCGCAGGCCGACCTCAACGGCAACACGCTGATGGTGTCCGGTGCGGCGGCGCTGGGCGGCATGCACCAGGACTTCGGCAAGGTGCGGCAGATCCTGCTGAACCTGCTGGACAACGCCTGCAAGTTCACCCGCCAGGGCTCCATCACCCTGTCGGCCGAGCGCGCCGACCGCGACGGCCGCGCCTGCGTGCGCTTCGTGGTGACCGACACCGGTGCCGGCTTCGCGCCGTCGCAGGCCGGCCGCCTGTTCCAGCCCTTCTACCAGGGTGCGGCGCCGGGCGGCGGCAAGGTGCCGGGCGCAGGCCTCGGCTTGACGCTGGTCGGCCACTACACGGCGATGCTCGGCGGCGACCTGGAACTGGCGAGCGAGCCCGGCCACGGCACCCGCGTGGCGCTCACCCTGCCCGCCACCTACGACCCGCCCGCCGAGGACCGCCCGCTGCTCGGGAAAGAGGAAGCGCGTGGCGTGCGCCCGCTGCTGACCGTCGCCGAGCACCGCGCGCTGCCGCAGCCGGCGGAGTGACGCCCTCCTACGAAGAACCGGGTTTTCACGGATTTCGCGGATTTTCCCACGGATTACACGGATTTTTTTTAATGCTTGCGGCGCGTCGGGCCATCCCGAAGGCCGATGCTGCGCACGATCATCGAAATCCGTGTAATCCGTGCCTCAATCCGTGAAATCCGTGAAGAATGGTGGCCTGACGCCTCCCATCGCGGATCAAACCTCCCGCCGCCGCGGCGCGTCGGGATCCGGCTCGCCCCCGCCACCCTGGCCGTACTTCATGCTGCGCATCTTCGAGGATACGCGCTCGATCTCCTCCGGCGGCAGGATGGTCGGGGACCCGAGCATCAGCGCATGGACGTACTGGCGTGCCAGCGCTTCGACCTCCACCGCCAGCGCCAGCGCCCCCTTCAGGTCGTTGCCGAGGATGATCATGCCGTGGTTGGCGAGCAGGCAGGCGCGCCGGCCCTCCAGCGCCGTGAGCGCGTGGTCCGACAGTTCCTGCGTGCCGAAGGTGGCGTAGGGAGCGCAGCGGATCGTGTCGCCGCCGGCCAGCGCCACCATGTAGTGGAAGCTCGGGATCGGCCGGCCGTGCACGGCCAGCACCGTGGCGAAGGTCGGGTGCGCGTGCAGCACCACCTGCACGTCGCTGCGCGCCGCGAGGATGTCGCGATGAAAGCGCCACTCCGACGACGGCCGGCGCTCGCCCACATAGGTCGCGTCGAAGCCCATCTCGACGATGTCTTTGGGCTCCGTCTCGTCATACGGCAGGCCGGACGGCGTGATCAGGAAGCCCTCCCCCACCCGCGCCGACAGGTTGCCCGACGCGCCCTGGTTGACGCCCAGCCGGTTCATGGCGAGGCAGGTGTCGATGATGGCGCGGCGCAGGTCGGCGTGGGGAAGGCTCATGACAGGCACTCCGGCGGTTCCTCCGCCAAGGGGGCCACGGAGCGGCGGCGCCTGTCAACGCCGGTCCGTTTCCTTTTCACTCCGCGGGCGAACGGCGGGGCTCGCCCTTGACCTCGGCCAGCCACAGCGCGTGGTGCTCGCGCGCCCACTCCTCCTCCACCTGGCCCGAGCCCATGGCGTCGAAGGCGCCTTCCATCCCGACCGAGCCGATGTAGATGTGGCCGATGATGATGACCGCCATCACCAGCGCCGTCACCGCGTGAATCAACTGGTAGAGCTGCATGTCCTGCAAGCTGCCGAAGGAGAACGGGAACAGCAGTTGCAGCCCGGTGAAGCCCAGAACGGCGCCGCCGACGACGGTGGACCAGAAGATGAGCTTCTGCCCGGCGTTGAATTTCTTGGCCAGGGGGTGGACGTTCTTGCTGAACAAGCCGCCGGCCTTGGCGATCCAGTCCACGTCGCCGCGGTCGGGGATGTTGTCGCGCACCCACAGCACAAAGATCGTCAGCACGCCCAGCATGAAGGCGAAGCCCAGGACATGGTGCGCCAGCTTGCCCCAGCCGGTCAGCGCCGCGAAGGCTTCCGGCCCGATCAGCGGCAGCAGCGCGTAACGGCCGTACAGCACATTGAGCCCGCTCAGCGCCAGCACGATGAAGCTGCCGGCGGTCAGCCAGTGGGCACCACGCTCCAGCGTATTGAAGCGCTGCACGGTGCGGCCGGTGGCCGGCGCGTCCAGGCGGATGCGTCCACGGAACAGGAAGAACAGCACCAGCACGCCGAAGATGCCGGCCAGCGCCCAGGAGCCGTAGGTGGCGATCGGCCCATTGCGCAGCGTCCGCCAACTCTGGCCTTCCGATTGGATGAGCACGCCCGCGCGCGGGTTGGGCAGGCTCGACGTGCCCTGGACGCCATGGCGGATGCTGCGCCAGACATCGGCGTTGGCGGCGTTGGCGGAGGTGTCGAGTTGCTGGTTGGCCACCGGGGCCGTCTCGGTCGCCAGAACCGGCAGGCTGGTGGCGAGGCCCAGCGTCACCATCAGCGCGGCGAGCGCCGCCTTGCACCAGGACGTCATGTCGTGCCCTCCGGTCAAATCCCCTCCCCCGCCCCGGGGGAGGGTTAGGGTGGGGGTAGCGCAAGGATCCTTGCCTGCACCCTCACCCGGCCGCTGCGCGGCCACCCTCTCCCGGGACGGGAGAGGGTTTCTTCCTACTGCCCCGACTTCATCTGATACGCCGTGCCCCAGCCCCACGCTCCGGAGCCGAAGCCGCGCGCCACCACACGCTCGCGGTAGATGTCCGACACCACGTTGCCGTCGCCTGCCAGCAGCGCCTTGGTCGAGCACAGCTCGGCGCACAGCGGCAGCTTGCCCTCGGCGATGCGGTTGCGACCGTACTTCTTGAACTCGGCATCCGAGTTCACCGGCTCCGGGCCGCCGTTGCAGAAGGTGCACTTGTCCATCTTGCCGCGGCTGCCGAAGTTGCCAGCCTGCGGATACTGCGGCGCGCCGAACGGGCAGGCGTAGAAGCAGTAGCCGCAGCCGATGCACAGGTCCTTGTTGTGCAGAACGATGCCTTCGGCCGTCTGGTAGAAGCAGTCCACCGGGCACACCGCCTTGCACGGCGCGTCCGAGCAGTGCATGCACGCCACCGAGATCGAGCGCTCCCCCGGCTTTCCGTCGCCGATGGTGACGACGCGGCGGCGGTTGATGCCCCAGGGCACCTCATGCTCGTTCTTGCAGGCGGTGACGCAGGCGTTGCACTCGATGCAGCGGTCCGCGTCGCACAGGAATTTCATGCGAGCCATGATTCAATCCCCTGCGTCAGGCCGCGGAGATGCGGCAGAGCGTGACCTTGGTCTCTTGCATCTGCGTCACCGAATCGTAGCCGTAGGTCGTGGCGGTGTTCGCCGCCTCGCCCAGCACGATAGGATCGGCGCCCTTCGGGTAGTGCGAGCGCCGGTCCTCGCCCTGGAACCAGCCGCCGAAGTGGAAGGGCATGAACGCCACCCCCTTGCCGACACGCTCGGTCAGCATGGCCTTGACCTTGACCCTGCCGCGCTCCGGGCCTTCCACCCAGACCATCTGGCCGTCCCTGAGGCCGAGATTGTTGGCGTCGGTCGGGTTGATCTCGACGAACATGTCCTGCTGCAACTCGGCCAGCCACGGGTTGGAGCGCGTCTCGTCACCACCGCCCTCGTACTCGACCAGACGGCCCGAGGTGAGGATGATCGGGTAGTCCTTCGACACGTCGCGGTCCTGGATCGACTTGTAGAGCGTCGGCAGACGCCAGGCCTTGGTGTCCTTGTAGGTCGGGTACTCGGCCACCAGATCGCGGCGCGGCGTGTACAGCGGTTCGCGGTGCACCGGCACCGGGTCGGGGAAGTTCCAGGCGACGCAGCGCGCCTTGGCGTTGCCCGGCGGGGCGATGCCGTGCTTGATCGCCACGCGCTGGATGCCGCCCGACAGGTCGACGACCCAGCTCACCGCGCCGATCTTCTCGCCGCCAATCTTCTGGATCACTGCCAGTTCGGCCTCGGTCAGATCCTTGTCCCAGCCCATCTTCTGGAGCATGGCCATGGTGACTTCCGGGTAGCCGTCCTTGATCTCGGAGCCGACCGGATAAGCCCCCTCCGCCAGCAGCGTGACGCCGTTGCGCTCGACGCCGAAGCGGGCGCGGAACGCGCCGCCGCCCTCCCCCACCGGCAACGAGTTGTCGTACAGGTTCGCCGAGCCGGGATGTTTCATCTCCGGCGTGCCCCAGCACGGCCACGGCAGACCGTAGAAGTCGCCGTCCGCCGGGCCGCCGTTGGCGCGCAGCGTCGTGCGGTCGAAGGTCTGCTGGTGCTGCATGTGCAGCTTCATGCGCTCCGGCGACTGGCCGGTGTAGCCACACGACCACATGCCGCGGTTCCACTCGCGGGTGATGTCGTCGATGAAGGGCTCGTTCCCCTGGACCTTGATGTTCTTGCACAGTTCGCCGGCGAAGCCGAACTTCCTGGCGAACAGGTACATGATCTCGTGGTCGGCCTTCGCCTCGAACAGCGGCTCCATGACCTTGAAGCTCCACTGCACCGAACGGTTGGACGCGGTGCGCGAGCCGTCCGTCTCGAACTGCGTGGCGGCGGGGAGCAGGTACACCCCGTCCTTCCGATTGTGCAGGATCGAGGTCATGGTCGGGTACGGGTCGATGACGACCAGGATGTCCAGCTTGTCCATCGCCTTCTGCATGTCGGGCAGACGGGTTTGGCTGTTGGGCGCATGGCCCCAGAACACCATGCCCTTGATGCTGTCGGGCTGGTCCATGTTCTCCTTGGGCTCCAGCACGCCGTCGAACCACCGCGACACGGTGATGCCCGACGCCTCCATCAGCTTCTTGTCCTTGAAGCGGCTCAACAAATAATCGTAGGGCAGATCCCAGACGCGCCCCCAGTGCCTCCATGCCCCTTCGGCGAGCCCGTAGTAACCCGGCAGCGTGTCGGAGGTGACGCCGAAGTCGGTGGCGCCCTGCACGTTGTCGTGGCCACGGAAGATGTTGGCGCCGCCGCCGGCCACGCCGATGTTGCCGAGCGCCAGTTGCAGCACGCAATACGCACGGGTGTTGTTGTTGCCGACATGATGCTGGGTTCCGCCCATGCACCAGACCAGCGTGCCCGGCCGGTTCGACGCCAGCGTGCGGGCGACGCGCTTCAGCTGGCTGCCGGGAACCCCGGTGACCTTCTCGACCTCCTCGGGCGTCCACTTCTTCACCTCGGCGCGGATCTCGTCCATGCCGTAGACGCGCTTGGCGATGTAGTCCTTGTCCTCCCAGCCGTTCTCGAAGACATGCCAGAGCAGGCCCCAGATCAGCGGCACGTCGGTGCCGGGGCGGAAGCGGATGTACTCGTCGGCCTTGGCCGCCGTGCGGGTGAAGCGCGGATCGGCGACGATCAAGGGCGCGTTGTTCTGTTCCTTGGCCTTCAGCACATGCAGCATGGCGACGGGATGCGCCTCGGCGGCGTTGGAGCCGATGAAGAACATCGAGCGCGACTTGCCGATGTCGTTGTAGCTGTTCGTCATGGCGCCGTAGCCCCAGACGTTCGCCACGCCGGCCACCGTCGTCGAGTGACAGATGCGCGCCTGATGCTCGATGTTGTTGGTGCCCCACAGCGCCGCGAATTTGCGCAGCAGATAGCCCTGCTCGTTCGAGTGCTTGGCCGAGCCGAGCCAGAACACCGAATCCGGCCCGGACGTCTCGCGGATCTTCAGCAGCCGGTCGCCGACTTCGTTGAGCGCCTGCTCCCAGGAGATGCGGGTGTACTTGCCGTCCACCAGCTTCATCGGGTAGCGCAGCCGGCGGTCGCCGTGCGCATGCTCACGCACCGCGGCCCCTTTGGCACAGTGCGCACCCAGATTGATCGGGCTGTCGAAGGCCGGCTCCTGGCCGATCCACACGCCGTTCTGCACCTCAGCCACCACCGTGCAGCCCACCGAGCAGTGCGTGCAGATCGCCTTCACCTGTTTGATGTCGCCGGCCGGCGCGGCGACCGCGGCGGCACCGGCCTTGCGGACGGTGCCCGGCAGGTTCGCCGCGAGGGCAGCCCCGCCGGCCGCCAGACCCGAGGCGCGCAGGAAGGTGCGGCGGTCGACGGTGGCGCCGGTGAGGCCCGTCAGCGCCCGGACGAGGTGCTTGCCGGACGCGGACGCGGTGGACGTCTTGATCAGCATCGGGGGGACCTCCTAGAACCGGCTCGATTCATAGGCTTTGCGGACGTGCTCGGTCTCGCGGTAGCGCTGGCGGGTCAATTCGTCCCCCGCTTTGGCCTCGGCTGGCGCCGTGGGCAGGCCGGCCACCGCGGCACCCAGCGCCCCGGCGCCGAGCCCGGCGGCGCGGAACAGGTCACGCCGCGCCAGAGTCCCCCAACCCTTCGTGTCCGTCATCGTCGCCCCCTCTTGGTGACACGGTCCTCAGACGGCCATGGCGAACGCCTGACCTTCGATGTCCAGGAAGCGCCGCCCCAGCGTGCCGACCGTCCGGTAGAAGATTGCGGTCGGCGATGCCTCCAGGTCCGCGAAGAAGCGCGGCGCCCAGCTGGCGATGTGGCGGTCGAAGAAGGCGCGCTGCTCGGTCAGGCTGGCCGGTGCGTC
Organism: Azospirillum terrae; assembly: GCF_053470425.1. Lineage (NCBI taxonomy): Bacteria > Pseudomonadati > Pseudomonadota > Alphaproteobacteria > Rhodospirillales > Azospirillaceae > Azospirillum > Azospirillum terrae. Next base: position 220,057 of record NZ_JBPXMR010000002.1, on the reverse strand, counting down.
GAAGGCGCCGGTGATCAGGCCGGACATCATCTCGCAGAGCGCGGCGACGTGGTCCTCGGACTCCGTCACGTCGTCGGCGCGCGCGATGCCTAAGCGCGCCATGTCGCCGCGCAGCTCGGCCAGCGGCTTCTCGTGCAGAAATCCGGTGCGGTAGTACGAGCCGAACGGCGTCAACTCGCCGCCGCCGACGCCGATGAACAGCGCGGCGAACTCGTCCGCCACGCCGCGCGGCGTCGCCTCGCGGGCGGCCAGGCCGAGATCGGTGTAGGCGGTGCCGAGCGGACTGTCGTCGCCGTCGATGGCGGCGAGCGCCGTCAGCGCATCGGCATCCGGGGCCCGAGACAGCAAAGCAGCCAGCAATCCGTAGGCCTGAGCCCGCAGAATCTCTTCGTCCGGCAGCGCGGACGGTTCATCGTCACCGATTGGCGACACGTGGCATTCCTCCCTTGCGACAATCCCAGCCCTTCTTAGAGCATGAGGACCGCCGTGCGGCAGCTCTTTCGGCCGCCTTTTTCGTCTTCAGACACCGTTCCGCGATGCACATTCCGAACGGAACATCATCCCCGGCCAATGCTGCGGTTGCGAAAAACCACGTTGTCACAGAGGCTTACGTCGCACCGTCCTGGCATTGAATGCCTTATGCTTCAACTTGTCAACAATCCGTGACAGCGTCGATGAAATGGCAAGTATCCGCTCGGCCGAAAGGGCTATGATTTCTCTGCCATATCCCTTTCGCCATCGGGGTCTTCCACGAGTTCCGATGGCGTCCCGCTCTCATCGACCGATGCTGCGGCGGCCTCCTCGGCACGCTCTGCCACCTCTTCCGCGGCGTCGAGGAATCCTTTGCCGACACGGTACGCGGTCTTGACGATGCCGGCGCCCTTGAACAGGCCGGTGTAGTCGTCGGCGTAGTCTTTCAATCCATCGTCGTTGGCGAAGACCGGGTCGGAGGTCCACAGCTTGCGCAACGCCTGCCGGTGCAGATCCTCCGGCACACCGGCGCGCAGGAACGGCGTGAAGTCCGACTCCGCCGTCAGGCTGTCCACCGGCGGCAGGTCCGCCAGCGCATCCTCGCCGGCCTTGTCGTCAAGCACCTCGGCCGGCGGCGCCTCCGGTTCCGCCACGGCGGGCAGCGGCGGTGCCGACTCGGGCTCGGGCTCGGGCCGGCGCGGCTCCGCCTCCTTCTGCTTCAGGCGGGACCAGCGGGACAGGAAGGATTCGCCGGTCATGGCCGACGGCCCGGACGCGGCGGCCCGCCGAGGCCGTCCGGGTGGTGGCGTTTGCGCTCGCGCTTCTCGAAGGGAACGTCCACGTGGTGCTGGTCGACGAAGTCGCGCAGCAGCGCCAGAACCTCCGGCGGCACCGGCACCGTCTCGACGGTTTCCTGGCCGCTCACCTGATAGACCTCGCACTCGTGCGCCGAGGCGGTGACGAAGAACGGCACCATGGTGCCCGGCTCGCCCTCGTCGTCCGGGCGCAGGGCCACCCAGAGTCGCGGCGGCTCTTGTGACAAGTTCAGCCGATAGCCGTCCGTGTCGCTGCGATACAGTTCGAGCGGAAGCGTCGCGGCGTGGAAGTGCGCCCAATCGTCGCCCTCCCGCAGCAGGCGCCAGCCGCCCTCGACCGCCGGTGCGCCGGGGATGACGGCGACCGGACTCCACGTCCAGTCCTGCCAGGGGCTCCGGCTGCGCCGCCGCTCCAGCACGATCCCCAGCGCCATCGTCTCCATTTTATCCAGCGTTTCCGCCATATCCCCTCCGGCCGCGGTGAACGGCGATCCACTCCGGGACCACCGCGGGCTCCGTGCGCTTCTTCGCGAATGTTTCGTCCTCTTAGTATCGTGGCGAGCGAAGCCCCGTGACAACCCCATTGCGGCGCATTTTTCCCGATGGCGCGCTCGTCAACTTTTCTTTGACCTTTGTGGCCGATGGTCATTAGCTGGAATCCGGCACAGATCGAAGCGGTTACACCCTTCATGGCAAAGTCCGACGACGCACCGCCGCGACAGCGCCGCATTTTCTCGGACCTTTCGTCCGGAGCGCACGCGGACATCGCGGTCGACCGGCTGGAGAAAGGCGGCAAATGGCTGGCACTGGCGACGCTGGCCGTGGCGCTGACGGCCACCGTCGCGCTGTCCCTGTGGACCTCGGCCGTGGTCGAGCGCGAGGCGAGCGAGCGCTTTTCCGCCCGTGTCGGTGAACTGCACTCCCGCATCGGCGAGCGCATGCAGGCCTATTCGCAGGTGCTGCGCTCGGCCGCCGGCCTGTTCAAGGTGGCGCCCGTCGTCTCGCGCGAGGGATGGGACGCCTTCGTGCACAGCCTCGACCTGGAGCGCCAGTTCCCCGGCATCCCCGCGGTGGCCTTCGCCCGCCACCTGACCGAGGGCGAGTTGGAGGGGACCGCCGAGTCCGCCCGCGCCGACGGCATCACCGAGTTCACCATCCGGCCGCAGGGCCGGCGGGACGCCTATCTGGTGAACGTCTACTCCTCGCCGGTCACGCCGCTGAACCGCGCGGCGCTGGGCTACGACATGCTGAGCGAGCCGGTGCGCCGCACCGCGATCCTGACCGCCGCCTCCAGCGGCGAGCCCGCCATCACGTCCCGCCTGACCCTGAAGATCGACGAGAACCGGGCGCCGCAGCCGGCCTTCATCATGTACTACCCGGTCTATCGGCCGGGCTCGCCCACCGATGCCGGCACCGGGCGGCGCGGCGCGCTGCACGGCATGGTGCTGGCGCCGTTGCGCACCTACCCGCTGATCGAGGGCATCCTCAGCCACGACGTGAACGACGTGGCGCTCAGCGTCTACGACGGCCACGTCGCCGCGGACGAGCAGGAGATGTACCGCAGCGCCGCCTATCCCGAATCCCCCCAGCTGTCGGAAACCCGGCCGATCGCCTTCTACGGCCGCATGCTGACCGCCACCTACCGCTCGACGCCGAAGTTCGAGCGCAGCCTCCACAGCGACAAGCCGGCCATCGTTCTGGCGTCCGGCGGGCTGATCTCGCTGCTGCTGTTCAGCGTGGTGTGGTCGCTTTCGACGACGCGGGCGCGCGCCACGCGGCTGGCGTCGGAGATGACGCTGTCGCTGCGCCGCCGCGAGGCGGAGTTGCATTACTTCTTCACCCAGGCGCCGGTCGGCATCCTGATCCTCGATGCCGAGGGGGCGGTGCTCGACTGCAACCCGATGGTCGGGCGCTTCATGGGCGTGCCGGCGGAGCGGGTGATCGGCTTCAACATGGTCACCGACGCGCGCGACCAGTCGCTCGCCCCGGCGATCCGCCGCGCCGCCACCGGCGAAGCGGTCGAGATCGAGACGCAGTACATCTCCACGCTCGGCGACAAGGCCGGCTTCTACCACATCCATTTCCAGCCGGTGTACCGCAACGAGTCGCTGATGTTCGTCCTCGCCTTCGTCGACGACGTGACCGAGCGCAAGACAGCCGAGCAGCGCGTCCACTATCTGGCGCATTACGACACGCTGACCGGGCTGTCGAACCGCACGCTGTTGCAGGACCGCCTGGAGCAGGCCATCACCGCCGCCAGGCGCTCGAACGGCACGGTGGCGGTGCTGTTCCTCGACCTCGACCATTTCAAGGTGATCAACGACTCGCTCGGCCACACCACCGGCGACGCGGTTCTGAAGGACGTGGCGCGCCGCCTCCAGCAGACGCTGCGCGAGGTGGACACGGTCGGCCGGCTGGGTGGCGACGAGTTCATCATCGTCCTGCCCGACGCCGGCACCGCCGCCGACGTGGCCCGCACGGCCGCCCGCATTCTCGATTGCGTGTGCGAACCCATGCGCATCAAGGAGCGCGATTTCACCATCTCGCCGTCCATCGGCATCAGCCTGTTCCCCGCCGATGGCGAGGACGGCGAGCGGCTGATCAAGAACGCCGACGCCGCCATGTATCAGGCCAAGGCCGCCGGCCGGCACGCGTTCCGCTTCTTCACCCCCTCCATGGACGCGCAGCTCAACGAGCGCCTGAACCTGGAGGCCAACATCCGCCGCGCGCTCGATCTGGGCGAATTCCGCCTGCACTACCAGCCGCAGATCGAGCTGGGCAGCGGCCGGGTGACCGGGCTGGAGGCGCTGATCCGCTGGGCGCACCCCGAACTGGGCATGGTGCCGCCGGCCCGCTTCATCCCCGTGGCCGAGGAGAGCGGGCAGATCACCGCCATCAGCCTGTGGGTGCTGGACGAGGCGTGCCGTCAGGCCAAGCTCTGGCAGGCCGAAGGGCTGCCCATCCAGCGCGTCGCGGTGAACATCTCGGCCCTGCAGTTCCGCACCGCCGACCTGCCGGGTCAGGTCAGCGCCGCGCTGTCGCGCCACGGCCTGCCGCCCTGGTGCCTGGAGGTCGAGGTCACCGAGGGCGCGCTGATCCGCAACGTCGACATGGCGATCCTGATCCTCAAGTCGCTGAAGGAGATGGGCGTCAAGATCTCCATCGACGATTTCGGCACCGGGTATTCCAGCTTGAGCTATTTGCAGCGCTTCCCGGTGGACACGCTGAAGATCGACCGTTCCTTCGTGAACGAGGTGTCGAACGACCAGCACGACGCGGCCATCGTCAAGGCGATCATCGGTCTGGGCAGCAGCCTCGGCCTGAACATCATCGCCGAGGGCGTCGAGACCGAGCAGCAGCTGGACTTCCTGCGCGACGCCGGTTGCCACAGCGGCCAGGGCTACCTGTTCAGCCCGCCGATTCCCGCCGAGGACGCCTCCCGCTTCATGATCCGCAGCGTCGCCCGCAGCGCGCTGGTGCATTGAGAAGGCGGCGTTACCGCACCACCCCCGCCGCCAGCAGCCGCTCCGCTTCGTCCAGATCCTCCGGCCGGTTGGTGTTGAAGAAGGGATCGACCGGATCGACGCCGAACTCGGCGACCGCCAGCTTGTAGCGGCCGGTCCAGGCGTCCACCTTGCGCACGCCCTCCTCCACCATGGCGCGGCGCAGATCGTCGGCCAGCCGCAGCGGCCACAGCCCGAACACCGGATGGTCCTGTCCGCCCGAGCGCGCGCAGGCGAGGTCCGCGCCCTCCGCTTCCACCGCCCGCACCAGCCGCGCGACGAGGTCGCCGGGGATGAACGGCGCGTCGGTGGCGAAGCTCGCCAGCCACACCGCATCCGGCGCGTTGGCCTTCGCCCATTCCAGCCCGGTCAGCACACCGGCCAGCGGCCCGGCATAGCCCTCCACCACATCAGCCGCCACCGGCAGACCGAAAGCAGCGAAACGCTCCGGGTCGCCGTTGGCGTTCAGCACCAGCGGCCCGACCTGCGGGCGCGCCACGGCGACGATCCGCTCCAGGATGCTGCGCCCGCCAAGCGTGCGCAAATTCTTGTCGCCGCCGCCCATGCGGCGCGACAGCCCGCCGGCCAGCAGCACCCCTGCAATTCGACCGGGGGCAATATCAGTCCTCATCGCGGCTTCCCTTGCGCTGGTGTTCCTTGCCCTCGTCGCCCACCGCCGCCGTGTCGGCGTCGAAGATCAGGCGGTCGGTGCCGGCCAGCGCCATGAAGCGCTTGCCCTTGGCCCGCCCGACCAGCGTCAGGTTCGCCTGCCGCGCCAGTTGCACGCCCCACGCCGTGAAGCCGGAGCGCGAGACCAGGATCGGGATGCGCATCTGCACGGTCTTGATGACCATCTCGCTGGTCAGCCGGCCGGTGGTGTAGAAGATCTTGTCCTCCGGGTCGACACCGTTCAGGTGCATGTAGCCGCGCACCTTGTCCACCGCGTTGTGACGGCCGACGTCCTCCATGTAGACCAGCGGCCGGTCCTCCTGGCACAGCACGCAGCCGTGGATGGCGCCGGCCTCAAGGTACAGGCTGGGGGTCAGGTTGATCTTCTTCGACAGCGCGTAGATCCACGATGTGCGCAGGCGGATGTCGGGGTTCAGCCTGACCGTCTCGAAAACCTCCATGACGTCGCCGAAGGCGGTGCCCTGGGCGCAGCCCGAGGTCAGCGTCTTCTTCTTCAGCTTCTCCTGGTAATCGGTGCGCCGCTCGGTGCGGACGACGACGACGTCCGTCTCCTCGTCGAAGTCGATGCCGGTGATCGTGTCGTCCGGCTTCAGCATGTTCTGGTTCAGCAGATAGCCGACGCCGAGATACTCCGGGTAATCGGCGATCGTCATCATAGTGACGACCTCCTGCCCGTTGAGGAACAGCGTCAGCGGCCGCTCCACGGTGACGGAGGTCTCGATGGCCCGCCCGTCCTGATCCAGGCCGGACACGCGTTCGGTGAGCTTGGGGTCGGCCGGGTCGGGCCGCACGGCGAATTCTTCGAGCATCATGGCAACAAGGATGGCCCTCCTCCCTTCGTCGAGCAAGCGCCGGTTCCTCTGGACGACGCTATGACAGCGCAGGCATAACGGAAACGGAATGCACGATGTTTCCGAAGCCTTCGCCACCGCCCTCCACCTGATCGCGTCGATGGACGCCGATCTGCTGGAGATCGTCGGCCTGTCGCTGCGCATCAGCCTGAGCGCCGTGCTGGTGGCGGCGCTGATCGGCCTGCCGCTGGGGGCAGCGGTCGCGGCGCTGCGCTTTCCGGGTAAGCGGGTGGCGACGGTGGCGCTCAACGCGCTGATGGGGCTGCCGCCGGTGGTGGTCGGGCTGATCGTCTACCTGATGCTGTCGCGCTCCGGCCCGCTGGGTGTGCTGAGCCTGCTGTTCACCCCCGCCGCCATGGTCATCGCCCAGGCCGTGCTGCTGACCCCGCTGATCGCCGCGCTGGCCCGCCAGACGGTCGAGGATCTGGTGCACGAGTACGACGACATGCTGCACGTGTTCGGCGCCGGCCCGGTGAACACCATCGGCACGCTGCTGGCCGAGGCGCGCTTCAGTCTGGCGACGACGGTGCTGGCCGCCTTCGGCCGCGCGTCGGCGGAGGTGGGCGCGGTGATGATCGTCGGCGGCAACATCGAGCACGTCACCCGCGTCATGACCACCGCCATCGCCCTGGAGACCAGCAAGGGCAATTTACCGCTGGCGCTCGGGCTGGGGGTGATCCTGATGGCGCTGTCGCTGGCGGTGAACGCCACGGTGACGACGCTGCGCCACGCCGCCGACCGCGTAAGAGCCTGATCAATGCCGGAAGACACCTGAAGGAGAAACGACCATGCTCCGCCGTACCCTGCTGACCGTCGCCGCCGCCGCGCTGGCGGTCTCCATCGCCCTGCCCGCCGCCGCCGCGGAGGAACGGTTCATCACCGTGTCCTCGACCACCTCGACGGAGGACTCCGGGCTGTTCAAGCACATCCTGCCGCTGTTCACGGCCAAGACCGGCATCGCCGTGCGCGTGGTCGCCAAGGGCACGGGCCAAGCCATCGATCTGGCGAAACGCGGCGACGCCGACGTGCTGTTCGTCCACCACAGGCCGTCCGAGGATAAGTTCGTCGCCGAGGGCTTCGGCGTGCAGCGCCTGCCGGTGATGTACAACGACTTCGTCGTGGTCGGCCCGAAGAGCGACCCGGCCGGCATCCGCGGGCAGAAGGACGTGACGAAGGCGCTGACCCGCATCGCCGAGGCCAAGGCCGCCTTCGTTTCGCGCGGCGACGACAGCGGCACCCACAAGGCCGAGCAGGCGCTGTGGACCACCGCCGGCCTCAATCCGGCCAAGGAGGGCGGCTGGTACAAGTCGCTGGGCCAGGGCATGGGGGCGACGCTGAACGCGGCGGCGGCGCTGGACGGCTACACGCTGGCCGACCGCGGCACGTGGCTGAGCTTCCAGAACCGCGCCGGGCTGGAGGTGCTGGTCGAGGGCGACAAGCGCCTGTTCAACCAGTACGGGGTGATCCTGGCGAACCCGGCGAAGTTCCCGCACATCAAGGCGGCCGAGGGCCAAGCCTTCATCGACTGGGTGGTCTCGCCGGCGGGGCAGAAGGCCATCGCCGACTACAAGATCAACGGCGAGCCGCTGTTCTTCCCGAACGCCGACCAGCCGGGGGCGTGATCAGGAAGCCGTGTCCCGTAGGTTGGTGTTGAGCGCAACGAAGCCCAACGGATTCCGCATCGCGCGCACGTTGGGCTTCGCCTGCGACTCAGCCCTAACCTACAAAGCTATCCGCCGATGGCGCGCAAAGGGAACGCCGTTCTCCTCCACGAACCGTCGCGCATAGTCGAGCGCATCCCGGTTCGCCTTCTTCCACTCCGCAGCCACACCACCGTTCCGAATTGCATCGGCGGCCTCCGGTGAGCCTGTAGGCTCGCGTTTGTTGTCCGACATCGCCATTTTCCCTCGGTTGCCTTGCCCTTGACCCAAAACATCCCCACAAAGTCGGGGGTCGCAAACCTCCCCTGATGCCGATATTTACTGTATCAGGGGGCGCACAAACACAGAACCGCGCCCCGGCAGGGAAGGTTACCATCCATGAAGCTCAACGGCCGCACCGTCCTGGTCTGCGACTGCGCGCACTCCATGCCGCTCGATGGCGCGGCGCTGTCGCGCGCCTGCGGGGCCGAGGGCGCCGCCACGGTGCACACGCAGCTCTGCCGCAGCCAGCTCGACCGCTTCGAGGCCGCCGCCAAGGGCGCATCCGGCCCGCTGCTGGTCGCCTGCACCCAGGAAGCCCCGCTGTTCGCCGAGATCGCTGCGGAAACCGCCCCGCAGGCCGAGCTGTCCTTCACCAACGTCCGCGAGCGCGCCGGCTGGTCCGACGAGGCCGCCTCGGCGCTGCCGAAGATCGCCGCCCTGCTGGCCGAAGCCACGCTCACCGTGCCGCCGACCGGCTCGATCACGCTGACGTCCGAGGGCACCTGCCTCGTCTACGGCACCGACGAGCGCGCCATCGATGCCGCCCGCCAGCTCTCATCGAAGCTCGACGTGACCGTCCTGCTGAAGAACCCAAAAGACATCCTGCCGCCGCGGATCATGGACGTGCCGGTGTTCCGCGGCACCATCCGCGCCGCCAAAGGCTGGCTGGGCGCCTTCGAGATCGTCGTGGACGACTACGCCTACGCGCTGCCGTCCTCGCGCGGCGCCCTGGCGTTCGAACCGGCGCGGCACGGAGCGTCGTCGCGCTGCGACCTCATCCTCGACCTGACCGGCGGCGCGCCGCTGTTCCCGGCGCACACCAGGCGCGACGGCTATCTGCGCCCCGACCCCGACAGCCCTGGCCAGGTCACCAAGGCGCTGTTCGACGCCGCCGACCTCGTGGGCGAGTTCGAGAAGCCGCGCTTCATCGACTTCAAGGCCGACCTCTGCACACACGCCCGCAACGCCAAGACCGGCTGCACGCGCTGCCTGGACGTCTGCCCGACCGGCGCCGTCGCCCCGGCCGGCGACACCGTGCAGATCGACCCGCACGTCTGCGCCGGCTGCGGCTCCTGCGCCGCGGTGTGCCCGACCGGCGCCAGCACCTACGCGCTGCCGCCCGTGCAGACGGTGTTCGAGCGGCTGCGCACGCTGATGGACGCCTACGCCAAGGCCGGCGGCAGCGACGCCGTGCTGCTGGTGCACGACCCCCGCCACGGCGAGGAGGTTCTGGCGCTGATGGCGCAGCACGGCCGCGGCCTGCCGGCCCGCGTGCTGCCCTTCGCGGTGCACGAGGTGACGCAGCTCGGCCTGGATTTCTTCGCGACGGCGCTGGCCTATGGGGCCTCCCAAATCCGCGTGCTGACCGGCCCGACCAACCAGGGCGAGACCGCCGGCCTTGCCTCCCAAGTCGGGCTGATCGAGACGGCAATGGCGGGGCTCGGCTACGGCTCCGGCCGGGTCGGCGTCATCGACGCGCGCGACCCCGATGCGGTGGACGCCGAGCTGTGGACCCTGCCGCGCGAGGCCGCACCGGCGCCGGGGCTGTTCCTGCCCATGGGTGGCAAGCGCACGCTGGTCATGCTGGCGCTGCGCCACCTGCACAGGACGGCGCCGACGCCGCTGGACGTGCTGCCGCTGCCGCCGGGCGCCCCCTTTGGACGGGTCGAGGTCAACGTCGAGGGCTGCACGCTGTGCCTGTCCTGCGTCGGCTCCTGCCCGACCGGCGCCCTGCTCGATAACCCCGACAAGCCGATGCTGAGCTTCGCCCAGGACGCCTGCGTGCAGTGCGGCCTGTGCAAGGCCACCTGCCCGGAGAAGGTGATCGCGCTGGTCCCGCAGATCGACTTCCGCGACAGCGCCCGCGGCGCCGTGACCATCAAGGAGGAGGAGCCGTTCTGCTGCGTGCGCTGCGGCACGCCCTTCGCCTCCAAGTCCTCCATCGAGAAGATCGTCGCCGCGCTGGGCGGCAAGCACTGGATGTTCGCCACGCCGGAGGCCGCCAACCGCATCCGCATGTGCCAGGACTGCCGCGTCATCGATCAGGTCGAGCGCGGCCAGGACCCGTTCGCCATGGGCACGCGGCCGGTGACCCGCACCACCGAGGACGACCTGCGCGAACGTGCCGCAGCCCTGGCGGCGAAAGGAAGCGACGACGGGGCTTGACACCGGTCAAGGCGCTACCGTTCACCGATTGGAAAGAGTCTCGAAGGCAGTCTGAATATGGACGTATGCAAACGAATTGCGTCCACGCCTTTGCTTTGACTCCGTCCTTCGGGTGAACCGCCATGCTGCCTGCGCTGTCCCTGCGCCTGCGCCTCGTCCTCCTCACCACCCTGACGGCCGGCGGGCTCCTCGTCTTAGCGGCGGTGGCGCTGATGCACCTGCGCGACACGCAGATGGACGGCCACCGCATCATGCTGCGCAACGCCGTGGAGGCGACGCGCGGCATTCTCGATCACTACCACGGCGAGGCCACGGCCGGCCGCCTCACCCCGGAGCAGGCGCAGGAGCAGGCCCGCGCGGCGGTGCGCCGCCTGCGCTACGCCGGGTCGGAGTATTTCTTCGCCTACGACTACGACGGCACCTCGATGGTGCTCGGCCCGCGCCCGGCCGTGGAGGGCACCAAGCAGCTCGCCGACATCAAGGACGCCGACGGTGTGCCGTTCGTGCGCGAGCTGATCAAGGCCGGCCGGGCCGGTGGCGGCTATGTCGCCTACCGCTTCCCCAAGGCCGGCACCGACCAGCCGCTGCCGAAACTGAGCTACGCCGTTGCCTTCGAGCCGTGGCAGTGGATGCTGGGCACCGGCGTCTACATCGACGATGTGGACGCCGCCTATTGGCGCAACGCCACCACCCTGGCGGGCGTGTCGCTGCTGATCGTCGCCGTGGTGGCCGGGGCGGCGCTGCTGATCGGCCAGCAGGTGACGGGGACCGTCAACCGATTCGCCGACGCCATGCGGCGGCTGGCCGGCGGCGACCTGGGGATCGCCATCCCCGCCGTCGGCCAGCGCGACGAGTTCGGCACCATGGCCGAGGCGCTGCGCGTCTTCAAGGACGGCACCGCCGAGAACCGCCGCCTTCTCGCCGACCAGGACCGCCTGAAGCGCGAAGCCCGCGAGCGCGAGAGCCAGGCGCTGCTGCGCATGGCCGACGACGTGGAGAGCCGGGTGCACACGCTGATCGGCCACGTCGCCACCGAGACGGAACGGCTGGGCGGGGCCTCGCGCACGCTGTCGGCCTCGGCCGAGCAGACGCAGGCGCGCAGCGCCTCGGTCGCCGCGAGCACCGAGCAGACCAGCCGCAACGTCGAGACCGTCGCCGCCGCCACCGAGGAGTTGGCCAGCTCCAGCCAGGAGATCGGCCGCCAGGTCGAGCAGTCCGCCGCCGTCGCCCGCCGCGCCCAGGAGGAGGCCGAACACACCTCCGGCGCCGTCAGGGAACTGGCCGAGGCCACCAAGCGCATCGGCGAGGTGGTCGGGCTGATTAACGCCATCGCCAGCCAGACCAACCTGCTGGCCTTGAACGCCACCATCGAGGCGGCGCGGGCGGGCGAGGCCGGCAAGGGCTTCGCCGTGGTGGCGTCCGAGGTGAAGAACCTCGCCACCCAGACCGCCACCGCCACCGACGAGATCACCCGCATCATCCAGTCCGTCGAGACCGGCACCCAGACGACCGCGCAGGCCATCGGCCGCATCGAGCAGACGATCCGCGGCGTCAACGAGGGTGCCGCCGCCATCGCCGCCGCCGTGGAGGAGCAGAACGCCGCCATGGGCGAGATCGCCCGCAGCGTTCAGGAGGCGGCGACCGGCACCCAGCGCATCACCGCGGAGATCGGTCAGGTGTCGGTGAGCGCGCGGGGCACGCTGTCCACCGCCCGCGAGATCGCCGAGGCCAGCCACGGCCTGGACGGCGAGGCGCAGGCGCTCAAACGGCAGCTCGAGGAGTTCCTGGGCGGGCTGCGCACCACCGCGCGCAAGGAGGCTTGATCGGGGTCAAGATACCCCCACTCGGCCAGGGGGAGAATTCGTCCATCCAAAGTCCTATATTGGGATGAACGAACGGCGCGTTACCCTGGAAGACCGACAAGCAGGGCGCCGACGCCTGGGAGGAGCTTTTCCGATGACCGACGTGACGCCCCACGCGCGCCCCGCCGCTTCCCTGCCGGCGCCCTTGGTCGACCCGTTCGGCCGGGCCGTCACCTACCTGCGCGTTTCCGTGACCGACCGTTGCGATTTCCGCTGCGTCTACTGCATGGCCGAGGACATGAGCTTCCTCCCCAAGGCCGAGGTGCTGACGCTGGAGGAGATCGACCGGCTGGCCAGCGCCTTCGTTCGCCTGGGTACGCGCAAGCTGCGTCTGACCGGCGGCGAGCCTCTGGTGCGCCGCGGCATCATCGACCTGATCCACGGCCTGGGCCGGCACGTGAAGTCCGGCGCGCTGGATGAGCTGACGCTGACCACCAACGGCTCGATGCTGTTCAAGTACGCCGAGGGGCTGGTGGACGCCGGCGTGAAGCGCATCAACGTGTCGCTCGACACCCTCGACCCGCACAAGTTCCAGGCGATCACCCGCTGGGGCAAGTTCGGCAAGGTGGTGGAGGGCATCCACGCGGCCAAGGAGGCCGGGCTTCACATCAAGATCAACGCCGTGGCGCTGAAGGGCGTCAACGACGACGAGTTCCACCGCATGGTGGAATGGTGCGGCGAGCACGGCTTCGACCTGACCTTCATCGAGGTCATGCCGCTGGGCGAGTTGGGCGACGTCTCGCGCCTGGACCAGTACCTCCCGCTCAGCCAGGTGCGGGCCGAGCTGGAGACCCGCTGGACGCTGGAGGACAGCGACTACCGCACCGGCGGGCCGGCGCGTTACGTGCGTGTCAAGGAGACCGGCTGCCGGGTCGGCTTCATCACGCCGCTGACCCACAATTTCTGCGAAAGCTGCAACCGCGTCCGGCTGACCTGCACCGGCACGCTGTACATGTGCCTGGGCCAGGAGGACGCCGCCGACCTGCGCACGCCGCTGCGCATGAGCGACGACGACGGCCTGCTGGTGGATGCGGTGCGCGCCGCCATTCAGCGCAAGCCCAAGGGCCACGACTTCATCATCGACCGCCAGCACGACGGCGCCGCGGTGCCGCGCCACATGAGCGTGACCGGCGGCTGAGCCCACACGAAGCCGCCCCTCGCCGGAGTTTCCCCACGCGCCCAAGCTGCGCTATGGTCGGGGGACGATGACCGACACCGCCCCCCCGCCCTTCCGCCACAATCCGCCACAGATCGCCTTCGTGTGCGCCGACACCGACGAGGCGCGCGCGGCGCGCACGCGGCTGGTGCACCGCTATGGCAACGTGCCCATCGGCATGTCCGACGTCATCGTGGCGCTGGGCGGCGACGGCTTCCTGCTGGAGACGCTGCACCGCGCGCTGGGGCGCGGCGGATGCAGCCCCAAGCCGGTGTACGGCATGAACCGCGGCTCGGTCGGCTTCCTGCTCAACGCCTACCGCGAGGACGATCTGATGGAGCGCGTGCAGCGCGCCCAGCACGTGACGCTTCACCCGCTCCGCATGAAGGCGACGCGCGTCGGCGGCCCGACCGTCGAGGCCCTCGGCATCAACGAGGTGTCGCTGCTGCGCGAAACGCGCCAAGCCGCCAAGCTGCGCATCACGGTGGACGGCAAGACCCGCCTGCCGGAACTGATCTGCGACGGCGTGCTGGTTTCCACGCCGGCCGGCAGCACCGCCTACAACCTGTCCGCCCACGGGCCGATCATCCCGCTGGGGGCGGGCATCCTGGCGCTGACGCCGATCAGCGCCTTCCGCCCGCGGCGCTGGCGCGGCGCGCTGCTGCCGCACGCGGCGCACATCAGCTTCGACGTGCTGGAAACGCCCAAGCGCCCGGTCAGCGCCGTCGCCGACTTCACCGAGGTGCGCGAGGTCGAACGCGTCGAGGTGACCGAGGCGCGCGACGTGTCGATCACGCTGCTGTTCGACCCGGAGTTCAACTTCGAGGAACGCATCCTCAAGGAACAGTTCGAGCCGTAACGCCCGGCGTCACTCCGCCGCCCGGCGCTCCACGCGGCTTTCGGCGTAGGCGCAGATCTGGCGGACCAGGGCGGTCAGGTCGCGCTGCACCACCAGGAAGCCGGCGTGCTTCTCCAGCGTCTCCTCGTTCATGTAGAGGCGCCGGTTGACCTCCAGCTGGATCGAGTGCCGGCCGCGCGCCGGGTCGCCGTAGCGGCGGACCAGTTCCACCCCCTTGTAGGGATGGTTGATCGCCACCGCATAGCCGTAGCCGCGCAACGCGCGCACCACGAACTCGACGAAGCCGCGCTCCGACGTGGTGCCGTCGCGGTCGCCGACGACGAAATCCGCACCGCCGCCGTCGCCCGCTGAGGGCATGGAATGGCAGTCCACGTGCCAAGCCGCCCCGAACTCGGCCATGTGCGCGTCGATGATCCCGCCGACCTGGGCGTGGTAGGGCCGGTAGCAGCGCCCGATGCGCGACGCCACCTCGGCCACCGTCAGCTTGCCGTGATAGAGCGGCAGTCCCGGCCGGCACAGCGCGCGGATCAGCCCGAGGCCGCCGGCGCTCTTCTCGCTGGGCCGCAGCGGTTCCGGCCACGCCCCGTCGAGCAGGCTCGGGTCGAGGTCGTCGGCGGCGCGGTTGGCGTCGATGTAGGTGCGCGGGAACAGCGCGCACAGCAGCGTGGCGCCATAGTCGGGGGCCGCGCCGAACAGTTCGTCGACGTAGGTGTCCTCGGCTTGGCGCAGAATGGGGAGCGGGCAGACAAAGCCGAAATCCGGCGGATAAACCGCACCGCTGTGCGGCGAATCGAACAGCACCGGCAGGCGCCGCCCAGCCGGGTCATGACGGACGAGCACATCCTCGATCACGACGCTCATGGCATCCCGCAACCGATTCCCAGCAACCGTTTCTCGATCGTGTGCGTATAAACGAGGCAGCAGCCGTCCGTCGACCGAAAACTGTCATATAAGGCGGCCTCGCCGCCGGTCCACCGGGGCTGGCGCGGCGGGACGCTCTCGGCCATACTGCCGCACAACCGGACCCGCAACCTTTGAGCCTTCATTGTCCGAGTCCCGTTCCCCTCTCGACCTCATGCCGCCGGACATCACGCCCTATCGGCGCGGCAACACCGGGATCGACTACGTCACCACGCTGGACGGCGGCCGCCCCGGTCCGCACGTGGTCGTCAACGCGCTCACCCACGGCAACGAGATCTGCGGCGCCATCGCCATCGACACGCTGTTCCGCCTGGGCGTCCGGCCGGCGCGCGGCCGGCTGACGCTGGCGCTGTCCAACGTCGACGCCTACCAAGCCTTCGACTTGGACAACCCCTACGCCTCGCGCTACATCGAGGAGGACTTCAACCGCCTGTGGTCGCCGGACATTCTGGACAGCCGCCGGGACTCCGTCGAACTGCGCCGGGCGCGCAAGCTCCGCCCGGTGTTCGAAGCCGCCGACCTGCTGCTCGACGTCCATTCCATGACCAACGACACGGCACCGCTGACGCTGTGCGGCCGCACCGCGCGCGGACGGGAGCTGGCGAAGCGCCTTGGCCACCCGTCGTGGATCGTCGCCGACGAGGGGCACGCGTCCGGCCGGCGCCTGCTGGATTACGACAGCTTCGCCGACCCGCGCGGCGAGCGCACCGCGCTGCTGGTGGAGTGCGGCCAGCACTGGAAGGCCGACACGGCGACGGTGGCGGTGGAGACCTGCCTGCGCTTTCTGCTGATGGCCGACATGATCGACCCGGCGCTAGCCCTGCCCCGCCTGCGCAAGCGCGACGAGCCGTTGCGCGTGGTCGAGGTGACCCAGGCGGTCACCGCGTGCAGCGACTCCTTCGCCTTCACCCACGCGTTCAATGGCTTGGAGGTGCTGCCGCGCGCCGGCACGGCCATCGCCCACGATGGAGAGCGGCCGGTGCTCACGCCGTACGACGACTGCGTGCTGATCATGCCGGCGCGCCGGGTGAAGGCCGGGCAGACGGCGGTGCGCCTCGGGCGTCTGGTCGGCTGATAACCGACGCTTCCATTTCCTCTGGGACATCCGGCGCGACGCCGGGACGATCCGCCGCGACTGAACGCTTGGTCAGGGGCCGCGCGACAACCGGGCCGGACGGCGCGGGGCGCCGACGATCTTCGGCGGAGTCTTGACGGGTTCGACGACCGGCTGCATCTCGCGGGTGACGCGCTCGACGAGTTGATCGAAGTCGGGCCGGCCGATGTGTGCGCTCAATTCGCGCAGCAGTGCCATACGGTCCTTTTCCATCGGCAAAGCTCCTCCAGCGTCTCCTGCCGAGTATTGTTTCGCAAGTGTATAAAATCTTCCCTAACGCCCTGCGCCGCCGTCCCTACTTTTTCGCCATCGGCCGCCCCTTCTCCCACTGGGCGTTGGCCTGGAACAGCGGAACGGTGGAGATCGACATCTTGGCCGACGCGTCCTTCACCTGCCGCGAATAGACCACGTAGACCAGCGTGTCGTTCGGCCGGTCGTAGATGCGGCGGATGGCGATGGACTTGAAGATCAGGCTCTTGCGCTCGGAGAACACCTCCTCGCCCTTCTGGGACATCTCGATGTCGCCCACCGTGACGGGTCCGGTCATCCGGCAGGCGATGGAGGCGTTCGACGGGTCCTCGAACCAGTTGCCCTTGGACAGCCGGTCGATCAGCGAGCGGTCGAAATCCACCAGATGACAGGTCACCCCCTTCACCTTTGGGTCCTCGATGGCCTGGACGATCAGGCCGTTGCCGGTCCAGTCGTTGCTGAAGCGGCCGACCTCCTGCGCCAGCACCGGCCGGGCCACCCCGACCAAGGCAAGAACCAAGAAGCTGGCCAGAGCGTTTAGGACGAGAAGGCGAGCGCGCATCGCTGGGTGTCTCCGGGCGGCGTGATGGGGAACCGACCCGCAACATCTGGCCCCGCGCGCGCCGCCTTCAAGGATGCCAAGCCCAAGATCCACGAGCCGGGGGTTCGCCGCCGCATGACCGACCGCATCGCCGATTCCACCCTGGACACCCCGCCGCCGGTGACCGAACCGCTGCCCCCGGCCAAGCATCCTCGCACCCCGATGACCGTCGCCACGATGGGGCTGTTCGTCCTCGCCGCGCTATACACGGTGTATTTCGCCCGCGACGTGCTGCTGCCGATCTGTCTGGCGCTGATTCTCAGCTTCCTCCTGCGCCCGCTGGTGCGCGGGCTGTACCGCCTGCGCATCCCCGAGGGGATCGGCGCCGCCATCATGGTGGTCCTGGTGTTCGTGCTGGTGGGGCTGGGCATCTACACGCTGACCGGCCCGGCGACGGAGTGGGTGGACCGCGTGCCGCGCGTCGTGCACGAGCTGGAGTTCAAGCTGAGCGACCTGCGCCAGGGGCTGGAGCGCGCCCGCAAGGCCTCGCAGCAGATCGAGCAGATCACCGGTCCGGGCGATGGCCCGTCGCACGAGGTGGTGCTGCGCGGGCCGTCGCTGGCCGACCAGTTCCTCAAGCAGACCGAGGCGGTGATCGCCAACGTGGTGATCCTGATGGTGCTGCTGTACTTCTTCCTGGCCCGCGGCCGGCAGAGCCTGGAGGCGCTGATCGGCACCATGACCAGCATCGACGACCGCGTCCATTACGCCATGGTGGCGGGCACGGTGCAGCAGAACATCGCCGCCTACCTCGCCACCATCACCGGCATCAACATCGCCCTGGGCTTCGCCACCGCCGGCATCATGTGGGCGGAGGGCATGCCCAACCCGACGCTGTGGGGGACGCTCGCCACCGTGCTCAACTACATCCCGTTCATCGGGCCGGCGGTGGTGACGGTGGTGCTGTTCCTGGTTTCGGTGCTGACCTTCGACGGGCTGTCCACCATTCTGATGCCGCCCTTGTCCTTCGTGGCGCTCACCGTGCTGGAGGGCAACTTCCTGACGCCGATGATCATCGGCCGGCGGCTGTCGCTGAACCCCATCGCGGTGTTTGTCTCGATCCTGTTCTGGGGCTGGATGTGGGGCATTCCCGGTGCGCTGCTGGCGGTACCGATCCTCGCCATCTTCAAGATCCTGTGCGATGCTCATGAACCGCTGAAGGCGATCGGCGCCTTGCTGGGGGATTGAGCAGGGGCAGGAACGATGATTGCTGCGGGTGGCTTTACGCTGTTCGTGCTGGCGCTGTTGGTGTTCGCGCTGGTGCTGGTGCTTCTGGGCGTCAAAACGGTGCCGCAGGGCGAGGAATGGACGGTCGAGCGATTCGGCCGCTACACCCGCACGCTGGGGCCGGGGCTGCATCTGGTGGTGCCGGTGGTCGACCGGATCGGCCGGCACCAGAGCATGATGGAGACGGTGCTCGACGTTCCCTCGCAGGAGGTCATCACCAAGGACAACGCCATGGTGACGGCCGACGGCGTGGTCTTCTTCCAAATCGTCGACGCCGCCAAGGCGTCTTACGAGGTCAACGACTTGCAACGCGCCATCCTCAACCTGACCATGACCAACATCCGCACGGTCATGGGCTCGATGGACCTGGACGAGTTGCTGTCGAAGCGCGACCGGATCAACGCGCAGCTGCTGTCGGTGGTGGACGAGGCGACCTCGCCGTGGGGCATCAAGGTCACCCGCATCGAGATCCGCGACATTCAGCCGCCGCGCGATCTGGTGGACAGCATGGGCCGCCAGATGAAGGCCGAACGCGACCGCCGCGCCGTCATCCTGGAGGCCGAGGGCCTGCGCCAAGCCGCCATCCTGCGCGCCGAGGGCGAGAAGCAGGCGGCCATCCTTCAGGCCGAGGGCCGGCGCGAGGCCGCCTACCGCGACGCCGAGGCGCGCGAACGCGAGGCCGAGGCCGAGGGGCGCGCCACCACCATGGTGTCGCAGGCCATCGGCTCCGGCAGCGTGCAGGCGATCAACTACTTCGTCGCCCAGCGCTATGTGGACGCGCTGACCAAGATGGCGTCGGCACCGAACCAGAAGGTGCTGTTCCTGCCGCTGGACGCGGCCGGCGTGATCGGCGCCATCGGCGGCATCGCCGAGATCGCCCGCGAGGCCTTCCCAAAGGGCGGCGGGCAAGGAGGCGACGGACAGCCGCAGCCGCCCGCTCCCCCGGCCATCCGCCGCCCCCCTCCCCCGCCCGCGCCGCCCGCGCCAGTCGAGCCGCCCGCCGCCGGACCGTGGGGCGAAGCGGCGCCGGAGTAGCTCCGGCATCACGATCCGCTGGAAACCATACGAACTTTGAGGTTATATCGTCGGTCAAAACAGCGGACGGGCGGCCAACGCCCGCCGGACTGGGAATCGCTCCGGGGATTGATCAATCCACGGGAGTAGGACATGGCATCGATTATGATCAAGGTGGCGGGCGAGGGCTTGATCGCCAAGGCTCACCGCAACGCGGACGTTGGCCCGACGACCGGCTATTCAGTCGTCTACGAGGTGCAGAACATTCCGGCCGGCGTCTCCGACGAAGAGGTCATCGCGGCGTTCAAGGGTTATAAGACGGTCGACAAGGTGTACGAGATCGACTGGGCCGCGTTGAAGGGGTAAGCGGGTGGAATGCACGCGAGGGGGCCGTCCGGCCCCCTCGCGCCGCCTCGGGAGAGCGCCGCCATGCCGAACCAGCACAGCACCGCAGACGCCACGGCCCCCATCACCGACCTCGAACATCTGCACCATTTGCGCCACCTGCGCCCGGCCCACCGGCGGGTGCACGAGGAACCGCGGTCGCTGGGCGACCGGATCGCCGACCGGGTTGCCGCCACCGTCGGCTCGTGGCGCTTCATCATCACGCAGTCGGTGCTGCTGACGCTGTGGATCGTCGCCAACGCGCTGGCCTGGGCCTACCGCTGGGACCCTTACCCGTTCATTCTGCTGAACCTCGTGCTGTCCTTTCAGGCGGCCTACACCGCGCCCATCATCATGATGAGCCAGAACCGTCTGGCCGACATCGACCGCCGCAAAGCCGAGCAGGACTATCAGGTGAACCTCAAGGCCGAGCTGGAGATCGAACTGGTGCACCAGAAGCTCGACCTGCTGCGCGAGCAGGAGATCGCCCGCCTGACCGCGCTGGTCGAGGAATTGCTGGCGGCCAGGAAGGTCTAGGCCCGCAACCGCGCAAGAACCGGGTGGCGTCCGGCGCCGGGCGCCGTCATCCTCGAAACCGACCGCAACCGAAGATGCTTCCCGCATGACCGCGCCGCGCATGGGCACCACCGAGTGGTTGCTGCTGATCCTGCTCTCCCTGCTGTGGGGCGGCGCCTTCCTGTTCGGCAAGGTGGCGGTGGCGGAGTTGCGCCCCTTCACCGTGGTGTTCGGGCGGGTGGCTCTCGCCGCGGCGGTTCTGCTGGTCATCGTCCGCGCCGCGCGCCTGCCCCTGCCGGCGACGCCGCGCGCCTGGGGGCCGTTCATCGTGCTGGGGCTGCTGAACAACGTCATCCCGTTCAGCCTGAACTTCTGGGGACTGACGCAGATCCCCAGCGGCCTCGCCGCCATCCTAAACGCGACCACGCCGCTGTTCGGCGTCGTCCTCGCCCATCTGCTGACGCCGGACGAACGCATGACCGGCGCGCGGCTGGGCGGCGTGCTGCTGGGGCTGGCCGGGGTCGTGGTGATCGTCGGCCCGGCGGCGCTGGGCGGGCTGGCGTTCGATGGGGCCGGACTCACTCTGCTGGCGCAGCTCGCGGTGCTCGGCGCCGCGTTGTCCTACGGCTGCGCCGGCATCTACGGCCGCCGCTTCCGCGGCACGCCACCACTGATCACCGCCGCCGGACAGGTCACCGTGTCGGCGCTGATGATCCTGCCCGTGGCGTTGCTGGTGGACCGCCCCTGGGAAGGGGCGATGCCCGGCGCCGCAACCTGGGGGGCGCTGGCCGGCATCGCGCTGCTCGGCACCGCGGGTGCTTATGTCCTCTACTTCCGCATTTTGGCGACGGCCGGGGCGACCAACGCCCTGTTGGTCACCTTCCTAATCCCTGTGAGCGCCCTGCTGCTCGGCGCCGTCGTGCTGGACGAGCCCATCGAGCCGCGCCATCTGGCCGGCATGGCGCTGATCGGCCTCGGGCTGGCGGTGATCGACGGCCGGCCGCTGTCCATGCTGCGCCGGCCCACACCCGCCTCTTGATTTCTGGGCCGCCGCGGGCCAGCAAGAGGGCATGGCGATTCCTACCTTGCCCGCACTGCCCATCGCCCCCGTCCTGCCCGCGCTGCTGACCGCGCTGAAGGAGCGTGGCGTCGCCGTTCTGCAAGCGCCGCCGGGTGCCGGCAAGACCACGCGCGTGCCGCTGGCCCTGCTGGACGAGCCGTGGCTGGCCGGCCGCAAGATCATCGTGCTGGAGCCGCGCCGGCTCGCTGCCCGCGCCGCGGCGCGGCGGATGGCGTCCATGCTGGGCGAGGGGGTGGGCCAGACGGTCGGCTACCGCGTGCGCCTCGACACCAAAATCGGGCCGAAGACCCGCATCGAGGTGGTCACCGACGGCCTGTTCCTGCGCCAGCTCCAGGACGACCCGGAGCTGTCCGGCGTCGGCGCCGTACTGTTCGACGAGTTCCACGAGCGCGGCATCGACAGCGACCTGGCCCTGGCGCTGTGCCAGGAGGCGCGCGGCGCGCTGCGCGACGATCTGCGGCTGGTGGCGATGTCGGCGACGCTGGACGGCGGTCCGGTGGCGGCGCTGCTGGATGCCCCCATCGTGACCAGCGAAGGCCGCGCCTTCCCGGTCCAGACCCGCCACCTCGACGCCCCGCCGCAGGGCACGCGCATCGAGGATGCGGTCGCCTCCGCCGTGCGCCGCGCGCTGGCGGAGGAGCCCGGCAACGTGCTGGTCTTCCTGCCCGGTGCCGGAGAGATCCGCCGCGTGCAGAGCCTGCTGGAGGGCGCGGTGCCGGCCGGTGTGCACCTCGCCCCGCTGTACGGCGACCTGCCGGCCGACGCGCAGGACCGCGCCATCGGCCCGACCCCGCCGGGCACGCGCAAGGTGGTGCTGGCGACCCCCATCGCCGAGACCAGCCTGACCATCGAGGGCATCCGCGTCGTGGTGGATGGCGGGCTGATGCGCGTGCCGCGCTTCGACCCGCGCTCGGGCATGACGCGGCTGGTCACCGTCAAGGTCTCCCAAGCCTCGGCCGAGCAGCGCCGTGGCCGCGCCGGCCGTCTGGAGCCGGGCATCTGCTTCCGCCTGTGGCCGGAGGCAACGCACAGGGCGCTGGCCCCCTTCACGCCGCCGGAGATCCTCGACGCCGATCTGGCGCCGCTGGCGCTGGAACTGGCGATGTGGGGCGTGGCCGAGCCCAACGATCTGGCGTGGCTCGACCCGCCGCCGGCCGCGGCGATGGCGCAGGCGCGCGAGCTGCTGCGCGAGTTGGGGGCGCTGGACGCGGCCAACGCCATCACCGCGCATGGCCGCCGCATGGCCGGCTTCGGCGTGCACCCGCGTCTGGCGCACATGATGCTGGCCGGCAAGGATCTGGGCCTCGGCGGGCTGGCCTGTCAGGTGGCGGCGCTGCTGGGCGAGCGCGACATCGTCCGCGCGCAGCCGGGCTTCCGCGACGGCGACCTGCGCCTGCGCGTCGAGCTGCTGCGCAGCCTCGACGGCGAGGGCCGCATGCGGACCGGCCGCGGCCTGACGGTGGAACGCGCCGGCGCCCAGCAGGCGCTGAAGCAGTCGCGCCAGTGGATGCGCCAGCTCCGCGTGCGCGAGGACGAGGGTGACGTCGGCTCGACCGGCCTCTTGGTGGCGTTCGCCTACCCCGACCGCATCGGCCAGCGCCGGTCCGGCTCAAGCGGGGGCGGCCCAGCGACGCAATACCGCCTGTCCAACGGCCGCGGCGCCTTCTTCGCCGAGCCCGAGCCGCTGTCCGCCGAGGACTGGCTGGCGGTCGCCGACCTGGACGGAGCCGCGCGCGAATCGCGCATCTTCCTGGCCGCCCCGGTCACGCTGGCGGAGTTGGAGGATGTGTTCGCCGACCACATCCGCACCGAGACCATCGTCGCCTGGGACAGCCGCGAGCAACTCGTCCTGGCGCGCCGCCGCCGCATGCTGTTCGCGCTGATCCTCAAGGACGAGCGGCTGACCAGCCCGCCGGCCGAGGCGCTGGCCACGGCGATGCTCCAGGGCATCCGCGAGATGGGCCTCGCGGCGCTGCCATGGACCGACGAGTTGCGCAAATGGCAGGCGCGCGTCGGCTTCCTGCGCCGCATGGAGGGCGAGGAGTGGCCGGACGTGTCCGACGCCGCCCTGCTGGACAGCCTGGAGGACTGGCTGACGCCGTCCCTGTCCGGCGTGTCGCGCCGCGCGCATCTGGAACGCGTGGACCTGTCGAGCGCCTTGCGCGCCCTGCTGCCCTGGGCGATGCAGAAGCGCCTGGACGACGAGGCGCCGACCCACGCGACGGTGCCCAGCGGCTCGCGCGTGCCCATCGACTACACGGGCGACGAGCCGGTGCTGGCCGTGCGCTTGCAAGAGATGTTCGGGCTGGCCGAGACGCCGCTGATCGCCGACGGCCGTGCGCCGCTGCTGCTGCACCTGCTGAGCCCCGCCCGCCGCCCGGTGCAGGTGACCCGCGATCTGGCGAGCTTCTGGGCCAACGCCTACAAGGCGGTGAAGAGCGACCTGCGCGGCCAGTACCCCAAGCACTACTGGCCCGACGACCCCATGCAGGCCGAACCCACCGCGCGGGCCAAGCCGCGGCGGTGAGCGCAGACATCACGCCACGGCATAATCCCGCAGCCGCACCGGCTGCCGCCGCGCCCCCCAAACGCCCGGCTGCGCCTCGAACACGCCGGCCAGCGGCGTGCGGCACCGGGTGCACGCCCCCGCCCCGTCCAGGTTCCAGGTGGACAGCGTGTAGCCGCTGCGCCCGATCAGCTTCTGGCCGCAGCACGGGCACCACGTGCTGGAGCGCTCCGGGTCGCTGACGTTGCCGACGTAGACGTGCCGCAACCCGTTCCTGCGCGCGATCTCGCGGGCGCGGGTCAGCGTGCCGTGCGGGGTCCAGTCCTTGTCGCGCATCTTGTAGTCGGGGTGGAACGCCGTGAAGTGCAGCGGCACGTCGGTGCCCAGGTTCTCACGAATCCAGTCGGTCATCGCGTGCAGTTCGGCATCCGAGTCGTTCTCGCCGGGGATCAGCAGCGTGGTGATCTCGAACCAGACGTTCGTCTCGTGCTTCAGGTACTTCAGCGTGTCCAGCACCGGCGCCAAGTGGGCGCCGGTTACCTTGTGGTAGAACTCTTCCGTGAACGCTTTCAGATCGACGTTGGCGGCGTCCATGTGGCGGTAGAACTCCGCCCGCGGCTCCGCGCAGATATAGCCGGCTGTGACCGCCACCGTATGCACGCCGCGCTCGTGGCAGGCCTGCGCCACGTCCACCGCGTATTCCAGGAAGATGACCGGGTCGTTGTAGGTGAACGCCACCGAGCGGCACCCCGTGTCCGCGGCGGCCCGCGCGATGGTTTCCGGCGAGGCGGAGTCGGCCAGCGTGTCGGTCTCGCGGCTTTTGGAGATGTCCCAGTTCTGGCAGAACTTGCAGGTCAGGTTGCAGCCGGCCGTGCCGAACGACAGCACCGGCGTGCCCGGCAGGAAGTGGTTGAGCGGCTTCTTCTCGATGGGATCGATGCAGAAACCCGACGAGCGCCCGTAGGTGCTGAGCACCAGTTGGTCGCCCCGGCGCTCGCGCACGAAGCACAGCGCCTGCTGCCCATCGGACAGCTTGCAGGCGCGCGGACAGACATCGCACTGGATGCGCCCGTCGTCGAGCGCGTGCCAATAGCGGGCGGGAAACATCTGGGTCATGCTGGCACCAAAACGTGCTGAGAGGTTCACTCCTGGAGATCGCCGCCCCTGGAAATTTACGATGGGGCTACCGACATTCGGCCTATCCCCGACAGCTTAGATGGGCATTGCGCGAACCATGTCCAACACCATGACCACCCTGCGCGCGCCGGCCGTGGCGGGCGCCTTCTACCCCGCCGACCCGGCCACCCTGGACCGCATGGTGGGCGACTGTCTGGCCGCTGCCCACGTCGAGCCGGTGCCCGCCAAGGCGATCATCGCGCCGCACGCCGGCTACGTCTATTCCGGCCCCATCGCCGGCACCGCCTACGCGTCGGTGCGGCACCTCGGCGACCGGGTGAGGCGCGTCGTGCTGCTGGGTCCGGCGCACCGCTGGCCGTTCCGCGGACTGGCGGCGCCCAGCGCCGATGGCATGGTGACGCCGCTGGGCGTGGTGCCGGTGGACCGCGCCGGCATCGACGCCATCCTCGGCCTGGCGGACGTGCAGATCCTAGACGATGCCTTCGAAGGCGAGCATTCCCTCGAGGTCCACCTGCCCTTCATCCAGCGCGTTTTCCCCAACGCCGCGGTGGTGCCGCTGGTGGTCGGCTCGTGCGCGCCGCAGGCGGTGGATACCGTGCTGCAACGCCTGTGGGGCGGGCCGGAGACGATGATCGTCATCTCCTCCGACCTCAGCCATTTCCACGACTACGACACCGCCCGCGGCCTCGACCTCGCCGCCTCGCAGGCCATCGAGGCGGCCGAGCCGGAGACGCTGACCGGCGACGCCGCCTGCGGCTTCAAGCCGATTTCCGGCCTGCTGCTGCGCGCCCAGGCGCTCGATTTGCGGGCCACCACGCGCGACCTGCGCAACTCCGGCGACACGGCGGGCGACAAGGGCCGCGTCGTCGGCTACGGCGCCTACACCTTCGAATACGCCAACGAGGCCCGCCTGACCGATGGCGAGCGCGCGCAGCTGCTCGACGCCGCGCATCAGGCGCTGGAGCACGTGGTGCGTACCGGCCGCCCGCCCGAGGTGGCGGTGGAGAGCTTCCCCATGGCGTTGCGCGCCCTGCGCAAGACCTTCGTGACGCTGGAGATCGACGACGCCCTACGCGGCTGCATCGGCACCGTGCAGCCGGTGAACCCGCTGGTCCGCGACGTGGTGGAGAACGCCTGCAAGTCGGCCACGCAGGACCCGCGCTTCGGGCCGCTCACAGCGGCCGAACTGCCGAAGGTGGACATCACCGTCTCGATCCTCAGCCACAACCGGCCGATGGCGTTCACCGACGAGGCGGACCTGCTGCGCCAGCTCCGGCCCGATGTGGACGGGCTGATCATCCGCGACCATGGCCGCAGTGCATTGTTCCTGCCCAAGGTCTGGGACGTACTGGCCGAGAAACACACCTTTCTGCATCACCTCAAGGCAAAGGCCGGGCTCGATCCCACTGTGGAAACCGGGACAATGCAGGCATTTCGATTCACCGCGGAAACGTTTGGACCCGACAAAACCTAGGTGCAGCGCACCATAGCCGCGTTCAAGGTTTGTTAAATACGGAAGAGCTACTGTAGCATTGTCGCGGAAATTCCGCCGAGGTCCCGATGGCTGCCGTCATGGACGCCGACCAGCGCCGCAAGCTCGAAGACGCCCTGCTCCGCAAGGCGGAAGAGCACATCCGCGCGATGCGCCGGATGGCCGAGGGCAGCGACCCGGACGTCGTCGAGCAGCAGGCCAACACGCTGGCGGAGCTTCTCAAGACGAAGGAATTCCCCAGCCAACGCGCCACCGAGTTCCGCGAGGTCGCCAAGACCATCCAGTGCAACGCTTTCGAGCTCAGCGTCGACACGCTGATCCGCGACGCCGAGCGCAAGGGGCACGCCGGCGACGACAAGGGCCGCAACGAGGTTCTCAACAAGGCCAAGATCCACTTCGGCAAGGCCGTGCGCTTCGGCGCCAGCGACGAGTTCCGCTCGGGCGTCGAGCGGCGGGTGCAGGCGGCGCTGATGACCACCGCGGACGGCGTCGACGAGCGCACCAAGAAGGCCAACGCCCGCAAGCTGGAGATCCGCGAGGGTGGCGGCCCGAAGCCGCCCGGCGGCGTCGAGCGGCGGCGCGCCATCCGCTACATGGACCCGGTGCTGACGGTGGAGGTCGGCGGACGCCGCTACCGGACGGTCAACTGGTCGATCCGCGGCATGCTGCTGGAGACCTATCGGGGCGAGCTGATGGTGAGCGCCGGCACCCGACTCAAGCTGGACATCCGCTGCGAGGACATCCCCGACCACCCCGTCGCCCGCGCGATTGCCCACGTGGTGCGCGTGGACAAGGACCGCAACGCGCTGGCGGTGACCTTCCCGGACATGAGCGAGGCCATCATCGACCTCTGCCACGCCATGAAGAACGCCGGCATCCAGCCGGAGATGGAACGGTAATCCTTCCCCTGCCGAGCAGGGAGAGGGAGAAAAGCCACTACCGAACCGCCCGGATCTCCTGAAGGAACAGGTGTACCGCACTGCCCAATGCGGTGGCTTCGTGCGACAGGCTCTCGGCCACGCCCAGCACCTCGTGCGCATGACTGCGCACGCGGGCGGCGGCGTCCGACAGGTCGGCGACGAACTCCGACGCCCGCTGGGTGCCCTGCGCCACCTGATGCGAGCTGCCGACGATCCCCTCGGTGATGGCCGACTGCTCCTCCACCGCGCTGGCGATGGCCGACGCGTTGCCTTCGATGCGCTGGATGCTGCTGGTCATGATCTCCACCACCGCGGCGGTTTCCTGGCTGGCGGTCTGGGTGGCTGTGATCTGGCGCGCGATGTCGGAGGTCGCCCGCACCGTCTGGGTGGCCAGGTGCTTGACCTCGCCGGCCACCACCGCGAAGCCCTTGCCCATCTCCCCGGCCCGCGCCGCCTCGATGGTGGCGTTGAGCGCCAGCAGGTTGGTCTGCCCAGCGATGGTGTCGATGACGCCGATCACCGTGCCGATCGACTCGGTGGTGGTGGAGAGCTGGCCGACCGCCGCCTTGACCTGTTCGGCCCCGGCCGCCGTTTCGCCGATGATGCGCGCCGACTCCGAGGTGCGCCGGCAGATCTCGGCGATGGAGGTGGAGATTTCCGCCGCCGCCGTCGCCACCTGCTGGATGCCGGCCGAGGTCTCGGCCGACACCTCCATGGCCGCGTGCGCCTGATCGCTGGCGTGGGTGGCGATGCCGGTCAGCGTGCGGGCGCGGTCGTGCATGGAGCGCGCCGCCTCGGCCAGCGTGTCGACGCTGGCGAGCACGTTGCGCTCGAACTGCGCGGCGATCTCCAGCATGCCCGTGCGGCGCACCTGGGCGGCCTGCGCGCGCTCCTCCTCGACCCGATGGCGGGCCTCCTCCATGGCGCGGGCGGTGGCGATGAAGACGTCCAGCGTCCCCGCCATCTCGGTGATCTCGTCGGTGCCGCCGCGCGTCACGGTGACCAACAGGTCGCCGCGCGCCACCCGCTGCATGGCCGCCGCCAGACTCTCCAGCCGCGCGACGATGCCGCGCCCGACATACAGCCAGACGATGAGCACCGACAGCAGCACGCCGGCCGAGGCCAGCAGGATCTGGATGGTGCTGGTGCGCTCCAGCGCCGCGCGGGCGTCGCCGGCCCCGCGCGTCGCCGCGTCGGCGGCGCTGGCGACCAGCGACTCCACCGCCGCCGACAGTGTGCCGGCGAGGGCATGGTTGCGCTCGATCAGCGCGGCGTTCTCGGCGTAGGCGTCCAGTTCGCCCCGGCGCAGCGCCAGGATGCCATCGGCGCCGAATCCCAGATCGAGCAGGCGCTGCACCAGCGGCCCCACCGCCGCCTGCGCCTCCATTCCGTTCAGGTCGGCGGCGAGAATGCGGATCGCCTTGGCGCCGGCCTCCAGCGGCCGCAGCGCCTCGGCCAGACGTTCGGGGGTGTCGGCGTTGCCGGCCTCGGCGAGAAGGCCGGCCAGCAAGTTCGTCTCGGCCAGCAGGCCGCTCAGCGCCATGTAGGCGTGCTGCGCCTCGGGCACGGTGGAGGTCGCCAGTTCCTGCACGCGCTGCTCCATGTCGCCGCCGGCCTGGGCGATCCGGCCGCGCGCGTTCAGCATCAGCGGCAGCATGCGGGCGTTGGCTTCGCCGTCCAGGCGGACGATCTCCGCGACGTTGCGGGCGATCTCCTGACCCAGCGCGCGGGCCACCGCCGGCTCGGTGGCGGGATCGAGCTGGCGGACACGGCGCAGATAGATGCTCGTCGGCCCGTCGCCGAACGCTTCCAGCGCCCGCACCGCGGCGACCGCGGGTGCCGCCGCCGCGTCGCCGGTCAGCGGGCGCAGCGCGCCTTGCACGTCCGACACCGCCGAATCGAAGTCCGCCGAGGCGGTCATCACCTTGGACGGATCGGTCTCGAAAGCGCCGATCAGCAGCGCCTTGGTCAGCGCCGACAGGGCGCCGCGCAACTGGAACAGCGGCAGCACCGCCTGCCCCAGTTCCTCACCGATGGTGGCGGAGGAGCGCGAGGCCGCCTCGGCCATGGTGCCGATGGCCCCGGCGAGATCATGCCCCGACCGCGCCATGGCCGGCGCCAGAACCTCCAGCAGTTGGGCGTGCACGGCGTTCAGCTCGGCCAGACGGCGTGTCCGGCTCTCGCGGCGGCCGAGGCGGCGGGCACTGGCCTGCGCCAGCGCGTCCACGTTGGTGAGCACCGACCCGGCTGCGGTGCGCAGCACGCCGACCTGGGCCGAATCCACCGGTCCGCGCGCCAGCACGTCCATGAGGCGGGTCAGCTCGGCGCGCCGGGCGTCGGTTTCGGAGGCCAGGGGCCGCAGATCGGCCGGCGCCTTGGCGGCGTCGATGAGCGGCCCCAGCGCCAGGATGCGGGCGGTCGCCGTCGCCATGCCCTGGGCGGCACCCAGCACGGGCATCTGCGTCTCGGCGATGTCGGCGACGCGTTCGCGGACCGCGGCGTAGGACAGCCAGCCGATCACCGCGGCCAGCACGGGCAGCGCCGCCACGACGGCGAAGGCCAGCAGCATCTTCGCCTTGATGCCGAAACGGCGGGGAGCGTCCTGGGAGGTCATGGCGTCCGGCTCGTGTGAGGGCGTACGGACGACTCCGTAATGCCCGCGGGGCGTCGGCGCGATGACGCTTCCATGAACTTTCGGAGAAGGGGGTGGATCGATGGCGCGGGCGTGCTCCACCGGAGCGCGTGGAAACGGCGGGGTGCGCGTGCTACATTAAGGCCATGGCCAAGCCGAACCGCATCTCAGAACAGCCGCCCCTCACTCTTGAGGATGAAGCCAAGCTCGACGCGCTGCGCGCGGACATCGAGATTGCTTACCAGCAGGTTCTGGCCGGCGATCTGGTGGACGGCGAGGAGGTCTTCGCCGAACTCTTCAGCCTTTACGGCAAGCCGCCTTCCGAGGATTGATGGGCCGACTCCGGTTTGCGCGGGAGGCAAGGGCCGACCTCAAAAGCATCACCGCGCACATCGGCGCCGACAGCCCGGTTGCGGCCTCCCGCCTTGCGGAACGGCTGCTCAGGAAATGCTCGCTGCTGGCGGAGCGTCCGACGTTGGGGCGCCCCAGGCATGAACTGAAGCCCGGTCTGCGCAGCACCCCGGTCGACCGCTACGTCATTTTCTACTGGCCGGCCGAGGACGGGATCATCGTTGCCCGCGTCCTTCATTCGGCCCTCGACATTTCGAAAGCGTTCGGCGAATAGCCTCACCCCCCGCTCGGTGCGGTCACCGCGTGCTCCTTGAGGATGGCCTCCGACACCGCCGACACCTCGACCAACTGCACCTCGTAGCCCCACAAGTTGGCGATGTGGCGCAGCACGGCCTTGGCGTCGCTTTCGTCGAGCAGCACGCCGTTGGTCACGCGGTGGTGCAGGATCAGCTTGCGGTCGCCGGCCAGATCCACGTCGACGATCTGGATGTCCGGCTCCAGGTAGCCCAGGTCGTACTGCCGGGCCAGCAGCTTGCGGATGTGGCGGTAGCCGCGCTCGTTGTGGATGTGCTCGACCAGCAGGTAGGGGTCCTCGGCGTCGTCGCGCACGCTGAACAGCTTCATCTTCCGAATGAGGTGCGGGCTGAGGTACTGCAGCACGAAGCTCTCGTCGCGGAAGCTGGCCCACGCCTCGCGCAGCGCCGCCATGCCGTCGCCCGAGCCGGCGAGGCCGGGGAACCACGCGCGGTCCTCCTCCGTCGGGTTCTCGGTGATGCGCTGGATGTCCTGCATCATGGCGAAGCCCAGCGCGTACGGGTTGATGCCCGAGAAGCGCTGGTCGTCGAACTCCGGCTGGAAGACCACGGAGGTGTGCGAGTGCAGGAACTCCAGCATCGCCCCTTCGCTGATCATGCCCTTCTGGTGCAGGCGGTTCATGATCGTGTAGTGGGTGTAGGTCGCACACCCCTCATTCATCAGCTTGGTCTGCTTCTGCGGGTAGAAATACTGGCTGATGCGGCGGACGATGCGGAGGATTTCGCGCTGCCAGTGCTCCAGCCGCGGCGCCTTCTTCTCCAGGAAATACAGCAGGTTCTCCTCCGGCAGCCCCAGCAGCTTCTTGCGTTCGGAGATGCTGCGCGACGGCCGCTGGCCGCCGACCGGCTTGGGCACCGTGCGCCAGAGGTCGTTGAAGGTCTGCTCCTCGTACTCCTGGCGCTCGCGCTCGCGCTTCTGCTCCTCGCGCAGGTCGAGCGAGCGCTTCTTCGGGTACTTGTGCACGCCCTGGCTCATCAGCGCGTGGGCGGCGTCCAGCACGCGCTCCACCGCCGGCAGACCGTGGCGCTCCTCGCAATGCGCGATGTAGGACTTGGCGAACTCCAGATAGTCGAGGATGCCCTTGGCGTCCGTCCACTGCTGGAACAGCTGGTTGTTCTTGAAGAAATGGTTGTGCCCGAACGCCGCGTGGGCGATCACCAGCGTCTGCATCGTCATGGTGTTTTCTTCCATGATGTAGCTGATGCAGGGGCTGGAGTTGATGACGATCTCGTACGCCAGACCGCGGAAGCCCTTGCGGTACATCATCTCGTCGCGGGCGAAGTGCTTGCCGTACGACCAGTGCTTGTACATCAACGGCATGCCGATCGAGGAATAGGCGTCGAGCATCTGCTCGGCCGTGATGACCTCGATCTGGTTGGGGTAGACGTCCAGGCCCATCTCGCCGATGGCGATGTCCTCGATGGCGTCGTAGACGCGTTTGATCTTGTCGTAGTCCCAGTCTGCCCCGTCGTAGAGCAGGCCTTCCGGCTTGGAGATCACGGCGGTCATGCGGCGGGGCTCCTTGACCAAAACTCTCTAAGGGGCCGCGACCTTGTCGCGGGCGAACAGGTCGCGGAAGACGGGGAAGATCTCGCGGCGCGAGCGCACGCGCCGCATGGCGAGCGGCAGGTCGGGGCGCTGCACCGCCTTGTAGGTGCGCCACAGCTCGGTCTCACGGCCGAGCGCCGACAGCCCCATGTTGTGCTCCGCCGCCACCTCGATGTAGGCGAAGTACTGGCACAGCGGCAGGATCACCTCGCGCAGCAGGCCGGCCGAGCGGCCATTGTCCGACGACATGTTGTCGCCGTCCGAGGCCTGCGCCGCGTAGATGTTCCAGTCGCTCTCGGGATAGCGCTCCTGCACGACGCGCTGCATCTCCTCCAGCGCCGTGGACACCACCGTGCCGCCGGTCTCGGTGGAGTAGAAGAACGTGTCCTCGTCCACCTCCTTGGCCTCGTGGGTGTGGCGGATGAAGACGATGTCCACCGAGCGGTACCGCCGCTTCAGGAACAGGTACAGCAGCATGAAGAAGCGCTTGGCGAGGTCCTTCATGTGCTCGGTCATCGAGCCGGACACGTCCATCAGGCAGAACATCACCGCCTGCGCGATGGGCTTCGGCACCGCCTCGAACCGATTGTAGCGGACGTCGATGGGGTCGATGAAGGGAATGCGCTTGGAGCGCAGGAGCTTATGCTCCAGCTCGCGGCGCATCTCCTCCAGTTCGGCCTCGGACTCGCCGCGCGCCTCGGCCTCGGCCAGCAGGCGTTCCAGCTCCAGGATCTCGTCCGGTTTCGGGCGCTTCAGCGCGATGCGCCGCGACAGGCTGTTGCGCATGGTGCGCACCAGATTGAGGTTCGCCGGCGACCCGTTCGGCGTGAACCCCGCCCGCGTCAGCGAGAAGGATTCCGACTGCTTGACCTTCTGCTTCACCAGATCGGGAAGCTCCAGATCCTCCAGAAAGATGTCGAGGAACTCCTCGCGGGAGAGGACGAAGCGGAAATCATCGTCGCCCTCCCCGTCCGGCGAGCCCTCGTTGCCGCGCCCGCCCTGCTCCTCGGGGCGCGGGATGGTGTCGCCCTCCACGTACTCCTTGTTGCCGGGCACGACGTAGTCGCGCAGGCCGCCGGAGTTGGCCCGGTGGAGCGAGGGCTCCCGCACGCCGCCCGTCGAGATGGAGATCTTGTCGCCGCTCTCGACGTCCTGGATCGAGCGTTTCGATGAGGCGTCGCGCACCGCCTTGATCACCTGCTCCTTGGCACGGCGCAGGAAACGCTGGCGGTTGGCCAGGCTCTTGCCCTGCGGGTTCAGGCGGCGGTCGATGATGTTCATCAATGGGAAGCCCTCACGCTACCGAACCGTTTCCGGCGGGTCTGGTAAAAAGCCTCAGCCGGCCTGCTTGACGCGCATGTACCACTCGACCAGCCGGCGAACCTGCCGCTCGGTGTAGCCGCGCGACATCATCCGCGACACGAACTCGGTGTGCTTCTTCTCCGTCTCGCCATCCTTCTTCGAGCCGAAGGAGATCACCGGCAGCAGATCCTCGACCTGACTGAACATCCGCTTCTCGATGACCTCGCGGATCTTCTCGTAGCTGGTCCAGGACGGGTTGCGGCCCTGGTTGGCGGCCTTGGCGCGCAGCGCGAACTTGACGACCTCGTTGCGGAAGTCCTTCGGGTTGGCTATGCCGGCGGGCTTCTCGATCTTGGTCAGTTCCTGGTTCAGCAACTCGCGGTTCATCAGCTGGCCGGTGTCCGGGTCCTTGAAGTCCTGGTCCTCGATCCACGCGTCGGCGTAATCCACATAGCGGTCGAACAGGTTCTGCCCGTAGTCGCTGTAGGATTCCAAATAAGCCTTCTGGATCTCGTTGCCGATAAACTCGGCGTAACGCGGCGCCAACTCGGCCTTGATGAACTCCATGTACTTCTTTTCGGTCTCCTCCGGGAACTGCTCGCGCTTGATCGACTGCTCCAGGATGTACATCAGGTGCACGGGATCGGCGGAGATCTCGGTGCTGTCGTAGTTGAACGTCGCCGCCAGCACCTTGAAGGCGAAGCGGGTCGAGATGCCGTCCATGCCCTCGTCGACGCCGGCCTGGTCCTTGTACTCCTGCATGGACTTGGCCTTGGGGTCGGTCTCCTTCATGCTCTCGCCGTCGTATACGCGCATCTTGGAGTACAGGCTGGAGTTCGGATGCTCGCGCATGCGCGACAGCACCGAGAACTTCGCCAGCATTTCCAGCGTCGACGGGGCGCAGGGCGCCGTGGCGAGGTCGGAACCGGAGATCAGCTTCTCATAGATGTGCCGCTCCTCCATGACGCGCATGCAGTACGGCACCTTGATGACGCAGATGCGGTCGATGAAGGCTTCGTTGTTCTTGTTGTTCTTGAAGGTCTGCCACTCGGATTCGTTGGAGTGCGCCAGGATGATGCCCTGGAACGGGATGGCGCCGATGTTCTCCGACCCGACGTAGTTGCCCTCCTGCGTCGCCGTCAGCAGCGGGTGCAGCATCTTGATCGGCGCCTTGAACATCTCGACGAATTCCATGATGCCCTGCGACGCCCGGTTCAGGCCGCCCGAGAAGGAATAGGCATCGGGATCGTTCTGGCTGAAGACCTCCAGCTTGCGGATATCGACCTTGCCGACCAGGGACGAGATGTCCTGGTTGTTCTCGTCGCCCGGCTCGGTCTTGGTGACGCAGATCTGCCGCAGCTTCGAGGGATGCACCTTGATGACGCGGAACTTGGAGATGTCGCCGCCGAACTCGTCCAGGCGCTTGACCGCCCACGGGCTCATCAGCCCGGTCAGCCGGCGCCGCGGCACGCCGTAGCGCTCCTCCAGCAGTTCGCCCATCTCTTCCGGGTTGAAGAGGCCCAGCGGGCTCTCGAACACCGGCGAGATGTCCTTGCCGGCCTTCAGCACATAGACCGGGCACTTCTCCATGAGCGACTTCAGCCGCTCGGCCAGCGACGACTTGCCGCCGCCGACCGGACCCAGCAGATACAGGATCTGCTTGCGCTCCTCCAGCCCCTGCGCGGCGTGGCGGAAGAAACCGACGATCCGCTCGATCGTTTCCTCCATGCCGTAGAAGTCGGAGAAGGCCGGGTACACCTTGATCGTGCGGTTCATGAAGATCCGCCCGAGGCGCTGGTCGCGCGCGGTGTCGACCACCTCCGGTTCGCCGATGGCGGCCAGGATCCGCTCCGGAGCGGTCGAGTACATCATCGGATCGTTGCGGCAACCCTCCAGGTACTCCGTGAGGGTCATCTCGCTCTCACGGCGGCCTTCGTAGGACTGCGTGTATCGGCTGAACAGTTCGTCGCTCGGGAACATGCCTCGCTCCGTATTCCTTAGTCCGATGCGTCGGCGCTGCCGATGCGGCCGTGACTCGGCGCAGGCGGAAGACACCGCGTTCCAAGGGCTGGCACGGGTGGACAAGCCCCGTACCGACCCCTCTCACCATCGAAGCCCAAACGAATGAGATTGCCTGTAAAATGCGGCGAACCCGCAGGGGCGCCAGTTTTCAATGTAATGCCCGGTTCAAGTCTTTCCAGGCATTCGGGAGTTCTCCCCGTTTCGGCCATTCCGACACCCGGCCCATAGGCCGTTCGTCCAATCCCCGGCCCGCCGGCCGAGGCCCCCATGAAATGCGGCAGATCCTGCTCATCGGCACCGGGGAGGTTCCCCGCCTGCCGCTCCGTCAGAACAAGGTTGACGCCGCGTCTCACGCCATCATCCTCCAACGTTCCCCCGCGCCATCATCCGACGGATGCGCTCGGGTTAATCCCAGCTTGGAACCCAAGTGTTAACAACTCCCTGCCACATCACCGGCCGCCGCGCCTAAGCGCTGACGCCTCCACCGACATAAACGCACGGACGCCGCCCATTGATCCGGCCATCCCTAAGAGAGATGGGGAGCCTTATCCCACACCATCAACTCGACGGCAGGGGGCGCATTGGGGTGCATGCCAAAGGTGAAGGCCGAGGTGGCGTTTGGTCTCCTTCGGGGTTACCCAAGCGCACCTGCAGCAGGCCACATTTTTATCTCCGGGTATGTGATTGGCGCCACACCCGGAAGCCGGTGCATTTCGGACACACGGGAGAACACATCCCCGTGATGAACCATGCTTTCGTGGTTCAAACCGCCGTGGTTCAAACCGCCTTCGCGCCCGGCGCCGGGGATCAGCCCAAGCGCTCGCCCAGCTTCTCGCGCAGCGCCTCGGGCGTGGCCGGCTTGACCAGGAAGGTGTTGACGCCGAGCGTGCCGGCCTCGGCCACGCGCGCGGGGTCGGCGCGGTTGGTCATGAACAGCACCGGCAACACCTTGTGGCGCGGGTCGTCGCTGGCGCGCAGCGCCCGCAGGAAGCCCAGCCCGTCCACCGGCGCCATCTCGACGTCGCAAAGCACCGCGTCGGGAGCATGGGCGCGCACGGCGGCCAGCCCGCTCTCACCGTCCTGCGCCTGATGCACGGCCTTGAAACCTAAAGTGGACAGCATCTTGGCGAGCACCATCCGGGTGAACGCCTCGTCCTCGATGACGAGCACCGAAAAGTCACCGAACCCGTTGGACGCCATACCCGCTCTCCTCCAGCACGTTCCGCTGTGTTTACGCCGCGCACGGCCGGCAATGCAACCATCGGCGCCTGCGGCATACGGCCTGCGGCGGGAAGACCTATTGCGCGGCGGCGCGCCAGCCCTAAACTCGCTGCCATGTCCTTCCTCGACCGCATCCGCGCGTGCAACGCGCACGACTTCAGCGCCTACCGCCCGTTCGAGGTGGACGGCATCCGCATCGGCTGGATTCGCCACGCACTGGCCGAGGAGTTGCCCGGCGTCGATCCCGGCTTCGTGGTGACTCGCGAGCGGGTCACCTTGGCGCCGGAGGTGCGCGACTTCGAGGCGCGCTCGGCGGTGCTGGAGCACGCCGCCGCATACGTGGTCGAGCGGGGCTTGGCCCGCAAGCTGCGCGGCGAGTTCTACCCCGTCCTGCCGAAATGGGGGGCCGAACCGCTGATGCGCATCGACCGCGCCGCGGTGTCGCATTTCGGCGTCGCCGCCTACGGCCTGCACGTCAACGGTTTCGTGCGCACCGGGAACGGCATCGAGATGTGGGTCGGCCGCCGCGCCCGCGACCGCGGGGTGGCGCCGGGGCAGTTCGACAATCTGATCGCCGGCGGCCAGCCCATCGGCCTGACGCTGGCCGAGAACCTGATCAAGGAAGCCAAGGAAGAGGCCGACATCGGCCCCGAACTGATCGGCCAGGCCGTCCCGGTCGGCGCCGTGACCTACCTGATGGAGAGCAAGCACGGCCTGAAGCCGGACACGCTGTTCCTCTACGACCTGGAACTGGACGCCGATTTCGTCCCCGAGAACACCGACGGCGAAGTCGAGTCGTTCGAGCGCTGGCCGCTGGACAAGGTGGCGGCATCGGTGCGCGACACGCTGGACTGGAAGTTCAACGTCAACCTCGTGGTCATCGATTTCCTGGTCCGCCACGGCTGGCTGAAGCCCGAGGAACCGGATTATCTGGAGATCGTCCACGGCCTGCGCCGCAGCACGGCCTGAGCGCTTGACGAACGCAGGGCTATGAAATAGGATAATAGTCCTTAAACGCCCGAGGTGCGTTCAGGGTTCATGGTCGCCGGGGATGCGAACGGAACACGCCCTGCACACTGTTCCATAGTGTTTCACGGCGTTCCATTTGGCGGCAGGCAGGAGCGCTTCGCACGCGAAGCACAACGGCCACCCCGCCTCAGTCGGCGCTGACCAGCTTCAGCCCGAGGATGCCGGCGACGATCAGACCGATGCAGGCCAGCCGGGCCAGCGACGCCGGCTCGCCGAACAGGACGATGCCGAGGATCACCGTACCGACCGCGCCGATGCCCGTCCACACCGCGTAGCCGGTGCCCACCGGCAGCGTCTTCAGTGCCAGCGACAGGAACAGAAAGCTCACCGCCATGGCGGCCAGCGTCAGCAGCGACGGCCACAGCCGGGAAAAGCCTTCGGTGTATTTCAGCCCGATGGCCCAGCCCGTTTCGAACAGGCCGGCGATCAGCAGATAGACCCAGGCCATTCAGCCCTCGTACATCAGGAACAGCACGCGCGTGTCGCCGTAGCGGCGGTCTTCCAGTTCCGCAAAGCCATCGGGCGGCACGATGGCGGCCCCCGCCGCCTCTTCCACCACGGCCACGGCGCCGGGCGCCAGCCAGCCGGCACGGACCAGCGCCGCCAACGTCTTGGGCGCCAGATCCTGCCCATAGGGCGGGTCGAGGAAGACGAGGCTCGCCGCCTCGCGCGCCGCCGGGGGCTTGGTGGCGTCGGCGCGCAGCACGGCCGTCCGCCCGCCTTCGCCCAGCTCGGCTATGTTGGCGCGCACGGTGTCGAGGGCGGCGCGCCCGAGGTCGAAGAACAGCGCGCGCTCGGCGCCGCGCGACAGCGCCTCCAGCCCGAGCGCCCCGGTGCCGCAGAACACGTCGAGCACCACAGCGCCCTCCACCGGGGAGCCGCCGTCCGCTCCCCAGCCGGAGTGCGCGAGGATGTTGAAGATGGACTCGCGGGTGCGGTCGGTGGTCGGCCGGGTGTCGCGCCCGGCCGGTGCCTGCAACCGCCGCCCCCGGTGCTTACCGGCGACGATCCGCACGGCCGGCGCCCCCCGGCCCGGCGGTCCTGGGGCCGTCACCCCTCGGACCGCTGCCCTTTGGACCAGCGCTCTTTGGACCGGCGCCGGCCTTGCCGCTCACCGGCGGCTTACCTCCCGGCTTGGCGGAACGCTCGCCTGTCGGTTTGCCGAAGGGTCGGTCGCCGCGCTCCTCGGAGCGCCGCCCCGGTGCCGCCCCGGCCGGCTTGCCGCCCGTGGGCTTGCCCGCCGGCTTGCCGAACGGCCGGTCACCGCGCTCGTCCGGGCGCCGTCCTGCTTCGGCACGGGCCGCTTCGGCACGGCCCGGTTTGCCCGCGGGCTTGCCGGCACGCTCGCCGTTGGGTTTTCCAAAGGGCCGGTCGCCATGCTCTTCGGAACGCCGGTTTGGCTTGGGCCGACCGCCGGGCGCTCGCGCCGCCCGGTCGGCCGCTTCGGCCTCAGCCCTGGCCGAGGGACGGGCCGAGGTGCGGGCCTTTCCGAACGGCCGGTCGCCGCGTTCCTCGGAACGCCGGGCCGGGAAGGTCCGGGCGGGCCGTTCGTCCACTGCATGGGCCGCCGCGTCGGCCGCCTTGGCCTCGGGCTTCGGCTTGGGCGCGCGGATCGGCGAGTTTGGCGGCTTGGGTTCCGGCTTCGGGCCGGCCTTGTGCGGGCCGCGGTTGGCCGCCTTGGGCGCCGCCTTGGCGGTGCCGCCGGCCGACTTCGGCGTCTCAGCCACGCCGTCGCGTTCGGTGAAGAAGCCGGAGATCTGGTCGCGGACCACGCGCTTCGGCACCTCCTCGACCTCGCCCTCCGGCAGCTTGCCGAGCTGGAAGGGGCCATAGGCGGTGCGGATCAGCCGGTTCACGGACAGCTCCAGGCTTTCCATGACCTTGCGGATCTCGCGGTTCTTGCCTTCCTTGATGGCGACCGTCAGCCAGGCGTTGGAGCCCTGGACGCGGTCGAGAATCGCCTCGATGGGACCGTACTGGACGCCGTCGATGGTGGCGCCCTTCATCAGCCCGGCCAGCCGCGCCTCGTCCACCGTGCCGTGCACGCGCACGCGGTAGCGCCGGGTCCAGCCGGTGGCCGGCAGTTCCAGGAAGCGCGCCAGCTCGCCATCGTTGGTCAGCAGCAGCAGCCCCTCGGTGGTGAGGTCGAGGCGGCCGACCGAGACGACGCGCGGCAGGTCCGCCGGCAGCCTGTCGAAGACGGTGGCGCGGCCCTTCTCGTCGCGGGCGGTGGTGACCAGCCCGGCCGGTTTGTGGTAGCGCCACAGGCGCGTCGGCTCGGGCTCGGGCACGGGCTTGCCGTCGACGACCACGTCGTCGCCGGGCTTGACCACGAAGGCCGGGCTGTCGAGCAGCTTGCCGTTGACGGCGACGCGGCCCTCGGCGATCCAGCGCTCGGCGTCGCGGCGCGAGCACAGGCCGGCGCGCGCCAGACGCTTGGCGATGCGTTCGCCGCCCGATCCCTCGGGCGGCGCGCCAGAGTCGGAAGTGTTATCGGAAGTGATGTCCATAGGCGGACCATAGGGCTTGCCGTGCCCGCCCGCAACGGCAGAAGGGAGGTGACGAGGGAGGGTCACTCCTCCAGGCGGAAGCCGACCTTCATGACCACCTGGAACTGCGCCACCTTGCCGCCGCGCACGTTGCCGCGGGTCTCGGTGACCTCGAACCAGTCCACGTGCTTCAGCGTCTTGGCGGCACGTTCGATTCCGTTCTTGATGGCGTCGTCGATGGTGGTCTCCGAGGTGCCGACGATCTCGACCTTCTTGTAGACGTGGTTTTCCATGGCGCGAGTCCTTGGTTGGTGGCGTTTCCTCCACCAGCTTGACCCCGAACGCCGCCGGGATCAACCGGACCTTGACCGGCAGAATGCCGCGGGGCAGGCTCGCCGCCATGTCCAGCGTATCCCCCATGGCCCTCGCCCTGGCCGAAGCCGAAGCCGCCGCTGCGCGCGGCGAGGTGCCGGTGGGCGCCGTCGTGGTGGACCCGTCGACCGGCGCAGTGCTCGGCCGCGCCGGCAACCGCACCGAGGAGTTGAACGACCCCACCGCGCACGCCGAGGTTCTGGCGATCCGCCAGGCCTGCGCCGCAGTCGGCGAGCCGCGCCTGCCCGGTCTGGACCTGTACGTGACGCTGGAGCC
Organism: Azospirillum terrae; assembly: GCF_053470425.1. Taxonomy (NCBI): domain Bacteria; kingdom Pseudomonadati; phylum Pseudomonadota; class Alphaproteobacteria; order Rhodospirillales; family Azospirillaceae; genus Azospirillum; species Azospirillum terrae. The sequence continues at coordinate 179,043 of NZ_JBPXMR010000002.1, read as the reverse complement.
CTGCGCGCTGTGCGCCGCGGCGATCAGCTTCGCGCGCTTGCGCCGGGTGTATTTCGGCGCCTACGACCCGAAGGGCGGAGGCGTGGAGCACGGCCCGCGCTTCTTCGGCCAACCCACCTGCCACCACGCCCCGGATGTGTATGGAGGCATCGACGAAACGCGGGCGGCGGCGTTGCTGAAGGGGTTTTTCAAGGAGCGGCGGGGTTAACGCTCCACCGCCCGCCAGCCGATGTCGCGCCGGCAGAAGCCTTCCGGCCAATCGAGCCGGTCCACCGCCTGATACGCCCGCGCCTGCGCCTCCTTGACGGTCGGCGCCATGGCGGTCACGCCCAGCACGCGCCCGCCGGTCGCCAGGACGCGACCAGCGTCGCGCTTGGTGCCGGCGTGGAAGACGGTGACGCCCTCCACGGCGTTGGCCTCGGCGAAGCCCTTGATCTCGGTGTTCTTGACGTAGTCGCCGGGGTAGCCCTTGGCAGCCATGACCACGCACAGCGCCGCCGCGTCGTGCCACTGCACGTCCTCAGGCTTCAGCGTGCCGTCGCAGGACGCCAGCAGGGCGGCCAGCACGTCGGACTTCAGGCGCATCATCAGCGTCTGGCACTCCGGGTCACCGAAGCGGACGTTGAACTCCAGCGTCTTCGGCACCTTGGTCCCGTCCGACGCTGTCGAAATCATCAGGCCGCCGAACAGCACGCCCTTGAACGGGCAGCCTTCGGCGGCGAGGCCGCGCACCGTCGGCTCGACGATCTCGCGCATGACTTGGGCTTCCAGCTCGGGCGTCAGCACCGGAGCCGGCGAGTAGGCGCCCATGCCGCCGGTGTTGGGGCCGGTGTCGCCGTCGCCCACCGCCTTGTGGTCCTGCGCCGAGGCCAGCGGCACCGCGGTGGTGCCGTCCACCAGGGCGAAGAAGCTGACCTCCTCGCCGTCCAGGAACTCCTCGACGACGATCTCGGCGCCGGCCGAGCCGAAACGGCCGCCCACCAGCGCCTCGTCGATGGCGGCGAAGGCTTCCTCCTGGGTGCGCGCCACGGTGACGCCCTTGCCGGCCGCGAGACCGTCCGCCTTCACCACGATGGGGGCGCCGTGCGTGCGGACGTAAGCCTTGGCGGCGTCGGCGTCGGTGAAGCGCTGGTAGAAGGCGGTCGGCACCTCGTATTTGGCCAGCAGGTCCTTCATGAAGCCCTTGGAGCCTTCCAGCTGCGCCGCCTTGGCGCTCGGCCCGAAGGCCTTGATGCCGGCGGCCTCCAGCTTGTCCACGAGGCCGAGGACCAGCGGCCCCTCCGGCCCGACGACCACGAAGTCGATGGCGTTGTCCTGGGCGAAGCGCAGCAGGCCGTCCACGTCCTCGGCGCCGATGGCGACGCATTCCGCCACCTCGGCGATGCCGGCGTTGCCGGGGGCGCAGTACAGCCGGTCGCACAGCGGCGAGCGCTTGATGGCCCAGCACAGCGCGTGCTCGCGCCCACCCGACCCGACGACCAGGACTTTCATGGGACCCCGTCCTTCCATGCTTGTTGCCGACGGGCAGCCTTGTATCATGGCGCGACCATGACTCAAGACGTTGATAGCACCCCGCTGATCGCCGAGCCGCCACGTCCCGGCTCCAACCTGCCGGAATTCTCGGTGGGCGACTTAGCCCGCGCCTTGAAGCGCACCATCGAGGACTCCTACGGCTTCGTGCGCGTCCGCGGCGAGATCTCGCAGCCCAAGCGGCACAGCTCCGGCCACTGCTACCTGCGGCTCAAGGACGAGACCGCGGTGATCGAGGCGGTGTGCTGGCGCGGCATCGTGTCCAAACTGGCCGTACAGCCCGAAGAGGGGCTGGAGGTCATCGTCACCGGCCGGATCACCACCTACCCCGGCCGCTCGCAGTACCAGCTGATCATCGAGTCGATGGAGTTGGCCGGCGAGGGCGCGCTGCTCAAGATGCTGGAGGAGCGCAAGCGGCGCCTCGCCGCCGAGGGCCTGTTCGACCAGAGTCGCAAGCGCCCCCTGCCCTTCCTGCCGGCGGTCATCGGCGTCGTCACCTCGCCCACCGGAGCGGTGATCCGCGACATCCTGCATCGCTTGGCGGACCGCTTCCCGCGGCATGTCCTGCTGTGGCCGGTGGCCGTGCAGGGCGACAGCGCCGCGGCGCAGGTGGCCGCCGCCATCGAGGGCTTCAACCGGCTGGCAGCCGGCGGGCGCGTTCCGCGGCCGGACCTGATCATCGTCGCGCGCGGCGGTGGCTCGCTGGAAGACCTGATGGCCTTCAACGAGGAGGTGGTGGTGCGCGCCGCCGCAAGCAGCCGTATCCCGCTGATCTCGGCGGTCGGGCACGAGACCGACACCACGCTGATCGACTTCGCCTCCGACAAGCGCGCCCCCACCCCCACCGCAGCGGCTGAGATGGCCGTGCCGGTGCGCTCCGAACTGCTGGCGCAGGTGCTCGACGACGAGCGGCGCCTGCTGGCCAGCGCCCACCGCGGGATCGCCGAGCGGCGCACGCGGGTGGAAGGGTTGGCGCGCGGCCTCGGCGACCCGCGCTCGCTGCTGGAGGGGCATGCCCAGCGCCTGGACGACCGCGCCGAGCGCCTGGGCCTCGCCGCCCGGACCTTGGTCGAGCGTCGGCGCACCCGTGTCGGCGAGTTGGGGGCCAAGCTTCGGCACCCGCGCGAGAAGCTGGCTCAGGCAGAGACCAGGCTGGCGTCGGAGTCGCGGGCGCTGGCCGGCGCGCTGCGCCACGCCGTGGTGGCGGCCGAAGGCAAGTTCGAGCGCGTCGCCGGTCGGCTCAGCCTGCGCCCGACGGTCATCAAGATCGACGAGGGTCGCCGCCGTCTGGCCGATCTGGCGCCGCGGGTCGAGCGCGGCTACGGCAAGGATCTCGCCGAACGGGCGGCACGGGTTCAGGCGCTGGGCCAGTTGCTGGAGAGCTATTCCTACGAGGGCGTGCTGAAGCGTGGCTATGCGGTGGTGCGCGGCGCCGATGGCCGGCCATTGACCGACGCTGGGGCGGCCACGCCGGGGCTGCCGGTCAGCTTGCAGTTCCATGACGGCTCGGCCGGGGCCGTCATCGAGGGTGGTGCACCGAAGGCCGAATCGCCGCCCCCGCCGCCAAAGGCGGAGAAGCCAAGGCCCGCCGAGCCGAAGAAGCCCGTGCGGGCTCCGTTGCAGGGGAACCTGTTCTGAGCCGGCTTGCCGCAACCACGGGAGAGGCGTATCTGTCAGGCAGTCCTTGGGGCGGAGAACGACATGCGCCACGCGGCTTTACCGGCGGATGCCGGCACCCTCGGCCAGCACAATTACGGGCGGTTCGGCAACGAGGCCGCGACGCTCGCTGCTCTGCGCGACCGGCTGGCCGTCCGCCTCGACCCGCTGGAGATTCGTTTGTTCGGCTCGCGAGCCCGTGGAAAAAGCCGGCCCGACAGCGACTTCGACCTGCTGGTCGTCTTCGATGACGCGGTCGGCGACGGAGCACTCGATTACGACCGGGCTTATGCCCCCCTGCTTGGGCTCGGCATCGGCTGCGACGTCGTCCCCTGCCTGAAAAGCGACTTCGATGCCGAGCGAGACCTTCCCGGCACATTGCCATACGAGGCGGCCCGTGGCCGGGTCGTCTACCGGCGCGGGCGGTAGACACGCATGGAGCGCCGCGTCGAAGCGTTCCTGATCCTCGCCGAGGAAGAGGCGGGCGCCGCCGAGCGGCTCATCGACGCCTTCCCGCGTCAGGCCGCCTATCAACTTCAGCAAGCCGCGGAGAAAGTGGCCCGCGCCGTCCTGGCGCATGCAGGCATTCCGTTCGGCACCAGCCACAACCTCGGGCAGATGGCGGCGGCGCTCCCGGCCGACCATGAGTGGCGCCCGTTGCTCATGCAGCTCGACCGCATGTCGCCGGCCGCAACCCGATACCGCTACCCGGCTCCGGGCGGGCGCCTCGCCCCGCCGCCGGCCGAGGACACCCTGAACGGCGACCTCGCCGAGATCCGTGGCCTTATCGCCCGCACCCGAGCCTGGATCGAGCCCCCCTAAACCACCCCCTCGAACCGCCAGCCCAGAGTCTCGCCGCTCTTGAAGGGCAGGACGCCATCTCCGTCGGGGAGCAGGATGATGTCGGGAACCGGGCCGGATGTCCGCTCCAGCACCACCTTCTCCTCCGCCACGGGCAGGCCGTAGAAACGCGGGCCGTTCAAGCTGGCGAAGGCCTCCAGCTTATCAAGCGCCCCCGCCGCGTCGAAGGCCAGGGCGTACAGCTCCAGCGCGTTGGCCGCGGTGAAGCAGCCGGCGCAGCCGCACGCCGCCTCCTTGGCGTTGATCGTGTGCGGCGCGGTGTCGGTGCCCAGGAAGAACGGACCCTCGCCGGAGATGGCGGCCTCGACCAGGGCACGGCGGTGCTTCTCGCGCTTGGCAATGGGCAGGCAGTAGAGGTGCGGGCGGATGCCGCCCTGGAACAGGTCGCTGCGATTGATCAGCAGATGGTGCGCGGTGATCGTCGCCCCCAGCCGGCCCGAACCGGCGTGCGAGCGCACGAAGCGCACCGCCTCCTCGGTCGTCACATGCTCCAGCACGACGCGCAACGTCGGATAACGCTCCAGCAGCGGGGCCAGCACGGTGTCGATGAACACCGCCTCGCGGTCGAAGACGTCCACCGCCGGGTCGGTCACCTCGCCGTGGATCAGCAACGGCAGGCCGATGTCCGCCATGCGCTCCAGCACACCCTCGACGCGCTTGAGGTCAGTGACGCCGTGCGCACTGTTGGTGGTGGCGTTGGCGGGGTAGAGCTTGACCGCCGTGAACACCCCCTCCGCGGCCCCCTGCGCCAGGTCGTCGGCGTCGGTGGTGTCGGTCAGGTAGGCGGTCATCAGCGGGGTGAAATCAGCCCCTACCGGCAGCGCGGCCAGAATGCGCTCGCGGTAGGCGCGGGCGTCGGCGGCGGTGACCACCGGCGGCCGGAGGTTCGGCATGACGATGGCGCGACCGAACTGGCGCGCGGTGAACGGCAGCACCGCCTTCAGCATGGCGCCGTCGCGCAGATGCACGTGCCAGTCGTCGGGGCGGCGCAGGATCAGGCGGTCGTTGGGCATGGCGGCAAGGCTCCGGATGCGCGGTGAACCCGCGTGTTGTAGACGCTCGCCCCCTCACGCTTCAATCTCGTCGATGGCCGCTCCGCACGGGGGGCGTGACGCCCGCCGGGAAAGCCGCTAAAAACGGCGACCTCCCGAGACCGGAAATTGACCCCCGAAAGTCCGATCACATGAGCCTGATCACCCCCCGCACTCCCCCCGGCGTGATGGAACTGCTGCCCCGCCAGCAGGTCGCCTTTCAGCGCATGCTGGACACCATCCGCCGCGGCTATGAGCGCTTCGGCTTCGTGCCGGTCGAAACCCCGGTGTTCGAAACGGTGGACACGCTGCTCACCAAGTCGGGCGGGGAGACCGAGAAGCAGGTCTATTTCGTGCAGTCCACCGGCGCCATTTCGCAGGGCCACAAGCCCGACATGGCGCTGCGCTTCGACCTGACGGTGCCGCTGGCCCGCTATGTCGCCGAGCACGAGCGCGACCTCGCCTTCCCGTTCCGCCGCTATCAGATCCAGCGCGTCTACCGCGGCGAGCGCGCCCAGCGCGGACGGTTCCGCGAGTTCTACCAGTGCGACATTGACGTCATCGGCAAGGACAGCCTGTCGCTGCACTACGACGCCGAGATGCCGGCGGTGATCTACCACGTGTTCCGCGAGCTGGACTTCGGCGGCTTCACCATCAACGTCAACAACCGCAAGATCCTGCTGGGCCTGCTGGACGGCCTGGGCCTGTCGGACGCGGAGGTCCGCGTGCTGGTGCTGCGCGAGATCGACAAGCTCGACAAGATCGGCCGCGACAAGGTGCGCGCCAACCTGACCGGCGAGACGCTGAACGTGCCGGCCGCGGTCGCCGACACGCTGCTCGGCCTGATCGCCGAGGAAAAGTCCAACGACGAGACCCTGGCGGCACTCCGCGCGCTGGGCATCGACAACGAGACCTTCGCCAAGGGCGTCGATGAGCTGACCACCGTCATCGAGGGCCTGAAGGCGTTCCAGGTGCCGGACGGCTTCGTGCGCATCAACCTCGCCATCGCCCGAGGCCTGGACTACTACACCGGCACCGTCTACGAGACCTTCCTGAACGATCACAAGGGCATCGGCTCGGTCTGCTCGGGCGGGCGCTACGACAATCTGGCGAGCCACTACACCAAGTCGAAGCTGCCTGGCGTCGGCATCTCCATCGGCGCCACGCGGCTGTTCTACCAGTTGATGGAAGCCGGCCTGTTCCCCGAGGGCGGCGCCACGGCCGAGGTGCTGGTGACGCAGATGGACGCGGCGCTGGCCCCCGACTATTTCCGCATGGCCGCCGACCTGCGCGCCGGGGGGCTGAACACCGAAATCCAGCTGGAAGGCGGCAAGATCGCCAAGCAGATGAAGTACGCCGACAAGGCCGGCATCCCGGTGGTGGTCCTCATGGGCTCCGACGAGAAGGCCCGCGGCACCGCCACGGTGAAGCACCTCGTCAAGGGCGAACAGATCGAGGTGCCGCTGGCCGAGTTGGCCGACCGGGTGAAGGCGCTGCTCGGGCACGGATGAAACGGAATGTAACACTATGAAACGCTCTTTGGCTGAGCGTTGCATTCGCCGACACCCCCTCCCCCGCCCCCGGCGGGGGAGGATGGGTGGGGGCAAGGTCTCATCAAAGCTCCCAGCACCATTGTGCACCGTTGTGCACACCCCGCCGGCTGCACAATGGCCGAAAACAGTGATTTTCCGAGACGCGTCAACGACTTGGCGGGATTGTTCAGCGTACGAACGTGGTGCACTCCCGCCCTGTGCCAACCCGCGGACTCCTTGCGCTCGCGTCTCAGGACTTTGATCCTAGCAGGCATGCCGAACATCGGCAACGGTCAAGGCGTCACCCCCGGGAGCCCCGGCCACGCCGTATGGGCAACGGCGTCCACGGATCGGGGGGCGGGAAGCGCAGCACCTTGGCGAGCCCGCAGTCCGACAAGCGCACCTCCCGGGCATGCTCGACGAGGACGCCCGGCTTGAGATACAGCCCCAGATCGGCGTCGACGGCGTTCTTCGGTTCCATGCAGCCGTGTGGCGCGTAGCGCACCATGAGGATGTCCGGGTTGACCGCCATCAGCAGCAGTTGGCTTGCCACCAGGGCGGAGCGAAGCACAGCCGGCACGTCGAGAAGCGCCAAGAGGGCCGCCACCGCCAAAAGCGAAGGGATTTGGTAGCCCACTTCCGCCGGCAGATAGAGGAACATGGCCGTGCTGTAGGCCAGCGTCGCCAGAGCGCCCGACACCGCGATGCGCCGCGGCGCCGGCAGCATCCGCCATTCCCCGCCGCGCCAAAGCCGCCAGAGCCGCGGGCCGAGCGCCCACGCCACCAGCGCCGCGCCCACCATCCCGTACATGCCGACACTTTTGAACGCAAAGCGCACGAGTTGAGCCGTGAGATAGTTGTTGGCCGGCTCGGTGTGCGTCAGGAAGCCGAGCGTCGCTCGCGCCCAGATGAAGGCCGGCAGATAGAACAGGCCGGACACCAGACAGAACCCCACGAGGCATTCCAGGTTCCGCCGACGCTCCTCGGGCGGGGCGGCCGCCAGGGCGAAGGCCAGCGCGCCGAAGCCCAGCGGGCCGTAGACGATGCGGCTTGCCGTTCCAGCGGCCAGCATCAGCATCGCCGCCACCAGCCAGCCGCGCACCAGCAACCAGACACCCAGGACGAAGAAGAACGCACCGTAGATGTAGTCCATCGACGTGGTCGCGGCGATGATCCAGTGCGGGTTCGCCATCACGAACAGCGCCGCGGGCAGCGCCGCCGCCCCCGCGATCCGCCGCAGCGCATCGTGAAACATCAAGACCGCGGCAAGGGACAACGCCATCGACAGCGCGTTGGACGCGACCGACCCGCCCCACGCCGCCAGCGCGCCGATGGCGAACTCCGGGATGATGTAACCCTGCCCGCGAGATGGCACGTAGCGGCCGAGTTCAATCGTGCTCTGCCAAGCTTCCAAGACCCGGTAGGTATCATAGTTGGCGCCGTAGCCGAGGGTCGTCAGATAGGCGTACAGCGGCACCAGACACACGGCGACGGCCAGAAACGGCGCCCGTTGGAAAAGACGCTCGGCAGTCATGAAAGGGAGACGCAACGGTTGACGACGGAGCCGAAGGTACCCGAAAGCGACATGAAGAGAACAGCCGTTTCGATCTTTGCGCCCCAAGGCGATCGCTTGAACGCTCGGGGTGAGAATTGCCGCCGGGGCCTGCCGCCGCCGGTCACACGCCAGCTCGTTGCCCAACCGGCGCAGCAATCCACACCGATCGCGCCCCGCCGCTACTGCCGCGGCGCGGCGCACCTTTGTCCATAGGCCACTTAGGGTGATTGCCTTCAAGGGCAAAAAGTTGCACATTACGTAAAGTTAGAGGCTAAATAATCGCGCCACTGAACGGCGCGGGAGGGCCCATGGTCGATCATGCAGCGCTGCGGAGCGCCATCGACGCCCTGGAGGAATGCTCCGGGATGGCCGCCACGTCACGGGCCGACATGCCGATGCTGCTCGGCCGGCTGTACTCCACTTATGCCCAGAGCCTGCTGGAAAAGCATGGCGTGTCCGTGGACCTGATGGGGCTGTGCGGCGATAATTGGGACAGCCCGCGCGGACGCATCTAGCGCCGCCGCCCAATCACCACCCGAGTCACCGGCGGAAAGACCCCACCACTTTAACGCGATTTCGTGACATCGCTGCCACGCCACCCAACAATTTATGAGTAAAGCTTTTTCGCGGATATTTTTGGGCCGGAAGGGGACGTGGACTACACCGCTTGTTAACCATCGGAAACTTATTTTCCAGCCATATCGCCCAAGGGTTTGGGTGGTATTTTAACCAAATCGCGGTGTGGCTGGTCCCCGATGACACGGTCTTTCTGGCGGCGAACGCTTCTCGGCATCTCCACGCTGGCCTTGGTGGGCGGGCTGGGGGTCGTCGGGATGGAAGAGGTACGCACTTCCCGGTTGCAGGCGCGTCTCCTGTCGTCCTACGCCAAGGACATGACTTTCACGCTGCGCGACGGGCCGAATCCGGCCGCCCGTTATCCGAACTTCGGCCCGTACAACGAGCGTCTCGGCTACACCGGCCTGCCCGGTTACCTGAAGGCGCTGACCGACGATATGTACGCGGTGGAGATGCAGGCGCACGCCTCGCCGGCGCTCGACCAGTTCATGGCGAAGGGCGGATTCCCGATCTATCATGAGAAGACGCGCGGCGGGCTGACGCTGCTCGACCGCAGCGGCGCCACGCTGTTCTCCGCCCGCTACCCTGAGCGCGTGTTCAACCGGTTCGAGGACGTGCCGCCGCTGGTCGCCGACACGCTGCTGTTCATCGAAAACCGCGAACTGCTGGACACCAGCGAGGCGCGGCGCAACCCGGCCGTGGAGTGGGAACGCTTCGGCGCCGCGGTGCTGGCGCTGCCGATCCAGTGGATCAAGCCCGGCACGCGCTCGCCCGGCGGCTCGACGCTGGCGACGCAGATCGAGAAGTACCGGCACTCGCCCGATGGGCAGACCAGCGGCGCTTCGGAGAAGCTGCGGCAGATGGCCTCGGCGTCGGTGCGCGCCTATCTCGACGGCGAGGACACCACGGGGGCGCGGCGGCGCATCCTGGTGGACTATCTGAACTCGACGCCGCTGACCGGGCGGCCGGGGTTCGGCGAGGTGAACGGGCTGGGCGACGGGCTGTGGGCCTGGTACGGCACCGATCTGGCGCTGGCCGTCAAGGTGCTGTCGGAGCCGGCGCCCGACGCCCGCACGCTGAAACTGAAGGCGCTGGCCTACAAGCAGGTGCTGAGCCTGATGCTGGCGCAGCGCCGACCGTCGCATTACCTGATCGCCGACCGCAACGCGCTGGAGCGGCTGGCCGACAGCTATCTGCGCATCATGGCGCAGGGCGGCGTCATCGACCCGGCCTTGCGCGACGCGGCGCTGGCCACCACGCTGAAGTTCCGCGACGAGCCGCCGGCGGCGCAGTCCGCCTCCTTCATCGAGCAGAAGGCGCCCAACGCCATTCGGACGCGGCTGCTGTCCATGCTGGGCGTGCCGAGCCTCTATCAGCTCGATCGCACCGACGTGACGGTGGAGACGACGCTGGACAGCCCCACCCAGCAGCGCGTGGTCGAGACGCTGGCGAAGCTGAACGACCCGGTGTTCGCGCAGCAGTTCGGGCTGACCGGCGACCGCCTGTTGGAAGTCAACAAGGGCTACGACCTGTCGAAGATCATCTATTCGATCACGCTGTACGAGCGCGGACAGGACGCCAACTATCTGCGCATCCAGGCCGACAACTTCGACCAGCCCATGGACATCAACGAGGGGGCGAAGCTCGACCTCGGGTCCACCGCGAAGCTGCGCACGCTGACCACCTATCTGGAAATCGTCGCCGAACTGCACACCCGCTATGGCCACCTGCCGCGCGAGTTCCTGGTCGACGTGCTGGAGGAGGCGCCGGACAATCTGACGCGCTGGGCCGCGGAATGGCTGATCGGCGCCAAGGATCGCGGGCTGCCGGCCATGCTCGACGCCGCCATGGAGCGCCGCTATTCGGCCAATCCGGGCGAGGCGTTCTTCACCGGCGGCGGGCTGCACACCTTCGTGAACTTCAACAACAAGGACAACGGCAGCATCCTGACGCTGACCGAGGCGCTGCGCAACTCGGTCAACTTGCCGTTCATCCGGCTCATGCGCGACGTGGCGCAGTTCTATACGGCCGAGGGCGGCGACGACTCCTCGGATATCCTGCAGAACGCCGACCATCCGGCGCGGCAGGCCTATCTGGCGCGCTTCGCCGACAAGGAGGGAAGCGAGTTCCTCAACCGCTTCTACAACGATTACCGCAAGCGTTCGCCGGACGAGGCGCTGACCCTGCTGGCCAGCCGCACGCGGCCGGCGCCGCACCGGCTGGCGGTGGTGTTCCGCTACGTGCGGCCGGAAGCCGGGGTGGACGCCTTCGCCCGCTTCATGCGCGCGCGATTGCCCGACGCCAAGCTGGACGACGACGACATAGCCAAGCTGTATTCCAAGTACGGGCCGGACAAGTTCCCGCTGAACGACCTTGCCTATCTGGCGCGCGTCCATCCGCTGGAGCTGTGGCTGGTGGCGTATTTGCAGAAGAACCCCAACGTGAAGCGCCACGAGGTCCTGGACGCCTCCGCCGACAAGCGGCAGGAGAGCTACAAATGGCTGTTCAAGAAGGGCCAGCAGGCGCAGAACACCCGCATCCGCATCGGCCTGGAGGAAGAGGCGTTCCTGCGCATCGGCGAGTCCTGGAAGCGGCTGGGCTATCCGTTCGACCTGATCCCGTCCTTCGCCACCGCCATCGGCAGCTCGGCCGACCGACCGGCGGCGCTGGCCGAGTTGATGGGCATCATCCTCAACGACGGCGTCCGCCAACCGACCGTGCGCGTCAACAAGCTGCACTTTGCCGCCGGCACGCCGTACGAGGCGGTGGTCGGGCTCGGCCCCATGGCCGGCAAGCGGGTGCTGAAGCCAGAAATCGCCGCGACGCTGCGCAAGGCGCTGATGGAGGTGGCGCAGAACGGCACCGCCAAGCGCGTCTGGGGCTCGTTCAAGGACAGCGCGGGCCAGATCATCCCCATCGGCGGCAAGACCGGCACCGGCGATCACCGGCTGGACCGCTACGGCCCCGGCGGCCACCTGATCGAATCCCGCGCGGTGAACCGCACGGCGACCTTCGTCTTCTACATCGGCGACCGCTTCTTCGGCACCATGACGGCTTTCGTGCACGGGCCGGAGGCGGACCACTACCGGTTCACCTCGGCGTTGCCGGCGCAACTGCTCAAGAGCCTCGCCCCGGCGCTCCAGCCGCTGATCGTTCCGGGCAACACGCACACCGCCGACAGCGCCGATCAGGCGAAGCCCAAGCCCGAAGCGAAACTGTAATCGACACCGGCACCGGGTGCCCCAGGCACCCGAGTCGCCCCAAGCGCAGCAAGGGCTCCAGCCCCGCCGGACGGCGCGGCGCCGCGATGGCGCGCACACCTTTTGATGGATAGAACTTTTGGCTTAAGCCCTCACAGCGGCGCGATGAGCCAACAGCATATTGCCGGGGTGGCAAAATAATAAAATATCAATATGGCCAGTCACCAAGGATGGATTTTGAAATAATGTTGTCCTGATATGAATTTCAAAGGCGCGCGCGCCGCAACATGAGATGATTGACTTGTCGCCGTGGCGGAGTATAACCGCTTTATCAACGCTTGCTCAGCGCTTGTTTGGACGGGAACTTTGCCGTGCACTATGAAATAAACTGCCTTGTCCAACCTGGACCTGATGGCAGCGAAGAAGTAACCTTGAAGTATTTGGTCGAAGCGACCCAGATGCTTGAGAAATTTCTGAACTCAAGCAACATTTCCGGCACCCTGGAACTGACCGACCTGCGGCGCGGCAAGATCGTGTACAAGGCGCACTGCTTGCCGGATGCGGGACAAACACCCTGACCGTTTGGTGTCTCGGCAAATTTAAGCCAAAGCCGCAACATTGCCGATATCCGAACCTTCGAATGATTGGGCTCGTCTCGGAACCCCTGCCCGGATGTCCGGCGATGCTCGGGGCGGACTTGGCCCGCCCCGACACAGAAAACGCTACTCGCAGAATACGTAGGGCGCGCCGGCCTCGGTCGTGCAGGTCAGCAGCATCTCCAGCTCGGACGCGATGATCGACAGCGGCAGGTCCGGCCGGAAGGCGCGGAACACCCCCATCGCCAGCGAAAACGCATCGTCATGATCCTCGTGCACGAGGCCGGTCTCGTAGGCGCGCACGACGGTGGCGGCCTCCTGTGCCGTCAGATCGTCCACACGGCACGGTGCATCGAGAGTCATGGTGGCTGCTCCTGTCCCAATCGGAAGATGGACAACCGTGCTGCGGCGTGGTTAACGGAAGCTTGCACCGCAGACAATGTCCTCCGCACATCACAACGCTTTGTCGAAAATTCAGAATGACTTCGCGGCGAATTTTCTGATGATTGCAAAGAAGACTTGCACTGCGACAACCCGCCTCAACTTGCCGGGCGTGCATTTCCTTCAATACCTGCTAGCATCAGACTCAAATTCGAGCGACGGAAGGGCGTCTGACCATGGGCGCGATCAGTCTTCGGACGTTGAGCGACGAATACCACCACATCCTCGACCACCTCGGGCTCTTGTACGAGGAGAGCATGGCCGGCCCGGTGAACGGCGCCACACTGGCCGAACTGCACCGGCTGGAGCAGGCGTTCGAGGAGCACTTCGCGCACGAGCGCGACCTGATGCTGGTGACCCGCTACCCGGATGCCCGCCGGCACGAGGAGACGCACGGGCTGATCCGCCGTTTCCTGGACAAGCTGGCGGTCACCGCCGAGCGCCATGACGACGGGCTGTTCCGGCAGGAGGTGCCGTTTCTGCTGCACCTCGTGCTCGACCACCGCACGCGCGAGGACGGGCGCCTCGACGACTTCGTGAACGGCCTGGAGGCCGAGCCGGAGCCGCTGGCTGCCCAGCGCTGAACCGGCCGCATCACGCCGTGACCCCGAACTGCTCCTCCCACAGCGCCATGCAGAACAGGCGCCATTGGCCGCCCAGGTCGAGGCGGCGGTAGCCCTCGCGCACGCGGTCGGCGTTGCAGAAATGGCGGACCAGCGATGAGCGATCCACCGTCTGAACCATCACCTCGGCGTGGCGGGAGAGCCAGAGCTGCTCGGGCGCGGTGAAGCCGAGCTTGGTGCGGCGCCACGCGATGGTGGCGGGAAGCACGTCGCGCATGGACTGCCGCACCACCCACTTGGACCAGCCGTCGCGCATCTTCAGATTCCAGCCCAACGAGATGCAGTGCTCGACCAGCCGGTGGTCGAGGAACGGCAGCCGCGTCTCGATGGAATGCGCCATGGCGTTCTTGTCCTCGAAACGCAGCAGCGGCGGCAGCCCGGTGGTCTCCACCTCCAGCATCTGCAAGCTGCGCAGATCCAGGCAGGCCCGCGCGTAGCGGCGCACCCATTCCGGCAACGGCGGGCGCGGGCTGAGGTGCCGCGCCCGGCCGAGCAGGTGCAGGTAGCGCAACGACGGCGACAGGTCGCGCATGGCCAGGGCGGCGAAGCGCAGGCTGGTCATGTCGGCGTTGTTCTGCATGACCTGACGCTGCCAGCGCACCGCCTCCAGCGTGCCGTGCTGGCGCCACACGGCGATGGCGTAGGCGTAGTAGTAGCGCTCGTAGCCCAGCAGCGTCTCGTCGGCGCCCTGCCCGTCCAGCAGCACGGTGACGCCATTCTCGCGCGCCGCCTGCATGACGAAGGACTGCATGCAGATCGAGGGCGAGGTGAACGGCTCCTCCTGCTGGCGCACGATGCGCGGCAGGGCGTCGCGGAAATCCTCGTAGACCGGGCGCGTCCTGATCCAGTTCAGCCTGCCCGCGCGAACCACCTGCCCGGCGTATTCCTCCTCGCTCTTGGCGGGGTCCTCGCTGATCGCGGTGATGGCGCTGAAAGGGGATGGGCTGTGGGCGGCGTGCTGGAGCGCCGCCACCAGCGACACGCTGGAGCTGTCGAGCCCGCCGCTGAGGCAGGTGCCGACCGGCACGTCGGAGCGCATGCGCAGGCGGATCGAGTCCTCGAAAATCTCGCGGAAGCGGTCCACCGCCTCCGGGCCGGTGCGGTCCTCGACCCCGGCGAGGCGTTCGGCCAAGCTGTAGTAGCGATGGGTGGTGCTGCGGTCGGTGTTGAGGTCGTAGATCAGGTAGTGCCCGGCGGCGAGGTTGCGCACGCCGCTGAAGAAGCTGTCGCCCTGCTGCAACGGAATGCCGGCCAGAAGATAGTCGGAGACCACCGCCGTGTTCGCCTTCACCGAACCGAGGAGCGGCAGCAGTTGCCGGATCTCCGATCCGAAGGCGAAGCAGTCGTCCGTCTCGATGTAGTGGAACGGCTTCTCGCCAAAGCGGTCGCGGGCGGCGAAGATGCGGTTGCGCTCGACGTCGAGCAGGGCGAAGGACCACATCCCGTTCAGGCGGGTCAGGCACTCCGGCCCCCACTCGGCGTAGGCGGCCAGCAGGACTTCGGTGTCCGAGTGCGAACGGAACCGGTGGCCGAGGGCCTCCAGCTCGGTGCGCACCTCGACGAAATTGTAAATCTCGCCGTTGTAGGTGACGATGAGGCGGCCATCGGCCGAGGGCATCGGCTGGTGACCGGCCGGCGACAAATCGAGGATGGCCAGCCGGCGATGGCCGAAGGCCACGCGGCCGTCGCGGTGAAAGCCCTCGCCGTCCGGGCCGCGGTGCTGGACGGCGTCCGTCATCTCCTTGATGCGGCGCTCGATGTCGAGCTTGGCGGTGCGCGCGACGATGCCTGCGATCCCACACATGCTGCACGACTCCGTTGATTTCGATGGCCCCTCCCCCCCGCGCGGGGAGAGGGGCTTAAAAGATACTCAGTGCGTGTAGTACTTGCGGAAGCCCGAAGAGAAGATCTCGGAGTCAGAGTAGCCGTAAAGGCTGTACTTCTTGCTATCCACTTGCGACAGGACGATGCCGTCCACCGGGACGTTGTCGTCCGACAGACGCTGAAGGGCGGTGACCAGCGTCGACACCTGCGTCGACTTCCAGCGCACCATCAGCAGCGTCCGGTCGGCCAGCCGCGCCAGGATGTGCGCGTCGCACACCGCGAGCACCGGCGGCGAGTCGATGATCACCGTGTCGTAGACGATCGCCAAGTGACCGATCAGCTCCTGCATGCGGACCGACCCCAGCACGTCGGCGGACGCCCCACGGCAGTGGCCGGCGGTGATCACGTCGGCGCCCGACGCCTCGTCGTGCTGCACGATGTCCTCCAGCGCCAGCCCCTCCTGGATGAACTCGGCCAGCCCCTGACCCCGGCGCAGGCCGAAGACGCGGTGCATGGTCGGCGCGCGCAGGTCGGCGTCGATGATGATGGTCCGCCGGCCGGCCAGCGCCAGCATGCGGGCCAGCGAGGACGCCGCACTGCTCTTGCCCTCGCCCGACACCGAGGAGGTGACCAGCACCACCTTCACCGGCGTCGGCCCGGCCGCCCCGGCGCGCAGCGCGATGGTGCGCAGATGCTCCAGGTACACGGAGTCGCCGCCCTCCACGACCAGTTGGGCCGGCGGCTGGCGCCGGCGCCGGTTGCGGATGACCGGCAGGGTGCCCAGCACGCGCAGCGGCGTCAGGCGGCGGAGCTGCGACGTGCTCTGGATGGTGTTGTCGGCGCGCTCCAGCAGCACCGCCAGCACGCCGCCGCCGCCGGCCGCCATGACGACGGCGGTTGCCATGATGGCGAGGATCGGCGGGTGGCTGGCGAAGCGCGGCACCACCGCCTGCGAGATCACCTGCGTGTCGGCGCCGTGGTGCCGCAGATAGTCGATCTGCGCGTTGGCGTTGTTGAGCCGCGAGGTGAGCTGCGGCATCAGCGTGCGCTTGGCCTCGACCTCGCGCTCCAGCACGCCGATGTCCACCTCCGACGCGTTGGCCTTGGCCATCTGCGCCTTGAGGATCTCGACCTGCTGGCGCAGACCGTCCTCGCCGGCCTTGGCGACGGCCAGAGCGTTGTGGCGGCCGTTCTGGATCTTCGCCATCTCCTCGGCGATCTTCGAGCGGATGTCGCGCAGCTCCGAGCGCGCCGCGATCATCTGCGGATGCTGTTCGTTGTAGCGGAGCTGAAGCTGCGCCAGGCGGCTGGACGCCATGGCCGACGCTTCCTGCAAGCGCTGGATCAGCGGCGAGCCGAGGACCTGCGCCGCCGACGCCGCGTCGCCGGAGTTGCGGACCGACTGCGCCTCGGCGAACTGCGCCTCGGCGCGCACGCGCTCGGCGGTGGCGGCCATCAGCTGCTTGCTCAGTTCGCCCATGCGGTCGTTCAGCGCCTTCATGCCGGAATCCGACTGGATGCCCAGCGCCAGACGCCGCTCGTCGACCTTGCGCTCGGCCGCCTGGATCTCCTGGTTCAGCGCGTTGATTTCCTGCGTCAGGTTGCCGGACAGCACCTCGGCGCCGGCCAGTTCCTGGTCGCGTTTGCGGATGATGAACTGCTCGGCGACCGTGTTGGCGATCAGCGCCGAGCGGTCGCGGTCCTCCGACAGGAAGCGGATGCCGATGACGCGCGATGCGTCGCTGGACGTGGTTTCCAGGCGGCGCAGGAAGCGGTTGATGATCTCGTCGCGCAGGCGTTCCTGCGACATGTCCTCGGTCCGCCAGCCGGTGTCGCCGCTCGCGGTCATCGAGGCCGGCAGCAGCGCCAGCACCGGCGCGGCCCAGTTGGCCAGCGTGGCGCGGACCTGATCGGCCAGCACCTGGGCGCGCGACGGCGGGCGCAGGACCGGATTGAACTCGGGCAGCTTGTCGAGTTGCAGACGGTCGACCACCGCTTCGGCCAGGGCGCGCGAGCGGACGATGGCGATGTAGTTCTTGCGCGCCGTCTCCTCGGACGGGAGCATCGTGCCCTGCTGGGTGGTCGCCCCGATCAGCGTCAGCTCACGCGGGTTGAACATGATGCCGGCTTCCGCTTCATAAAGCGGCGTCATCAGCCGGGTGATGAGCAGCGCCACGACCGTCGCCGCGACGACCAGCACCGCGATCAGCACCCGGCGGCGCTTCAGCGCCGCGACGGTGTCGATCTCGCCGCTGGGGACGTTTCCTTCCTTGATGTGCGGCACGGTCTCGCGAACACCGGCGGGCACCATCTCATATTGGTCCATACCCTAATCCCTTTCACCATTCATGAAAGGCGCAGCACCGGCTGGCGGGGAATGCGGCCGCGCACGCCGCGCATCGGCTTTTTTCTTTCTTATGCACACGGACCGCGTCAGCACGCCGCCCGAATGCCGCCTCCGGCGCCGATCCCGGAAGCCGGTCGTTCCCACCAGCGCGCCAAGCATAAGACGGCGAAAACCACCGGTAAATGTAACAAGAGGCTATCCCCGGACGCTCCCTTTGCCGAAAGCGGGGCGTAGCAGGCGGGCGCTAACGGGCAATATACCCCGATCTTTCAGCGCTTCCGAGTGGCGGAGATCACCAATTCCGATGCCGCGCGCCTTATGCTTACACCCAGGGAACGTGTTTACACTCTCGGGAAGCATAACATAACATGATCACCGAAGCCTCGTGGGGGTGCCGGCACGCCTGTGCCCCGCCAAAGGATGCCAACGGCCGCTGGCCGAGGCGCTAGAGGAGGAAAGGAATGAAAGGCGTTATTCAGTGCGGGGGCAAGGGCATGCGTCTGCGGCCCTACACCATGGTCTTGCCGAAGCCCCTGATGCCTGTCGGGTCGAAGCCCGTTCTGGAGCTCCTGCTGAAATGGCTGCGCCGCAACGGCGTTCAGGACGTCTACATCACCACCGGCTACCTCGGGCACCTGATCCGCACCGTTTGCGGCGACGGCCGCCAGTGGGGCGTGAACATCCATTACACCGAAGAAAACGAGCCGCTCGGCACCGTCGGCGCCCTGCGGCTGCTGCGCGAAGAGCTGGACGAGACCTTTCTGGTCATCAACGGCGACGTGCTGACCGACCTCAACCTCGGCGCCTTCGCGGACTTCCACCACCGCCAGCAGTCGAAGCTGACCATCGCCACGTCGCGGCGCGCCATCGAAACCGATTTCGGCATCATCGAGGAGTCCAACAACCGCGTCACCCGCTTCCAGGAAAAGCCCACGCTCACCCATCTGGTCAGCATGGGCGTGTACTGCATGGAGCCGGAGATCCTGTCCTACATCCCCGATGGCGTGCCGTTCGGCTTCGACAACCTGATGGCCTGCATGATGGCCGCGCGCGAGCCGGTCAGCATCTTCCAGCACGGCGGCCTGTGGCTGGACATCGGCCGTCCCGACGATTTTCAGAAGGTGCAGGAGATGGCCTGGGACGAACAGTGGCCGACCTTCGAGACCCGCGCCGTCGCCTGACGCCGGCCACCTGAAAGTTGCCCTCGGCGGTGCCGGCCGATGTGGGCCGGCACCGGTCCGGCCCAAGCCTTCATGGAGATAATGCATGCTGCTGGTAGCCGAGCCGACCCTTGGCGAGGAGGAAAAGGCCGCCCTCGCCGCCGTCATCGACGACGGCTGGATCACCATGGGCGACCGGGTCCGCGCCTTCGAGCAGGCCTTCGCCGACACCCAGGGCGTGCGCGACGCCGTCGCCGTGAGTTCCTGCACGGCAGGCCTGCACCTCGTGCTGGCCGCGCTGGGCGTCGGGCCGGGGGACGAGGTGCTGGTGCCGGCCGCCACCTTCGTGGCGACCGCCAACTGCGTGCTTCACGTGGGGGCGACACCGGTCTTCGTGGACATCGAAGGGGTGGAACTGCCGCTGATGGCGCTGTCCGACGCCGCGGCCAAACTCACCGGGCGCACCAGGGCGGTGATCCTGGTGGACTACGCCGGCTATCTGCCGGACCGCGACCGCTGGCGCGCCTTCGCCGAGGCCCATGGGCTGCTGCTGATCGAGGACGCCGCGCACGCGGCGGGGGTGGAGGGGGCCGGCATCATCGGTGACGCCGGCGTTTTCAGCTTCTACGGCAACAAGAACATGACCACCGCCGAGGGCGGCATGGTGATCGCCCGCGACGATGCGGTGCTCGACCGCGTGCGCAACCTGCGCGGCCACGGCATGACCACCGGCACGCAGCAGCGGCTGACCGGGCACGCCAACGGCTATGACGTGACGGCGCTCGGCTTCAACTACCGCATGGACGAGTTCCGCGCGGCGGTCGGGCTGGTCCAGCTCGCCAAGCTGCCGGGCTGGAACGCCAAGCGCCGGGCGTTGACCGAAGCTTACCGCCGGCTGCTGGAGCGGGACTGTGCGGACATCGTGATGCCGTTTGCCGAGCCGCGCGCGTCGGCGCACCACATCCTACCGGTCCTGCTGCCGGCGGGGGTGGACCGGCAGCGGCTTGCGGATGCCATGCGCGCCGATGGGGTGCAGACCAGCGTCCATTACGCGCCGGTCCACCACTTCACGCTCTACCGCGACCGCTTCCCCGGCGTGCATCTGCCGCTCACCGAGGAGTTCGCCCGGCGGGAGCTGACGCTGCCGCTGCATCCCAGGATGGAGGAACGCGACGTCGAGACGGTGACGCAGGCACTGGCCCGCGCGCTGGCCAGCCAGCGCCACGGGATTGCGGCATGACCAGCGAGTCCGATACCCGCGACCGGGCACCGGCCCGCGTCGCCGCCGTGGGGCGGGCCGATGCGGCGCTGCGGCGCGTCTTCGACGTGGTGGTGGCGCTGGCCGGGATCGTCTGCTTCCTGCCGATCCTGATCCCGGTCGTCCTCGCCATCCGGCTGGACTCGAAGGGGCCGATCTTCTACGCGCAGAACCGGCTGGGGCAGAACGGGCGGATCTTCCGCCTGTACAAGTTCCGCAAGTTCCATCACGGCTCCACCGGCAGTTCCAATGGCCGGGCGGTGACGCTGAGGAACGACGACCGCATGACCCGCGTCGGACGCTTTCTGGAGCGCACCAAGATCGACGAGGTGCCGCAGCTCTGGAACGTGCTGAAGGCCGACATGTCGATCATCGGCCCGCGGCCGGAGACGCTCGATTTCGCGGACTGCTTCGAGGGCGTCTACCGCGGCGTGCTCGACCACCGGCCGGGGATCTTCGGACCGAACCAGGTCTACTTCCGCAACGAAAGCGCCCTGTTCCCCGAAAAGACCGATCCGCACGACTTTTATCGGGCCGTTCTTTTCCCGGCGAAGGCGCGCATCGACCTGGGCTACTTCCCGCGCCGCAGCCTGATGCAGGATCTGGTGTGGCTGGTGCGCGGCGTGCTCGCCGTGTTCGGCCTGGGCCTGCCCGCCGAGGACACGTTGCGGCGCTTCAGGAATCTGGAGAACGGCGCGTCCATTACGGACTAGCCCGACGCACGCCGCTCCCGCCCCTTCTTTTCCATAAGAAGCGGCGCCCGCATAAGATAACAATCGCCAGGGCAAGGGGAAACCCAGTGCAGGGGGAAATGATGCATCAATTAGACAACGCGACGGCCGACGCTCTCGACGATTTGCTGTTCGGGCGGCGGGCTTCCGGTAAGGCGGCCGGTGCGCGGCCGGATGTGGAGCGCCTGCTCGCCCGCTTTCAGGACCGCGCGGCGACGGTGGCGGTGGTCGGGCTGGGGTATGTCGGGCTGCCGCTGTCGCTGGCCGCCTGCGAGGCCGGCTTCCGGGTCATCGGCTACGACATCGACACCCAGACGGTGGACCGCCTGAACGGCGGGCGCAGCCCGTTGCCGCACATCGGCGATGAGCGCATCGGCACCATGGTCAAGGCCGAGCGCTTCAGCGCGACCACCGACAGCGCCCGCTTCGCCGAGGCCGACGCCATCCTGATCTGCGTGCCGACGCCGCTGGGCGTCCACCACGAGCCCGACCTGTCCTTCGTCGAGGCGACGGCGCACACCATCGCCGAACATCTGCGGCCGGGCCAGATGGTGGTTCTGGAATCCACCACCTACCCCGGCACCACCACCGACGTGATGAAGCCGATCCTGGAAGCCGGCGGGCTGAAGTCCGGGGAGGACTTCTTCCTGGCCTATTCGCCCGAGCGCGAAGACCCCGGCAACGCCCAGTTCGAGACGGCGCGCATCCCCAAGGTGGTGTCCGGCGACGGGGCGGCGGCGCTGGCGCTGTGCAAGGCGCTGTACGACCAGTTCGTCCAGACCGTGCCGGTGTCCTCGCCGGAAACGGCGGAGGCGGTGAAGCTGACCGAGAACATCTTCCGCTCGGTCAACATCGCGCTCGTGAACGAATTGAAGATCGTCTACGACCGCATGGGCATCGACATCTGGGAAGTCATCGAGGCGGCGAAGTCGAAGCCGTTCGGCTACATGCCGTTCTACCCCGGACCGGGGCTCGGCGGGCACTGCATCCCCATCGATCCCTTCTATCTGACCTGGAAGGCCCGCGAGCTGGGCATCGCCACCCGCTTCATCGAGCTGGCGGGCGAGGTCAACAACGGCATGCCCAACTATGTGGTGAACCGCACCCGCGACGAGCTGGACCGCCGCTTCCGCAAGGGGCTGTCGGGGGCGCGCATCCTGGTGTGCGGCATCGCCTACAAGAAGAACGTCGCGGACATGCGCGAGAGCCCGGCGCTGACCATCATGGAGCTGTTCGACCGCGCCGGCGCCAAGGTCGATTACTACGACCCCTTCTTCGCGGTGATCCCGCCGACGCGCCAGCACGCCGCGCTCGCCGGCAAGGCCTGCGTGCCCTTCGAGGACTATGTGCTGGCCCGCTACGACGCGGCGGTGATCGTCACCGATCACGACGCCGTCGATTACGCCTCGCTCCTGCGCTTCTCCAAGCTGGTGATCGACACCCGCAACGTGGTCGGCGCCATGGGGCTTTCCGAACTTCCCAACATGGTGGCCAAGGCATGACGAACCCGAAGACGGAAACCGCCGTTCCGCGCGTCGCCGTGGTGGGATGCGGGTATTGGGGCATCAACCTCGTCCGCAACTTCCACATCATCGAGGCGCTGGCGGCGATCAGCGAGGCGGCCCCGGTGCGCGCCGCCGAACTGTCGGCTCAGTTCGGCGTGCCCAACCTGTCGTTCGAGGAGGTTCTGGCCTCCCCCGACATCGACGCGGTGGTGCTGGCGACGCCGGCCGAGACGCACGCCGCGCTGGCGATCCGCGCCATCGACGCCGGCAAGCACGTTTTCGTCGAGAAGCCGCTGGCGCTCGCCGAGGAGGACGCCGTCAGGGTGCGCAACGCGGCCGAGGCGCGCGGGCGCATTGTCATGGTCGGGCACCTCTTGCAATACCATCCCGCGTTCCTGCGGCTGAAGCAGCTGGTGGCGGAGGGGCGGCTGGGGCGGCTGCGCTACATCTATTCGAACCGGCTCAACCTCGGCAAATTCCGGCGCACCGAGAACGTGTTCTGGAGCTTCGCGCCGCACGACATCTCGATGATCCTGGCGCTGGCCGGCGACGCGCCGGAGAGCGTGCAGGCGGTCGGCCACAGTTACCTCTACAACGGCGTCGCCGACGTCACCACGACGCACCTGAAGTTCGGCAACGGCATCAACGGCCACATCCACGTCTCGTGGCTGCATCCTTATAAGGAGCAGAAGCTGGTCGTCGTCGGCGAGGCCGGCATGGCGGTGTTCGACGACGCCGAGGCGTGGAACCACAAGCTGGTGCTCTACCCGCACCGCGTCGCCTGGCGCGACGGCATCCCGGAGCCGAACAAGGCCGACGCCACGCCCATCGAGGTGCTGCCGGCCGAGCCGCTGCGCCTGGAGTGCCTGCATTTCCTGGATTGTATCCGCGACGGAATCCGGCCGCGCACCGACGTGAACGAGGGCATCGGCGTGCTGACCGTGCTGGAGGCGGCACAACGCTCGATGAAATCGGGCCAGCCGGCCGAGCTGAAGCGCCGCGAGGCCGTCGAACCGGAAAAGCCGCCCTACTTCGCCCATCCCACGGCGTGCATCGACGCCGGGGCGGTGATCGGCGCCGGGACCAAGGTCTGGTACTTCAGCCACATCCTGAAGAACACCGAGATCGGCCGCGACTGCAACATCGGCCAGAACGTCATGATCGGGCCGGACGTGACGGTGGGCGACCGCTGCAAGATCCAGAACAACGTCAGCCTCTACACCGGCGTCATCCTGGAAGACGGCGTGTTCTGCGGCCCGTCCTGCGTCTTCACCAACGTCAACAACCCGCGTGCCGAGATCGAGCGCAAGGACGAGTTCCGCCCGACCCACGTCGGCCGCGGCGCCTCCATCGGCGCCAACGCCACGGTGGTCTGTGGGCACAGCCTGGGGGCCTATTGCTTCATCGGGGCCGGCGCCGTGGTCACGCGGGACGTGCCGCCGCACGCGCTGATGGTCGGCAACCCGGCGCGCCAGATCGGCTGGGTCAGCCATGCCGGCGAGAAGCTGGGCGACGACCTCGTCTGCCCGCGCACCGGTACGCGCTATCGCCTCGACGGCCAGGGCCAGCTCGTCGAGATCGTCGAAGAAGCGAAAATCGCCTGAGAAGGGAAGACAACCGGCATGACCGATCCTATCCCCATGCGCCGCGCAATCGAGTTCATCGACCTCGGCCGGCAGCAGCAGCGCATCCGCGACCGGCTCGACGCCGCCGTCGCCCGCGTCCTCGACCATGGCGGCTACATCATGGGACCGGAGGTGGGTGAACTGGAGCGCAAGCTCAGCGCCTTCTGCGGCGCCAAACACGCGCTGTCCTGCGCCAACGGCACCGACGCGCTGGTGCTGGCGCTGATGGCGAAGGGCTTGAAGCCCGGCGAGGCGGTGATCTGCCCGAGCTTCACCTTCTGCGCCACGGCGGAGGCCGTGAGCATGCTGGGCGGCGTTCCGATCTTCGCCGACGTGCTGGAGGATACCTTCAACCTCGACGCCGAGAGCCTGAAGAAGGCGATCCTCACGGCGCGCGAGCAGGGATTGCCGCTGGCCGGCGTCATCAGCGTCGACATCTTCGGCCAGCCCTGCGACTACGACGCCATCGAGCCCATCGTGCGCGAGAACGGCCTGTGGCTGGTCTGCGACGCGGCGCAGGCGTTCGGCGCGGTCTACCGTGGCCGTCCCGTGGGCGGCATCGGCGACATCACCACCACCAGCTTCTTCCCGGCCAAGCCGCTGGGCTGCTACGGCGACGGCGGCGCGGTATTCACCGACGACGACGAGACCGCGGCGGTTCTGAAGTCGCTGCGCGTGCACGGCCAGGGCACGGACAAGTACGACAACGTCCGCATCGGCATGAACGGCCGCCTCGACACCCTGCAAGCGGCGATCCTCATCGAGAAGCTGGCGATCTTCCCGGACGAGCTGGAAGCCCGCGCCCGTGTGGCCGAGCGCTACGACGCGCTGCTGCCGGCCGATCTGGCGCGCCCGGCGCTGCTGGCGGGCTGCACGTCGGCCTGGGCGCAGTACACGCTGCGCACCGGGTCGCGCGACGCGGTGATGAAGCAGCTGAAGGAGAACGGCGTGCCGTCGGCGATCTACTACGCCCGGCCGCTGCACCGCCAGCGCGCCTACCAGCACTACCCGGTGGCCGGCGGCGCGCTGCCGGTGACCGACCGCCTGATGGAAACGGTGCTGAGCCTGCCCATGCACCCCTACCTGACCGAGGAGGACCAGCGGTACATCGCCGAAAGCTTCCGGCCGGGCGTCGTGGCCACTCAGGCGGCGGCGGAATGAGGACGGTGCTGGCAATGGCGACGTTTGCCCCCACCCCAGAGCGGTCTCCGCTATGGACTGAAGCCCCTCTCCCTTTACGGGAGAGGGGTTGGGAAGAGGGTGGCGCCGCGAAGCGGCCAGGAACTGTTCTGCCGCCTCCCGGCGGCTATCCCCCTCTCCCCAACCCCTCCCCCGCGAGGGGGGAGGGGCATAACGAGGACTCACCCGCATGACCGCGGCGGCAAAGGGGCTGGCGGACGGCGCCCGGCAACACGGGTCGTTCCTCCGGCGCGTGTCCGGCGACGTGCTGCGCATCTCCGGCGCGGTGGGGCTGGCGCAGGTGCTCGCCTTCGCCGCCTCGCCGCTGCTGACCCGGCTGTACAGCCCGGACGCCTTCGGCCACTTCGCCATTTTGGGCGCGGTGGTCACGACACTGACGCCGCTCGCCTCGCTGCGCTACGGCTGGGCGCTGCCGCTGCCGCGGGAAGAGGCGGTGGCCCGCGACCTGCTGGCGCTCTGTCTGGTGGTGGTGTCGGGCTTCGCCGCAATCGTCGGACTGGCGGGCACGCTGCTGTGGATGGGCCTGGAGGGCTGGATCGAGATCCGCCCGATGGATGTGGCGCTGCTCGCTCTGGCGATGCTGGTGATCGGCCTGCACGAGGTGGGCACCAGTTGGCTGGTCCGCCAGCAGGCGTTCCGTCCGGTGGCCGCGGTGCGCTTCACCACGCTGGTCGCCACGGTGGCCTTGCAGATCGCGCTGGGCGCCGTCGAGCCCGGCGCCACCAGCCTGATGCTGGGTTTCATCGGCGGCTACCTGTCCGGCTTCCTGCTGGGAGCTTTCCATTTTCGCCGAACCCTGGCGACCAGCGTGCGCGCCATGGATTCCGGCCGCATGCGGCGCGCGGCCGTGGAATACCGCAAGTTCGCCCTGGTCACCGCGCCCTCGGGCGTGGTCAACGGCATCGGTTCGCTGCTGCCGGCCATGGCGCTGCCGTCGCTGTACGGCTTGGCGGTCACCGGGCAATGGTCGCTGGCGGCGCGCGTGCTGTGGCAGCCCACGGCCTTCGTCGGACAGGCTGTCAACCAGGTGCTATGGGGCACCGCGGCCCGCCTCCAGCACGACGACCCCAAGCGCCTGTGGCTGCTGTTCGTCGTGCTGAACGCCGGGCTGCTCGCCGCCATGACGCCGGCCTTGGTGCTGGTCTGGTACGGCGAGGCGCTGTTCTCGCTGATCTTTGGTCCGGCCTGGGCGCAGGCCGGAAGCTTCGCCGGGATCATCGTGCTGTCCAGCGTCATCAGCCTCGCCGCGCAGGGCACGACCAGCCTGCATGTCTACGGCCTGAACCTGTGGATGTCGGCCTGGGAGGTCGGGCGGCTGCTGGTGGCCGGCGCCGCGCTGGCGGTTTCCTGGCACCTGGATCTGTCGCCCATGGGCTGCATCGCAGCACTCACCGCGGCCAACGCCGCCTGCGACACCGCGCTGATGGCGCTCAACGCGCTGGCCGTGTGGCGCATCCGGGCGCGGGCCGAACTGATTTCGCCCCATCCCATCATCTCACCGAAGTCATCCGCATGAACATTTTGCTCATCAATCACTATGCAGGCTCCGACCGGCTCGGCATGGAGTACCGGCCCTTCTACCTCGCCCGCGAGTGGGTGGCGGCCGGGCATCGGGTGACCATCGTCGCGTCGAGCTATTCGCACCTGCGCGCCCATCAGCCCGACGTGCCATCCGACTTCGCGGTCACCGAGGAGGAGGGCGTGCGCTTCCGCTGGGTGCGCACCGGGCGCTATTCCAGCAACGGCCTGGGGCGGGTCGCCAATATGGCGACCTTCGTGGGGAAGCTGTACGCCAACGCCCACCGCCTCGCCCGCGAGGAGCGGCCGGACGTGGTCATCTGCTCGTCCACCTACCCGCTCGACATCTACCCCGGCGCGCGGATCGCGCGGAAGGCGGGGGCGCGGCTGGTGTTCGAGGTGCATGACCTGTGGCCGCTGACCCCGATGCTGCTGGGCGGCTATGCGCCGGGGCATCCGTTCATCCGCGTCATGCAGCACGCCGAGGACTACGCGTGCCGGCACGTGGACACGCTGATCTCCATCCTGCCGCACACCCGCGACTATCTGGTCGGGCGCGGCCTGGACCCGGCGAAGTTCGCGCACGTTCCCAACGGCATCCCCGTCGCCGCTTTCCTGGCCGCCGGGCCGGGCAAGCTGCCGCCCGCGATCACCGAACGCATCGCCGCCGAGCGCGCCCGTGGGCATTTCCTGGTCGGCTATGCCGGCGGCATCAACCCGTCCAACCCGGTCGAGACCATCCTGGAGGCGGCGATCCTGCTGAAGGACGAGCCGATCTCCTTCCTGTTCGTCGGCGGCGGGGCGGCGGAGCGCGCGTTCAAGGCGCGGATGGAACAGGCGGCGCTGCCCAACGCCGTCCACATGGGGGTCATCCCCAAGGCGTCGGTGCAGGCTTTCCTGGCGGAGATGGACGCGCTGACCATGCCGTGGAAGAGCAGCCCGATCTACCGCTACGGCGTGTCGCCCAACAAGATGTTCGACTACATGCTGGCCGGCCGCCCCGTCGTGCAGTCCTGCGACGCCGGCAACGATCTGGTGGCCGAGGGGCAGTGCGGAATCACCGTTCCGCCCGAAGACCCCCAAGCCTTTGCCGACGCCCTCCTCCGCCTGTCCCGCATGCCCCCGGCCGAACGCGCGCGCCTCGGCGAGAACGGCCGGCGTTTCGTTTTGGAGCACCATGATTACCGCATCCTCGCCTCCCGCTTCATCGCCGCCATGGCGCCGGTCCGCGCCGATGTGGCCGTTCGCCCCGGTGTTGTTGCTGGCAGCCGGCCTGTGGTCGGCTTGCGTGGCTGAGGCGGCCGACCTGCCAGCCGATCTATTCGTGTCGCCCCAGGGTTCCGACGAGAACCCCGGCACGGCGGAGGCGCCGTTGCGCACGATCCCGCAGGCGGCGCAGGCGGCTGGGCCGGGG
Organism: Azospirillum terrae; assembly: GCF_053470425.1. Lineage (NCBI taxonomy): Bacteria > Pseudomonadati > Pseudomonadota > Alphaproteobacteria > Rhodospirillales > Azospirillaceae > Azospirillum > Azospirillum terrae. The sequence goes on along the minus strand of NZ_JBPXMR010000002.1, from coordinate 150,860 downwards.
ACCATCGTGCACGTGGCGCCGGGCGTCTACGAGGGCGGCTTCATCACGCGCGCCGATGGCGTGCGGTATCTCTCCGCGGTGATGTGGGGGGCGAAGATCGTGCCGCCGGCGGACTCGCCCAACAAGTTCGGCTGGGACAACCGCGGCGCCGACGTGCGCATCGACGGCTTCGAGGTGGACGGCAGCGCCTACCGCGGCGGCGTGCCGTGGCGGTGGGGGCTGTATACGGCCGGCAGCAACTCGATCATCGCCAACGCCAAGGTGCACGGCATCGCACTCGACCCGGCGGCGGCCACCGACGACAGCGGCGGAGCGGGGATCGGCGGCGACGGCTATTACGGCGCCACCAACATCACGGTGACCCGCAACTTCGTCTACGACATCGGCCCGGCCGGCGTCACCAGCAACCTCGTGCACGGCATCTACGTCACCACCACCGGCGCCGTCACCGACAACGAGGTGCACGGCATCGTCGGCACCGCCATCCATCTCTGGCACGACGCCCGCCGGGTGGTCGTCGCCGGCAACCGGGTGTCGGGCGCCAAGTTCGGCATTCTGGTCGGCGGCGGCGACTACGTCACCACCAGCGGGCCGAACGACCACACGGAGGTCTACGACAACATCGTCCACGGCAACCGGGCCTGCGGCATCGCCGAGCAGGGCGATACCGGGCGCCACAACCGCTACGCCGGAAACCGCGTGTCCGGCAACAGCCGCGACTGGTGCTTGCAGAACGGATTGGCCGACCTCGGTCCCGGCGCCATGCCGCCCCGGAGATGGGAAGGCATTCACCCGGCCGGCATTCGATGATCATGAGGGGAATTGGCATGAATTATTGCATCACGCCGGCCGAGGCGCTCGGCCTCCGCGTCGACCGCAGCCGGCCGGTCGTCTGCGTGCAGGGGCTGGGGTTCGTCGGCTCGGCCATGGCCATCGCCATCGCCAACGCCCGCGACGGGGACCGGCCGCGCTATTCCGTGATCGGCGTCGATCTGCCAACCGAAGCCGGCCGGCACCGCGTGTCGTGCATCGGGCGCGGCGAGATGCCGTTCCCCAGCGGCGACCCGGCGCTGGACACGGCGCTCGCCCGCGCGCACGACGCGGGCAACCTGACCGCCACCGTCGACCCGGAGGTGTTCTCCATCGCCGACATCGTGCTGGTGGACATCAACCTGGACATCGACTGGTCGGCCCCACAGCCGGAGGTGCGCTTCGCCCCCTTGCAGAGCGCCATGGACGTGTTGGGCGCGCGGTTGCGGCCGGGGGCGCTGGTCATCGTCGAGACGACCGTCCCGCCCGGCACCTGCGAGCGCATCATCGCCCCCCGCCTCGCCGCCGCCATGGAGGCGCGCGGCCTGCCGGCGGATTCCATCCGGGTGGCGCATTCGTACGAGCGCGTGATGCCTGGCGCGCAGTATTACGATTCCATCGTCAACTACTGGCGCGTCTACGCCGGCCTGACGCCCGAGGCGGCCGACGCGTGCGAACGGTTTCTCTCCACGGTCATCAACGTCGCGGACTACCCGCTGACCCGCCTGGGCTCCACCACCGCGTCGGAGACGGCCAAGGTGATGGAGAACAGCTACCGCGCCGTGACCATCGCCTTCATGGAGGAGTGGGGCCGCTTCGCCGAAGCGGTGGGCATCGACATGTTCGAGATCGTCGGCGCCATCCGCAAACGCCCGACGCACGCCAACATGCGCCAGCCCGGCTTCGGCGTCGGCGGCTATTGCCTGACCAAGGACCCGCTGTTCGGCGCGGTGGCGGCGCGCACGCTGTTCGACCGGCCGGACCTGTCCTTCCCGTTCTCCAGCGAAGCGGTGCGCACCAACGCCGCCATGCCGCTGGTGGCGCTGGCCAAGCTGCGCGAGCGGTTCGGCGGCGAACTGGCCGGGCGGCGCATCCTGTTGCTGGGCGTCTCCTACCGCGAGGACGTCGGCGACACCCGCTATTCGCCGGCGCAGACCTTCGTCGAGACCGCCGAGCGCGAGGGGGCCGTGGTGACCGCCCACGACCCGCTCGTGAGCTTCTGGACGGAACTCGCCCGCCCGCTGCCCGGAGAATTGCCGGACGCGGCGGGCTTCGACGCCGTCGTCTTCACCCAAGGCTCCCCGACCTACCGCGGGCTCGACCTCGCGGCGTGGCTGGGGGGCGCGCGGGTGGAGGTGATCGACGCCAACAACGTCCTGACGGACGACCAGCGCCGCCAGCTTCGCGATCTGGGCTGCGGCTTCACCAGCATCGGACGGGGGTGAGGATCATGCTCAAGGCACTCGTGACCGGCGGCGCCGGCTTCATCGGCTATCACCTCGCCCGCGCGCTCGCCGAGCGCGGCTATGCGGTGGACATTCTCGACAACCACGCCCGCGGCGTGCGCGACGACGCGTTGCAGGCTCTGCTCGCCCAGCCCGGCGTGCGGATGCTGGAAGCCGATCTGCGCGACCCCGCCATCGCGCAAACGATGGACACCGACTACGACCGCATCTTCCATCTGGCGGCCATCATCGGCGTGGCGCAGGTCCGCTCGCGACCCTATGAGGTGCTAACGGCCAACGTCGCCATGCTGGAGACGGTGCTGGGCATCGCACGGCGGCAGAAGGCGCTGGGGCGGGTGCTGTTCGCGTCCACCAGCGAGATCTACGCCGGCACGCTCCAGGCGTTCGGCATGCCGGTGCCGACGCCGGAAGACACGCCGCTGACGGCCGGCGACCTGACCGAGCCGCGCACGTCCTACATGCTGTCCAAGCTGTACGGCGAGGCGATGTGCCGTTTCTCGGGCGTGCCCTTCACCATCGTGCGCTTTCACAACGTCTACGGCCCGCGCATGGGGATGTCGCACGTCGTCCCGCAACTGCTGGAGAAGGCGCACAAGCTGGGCGGCGACACCCCGCTGGAGGTGGCGAGCGTCGAGCACAGCCGGTCGTTCTGCTATGTGGACGATGCGGTCGAGTACCTGATCCGCATGTGCATGCTGCCCAACTGCACCAGCCAGACCTTCAACGTCGGCACCCAGACACCCGAGGTGCGCATCGGCGACGTGGCGCAGGTCATCCTCGACGTGGTCGGCCGCGCCAACCCGATCACCGCCCTGCCGGAAACGCCCGGCTCCCCGGCACGGCGCGCCCCGGACATGACCAAGGCCATCGAGGCGACCGGCTTCCGCTCGCGCGTCGATCTGCGGACCGGCGTGCAGCGGACCTACGACTGGTACCGAGAGCACGTGTTCGAACGCGCCGAAATCTGTGCGGTTTAGGGAGGACGCCTCCCAATTCGCCTTAGCACGGAAGATGAGTTTGCGGTTCGCCATAGCTCTGTCAGTATTTCTTCAGCCGTTGGACAATGCTGGGAACCCAAGACCCTCGTCATCGGGAGGTGCGGCGGACCGGCCTCGGCACAGTGAGGGCCGCTCTTCGGAGCGGCCCTTGCGTTTTTCGTCCATCTGCCGTCCGACTTCATCAGGACGAGGCACCCCGTAAGGGCCATCGCTTGTCGCTGGCGGCTCCGATACAGGTGGGCATAGGCTTCACCACCCTTCCCGAGACTATGACCGGATACACGCCCTTGCCGCCGTCGCTTCGCCGCATCGCCGCCGCATCGCTGATCGCCGCCGCCGCCTTCGCCTTCTGGGCCGCCATGCAGCCAAGCCTGGCCCTGCCCGGCCATATCCTCGACAAGCTCGCCCACATCGGCACGTTCGCGGTGCTCGGCGCGCTTGCGCTGGCCGCGTCGTCCGATCGCCGGACGCTGCTGCTGGGTCTCGGAGGGCTAGCGGCGCTCGGCGGGCTCATCGAGATCGTCCAGTATTTCCTGCCGGGCCGGGAATCGAGCGTCGTCGATTTCCTGAGCGACATCGTGGGGATCACGCTGGGCACCTGGGCGGCGCGCCACGTCATCGGGCTGTGGCGCGAGCGGCTGTTCGCGCGGTAGCGGTACCCGAAGGCGCTTCCGGAGACATATTGCTGGGCACACCCGATTCTTCCCAGCACCGGAAAGTGATCACGCCATGACCCTGACCCTCGCCCAAGCCGACGCCATCGCCACCAAGACGCTGGAGACCGGCCGCGACAGGCGTTTCCAGCCGCTGACCGTCGCCGTGCTGGATTCCGGGGGGCACCTGAAGGTGCTGAAGCGCGAGGACAATTCCAGCATCCTCCGCCCGGAGATCGCCATGGGCAAGGCCTGGGGCGTGCTCGGCATGGGCTTCGGCGGGCGCGAGCTGGCACGGCGCGCCGCCAAGATGCCGGCTTTTTTCAACGCCGCCTCCGATCTTGCCGGCGGGTTGATGGTGCCGGTGCCCGGCGGGGTTCTGATCCGCGACACCGACGGCCACATCGTCGGCTCGGTCGGCGTCACCGGCGATCTGTCGGAGAACGATGAGCTGTGCGCCGTCGCCGGCATCGAATCCGTTGGACTGGCCGCCGACACCGGCGGCACCGAATAACCGCAATTCGGGGAAGATTCCGGCCTCGCGAGCGTGTACCTTGTCGCCGGATTGCCCCCAGGGGGCATGCGGTGAAAACGCGTCAGCCAGGCAAAAAACCTAAGCACCGCAGTGGTTTCGACTTAGGAGGAAAGAGCGGATATGGTGACGGAACGCATTCAGGTCGGCGGTTTGCAGGTCGCGGCTGAGCTTCATCGCTTCATCGAAAACGAGGCGCTGCCGGGCACCGGCGTCGCGCCGCAGCAGTTCTGGTCGGCGCTGGACGCCATCCTGCACGATCTGGCGCCGCGCAACCGCGCGCTGCTGGCGAAGCGCGATGCGTTGCAGGCGAAGATCGACGATTACTACCGAGGCCAGCGCGGCAAGCCCGCCGATTTCGCCGGCTACAAGAGCTTCCTGCAGGACATCGGCTACCTGCTGCCGGAAGGCCCGGACTTCACTGTTGCGACCAGCAACGTCGATGCGGAGATCTCCACCACCGCCGGCCCGCAGCTGGTGGTGCCGGTGATGAACGCCCGCTACGCGCTGAACGCCGCCAACGCGCGCTGGGGCAGCCTGTACGACGCGCTGTACGGCACCGACGCCATCCCCGACGCCGATGGCGCGGAGCGTGGCGCGAGCTACAACCCGAAGCGTGGTGCCAAGGTCATCGCCTTCGCCCGTGACGTTCTCGACAAAGCCGCCCCGCTGGCCGAGGGCTCGCACCGCGACTCCACCGGCTACACCATCGAGGGCGGCACGCTCAAGGTGGCGCTGGCGAACGGCGGCAGCACCGGTCTGGCGCAGCCCGGGAAGCTGGCCGGCTACACCGGCGGCGCCGCGGCGCCGACCTCCATCCTGCTCGCCCACAACAACCTGCACGTCGAAATCCGCATCGACCGCAGCCACGCCATCGGCAAGACCGACCCGGCAGGCGTGGCCGATCTGGTGGTCGAGTCGGCGCTGACCGCCATCATGGACTGCGAGGATTCGGTGGCCGCGGTGGACGCCGCGGACAAGGTCATCGTCTACCGCAACTGGCTGGGCCTGATGCGCGGCGACCTGACCGCCACGTTCCCCAAGGGCAACGGCACGGTCGAGCGCCGTCTGAACCCGGACCGCACGTATACGAAGCCGGCCATTAATAATCAGGGGGGCGGCACGCTGACCCTGCACGGCCGCAGCCTGATGCTGGTGCGCAACGTCGGCCATCTGATGACCATCAACGCCGTGCTGCTGAACGACGGCAGCGAGGCGCCGGAAGGCATCCTGGACGCCATGTGCACCTCGATGATCGCGCTGCACGACCTGAAGGGCACGGGTACGCTGCGCAACAGCCGCGCCGGTTCGGTCTACATCGTCAAGCCGAAGATGCACGGGCCGGAGGAAGTCGCCTTCGCCAACGAGCTGTTCGGCCGCGTCGAGGCCGCGCTGGGCATGGCGCCCAACACCGTCAAGATGGGCATCATGGACGAGGAGCGCCGCACTACGGTGAACCTCAAGGAGTGCATCCGCGCCGCCAAGGACCGCGTGGTGTTCATCAACACCGGCTTCCTCGACCGCACCGGCGACGAGATCCACACCGCCATGGAGGCCGGCCCGGTCATCCGCAAGGGCGACATCAAGAACGCCGCGTGGATCAAGGCGTACGAGGACTGGAACGTCGACACCGGCCTGCTGTGCGGCCTGAAGGGCCGGGCGCAGATCGGCAAGGGCATGTGGGCCATGCCGGACCTGATGGCCGACATGCTGAAGACCAAGATCGGCCACCCGATGGCCGGCGCCAACACCGCCTGGGTGCCCTCGCCCACCGCCGCCACGCTGCACGCCCTGCACTATCATCAGGTGAACGTGGCCGAGCGGCAGGCCGAGCTGGCGAGCCGCAAGCGCGCCAACCTGGACGACATCCTCACCATCCCGCTGGCCGACCGCCCGAACTGGTCGGAGGCGGAGATCCAGCAGGAACTGGACAACAACGCGCAGGGCATCCTGGGCTATGTGGTCCGCTGGATCGACCAGGGTGTGGGGTGCTCGAAGGTGCCGGACATCAACAACGTCGGCCTGATGGAAGACCGCGCGACGCTGCGCATCTCCAGCCAGCACATGGCGAACTGGCTGCACCACGGCATCTGCACCGAGGCGCAGGTCACCGAGACCATGAAGCGCATGGCCGTCGTGGTGGACAAGCAGAACGCCGGCGACCCGCTCTACCGGCCGATGGCGCCGGACTACGACAAGAGCGTGGCGTTCCAGGCCGCCTGTGACCTGGTGTTCAAGGGCCGCGAGCAGCCGAACGGCTACACCGAGCCGGTCCTGCACCGCCGCCGTATCGAGGCCAAGGCGCAAGCCTGACGTCAGGCACGCCGAGTGACGAGGGGGGGGCGTCGCACGAGAGTGAGGCGCCCCTCCCGCCTTCGGTTGTGTACGGTCGCGTGCAAAGGATGGATGTGCTACCATCCCGCTGGTTTCCGACGAGGGTCCGCACCATGTACATCGCTGGCGTCAATGTCCTGAACGGGGTTGCCGTGGCTGACAGGGACGAACCTGAAACCGATAATTTTGCTGAGTGTCCCGACTGGGCTCGGGCCGAACTTGATCGGCGAATCGAATCGCTGGATCGAGACAAAGGATTGACCACTCAGCAGGTGGCGCAAAGCATGCGTGCATGGCGAGAAGAGCGTCGCCGGATTAGGGAAGCGGCTCAACAGAGAGAGACCAAGGGGCCGGGCTTCTGATCATGTCGGTCACTTGGGCCGCCGATACGGTACGCGACTTCCAGCGCATCTATTTGCATAACGAAGACTTCAAAGGTGGTGATCGTGCCGACGAGATCGACGATCTCATTCGAAGCGAGGGAGACGCGTTGACTCCGGCCTCAGGATCACGATGGCGAGGAGGCCGCCCCGGCGAAAGGCGGAAGCTCATACGTTCCGAGGGATACTTGCTGTTCTTTCGTCAGAGCGGAAGCAATGTTGAAATCTTTGCCGTTGCGCACGCCAAGGAGAATTGGTCTGCATTGCTGGAAGAGCGGTAGCCCTGTGGATCATGTCCTCATATTGGTCTCCAACCCTCATGCGTGGAGGGTGAGGTACGGGGCGGGGATGACCCGCCCCTTTTTTTGTGCGTTGCCCAAGCAGTTTGGGCTTGCGCTTGGGAATTGATATTCTAGTATGAAAGCACCCATGCGGCACTGTGCAGTCCCGCATGGCGATTGGTTGCGCTGACGAACGTTTCCTCCGAACCACTGGGCCGCCGGACTCCCCCTCCGGCGGCCCTCTTTGTTGGTGGCCGCGGGGGTGGCCGGCTCCATATTCGTAAGCACGCGCCGGAACAGAATATGGGGAGGGAGATGCTCCACGTAGACCGCCTGCACCCCGCGCACCTCGGCTCCCTGCCCGCCGATGTCGCCCGGCCCGGCTACGACCGCGGGGCGTTGACCACCGGGATCGTCCATCTGGGCATCGGCGCTTTTCACCGCGCCCATCAGGCTGTCTACACCGACGACGCGCTGAACCGGGCGTTCGGCCCGTGGGGCATCTGCGGCGTCAGCCTGCGCAGCCCCGACACCCGCGACGCGCTGGCGCCTCAAGGCGGCCTGTACAGTGTGGCGGTGCGCGGCGCCGATGCCGAGCGCTTGCGCGTGATCGGCTCGGTCACCGAAGTGCTGGTGGCGCCCGAGGACAGGCAAGCGGTGCTGGAGCGGCTGACCCGGCCCGCCGTCCGCGTCGTCACCCTGACCGTCACCGAGAAGGGCTACTGCCACGACCCGGCGACGGGGGCGCTCAACGAGGAGCAGACGGGTATCCGCCACGACCTCGCCAACCCGCACGAGCCGCAGACTGCGCCGGGCTTTCTGGTGGAGGCGCTGGAGCGACGCCGCCGCGCCGGGGTGGCGCCGTTCACCGTGCTATCGTGTGACAATCTGCCGAGCAACGGCGACACGCTGGCCGGCATCCTGCGCCGGTTCGCCACTCTGCGCGACCCGGACCTGGGGCGCTGGGTGGCGGACGCCGTGGCCTGCCCCAACAGCATGGTGGACCGCATCGTCCCCGCCACCACCGACGACGACCGCGCCGCCGTCGCCCGCCGCCTGGGCTGCGAGGATGCGTGGCCGGTGATGACCGAGCCGTTCACCCAATGGGTGATCGAGGACCGATTCCCCACCGGCCGCCCGGCCTGGGAGCTGGAAGGCGCGGAACTGGTCGCCGACGTTCACCCGTACGAGTTCATGAAGCTGCGCCTGCTCAACGGCAGCCACTCGATCCTGGCCTATCTCGGCTATCTGGCGGGCTACCAGACCGTGTCGGAGGCCATTGCCGATCCGGCCTACGCCCGCCTGATCCGCGGCCTGATGGACGTGGAGGTGACGCCCACCCTGACGGTGCCGCCCGGCGCCGATCTGGAGCGTTACAAGGCGGCGCTGCTGGAGCGCTTCGCCAACCCGGCGCTGAAGCACCGCACGTGGCAGATCGCCATGGACGGCTCGCAGAAGCTGCCGCAACGCTTGCTCGGCACCATCCGCGACCGGCTGGCGGCGGGGGCGCCCATCGACCGGCTGGCGCTTGGCGTCGCCGCGTGGATGCGCTACGTCACCGGCCGCGACGAGCGCGGCCAGCCCATCGACGTGCGCGACCCGCTTGCCGCGCGCCTCGCCGAGATCGCCGCGCGGGCCGGGTCCGACGCGGGCACCCTCGCCGCCGCTTTCCTGAGCGTGCGAGACATCTTCGGCGACGACCTGCCGCAGAACGCGGCGTTCCACGGCGCCGTGACCGACGCCCTCGCCCGCCTGCTCAGCCAAGGCGCCCGGCGCACCGTCCAGGCCATGCCTTGAGCGTGGAGCGCCTTTACCGGCCGGGCCGCACCCGCCGCTGCTCGCGGTAGAGGATGTAGATGCCGCTGCCAACGATCACCACGGCGCCGGCCAGGGTGGCAGCGCTGGGTACCTCGCCGAACACCAGCACGCCGATCAGCGTCGCCCACACCAGCGTCGTGTAGCCGAACGGCGCCACCGTCGCCGCCGGGGCGGCGGTGTAGGCGCGGATCATGCAGAAGTGGCTGCCCGCTCCCAGAGCCCCCAGCAACAGCATCAGCCCCACCGACGCGAGGTCCGGCGTCACCCAGACGAAGGGCAGCGCCAGCGTGCTCAGCACCGTGCCGACGACGCTGGTGTAGAAGAATGTCGTCATGGTGGGGTCGCTGGTCTTCAGCATCCGCGTGACGATCTGGTAGAGCGCGTTGGACACCGCGGCCCCCAGCGGCAGCGCCACCGCCCATTGGAACACGCCGCTGGCCGGCCCGATGATCATCATGGCGCCGGCGAATCCGGCCAGCACCGCCAGCCCGCGCCGCCAGCCCACCGTCTCCTTCAGCATGGGAATCGACAGCACGGTGATCAGCACCGGCGTCACGCTGACGATGGCCGTCACGTCCACGAACGGCAGGATGCCCAGCGCCATCATCATCAGCAGCGTGATGGACAGCAGCAGAGCCGAGCGCACGAGCTGCAACCCCGGCCGCGCCGACACCAGCAGCCGCGGTGAGCGCCAGCTGACCAGCACCCCCGCCAGCAACAGATGCACGGTGAAGCGCGCCCAGGCCACCTCGAACACCGGGTAGCTCTGCACCAGCACGCGGGTCACCGCGTCCTGGCTGACGAACAGCAGCGTCGTGAGGACCATCCAGGCGATGCCGGCACGCGACGACACCCGCGCCTCGGCCGCCGAGACGCCCGACGCCACCACTCTCTCAAGGGAATCCATGCTCGACTTTCCGCGGCGTACGCCGGCCGTGCGACCGGAGCGGCACCGTAGCGGTTCGTCCGCGCACCCAACAACCCCCGGAACCGGGAGGCTGCATCACGGGGGCGTCATGGCAGGTCGGGAAATGGTTACAGGCTGGCCCTTACAGGCTGGCGGAATCGTCGATGCGCCACTCGACCAGTTCGGCGATGGCGGTCAGGCGCCGCTCGGCCAGCCAGATCACGGACAGCAGATCGGCGGCCACCGCGGCGAACAGCACGATGGTGACCGAGCCGGTCAGCACCGGCACCGTCACCCCCACCGCCGCCACCACAATGGCGACGACGATGGCGTCCGCCGCCGCACCGCGGGCGAAGCCGGCGACAGCCGGCGTGGATGGCTGCCACGTCCGCGGGCGCAGCGCGAAGGGGAAGCCCTGCGTGGCGCGCAGCAGTTCGCCCATGAACTCGACCGCTTCGTACGAGCGCACGGAGACGCGGCCCTGCCGCTGCGTCCGCGCGCCCAGGTCGGCGTTGATGGTGTCGGCCAGCGGTTGGAGCCGGCCGCCGATCTCGCGCTGGGCGGCGGCCAGCGCGCGCTCCGGCGCTTGCGTCCGCGCGCGCGACCAGCAAACGTACGCAACGCGCCAGAAGCCCTTCAGGGCCAGCGACAGGCCGATGGGGAGCCACAGCCATGCGGTCGGCACGATGGGGGCGAACACCACCGCCACCGCGATCATTACGAAGATCAGCCACGTCGCGGCCATGCCGAGGAAGGCCATGCGGCGGCGCAGGCGCGCCAGCCACTCGCGCAGCTGGCGCTGTCCGCTGGTCGCCGCCACGTGGCGGACGTCGTTCCATGGACCCGCATGAATGCCGGCCGGACCCCGCATCGCCGCACCTCGGCGCCGTTGTTCACCCGCCCATGAAACAGGACGGCGGGGCGGGAGGTCCACGGCAACTCGGGGGCTACCCGGTAGGGGAGCCGCCGAGTGGGCCGAACCATGTCGTTTGTACCTCGCCGAAGCCATCGTCTTCTGATCGTCAACCCCATCGTGTCCCTTTCTGGATTGGCATTCATGGTCGATGCGTTGTGACGGGCGTGGAGAAACGGGCTTCCGAGTTCGCAGTTCACGTGCGGCATCGACTCCTTCTTATGGCCGAGCCATAATTGGTCGAGTCCGTTCTCGGGCTTGCATATCCCAGCGCCTGATTCCGCCGAGCCGAACCCACGTTAGGGCTGTTGACGTCCAGGCAAACTCCATCAGGTGGAGGACAATATGAAAATTTCGAGATTGGTGGCGGCCGGAGTAGCGCTGATGGCGCTGTCGGCCTGCAATGAGACGGCCTACGGCGACCGCGGGTATTACAGGGATCGCGGCTATTACGACGATGGCCTTTTCGGCAACTCTGGCCAGTTCGGGGGCCGTGCGTATCGGGATCGGGATTACTATGGCGACCGCCGCCGGGGCCGCACGGATGAAGACGCGCCGCCGGTCAACGTGACGCACTGACGCCGCTTTGCGGCGTGGTGCCGCCAGCCGGCGGACGGAGTTCGGGCGTCCAAGGTCGAGCTACATACGTAACGGTCCGTCTGGCGCACGCCACTAGATCGCCGCGGCGATGGCTTCGCCAAGCTCCCTGGTGTTGGCCTTGCCGCCCATATCAGGGGTGCGGACATCGGCGTCGGCCAGCACGCGCTCGATGGCCTGGACGATGGCGGCCCCGGCGTCCGGGCGGCCGAGGTGGTCGAGCATCATCGCACCCGACCAGATCTGGCCGATGGGGTTGGCGATGCCCTTGCCGGCGATGTCCGGCGCCGAGCCGTGCACCGGCTCGAACATCGAGGGGAACTGGCGCTCCGGGTTCAGGTTGGCGGAGGGCGCGATGGCGATGGTGCCGGTGCAGGCCGGGCCAAGGTCGGACAGGATGTCGCCAAACAGGTTGGAGCCCACCACCACGTCGAACCAGTGCGGGTTGCGCACGAAGTGCGCGGCCAGGATGTCGATGTGGAACTGGTCGGTCTTCACGTCCGCGAACGCCGGCTTCATGGCGGCGAAGCGCTCGTCCCAGAAGGGCATGGTGTGGATGATGCCGTTCGACTTGGTGGCCGAGGTCAGGTGCTTCTTCGGCCTGTTCTGCGCCAGTTCGAAGGCGTAGCGCAGGATGCGGTCCACGCCCTTGCGGGTGAACATGGTTTCCTGCACGACGACTTCCTTGTCGGTGCCGGCGTAGAGGCGGCCGCCGATCTCGGAGTATTCGCCTTCGTTGTTTTCGCGCACGATCATCATGTCGATGTCGCCCGGCGCGCGGCCGGCCAGCGGGCACGGCACGCCCTTGAACAGGCGCACGGGGCGCAGATTGACGTATTGGCGGAACTCGCGGCGCAATGGGATCAGCAGCCCCCACAGCGACACGTGGTCCGGTACGCCGGGGAAGCCGACGGCACCGAGGAAGATGGCGTCGTGGTTGCGGATGGAGGCGATGCCGTCTTCCGGCATCATGCGGCCGGTCTTGCGGAAGCGCTCGCACGACCAGTCCAGATGGTCCCATTGGAAGGCGATATCGAACTTGCGGCCGATGGCCTCCAGCACACGGATGCCCTCGGGCACCACCTCGTGGCCGATACCGTCGCCGGGGATGACGGCGATGCGATGGCGCTCCATGGTTTCCTCCTTCTATTCTTATCGCGTCGACACCGAGCGTACCGGCAAGGAGATGGGACCGCGAATGCGCAATGGACATGCCTCCCCGCCGGCCGGAGTGCGGACGTGAGCGGCTTCGACCCGCTGCTCGTCGGCTATGCGATGGTCGTCTTCACGCTGGCCGGCGTGGTCAAGGGCGCCGCCGGCTTCGGCTTTCCGATGATCGCCGTGCCACTGCTGGCGCAGGCGATGCCGGTGCCGGTCGCCATCGCCTGGGCGCTGGTGCCGACCTTCGGCGCCAACCTCGTGCAGATGATCGAGACCCGCGCCTGCACCCATGTGCTGCGCACCATCTGGCCGCTGCTGGCCGTGCTGATGCCGGTCATGGCGGCTACCGTCCGGCTGGTGCCGGCCATGGACCCGCGGGTGCTCTATCTGCTGGTGGGCGTGCTCACCGAACTGGCGGCGCTGATGCAGTTCCTCGGCCGCATCCCGCGGGTGGAGGGGCGCGGGCGGCTGCCGCTGCTGCTGGCCAGCGGGGCGGCGGCCGGGATGTTGGGCGGCATGACGTCGTTCTTCGGCTTCCCGTCGCTTCAGGCCTTCCTGGCGATCGGCCTGACGGCGCGCGAGTTCGTGTTCGCGGCGAGCGCGCTGTTCCTGCTGGGCAGCGTCGTGCTGGGCGCCGGGCTGTCGCACCTGGGCGTGCTGGGGCTGGACGATCTGCTGGTTTCGGCGATGGGCGTGCCGGCCATGGTGCTGGGGCTGTCCATCGGCCAGCGCATCCGCAACCGCGCCTCGCCCAGGGTGTTCCGCAACTTCGTGCTGGGCACGCTGTTCCTCGTCGGCCTGAGCATGATCGCAAAAGGATTGGCCTAGGCCGAATTGGTCAGGCCATCAGACAGTTTGACAGCAACATCATACGTGCACTAACCTTCCTGAAAACCAAAAGCAGGGAGGGACGGCCATGCACGACGGCAGTGGGCGGCGTGTGGTGTTCGCAAGTCTGGCGATGGCGGGCGTGCTGACAGCACTGCCTGCACGGGCGCAGGTGCCCGCCATTCCCAGTTCCCCGGTGACGATCAACGTCATCGACGTGGCCGGCAATCTGGCGCTGACCCAGAAGGCCATCGAGAACTACCGCAAGGCCAACCCGAACCGCGTCGCGCGCTTCACCTTCACCAAGGCCCCGGCGCCCGAACTGGCCGGCAAGATCAAGGCGCAGCAGAACGCCGGGCGCGTGGATATCGACCTCGTGCTGACCGGCACGGACGGCTTGGCGGCGGGCATCGAGCAGGGGCTGTGGACGCCGCTGCTGCCGGCCTACGCCGAGAAGTTCCCCAATCTGGACAAGAGCTACCTGCCGGCGGCGGCGAAGATGCAGACGCTGGCGGCCAACCAGGGCATCGTCGTCACCTACTACCCCTCCGGCCCGCTCTTGGAGTACGCCCCGGAGCGCGTCAAGAATCCGCCGAAATCCGCTGAGGAGCTGCTGGCCTACTGCAAGGCCAACCCCGGCAAGTTCATGTACGCGCGCCCAGCCAACTCCGGCCCCGGCCGCACCTTCCTGATGGGCCTGCCCTACCTGTTGGGCGACAAGAACCCGCAGGACCCGGTGAACGGTTGGGAGAAGACCTGGGCCTTCCTCAAGGACCTGAACAGTTGCGTCGAGTACTACCCGTCCGGCACCACGGCGACCATGAAGGAACTGGGCGAGGGCTCGCGCGACGTGATCGCCACGACGACGGGCTGGGACATCAACCCGCGCGTCCTGGGCACCGTGCCGAAGTCGGCGCAGGTGACGACGCTGAAGGGTTTCCACTGGGTGGCGGACGCCCACTACATGGTGGTGCCCAAGGGCCTGGCGCCGGAGCGGCTGGCGGTCGTCCTCGACATCATGGCGTTTTTGCTGAAGCCGGAACAGCAGGCCTACGCCTATGACGAGGGGTACTTCTACCCCGGCCCGGCGGTGCAGAACGTGACGCTCGACATGGCGCCACCGGACAGTCAGGCCGCCATCAAGGAGTTCGGCCGGCCGGAGTACGAGAAGCTGATCGCCGAGAACCCCATCGAGCTGCCGCTCGACGCCAAGAGCATGGTGGACGCCTTCCGGCTGTGGGACGAACGCGTGGGTGCTGCCAAGACCAAGTAAAGGGGTGCCTGACATGGCACGGGCGGACGGCGATTTCGGCGAGATCCGGCTGGAGCGGGTCAGCCGCGGCTTCGATGGCGTCATGGCGCTGCAAGACCTCGACCTGACCATCCGACGCGGCGAGTTCATCGCCTTGCTCGGCCCCTCGGGGTGCGGCAAGTCGACGGCGCTCAATTGCCTCGCCGGACTGCTGCCGCTGACCGCGGGCAGCATCTGGCTGGACGACCGGCGCATCGACGAACTGCCGCCCGAGCGGCGCGGCTTCGGCATGGTGTTCCAGAACTACGCGCTGTTCCCGCACATGACCGTGCGGCGGAACATCGGCTTCGGGCTTGCCATGCGCGGCGTGCCGAAGGCAGAGGCCGAAGCGCGCATCGACGCCGCGATCCGGCTGGTGCAGTTGGAGGCGCACGGCGCCAAGCTGCCCGGCCAGCTGTCGGGCGGGCAGCAGCAGCGCGTCGCCATCGCGCGGGCCATCGTCGTGCAGCCGCCGCTGGTGCTGATGGACGAGCCGCTGTCCAACCTCGACGCCCGGCTGCGCCTGGACATGCGGCACGGGATCCGCCGCATCCACAATGAGCTGGGCCGCTCCACCGTCTACGTCACCCACGATCAGGACGAGGCGCTGTCGCTGGCCGACCGCATCGTCGTGCTGCGCGACGGCCGCGTGCGGCAGATCGGCACGCCGGAAGACCTGTACGCCCGCCCGGCGGTGTTGGACGTGGCGCGCTTCATGGGCTACCGCAACGTCT
Source organism: Azospirillum terrae (assembly GCF_053470425.1). Lineage (NCBI taxonomy): Bacteria > Pseudomonadati > Pseudomonadota > Alphaproteobacteria > Rhodospirillales > Azospirillaceae > Azospirillum > Azospirillum terrae. The sequence goes on along the minus strand of NZ_JBPXMR010000002.1, from coordinate 135,157 downwards.
TTGAGGGAGACGTGGCCGGCGGCGACGGCGAGCGCGCGACGGTGGTGCGTGACGACCTCCAGGTCATCGGCACGCCGCGCGGGTCGCTGGGTTCCGGCCGCGCCGCGGTCGCCATCCGGCCGGAGGAATTGCTGCCCGGCGAGGACGGCCCCGGCGCCATCCCCGGCGTGGTCGAGAGCGTCGAGTTCGTCGGCCGGGAGTACGCCGCCACCGCGCTCACCCGAGGCGGGCTGCTGCTGCACTTCCGCTCGCACCAGCGCCTGCGGCTGGACGAGCCCGTGCACCTGCGCGCCGCGCCGGAGCGCGTGCTGCTGTTCGGCGCCGAGGAAAACGCATGACCAGCCAGACCGCCACCTACCGGGCCGAGCGCCCCACACTGCGCCGCCGCATGCTTGCTGCGGGATGGGACCGCACGACGCTGCTGGTGGTGCCGGCGGCGGTGTTCGTCGTGCTGCTGTTCATCTACCCCTTCGCCTACGGCCTCGTGCTGTCGTTCCAGCCGACCAAGGGCAGTGTGTTCGCCAACTACGCCGCCTTCTTCAGCGACCCGTACCTGTACGACACCATCGCCACCACCATGTGGCTGGGGCTGCCGGTGACGGTGCTGAACATGGCGATCGCCTTGCCCATCGCCTTCCGGGTCCGGCACTTCCGCTGGCAGCGCATCCTGACCACCATCCTCGTCATCCCGATCACCCTGGGCACCGTGCTGGTGGCGGAGGGGCTGCTGACCTACCTGGGGCCGCAGGGCTGGCTGAACCGCACGCTGATCGAATTGGGGCTGACCGGTTCACCGGTGCGCCTGACGCACAATTACTGGGGCGTCTTCCTGTCGCTGGTGATCACCGGTTTCCCGTTCGTCTTCCTGCTGACGCTGTCCTACGTCACCGGCATCGACCCGGCGCTGCCGCAGGCCGCCGCGACGCTGGGCGCCGGACCGGCGCGGCAGTTCCGCCACATCTTCCTGCCGCTGCTGATCCCCGGACTGGCGGTGGCGTTCTGTCTGGCCTTCGTCCAGGCGTTTTCCGTCTTTCCCTCGGCGGTGCTGCTGGGCGCCCCCGCCGGGCCGACGCGCGTCATCTCCATCGCCGCGTATCAGGCGGCGTTCGAGCAGTACGACTACGCCATGGCCTCGGCCATCGCGATGATCATGGCGGCGGTGCAGCTGATCGTCGTTCTGGCGGTGCTGGGGGCACGGCGGCTGTTCTACCGCGGCCCCACCGGCGGCGGGAAGGGCTGACGCCATGCAGAGCAACGAGAGCCTTGCAGCCAAGCTCTGGCACAGCCTGACATGGCTGATCATCGGCTTTTTCCTGGTGAACCTCTTCGGCCTCATCGCGGCGGTGGGGGTGAACTCCTTCGCCACGCGCTGGCTCGGCACGTGGTTCCCGGCCGGATACACCACGCGCTGGTACTTCGCGGCGTGGGAGGAATTCCAGCTCGACGACGTGCTGCTGGTCACCATGGAGGTGGTGCTGGCGGTGGTGGTGCTGTCGCTGCTGCTGGGCGTGCCGGCGGCCTATGCGTTGGCGCGGCGGGAGTTCGCCGGCAAGCGGCTGGTGACGCTGCTGTTCGTGCTGCCGCTGCTGGTGCCGCCGATCACCTACGGCATCCCCATGGCGACGGTGCTGTACCAACTGCACCTTGCCGGCACGATGACCGGCGTCATCCTGGCGAACCTCGTGCCGACGGTGCCCTTCGTCATTCTGGTGATGACGCCGTTCATCGAGCAGATCGACCCGCGCCTGGAGGCGGCGGCGCGCGTCTTCGGCGCCAACACGCCGCGAATCTTCCTGCACGTGCTGGTTCCGCTGCTGGCGCCGGGCATGCTGGCGGCCGGGTTGCTGGTGCTGGTGCGCACCATCGCCATGTTCGAGCTGACCTTCCTGACCGCCGGGCCGAGCAGCCAGACGCTGGTGGTGGCGCTGTATTATTCGGTGTTCGCGGCGGGTGTGCGGGCCGGGCAGTCGGTGGACGCCATGGCGATGATCTACATGGCGACGACGCTGGTGTGGCTGTTCCTGGCGTTGCGCTTCGTCGATCCGACGCAGCTCGTCACCCGCGTCAAGAAAACCTCGTGAGGGGAGCCGCCGCATGCCCTTCCAGGCCATCGAGACGCAACGTCTCTACCAGCAGGTCGCCGAGCAGATCGGCGCGCTGATCCGGCGCGGCGAGTTCGCCCCCGGCCACCGCCTGCCACCGGAACGCGATCTGGCGCGCAGCCTCGGCGTCAGCCGTCCGGTGCTGCGCGAGGCGATGGTAGCGCTGGAGATCGCCGGGCTGGTCGAGGTGCGCACGGGGTCCGGCGCCTACGTGCGCGCGCCGCGCGGGGACGACGCTCCGGCGCTGGGCGACGCCGGCCCCAGCCCGTTCGACCTGATCCGCGCGCGCCTGATGATCGAGGGGGAAATCGCCTTCGCCGCCGCCGAGGCCGCCACCCCCGCCGACCTGGAGAGTATCGCCGGGACGCAGACGCTGATGGAGCGCGCTATCCTCGACGGCCAGGATACCAAGCCCATCGACCGGCTGTTCCACGTGCGCATCGCCGCGGCCACCGGCAACACGGTGCTGGTTTCGGTGGTTGAGGGGTTGTGGGCGAACATGGTGGCGCCGGTGTTCGACGGGCTGAGCCGCCACACGGGGCTGCCGGACAACCAGAGCACCACGCTCGCCGACCACGCCCGAATCGTCGAGGCGCTGCGCCGCCGCGACGCCGCCGCCGCCCGCGCCGCCATGCACGAGCACCTCGCCCAGGTCGAGCAGGTGCTGCTGTGCGGTGAAGCCAACGGATAGAGTGCAGGAGTTGAAGCCATGGAGCAGACTTGGCGCTGGTTCGGCCCGGACGATGTGATCCGGCTCGACCATATTCGGCAGGCGGGCGCCACCGGCATCGTCACGGCGCTGCACCAGATCCCCTACGGCGTGGTCTGGTCGGTCGAGGAGATCGGGAAACGCAAGGCGATGATCGAGCAGGACAAATCGCTCGGCTTGCGCTGGAGCGTGGTGGAGAGCCTGCCCATCCATGAATCCATCAAGATCGGCGAGGGCGACCTGACGCCGCTGTTCGACAACTACCGCCAGTCCATGCGCAATCTGGCGGCGTGCGGCGTCACGACGATCTGCTACAACTTCATGCCGGTGCTGGACTGGACGCGCACCGACCTCGCCGCGGCGCTGCCCGGCGGCGGCACGGCACTGCGCTTCAACGCGTACGAGCACGCCGCCTTCGACGTCTACATCCTGGAGCGCCCCGGCTCGGAAGCCGACCACAAGCCGGACGTGCTGGCCCGCGCCAAGGCGTGGTTCGACAAGGCGTCGGAGAGCGACAAGAAGCAGCTGCTGTCCAACATCATGGCCGGCCTGCCGGGCGCCTTCGACCGCTACGACGTGCCGGGGCTGCGCAAGATGCTCGACCGCTACCGGGGCATGGACGCCCAGGGCTTGCGCGAGACTCTGGCGCGCTTCCTGCGCGAGGTGATCCCCACCGCCGAGGAGATCGGCATCCGCATGGGCATCCATCCCGACGACCCGCCCCGCCCGCTGCTCGGCCTGCCGCGCGTCGTCAGCACCGCGGACGATCTGGCGCACCTGTTGGACGCGGTGAAGTCCGAGGCCAACGGCTTGACCTTCTGCACCGGCTCACTGGGTGCCGGGCAGACGAACGACGTACCGGCCATGGCCAAGCGCTTCGCCGACCGCATCCACTTTGTCCATCTCCGCAACGTCGCCAAGGAGCCGGACGGCTCGTTCATGGAAGCCGACCATCTGGGCGGCGACGTGGACATGGTGTCGGTGGTGACGACGGTCCTGGAGGAGCAGAAGCGCCGCAAGGAGTCCGGGAGCCCCCGCTGGCGTCTGCCCTTCCGCCCCGACCACGGCCACGAGCTGCTGGACGACGTCGGCAAGAAGACCCACCCCGGCTACCCGGCCATCGGCCGCCTGAAGGGCTTGGCGGAGATCCGCGGCGTGATGACGGCGGTGGCGAGCATGCGGGGGCTGCCGGTGTAGGGGGAGAGAACAAGAATGGTACTACCGCCCCTTGATTTCCCGTCGTTCGTCCCCAAATAAAGTCTCTTCCCGACATCCCTCACCCAACCCGGCTGGCCCCGAGCCACCCACCGACCGTGCCCTGCCCCTTCTGGTCTGCGGCTGACCAAGGCGGGTTCTGGCGGTCTTTTTCGGGGCGTTTCATGGATGTCGGATCGGGAGATGTGCATTGGCAGAATCGTTGGTATCCGACGAACCTCTGAACCTGTACCTCAAGGACGCCCGCAAGTACGAGTATCTGACCCCCGACCGCGAAAGGGACTTGTCCTATCGCTGGCGGGACCACCAGGACCCGGCGGCTCTCGACGCGCTGGTCGGCAGCCACTTGCGGCTGGTCTTCAAGATGGCGAAGGGGTTCCAAGGTTACGGGCTTCCGCTGTCCGACCTCGTTGCCGAAGGCAATGTGGGGCTGATGGTGGCTGCCCGCAAGTTCGACCCGGACAAGGGCTTCCGCTTCGCCACGTACGCCGCGTGGTGGGTGCGGGCGGCCATTCAGGAATACGTGCTGCACAACTGGTCGCTGGTGAAGATCGGCACGACCGCCGCGCAGAAGAAGCTGTTCTTCAGCCTGCGGCGCCTGCGGGCGCGCATGCAGGAGCTGGAAAGCGGCGACCTGTCACCGGAGGCCGTGGCCTTCATCGCCACCGAACTCGACGTGCCCGAGACCGAGGTGGTGGAGATGAACCGCCGTTTGGGCAGCGACCGCTCGCTCAACGCCACCATCAGCGACGAGGGCGACGGCGAGTGGCAGGACATGCTGGTGGACGAGCGCTCCAGCCAGGAGACCGTCCTGGCGGACTCCCAGGAGCGTCAGCAGCGCGTGCGGTTCCTCAAGCTCGGCCTCAACGCGCTGAACGACCGCGAGCGGCAGATCCTCGTCGCCCGGCGCCTCAGCGAGGAGCCGATGACGCTGGAGGAGTTGAGCCAGCGCTTCCAGGTGTCGCGCGAGCGCGTCCGCCAGTTGGAAGTTCGGGCGTTCGAGAAGGTGCAGAAGGCCGTGATGGCGCAGAGCAAGGCTCTGGCGCTCTCCACGTCCCAGAGGGCGATGTAGATGGAATGGGCCGCCGGTTCGCTGGCGGCCCCCTACCGCAGCCAGTTTTCGCAGCGGAGATCCTGGACGCGGCGAAACTCGTCCACATTGTCGGTGACGATTGTGCCGCCCAGCGCGAGCGCGTGGGCGGCGATCAGCATGTCGTTGCCGCCGATGACCTGACCGATCCTTTCCAGGCGGGCACGAAGCAGACCGTACGCGGCCTCGGCGGGCGCCTCGAACGGCAGGACCTCGAGCGCTCCCAGAACCGCGTCGAGTTGCGCCGTCAGCCGTGCCGATCCCTTCTTTTCGGCGCCGAAGCGGAGTTCCGCGGCGACGATGATGCTGGTGCAGACCTGCGTCTCGCCGACCTCTCGGATGCGCTGCGTCACGCGCCCTTGGGGATTGCGGACAAGATCGGACACGATGTTGGTGTCGAGCAGATAGAGCATCAGAAATCGACCTGATCCGGGGCAGGATCACGGATTTCCGGGAAATCCTCGTCGAGTGGCGCGAGGGTTGCCAAGATTCCCAACAGGGATGTCGGCTTGGCCGGCTCGATGATCAGGCGGTCGCCCTCCTTGCGCATCACGGCGTCCTCACCGGGAAGCTCGAACTCACGCGGGATTCTCACCGCTTGATTGCGGCCATTCCTGAAGAGCTTGACGTGTCGGTCGGGGATCATCGCGGCCTCCAGCGGCATATGCCTTAGCATATGCCAATCAACGTCGCTTGTCCATGTTGCACGGCGGAGTCGGAGCGAATGCAAGGTTGTGGCGTTTCCGCTGCGACAGCAGGAGGCGTCCCGTGCCGAAAACCACCACGCAGGCTATCGAGATCGCCGGAGTGACCCTGACGCACCCCGACAAGGTGCTCTGGCCGGAGCAAGGGCTGACCAAGCGCGGCTTGGCGGAGTTCTACGCCGGCATCGCCGGCCGCATCCTGCCGCATGTGGCGAACCGGCCGCTGACGCTGGTGCGCTGCCCGTCCGGCAGCGGTGACGCCTGTTTCGTCCAGAAACACCCCTGGGCCGGCTTGCACAAGGCGGTGCGCCGCGTCCGCTCCGGCGGCGAGGAATGGCTGGCGGTGGATGATCTGGCCGGTCTGGTGGCGCTGGTGCAGATGGGCGTGCTGGAACTGCACCCGTGGGGCGCCACCGTAGACGATCTGGAACGGCCGGACCGCATCGTCTTCGACCTCGACCCGGACGAGGGCGTGCCGTGGGCGCAGGTGGTTGCCGGCGCGCGGGAAATCCGCGCGGACTTGGAGACGCGGGGCCTGCGCAGCTTCGTGAAGACCACCGGCGGCAAGGGCCTGCACGTGGTGCTGCCCATCGAGCCGGCAGCGGACTGGGGGACGGTCAAGACCTTCGCGTACGACGTGGCGGCGCGGTTGGCCGAGCGGCAGCCGGAGCGCTACACGACCAACCCGCTGAAGGAAGCGCGCGGCGGGCGGATCTTCCTCGACCATTTGCGCAACAGCCGTGGGGCCACGGCGGTGGCCGCCTACTCGACCCGTGCCCACCCCGGCGCCCCGGTGGCGACCCCGCTGGATTGGGAGGGGCTGCGCGACGATCCCAACCGGTACAGCGTGGCCGACCTGCCGAAGGGCGACCCATGGACGGGGTTCTTCGAGGTGCGGCAGCGGCTGCCGAAATAAAAGCGGCTCACGCCGCCCGCCGTCGATGCCGGCGCTTGCCATGCTCATCCACCCGCTCCATCAGGTCGGCGACGCCCAGGGCGTCGTCGAACTCGCCCTGATGCAGCAGCGTGCGGCCGAAGACGGCGAGCGTGCCGAGCACCGCCTCCTCGTCGGTGACGCCGTGCGCCGGCCGCTCGTCGCGGTCGACCAGCAGCGCGCCGTGCACGGCCAGCTCCTCAGCCACCGCGTTGATGGCGTCGTCGAGCGCCGCCTCGTCGCCCGCGGGCACGGTCAGGATCGGTTTCAGGAGATCGGAGAAGGAAAGCGGAAGATCTCGGTCCATCATGTCTTGTCCTGCGGGCTCGGCCGCATTCGGGAAGAGGGCGCAGCCGGCCACCATCATCATCGCCCGCTCCTGCGCCCCGATCAGGTCCGGGCAACGCGCCATGCGGCGGCCGTTCAGCAGAACGTCCCAGCCGGCGACGCCCGACCCGTCGTAGCGCAGCTCGATCCGACGCCCGTGGCCTTCCAGGAACAGCCGGCGAGGCGTCTCGAACCGCCAAGTCATCGCCAGTCGCATCGGTGGTTGCATCTCGGTCTCCACGGTGCGGCGACAGACACGGCTTCCCACGCCGCGCAACGGCGCGTCCGATCATGACGCGGAAGTGGGGGGCGGGGCGCGGATCTCGTCCGCGGGGTACAGACAGCCATATGGGCGCCGAACGCGGCGCATCAAGGCGCTTACGGTCTGCTCATTCGGCGGGGGCGAGGCTGCTCAAGGGGGTGGCGACACTCTCCAGCGACTTGCGCTCAGCCCGCACGCCGATCAGCAGTTCGATGCCCGCCGCGATGATCATCAGGACGGATGCGATGGTGTAGCCCACCATGATCTGGCCGCGGTCGCCGGTCTCGATCAGCCGGCCGAAGAACCACGGCGCCGCCACGCCGCCCAGCAGCGTCCCCAGCGCGTAGAACAGCGAAATGGCGGTGGCCCGCGCCTCCAGCGGGAAGCTCTCGCTGACCGTCAGGTAGGCCGAGCTGGCCGCCGCCGAGGCCACGAAGAAGATGACGCTCCACGCCACGGTCTGCGTCGTCGCGGTCAGCATGCCGTGCAGGAACATCCAGCCGGTGCCCAGCAGCAGCACGCCCGACAGCGCGTAGGTGGCGGCGATCATCGGCTTGCGCCCCCAGGTGTCGAACAGCGGCCCGAGCAGCAGCGGCCCGGTGAAGTTGCCCAGCGCGAAGGGCAGCACGTACCAGCCCACGTCGCTGTTCGGCACGCCGTAGAACCGGGTCAGAATCAGCACGTTGGTGAAGAAGATCGCGTTGTAGAAGAACGCCTGCGCGATCATCAGCGACAGCCCGAGGATCGAGCGCCGGCGGTACTGCGTGAACAGCACCCGCGCCACCGCCATCATCGAGGTGTCGCGCGTCAGGTCCAGCGTGAGCGACAGCGCCGGCACCTCCGGCAACGGGCAGCCGGTGGATCGGCGCACACTGTTCTCGATATGGCCGACGGTGTGCTCGGCCTCGGCGATGCGGCCCTTGATCATCAGCCAGCGCGGGCTTTCCGGCAGGAAGGCGCGCAGGAAGATGATGAACAGCGCCAGCGTGCCGCCGATGCCGAAGGCGAGCCGCCAGCCCACATCCGGCCCGAGGAACCCCGGCGCCAGCAGCACCACCGCGCCCAGGGCGCCCAGCGCCGCCCCCACCCAGAAACTGCCGTTGATGGCGAGGTCGGTGCGCCCGCGGTAGCGCGCCGGGATCAGTTCCTGAATGGCGGAGTTGATGGCGGCGTACTCGCCGCCGATGCCGGCCCCGGTCAGGAAACGGAACGCCGCGAAGCTCCAGTAGTCCCAGGCGAAGGCGCTGGACAGTGTCGCCAGCGCGTAGACCGCCAGGGTGATGTAGAAGAGCTTCTTGCGCCCCCAGCGGTCGGTCAGCCAGCCGAACAGCAGGGCGCCGATCACCGCGCCGAGGATGTAGGCGCTTCCCATGTCGCCGATGTCGGCGTCGGTGAAGCGCAAGGTCGGGCTGTCCTTCAGCGCTCCGGCGATGGAGCCGGATATCGTGACCTCCAGCCCGTCCAGGATCCAGGTGATGCCGAGCGCCACCACAACCAGCCAGTGGAACCGGCTCCACGGGAGCCGGTCCAGCCGGTGGGGAATGTCCGTGCGGTGGACATCCGTGCGGGGTGGGCGCTCGATCACAAGGCCCTCGCTCCGCTTACACCGCGGCGAGCGACTTGCCGGTCGCGCCGAGGTCGGCGAACGCCTCGTCGAGGCGGTCGGCGATGCCCTTCTCGCCCTCGCGCAGCCAGACGCGCGGGTCGTAGATCTTCTTGTACGGCTTGCCGGTCTCCGGGTCGATCTGGTGGCGGAACGCCTTGTCGTTGGCGAAGACGAACTTGCCGACGCTCGACGCGAAGGCGAACTGGGTGTCGGTGTCGATGTTCATCTTGAACACGCCATGGCCGACCGCCTCCTCGATCTTCTCCTTCTCGGAGCCCGAGCCGCCGTGGAACACCAGCGCCAGCGGCTTGGTGCCGCCGTGCTTCGCCGACACCAGTTCCTGCGAGGCGCCGAGGATCTCCGGGCGCAGCTTGACGTTGCCCGGCGCGTAGACGCCGTGCACGTTGCCGAACGACGCCGCCACCGAGAAGTGGCCGATGGGCGACAACACCTCATAGGCGCGCAGCACGTCCTCGGGCTGGGTGTAGAGGTGGGCATTGTCGGCGCTGAGGTCTTCCGAGCCGACGCCGTCCTCCTCGCCGCCGGTGACGCCCAACTCGATCTCCAGGCTCATGCCCAGCGGCGCCATGCGCTTGAGGATGCGCGCGCACTCCGACAGGTTGTCCTCCAGCGACTCTTCCGACAGGTCGAGCATGTGCGAGCTGAACAGCGGCTTGCCGGTCTGGCGGAAATGCTCCTCGCCGTGGGCGATCATGCCCTCGACCCAGGGGATCAGCTTCTTGGCGGCGTGGTCGGTGTGCATGACGACGCACACGCCGTACTGCTCGGCCAGCAGGTGGACGTGGCGGGCGGCCGAGACGGCGCCGAGGATGCGGGCCTGCGCCGAATCCTTCATGCCCTGGCCGGCGTAGAACTGCGCGCCGCCGCTGGACAGCTGGATGATGACGTCGGACTTGTTGCGGGCTGCCGCTTCCAGAACCGCGTTGATCGTGCTGGTGCCGATCACGTTGACCGCCGGCAGGGCGTAGCCGCCCTCATGGCAAGCCGCGACCAGGGCGCGATACTCCGCACCGGTGACGACGCCGGGCTTCATCTTGCTGTTCATGCGTTCCGCCTTTCGCTTCTTAAGGGGTCCGGCCGAGGGGCGCGCGGCGATAGTCGTCGGCATAGCCCAACAGCCAATTGGGCGCGACGTTGCCCCAGCGCGAGCATTTGCGCAACGGGGCTGTTCGCCGCGACCGTCCGGTTTTCGGTGCTGGCGCCAGCAATAGACCAGGAAAAGGCGACCCACCCGTCAAAACGGCGATCCGCCCAACCGCCGAAGCAAACCGAAAGCACTATCGGCCGCCTCCCATGATTGATCGGCGAATGATGAGGTGGCTAGTCTTGGGCTACGCTGTCGTTTGGCGCGATGTCTTATTTATGTCCTCGCGCGGCCACAGCTATCTCACACCTACCCCTATCGTTTGGGGAACATCATGGTGGAAAAGCCGAGAGGAACACCACCATGTGGCGAGATCTGTTCAGACGCGGCGTCGAGCGCGCGGTCGCTCAGTTCCCATCCGCCGTCGCGACCGCGCCCTTCCCTGCCGTTGACGGTGACTGGGCGGTGGCCTTGTTCCGCGGGCGGGCGCTGGCAGCGCTGGCCTGCACTCCGATGGGCGACGGGGGCGAGGATGCCGCAGCGCTCCGCGCCCGCATCGCCGAGCTGGAGGCCGAGCTGGGCCGGACCGAACTGCTGCTGCGCGAAACCAACCACCGCGCCAAGAACGCCTTCGCCACCATCGCGTCCCTGGTGGCGATCGAACTGGCCGACATCCGCGACCCGCAGGCGCGGGAGGTGCTGCAACTGACGCAGGAGCGGCTGGCGGCCGTGGCGCTGGTGCATCAGGCGCTCCAGGGCAAGAGCGACGACGCGGTGCTCGACCTCGGCGCGCTGCTGCACCGGCTGGGCACCGCCACCGCCTTCTCCATGGGCGCCGACGAGCGCGGCATCGAGGTGCGCATCGCGGCGCAGGCCGTGCCGGTCGAGGCCAACCAAGCCGTCAGTCTGGCGCTGGTCGCCAACGAACTGCTGACCAACGCCCTGAAATACGCCTTTGCCGGGCGCACCGAGGGCGTAGTCGAGCTCGCGTTGCGCAAGCGCGCCGGCAAGCTGCTGCTGCGCGTGCGCGACAACGGAGTCGGCGTCGCGGGCGGGCGCCGTTCGTCCGCCGGCACCGGGCTTTCCCTGGTCCGCCGGCTGGCCGAACAGGTCGGCGCGCGGCTGCGCTTCGGCGGACGCGACGGCACCTCGGTCACGGTGTCGATCCCCTACGGGCCGGGGTGAGCGTCGTAGCCTCGTAGGTTGGGTTGAGCGCAGCGAAGCCCAACGTGTTCGCGATGCGGAGTCTGTTGGGCTTCGCCTGCGGCTCAACCCAACCTACGAGGCCGAATGAAACACTATGAAACACTATGAAACGCTTTTTCGGGGTGTTTCATTCGTTCAGCACCACGCGGACGCGCCTCGGCATTGAGGACTTTGATCCTACAACAAAGACGTCGGCAAGGGCAAGCGCGCCGCTCGAACCAGCCGGCAAACCGCTGTAGGATGCCGGCAGCGAGGGGGCCGGCAAAAGGGATGGATATGGGCCGAACGGACATAGGCCGCACACGGGCGCCGCTCGTTCGATTGGGTGTCGCCGGCCGGCTGACCGCCGGTCTGGTCGGGCTGACGATCCTCACCATCCTGGCGGCGTCGGTGGCGCTGTACGGCACGCGGGAGTTCCGCCAGGGCTTCGACCGCATCGCGCTGACCCGCTTCGGCCAGCTGGTCGCCATGGCGAAGCTGACGGAGCAGAGCCACGCCGTCGCCTCATCCGCCCCGCGCATGGTCGGCGCCGCCGACCGCGGCGAGCTGGAGCGTCAGGTTGGGCACACCCAGGAGCAGTTCCGCCTTCTGGACGAGGCAGCGGACAACTTGATCGCGTCCGGCGCCGAGCCGGTCACGGTGGCCGGGCTGTCGGCGATGCGCTCGCAGATGCAGGACAGCCTGCAACGGCTGGCGGCACTGGTCGGAGACCGCCACGACACCGATGCCGCGGTGATCCGCGCCATGGACGACCTCGACCGGCAGGCGCAGGCCTCGCGCCGCGTGCAGAGCCGGCTGGCCGAGGTGGCCACCGCGCTGGCCGAGATCAACGCGAGCCAGGGCGACATCGCCGCCGTCGAGGCCCAGGTGCGCATCGGCGAGGTGATCCGCCGCATAACCGACGACATCGGCCAGGCGGTCACCATCATGCTGCGCGTCGGCACCAGCCGTCACCCCGGCCAGTTGGCCCCCATGCTGGAGGAAGTGCGCCGCGTGCTGGCCCGCGCCCAGCAGGACGCGCGCGAGTTGCCGGGCGCGGTCACCGACGGCTACGTGGCGCTGATCAACGGCGTGGGCGAGCAGGCGGAAGGCCCCGCCAGCGTCTTTGCGCTGCGCCTGCGCCAACTCGAACTGAACAACCAGATCGGGGCCGTGCTGAGGGCCACCAACGAGGACATCGGGCGCTTCGTCGCCAGCGTCTCGCGCCAGTACGCGGCACTCGAGACCGACATCGCCACCGAGCGGAGCGACTTCACCGCCTTCATCGCCACCACCTTCAACAGCCTGTTCGCCATCGCCGCGGCGGCGGTCGCCGGGGCGGTGCTCGTCTTCGTGTTCCTGCGCCGCCGGGTGATCGGCCGCCTCACCGGCCTCCAGCACTGCATGGTGGCGAACGCCGAGGGCAACCCGGTGCCGATCCCCGCCGAAGGCCACGACGAGATCGCCGACATGGGCCGCGCCTTCGGCTATTTCGTCGGCGAGGTCGGCCGGCGCGAGACCGCGTTGCGCCACGCCAAGGACGAGGCCGAGCGCGCCTTCGCCCAGCTTGCCGCCGCCAACGCTTCGATCCGCGAGGGCATGCGCTACGCCCAGCGCATCCAGCAGTCGCTGCTGCCGTCCGGCGACGCGCACGGCGACCTGCTGGCCGACATCGCGGTGGCGTGGCAGCCGCTCGACGATGTGGGCGGCGACTATTACTGGATCGGCGCGCACGACGGGCGCTGCATCGTCGCGGTGATGGACTGCACCGGGCACGGCGTGCCGGGCGCCTTCATGACCGCCATCGCCGCCTCGGCGCTGCACCGCATCCTGCAAGACGACGCCTGCGACGACCCGGCGCACATCCTGGCGATGCTCAACGCGCTGGTGCGCGGCGCGCTGCGCCAGGACCGGGCGGAGGCGACCTCGAACGACGGGCTGGACGCCGCCATCGTCATCATCGACCCGGATGCCCGGCGGCTGTCGTTCGCCGGGGCCAACCTGCCGCTGCTCTACGACGACGGGCAGGAGTTGCACACGCTCAAGGGCGACCGGCACAGCCTGGGCTACCGCGACTCGCAGCCGGACTTCGCGTTCCAGCGCCACGACCTGGATCTCACGCCGGAAATGCGCTTTTATCTGCTCACCGACGGCACCACGGATCAGGTGGGCGGCCCGACGCGCCGCCTGTTCGGCCGCCGCCGCGTGCAGGAATTGCTGCGAGCCGGCGCCGGCCTGCCCACGCAAGTGCAGGTGCGGCATTTGCTGGACACGCTGGCCGCCTATCGCGGCGACGAGCCCCGGCGCGACGACCTGACCTTCATCGGCTTCGTGCCGCGCCTGTCCCCGCGAGCCGGAGCGGCCGGAGCGCACGCCACCGATGCCGCCCCGGCTTAAGTTATCGGGGCGCACAATAACGTGACACATACCCGAAGATGCATTTAATATGCTTTAGACACGATGCAAAGCCGTGAGGAGCAATCAGAGCATGGCGTCAGCGGTCATAGCGGTCATCGAGGATGAGGCTTCGCTGCGCCGCGACATGGTGGAGTACCTGCGCGGCTGCGGCTTCGACGCCATCGGCGCCAAGAGCGGGCGCGAACTGAACGACATTCTGGCAGCAAAGCCGGTGTCGGTCGCCATTCTCGACGTCAACCTGCCGGGCGAGGACGGCTTCACCATCGCCGCACGGCTGCGCGAGACGGCCGGGGTGGGCATCATCATGGTGACGGCCCGCGGCTCGACGGTCGACCGGGTGGTCGGGTTGGAGATCGGCGCCGACGCCTACATGGTGAAGCCGGTGGAGATGCGCGAGTTGGAAGCGCAGGTGAAGTCGCTGCTGCGCCGCCTGGAGTCGGCGCCGCCGCTCCCCGCCGCCCCCGCCGCCGCCGCACCGGGCGAGGAGGAGCACTGGCAGCTCGATTCCACCGACTGGGCGCTCACCAGCCCGGCCGGCGTGCGCGTGCCGCTGACCAGCACCGAGATGAAGCTGGCGACGCTGCTGGCCACGCAGGCGCGCCAGCCGGTGTCGCGCGACCAGATCTCGCTGGCGCTCTACAACCGGCGTTGGGACCCGCAGGACCGCACCATCGACACCGTGGTCCGCCGCCTGCGCAACAAGGTCGAGAAAGCCATCGGCGAGACGCCGCCGCTGAAGTCCGAACACGGCGTAGGGTACGTGTTCTCGGCGCCGGTAAGGACGGTTTAGAGCTACTCCGGCGCCACCCGCGGGAAGGTCAGCGTGAACACCGCCCCCCGCCCCGGCGCGCTGTCCACCGTGATGCCGCCCTTCAGCGGGCCGACCACCAGGTTGTGGACGATGTGCAGCCCCAACCCGCTGCCGCCCTCGCCGCGCCGCGTGGTGAAGAACGGCTCGAAGACCAGGGCCAGATGCTCCGCCGGGATGCCGCGGCCGTCGTCGGCGTAGGTCAGGCACACCGTCTCCGCGTCGGGCTGCGTCACGCCGATGCGCAGGTGCCCGCCCTGCCCTTCGGCGAAGCCGTGCGTCAGCGAGTTCATCACCAGATTGGTGAGGATCTGCGACAAGGCGCCCGGATAGCCCTCCACCATCAGATCCGCCGGGCAGTCCACCGTCACCGTATGCTGCCCGCGCTTCAGGTTGGGCTGGAGGCTGAGCAGCGTCTCCTGCACATAAGCCCCCAGGTCGAAGCCGCGGCGCTCGGCGCTCGCCCGGTCCACCGCCACCTGCTTGAAGCTATTGATGAGCTGCGCCGCGCGCTCGCAGTTCGCCAGGATCAGCGTCGCCGTGTCCGTGGCGGTGGCGAGGTAGCGGTTGAACTCGCCGCGCCCCAGCTGCCCGCGCTCCACCATCTCGCCCAGCCGCGCCGTGGCGTCGGACAGGTGCGAGGCGCAGGACACGGCGATGCCCACGGGCGTGTTGATCTCGTGCGCCACGCCGGCCACCAGGGCGCCCAGCGAGGCCAGCTTTTCCTGCTGCACCAGCACGTCCTGCGCCTCGCGCAGGCGCTCCAGCGCGCTTTCGGCCTCCTGGCGGCGGCGTTCCGCCTCCTGGTTGGCGGCGGCGAGCTGGCCTTGCAGGCGGTCGCTGACCCGCACCAGCCGGCGCTGCTCGCGGTAGCTGCGCTTGAAGCCTTCCACCAACTCGGCCAGTTCCGCTCCGAAATCGGGCGTCACCTCGGCCAGCCGGGCGCCCAGGGACTGGGCCCGCTCGATCACCTGCTCCTCGGCATCGAACAGATTGAAGCTCATGACGCGCCGCCCGCCGCCTCGCGCAGTTCGAAGGCGACGTGTTCGAGGTCTTCCGAGAAGTCCTCCCCGAACTCGCGCATGGTCTCGTCCTCGGCCTCGCAGTACCAGTGCACGGTGACCGGGCGGCCCTCGCGGGCCGCCGCCTCCAGCATCTGGAAGATGTTCATCAGCACCTTGGCGGTGGAGCTGTTGAAGTACACCAACTCGATGTCCAGGTGCAGCGGCGCGTTGCCGGGTTCCGCCAGATGCTCGCGCAGCGCCGCGACCACCGGGCCGAACAGCGCCGCCACGTCGTCGGGGTAGGACTCGCCCCGCAGCGCCAGGCGGCCCGATGCGAAGTCGAAGTCGATCTCGGGCGTGCGGGGAGTCGCCGCCATGCTCAGCCGTTCCGTCGCCATCTCAAATGCGAACCTTGAGGCAGAAGAAGGTCTTGCCGCCGTCGAGGGCGGCGAAGTCGTACTCGATGGGCGCGCTGGCGCGTCGCGCGATCTCAATCAGGCCGATGGTGGCGCCGCGGCTGCCCTCGTCGGGCGTCTCGCGCAGCTGCTCGCGGTAGTGCGCCTTGATGCCGTCCTTGTCCAGGCCCTTCAGGAAGTCCAGCCGCTCGCGCAGGCGCGGCACGTCGGTGTCGCGCACGGTGTTGCCGCAGACGATGAAGAACATCTTGTCCTCCATGCCGATGGTGACCATGCCCGCGCTCAGTTCGATGGAGCGGCCGTCGTTGGCGACGATCTTCTCGGCGGAGTAGCGGATGATGTTCTGCATCTGCTCGACGAACACCGAGAAGACCCGGCGCACGGTCGGGCCGTCGGCGTCCTCCAGCGTCATCTTTTCCCGCAGCGCCTCGCCGAGGGAGAACAGGATCCCCTCCGACAGGTAGCCGCTGAACGAGAAGATGATGCCTTTGCGGTCGAGCTCGCCTTTGAACGCGGCGTACTGCTGACCAAGCGTGGGTGTCATCCGAGCCGCCTCTCCATTGTGCGTCCGACTATCTCACCATCGTCAGCGACCGTCCACCGGCAGCACCATGCGGAATGTGGAGCCCTGTCCCGCCACGCTGTCCACGGTGATGGCGCCGCCGTGCAGATGGACGATCTGCTGCACGGTGTGCAGGCCGACGCCGGTGCCCGGATGGCCGCCGGTGTTGCTGCCGCGGAAGAAGCGGTCGAAGATTCGCGGCACCTCGTTGGGCGGGATGCCGCAGCCGTGGTCGGTCACCTCCAGCACCGCCAGCGGGCCGTCGCCGGAGCCGTGGATGCGCACGCACGCGGTGCCGTCGGGCGCCGTGCCGTCCGAATACTTGACAGCGTTGCCGATCAGGTTGCCCAGCACGAGGCCCAGCAGATGGTCGTCGCCCGACACCTCCGGCAGCGCCGCCACGTCCACCGCGAAGCGGCATTCCGGGTGGGCGGCGCGGAAGGTGTCCGCCGTCGCGCGGACCAGACCGGCAAGGTCCACCCGCTGGCGGTCCAGCATGAGGTTGCCCGATTGCAGCCGCTCGTCGGTGAGATGGGTGTCGATCAGGCCGGTCAGGCGCTGCACGCCGGTGCGAATCACGCCTAAGCGGTCCAGCATCGCCGGCTCCACCGCCTCCGCCCGCAGCGCCAGCATCTGCGCGGCGCTGTCGATGACCGCCAGCGGCGTACGGAACTCGTGCGAGACCATGGTGAGGAACTGGCGCTGCTGGTTCTTGGCCTCCAGCTCGCGCTCCAGCGCGCGCTCAACGCGCTCCTTGGCGGCGACCAGCGCCTTCTGGTTGGCGGCCAGCTCGGCCGTGCGCTCGCCGACGCGCTGCTCCAGCGAGCGGTTCAGCGACACCAGATCCTCGTACAGGCAGACATTGTCGAAACCGATGGCGACGCGGGCGCAGAACAGCTCCAGCAGCCGGTGGTCGTCCGGGCCGTAGGGTTCCGGCCGCTCCATGGCGAAGATTGTGGCGCCGTGCTCCAGCGTGCGGAACATCAGCACGCAACGCTCCGCCGTGAAGGCGCTGCGCTGGGTGGCGAAGGCCTCGGCCACCGCGGCGGCCAGGGCGGGCGGCAGGCTGTCCTCGGCCGGCTGGCCGGTCAGGCCGGCGAAGCCGCCGGAGCCGGCGACCACGGTCAGCGCTTGCACGCCGTCGCCGCGCTCGCTCGGCCGACAGGCGACCACGGCGCTGCCCGCAACAGTGCCGCTCCTGTCGTCCACCACGTGGCCGAGCTGGTCCACCAGCCGTTCGACCAGGGCGCGCATGGAGCGCGTCTCGAACAGCGTCGGCGTGGCGTTGACGATGCGCTCCAGCCCCTGGCGGTGCCGCTCGATGGTGACGATGTCGCGCCACGAGCGCAGCGCGCCGACCAAGGCCGTGAACAGCTTCTGCGCGGTCAGCTCGCTTTTGGCCTTGTAGTCGTTGATGTCGTAGGCGACCACCACGTCGCGCTCCGGCGCCTGTCCGGGCTGGCCGGTGCGCAGGATGATGCGCATGCGGGCGTTGCCGAGGTCCTCGCGGATGTGGCGCACCAGCTTGAGGCCGGCGTCGTCGGTTTCCATCACCACGTCCAGCAGCGCCACGGGGATGTCCGGCCGCTCGGCCAGAACGGCGCGGGCGTCGGCGGCGGACAGCGCCTTGACCATCTCGAAGGGCCGCCCCTCGAACTCGAAATCGCGCAGCAGGACCGAGGTCATGCGGTGCACCTGCGGGTCGTCGTCGACCACCAGCACCGGCCACGGCGCCACCACCGGCCGCTCGGCCGCCAAGGCATCGCCGTCCTCGTCCTCGAAGAACAGGGGGTCCTCGATCGCCATCCCTTGCCGCTCCATGCCTTGCGCGGATCAAAGGAAGCACTGCACTTCAGCCCGGTCAAAGGATGTTTTCGGAAATCCTTAGGTTTCGACTTATCGTGTCGCAAAGGGAACATACTGACGCATACGGACGCATTTGATCGGTGGAGTGCCAAAAGTCCCGCACATACCCTGAGATGCAGGAAAAAAGCGCCTTTATGCCCCAAACGCCGTTCGTGATGGTTGAACAGTTCGCGGGGTATATGCGACCGAAGCGCGTGAGATGACCTCGATGCTGCCGACCTTGGTCCGGCGCAGGCGGCGACCGACGGCCCGTCCGAGCAGCGTCACCATCTGCTGGGCCGGCGGGATGCGCTCCCACTGCTTCGCCGCCCGGACCCGCCCCTTGCGGTTGGTGCGGTTCGCCGTTCCCTTGTAGACGCGCTGGCTCCAGCGGAAGGAGATCTCGTCGAAGTAGCCCTGCGAGTGCTCGGGGCTGATGAAGTGGAAGACGCCGGCAACGGTCCGACGAACGCGGTCGTTTAGCGCCTCGGCAGAGTTCGCGTGAACGATGCCGCGGACGAACTCCTTGTCGGAGTGCGAGACGGTGTCGTGCGCGGCATAGCCTTCACCGGCCTTGCCCAGCGAACCGTGCGTGTCGCTCATCAGATGCGCGCTCGGCTCAACGGCGGCCGCCAGCGCCGCCGCGACTTCGGCCGCTCCCAGCCCGTCGAGCGGCGTGAGGCGAGCGGCGCCGGGCGACTCGCCTTCCGAACGCTGGACGACGCTCAACACCGGCTTCTTCGTCGTGTGCCCTTGCATGCCGCGCCGGGCATCCGGGCTGCTCGGGTCCTTGCGGGGCTTGCCACCGACCCGGACGTCGTCGGCCTCGACGATGCCGTCGAACTTCGCCTCGTGGTCGGCCATGAGCAACCGCAGCGCGTGGACGACCCGCCAGGTCGCCTTCTGGCTGACGCCGAGCGCTTCGCCCAGACGGACGCTGGACACGCCCTTGTCCGACTGCAGCGTCAGCCAGAGACCGGCCATCCACTTCTTGATCGGCAGCTTGGTCGCGTGCAGCGGCGTGCCGCTGGTCGCGGTGAACTGGTGGCCGCACTGGCAGCACTGGTAGAGGCCGGGGCGCTTGGTCTTGCCCATCGCGCGGTCCGCCAGCGCGAACGAGCGGAACGAGCCGCAGTCCGGCTTCGGGCAGCGCCGTCCGTGCGGCCAGACCAGCGCTTCGAGCAGTCGGCGGCAGGTCGCCTCGTCGGCGAACGCCACCGCCATCTCCTCATACGTGTGGATGCCCCTCATGTACTCTACCGCATCGAAGGCCATTTGCCGCCCCTCCGCCCGATCGAAAGGGGGCAGCATAACACCTTTGCGGCGTTTGGGGCATAAAGGCGGAAAAAAGGGTTGGGGACCGGACGCCATGGACAACATCGACAGCCTGATGGCCATGCGGGTCGAGACGGTGCGGGAACTCCTCCTCCACCTGGACCGGCCGACCGTCCTGCGGATCTTCGACCGGATGACCGAGGCGCCGCCGCGCGACGGGCAGCTCGCCTCACGGCTCACCACCGTGGTGCTGGAGTTGCTGAGCGGCGGCCGGCGCGAGCACGCCCGGCGCCTGTGGACCTCCTGGCTGGAACCGGTGCTGGTGCGCGACCGCCTCGGCCCGGCGAGCGGCCGACCGCTGCCCGGCACGGTGAACATCACCGACGCCGCCGCGTGGTGGGCGGTGCTGACGCCGCACATGGCGGAACTGGTCGCCGACGTGCAGGAACGCGTCACCGAACGCATGCGCCGCGAACCGCTCGACCGCGTGCTGGCCTCGGACGAGGCGATGCGCTGGGCGGAGACGCTGCGCCGCCGGTCGGTGATCGCGCTGCGCGCGGTGCGCGGCGCGGCCGGCTCGCTGGACTCCCTGCTGGCCGCCGCCAACGCCGAACGCGCGCGCCTCGTAGGCATGCCGGCGGCGCGGCTGCGGCCGCTGGACGGGCTCGACCTCGACACGCTGCTGGCGGTGCTGGAGGCCATGCCGGCGTGGTCCACCGTCGATTGGCGCAAGCGGGAGCACGACAGCCTGCTCGCCTCGGTGCAATGGGCGCTGCACGCGGACAGGACGGCGGGGGCGCCGGCAACGGTGTCGGCATGAGCGCCGACTCGGTCTTCGCGATTCTGCTGGTGCTGCTGGGGTTGGGCGCGCTCGGCGGCATGGTGGTGATGGAGGTTTCGCGCCTGGGCGTGCTGTCGGCGCGCCGCGCCATGGCGCACAAGCGCACCGAATCCATGCGCGCCGAAACCGAGCTGGCGCGCACACGCGCCTCGCAGATCGAGGAGACTTTGGAGCGCGGCAAGGCGCAATTGGCGACCCTGGCCGCCGAGTGCCAGCGTCTGGCGTCGGTCACCCGCACCGTCGAGGCCGACCGGGTGGAGCTGGTGCATGAACTCGGCACGCCGGACGGCGCGCCCGCGCCGTACCGATGCGTGCTGCGCACGATACCCGACTTCGCCCGCATCGACCCGCGCAACGTGATCTTCGCCCGCGAGATCTGGCAGCGCAAGAACGTCGCCCACGTCTGGGCCGAGACGCCGGAAGTGGCGCATGCCCTGCTGCAACGCGCCTTCCCCAACCGATCCGGCGTGCTGCCCGGCGCCATCGAGCGGGTGAGCGCCGCCCGCCCGACACTCGTCCAGCCCGAGCCGGCCAAGCCCGAGCCCGCCAAGGCGGAACCCATCAAGCTTGAAACCGCCGAGGCGCCGCCCGCCGAGGTGGAGGGCGAAATGGCCGCCCTGGCCGCCGCGTGACGGTCGTCCTCACATACGCCGCGGTGGCGCTGCTGGCGGTCAGCATCATCGTCAGCCGCACGGCGCGCCGTCAGCTCACCGCGGCGCGCAAGGCGCTGGCCACCGACGAGGCAGCACTGATCGAGGCGGGCCAAGCCCTCCAGGAGGCGTTGCGCGCCCAGCACGACGCCGAACAGCGGCACACCGGCCTGGAAAGCCGCATGGAACAGGCGCAAGGGGACGTGCGCGCGGCGCAGCAGGTGCTCGACGCCGCGCGGCGCATACCGGCGGAACGCCATCACGTCTTCGACCGGATGGAGCCGCGCCCCGGTTCGCTCTGGGCGGTGACGGTGACGCGCAGTCCGGGCACACCGCCCGCGACCGCGCCGTGGACCGGAGAGCGGACCTGGATCGTTGCCGCGGCGAGCCAGAGCGACGCGACCGAGCGTGTGACCTTGCGTTATCCGCGCAGCGCCGGGTTCGAGGTCCGCGCGGCGGTGCCCTGCCCGCTGTTCGCGACCGGCGATGCGGCGCCGCACGGCGGGAAACGCCTGCGGGACTGAAGGGGGCCCAGAAAAAACGGCCGGACATTTGGTCCGGCCGCGAGTTTGGGAGGAAACGAAAGCCGATGCTCTCGACCCTTTCATTAGCAATGGCCGTGCCAGAGTTGGCCACCCGGCCGTGAGCCCGTGTTTGCTGGGTTCCATTGCGGCACCGCAGCAAACCGCAGGTGGAAGTGTCGGCTGCGCCGACACATGGTGTCGGGAACGTTGACAGTTCGGCGCGGTGTGCCAAGCTCTTGGGCATGCCTCCGCCACCGACCATCTGGACCATCGGGTACGAACGGGCGTCGCTGGACTCCGTGGTCGGCGCGTTGCGCGCGGCCGGCGTGCAGACCCTGCTGGACGTCCGCGAGTTGCCGCTGTCCCGCCGCGCCGGGTTTTCCAAAAGCCCGCTGCGCACGGCGTTGAGCGAGGCGGGGATCGGCTACGTCCACCTCAAGGCGCTGGGCACGCCCGCCGAAGGGCGCATGGCGGGGCGCCAGCACGACCTCGCGCGGTTCTGGGACATCGTCGAGCGGCGCATGGAGACCCCGGAGGCCGAGGCCGACCTGCACCGCGCGGCGGAGATCGCCCGCACCGAGCGCAGCTGCCTGCTGTGCGTCGAGGCCGACCCGCACGTCTGCCACCGGCTGCGCGTCGGGCAACTGCTGGCCGAGCGGTTCGGCTTTGCGGTGGAGCACCTCCATCCGGTGCTGCCCGACTGAGGCGGGCCGTAACCCACATCCCCCCGTGCCGCGTGCCCGCGACCCGCGGGATACTGCGGCCCATGAAGATCGCCATCCTCTCGGACATCCACGCCAACGCCGAGGCGTTGCGCGCAGCGCTCGCGTCGATCCGGGGGCGCGGTGCCGACCGCATCGTCTGCCTGGGCGACATCGTCGGCTACAACACCGAAATGGCCGAGTGCGTGGCGCTGCTGCGCGGGGCGCAAGCGCTGTGCATCGCCGGCAACCACGACCGGGCGGTCACCGGGCAGATCCCCACCACCGGCTTCAGCAACACCGCCATCCGCGCCATTGCCTGGACCCGCGCGCGGATCGACGCGGAGTCGCTGGAATTCCTGCGCGCCCTGCCGCTCAAGGCCGCCATCGGCGGCCAGCTCGTGGTCGTGCACGGCGCGCTGCATGTGGACGAGGGCTGCGAGTTGCTGCGGCTCAACACGCCGGAACGGCGCCGGCTGAGCTTCGACGCGCTGGCGGCTCACCCCTCCGGCGCGCGGGTCTGCGCCTTCGGGCACACGCACCGGCTGGGCGTCTACGAACTGGGCGAGGACGGTACGGAGCGGGAGCTGGCGCAGGCGTTCGACGAGATCCCGCTGCGCGACGGCTGCCGCTATCTGGTCAACCCCGGCACCATCGGCGAGCCGCGCACCGAGGAGCGCCGGGCGACATGGCTGATGCTGGACACCGACCGCCACGTCATCAGCGTCGGGCGCGCGGCCTACGACGGCAAGGCCACCGCGGCGAAGACCCGACGAGCGGGGCTCGGGCCGCGTTTCGGCTTCCTGCCGCCGCCGGTGCGGGCAACGCTGTGGTGGGGCGTGCGACGGATGCGGCTGCAAGGCCTCGTCCAGCGGCTGGGCGGCAGCCGCCCCGCGGCGTGGTGGTAGGAATACGCCCTATACGTTCGGATATCCCCAGAAAATGTGGATAACCCTGTGTGCGAATCAGAGGGCAACAGGGCTGTAGCCCGATGGCGACAGGCCCGCGACCGATTTGCCCACAAATTGAGCAGGGGCACAGACCCCCGCAGCCCTTGATTTCCCAGGGGCCGCCCAGCTTTTGGGCAGCCCCTTTCGCATCGCGGTGCCGTTTTGAAGAGTCAAGCGAACGTCATGGCAACCTGTGTACAGCCGCATGCGGCGGGCCGCCGCAGCGGTTTGACTTAGGTCATACGACGCCGCTTGCCGCCGTCACTTGGCGGCGATGACCTGGATTTCGACGAGGTACTGCGGGGCGACCAGCTTGGCCTCGACGGTGGCGCGGGCCGGGGTGTTGCCGGGCTCGACCCAGGCTTCCCAGGCCGAGTTCATGGCGCCGAAGTTGGCGACGTCGGTCAAATAGATGGTGGCCGAGAGGATCTTGGCCTTGGAGGTGCCGGCCTCGGCCAGAAGGGCGTCGATCTGGCCCAGCACCTGACGGGTCTGCGCCTCGACATCGGGGGTCGGGGCGTCGGCGACCTGACCGGCGAGGTAGACCGTGTCGTTGTGGACGACCATCTGGCTCATGCGCGGGCCGCCGTGGAAGCGCTGGATCGACATGCCGATTCTCCTTGGAGGGGTGATGTGAAGGATGCCGGTTGGTAGTCGGCGGGCGCTGCGCAGCGCAAGGGTTTCTTCTTTCGCCGGTTCGCGCCACACTGCGCTCCGCCAAACCGCGAGAAAGCCCTTAAGAGACCCCATGAGCGACGAAAAGCAACGCAGACCCGTGGAAACCCCCTTCAAGCGCGGCGACCGCGTCACCATCCACACCAGCGAGAAAGGCCCGCAGAGCCTCGCCCGCGTGGAAGGCTTCAAGAGCGAGGGCCGCTGCATGGAGCTGTCCGACGGCTCGCTGTGGCGCGCCGACGGCAAGCGGCAGTGGCACTTCAAGGGCGGCTTCTACAAAGGCCCGTGGGTGGAGCGCGAGGCGCCCGCCGATGCCGACCACATCGGCAAGCGCCGGTCCATCGGCCACCTGCGCAAGTGGGCGCACGAGCTGACCATGGACACCCCGCTCGACGGCCCGGCGCTGCGGCGAATCCTGGATCTGGTGGAAAAGGAGATCGCGGCGGCGGAGCGGGAGGACGACGTGGAGGGATAATCTTTTGATCACTCCGCCGGCAGCAGGTCCTGGTTGAACAGGCTTTCCAGATCCGACGGCGACACCGCGCGGCTCACCAGATGGCCCTGGATCTCGTCGCAGTTGGCCTGCTGAAGCACCTTCACCTGTTCCACCGTCTCCACCCCCTCGGCCACCGCGCGCATGCCCAGCGCATGGCACAGGCCGATGATGGCGCGCACCAGTTCGCCGTCCTGGCCGGTGGAGCGCAGGCCGGCGATGAAGCTGCGGTCGATCTTCAGCGCGTGGATCGGCAGCCGGCGCAGCGCGCTGATGCAGGAATGGCAGGTGCCGAAGTCGTCGATGGACACCGCCACGCCGACCCCGTGCAGCCGCTCGATGGCCGCCGCGACCTCCGCGGGGTGGTCGAGCAGCGCCTCCTCGGTCAGCTCGATCTCCAGGTGCGCGGGCGACAGGCCGGTGTCGGCCAGCACGCGGCCGACCACGTCCACCAGTTCGCAGGTGGCGAACTGGTAGGCCGAGACGTTGACCGACATGCGGATCGGCGGCAACCCGCGGTCCTGCCAGTTGCGGTTCTGCCGGCACGCCTCGGTCAGCACCCACTCGCCGATGGCCGGCATCAGCCCCATGCGCTCGGCGGTGGGCAGGAAGGCGGCAGGCAGCACCACGCCCAATTCCGGGTGGTTCCAGCGGATCAGCGCCTCGGCGCCGATCATCCGGCTTGAGGTCATGTCCACCTTGACCTGATAAGCCAGCAGGAACTCGCCCTGGTCCAGCGCGGCGCGCAGGCGGCCCTCGGCCTCCAGCAGCTCGTGGCTGCGCGCGCTCAGCGACGGCGAGTAGATCTGGAAGCCGTTCCGGCCGCCCTGCTTGGCCTGATACATCGCCACGTCGGCGCATTTCAGCAGCGCCTCGGCGGTCAGCCCGTCGTCGGGGTAGACGGCGATGCCGATGCTGGTGGTGACGTTCACCCGCCGCCCGCCGATGTCCAGCGGCCGCTGGATGGCGGCGATCGCCCGCTCGGCCACCTTGGCGGCGTCGGCCGGGTCGGCCAGCTCGGAAAGCACCAGCACGAACTCGTCACCGGCTATGCGCGCCACCGTGTCGCCCTCGCTGGCGCAGCCGGACAGGCGGCGCGCCATCTCCACCAGCACGCGGTCGCCGGCGTCGTGGCCCAGCGTGTCATTGATCCGCTTGAACAGGTCGAGGTCGAGGAACATCACCGCCGCCGGTGTGCCGTGCCGGTGCGCGTTGGCGATGGCCTGCCCCAGCCGGTCCATCAGCAGCCGCCGGTTCGGCAGCCCGGTCAGGCTGTCGAAATAGGCGAGGTTCTTCACCTCCTCCTCATAGCGCTTGCGCTTGGTGATGTCGGAGAACAGCGCGGCGTATTTGGTGATGTGGCCGGAAGGGGCGCGGATGGCGTTGATGCTCAGCCACTCGGCGTACAGCTCGCCGCTCTTGCGGCGGTTCCAGATCTCGCCCTGCCAGTGGCCGCGCCCGCTCAGCTCCTCCCACATGCGGGCGTAGAACGCGTCGTCGTGCAGGCCCGACTTCAGCATGCGCGGGTTCTGGCCGTACGCCTCCTCCGGCGAATAGCCGGTGAGGCGCGTGAAGGCCGGGTTCACGAACTCGATGACGCTGTTCTCGTCGACGATGATGACGCCTTCCTGCGACGCCTCGATCACCTGACGCGCCAGGAACAGGTCCTGGTGCGAGCGCATCAGCGCCTCGTCGCGCTCGCGCAGCGTGGCGTTGAGCTGGGCGATGTACTCGTACTGCAACGTCGTCAGGATGTCGGAGAAGGACAGCAGGCCGACGAAGCCGCCGTCCCCGTCGCGCACCGCCAGATGGCGGATGTTGTGCGCGGTGAACAGGTTGCGCGCGGTCAGCAGCGGTGCGGTGGCCTGCACGCTGACCAGCGGTCGGCTCGCCACGTCGCCGGCCGTGCCGCCGTGCCGGCGCTCGGCGGCGAGGCGCACCAGGGTGCGCTCGGTCAGCATGCCGGGCGCGTGGCCGGCGTCCTCCAGCACGATGGCGGCCTCCGCGCCGGCGGTTCGCATGCGGCGCGCCGCTTCCGCCAGCGGCACGGTGGGCGGCAGCAGCGTCGGTTCGCGCGACATGACCGAGCGCACGTCGCGCAGTGTCAGGTACTGTTCGACCCCGTGGTTGAGGATGATGTCGGTCTGGCTCAGCATGCCGAGCGGCAGACCCTCCGCGTCCACCACCAGCAGGTGGCGCACCCGTTCGTTCTTGAAGGCCAGCCCGGCCTCGCCGACGCTGGCCGAGGCGGCGATGGTGCGCACCGGGCTCGCCATCGCGCTCGATATCGGCCGCTCGAAGCCGGCCGGGCCGGAGAAGTCGATGGACAGCGCGTCGCGCTCGGTCCAGATGCCGACCGCCCGGCCGTCCTCGATGACGACGATCGAGCTGTGGTGTGCCTCGGCCATGCGGCGCGCGGCGTCGCCGACCGGCGTGCCGGGCGGGCAGGACAGCAGCTCCCGCGACGCAATATCGCCGACGGTGCGCGCGGGCAGTCCCGCCGCCATGTCGTCATCCCGAACCGAAGCCGCGTCCACCATATCCGACCGTCCGCCAGCGCGACCAGAGCATCGCACGCGAAGTATAGCCCAGCGCGGGTTAAAAGAATGCTAGCCGCCGCCCCTCCGCCCGGTCAAGTTGACGCAGGCGCGAACACCTGTTCCACACGGCACCGCTGCTGGCGGAACCTTGCGCCGCACCGCTGCGCCGGACCGACTCGTCCGGGCCGCTGTCCGCTCACGTCTGCGCCCGCCCCGCCAATCAACCGAGAGTGAAAACCAACTCTTGCGTCAACCCTCGGTTATCCCTGTATTCTCGCAAACGCAGAAGGCGGCGAGCATGCCGCATTGACGGGAGCCGATTGCCCCCTCTTATCTGTGGGCGCAACATGGGGAACACGACATCATGCGGCACCGTCTCGGGCGCATCGGCCTGGGCACCGTCGCGGGACTGGCCGCGCTGTGGATCGGGCAAGCCGACGCCGGGCCGTTGCGCGTGGCGGTGGCGCCATGGACCGGCTTCGCCGCGGCGGACGGCAACGGGCATCTCACCGGCTTCAACATCGACATCGCCCGCACGCTCTGCGAGGGGATCGGCGAGGTGTGCGAGATCGTCATGATGCCGCCCGGCGACGTGCTGGACAAGGTGATCGAAGGCAAGGACGTGGACATCGCCCTGTCCGGCCTGCTGCGCACGCCGGACCGCGAGCGCAAGGTGCTCTTCACCGACCGCTACTGGCGTTCAAGCTCCAGCTTCGTGGCCCGCACCGGCACCGTGACGGAGACGACCGCGGTCGCCCTGTCCGGCCGGCGAATCGCCGCCGTCCGCAGCAGCCGCCAGAGCGACTATGTGCGTGAGAACTTCAGCGGGCTGGCGACGGTGGTCGAGCTGGGCGGGTTCGACGATGCGCTCGCCGCCGTGGCACGCGGCGATGCCGATGTCGCCCTGCTGCCCACCATCGCGGCCCTGACCTACCTCGTCAGCGATGCCGGACGCGGCATGGAAACCATCGGCGATCCGCTCACCGGCGAGGGGCTGGGCGGCGACGTCGCCATCGCGGTCCCGCTCGGCCGCGAGGCGCTGCGCGACCGCCTCAACCAAGTCCTGCGAACCATCCTTTTGAACGGCCGGTACGATGCTATCAATTCGCGTCACTTCGCGTTCCGCATCTATTGAGCGGGGCCTGCGCGCCGCGCTGCTCGCCGTCCTGCTGGCGGCGGGCGGCGTGTTGGCGGGCGGCGGGACGGCGCACGCCGCCGGCCCGGTCGTCCGCGTCGCGGTGATGGAAACGACGCCGCCCTTCAGCTACCGGGCGCCGGACGGCACGCTCACGGGATTCAACGTCGAGATCATGCAGGCGCTCTGCCGCGTCATGGCCGCCACGTGCACCTTCGAGGAGGTTCCGTTCCAGAACCTGCTGGAGGCGGTGGCGACCGGCCGCTACGAGTACGGCCTCGCCAATTTCCTGCGCACGCCCGAACGGGAGGCGCGGGCCGCCTTCTCGGCGCCGTACTGGCGCTCCAGCTCCAGCTTCGTCGGCCCGGCGAACGAGGCCGACCGGGCGATGCCGCAGGCGGCGGCCGGGCGCCGCGTCGCGGTGATCCGCGGCTCGCGCCAGCACGCCTACATGGTCCAGCAAGGCGCTACGCCGGTGGAGGTGACGCACCGGACCGAGCAGTGGCAGGCCATACGCGACGGCAAGGCCGACTTCGCGCTGATGTCGACGCTGGCGGCGCTGGGGCTCCTGATGTCTGACGAGGGCAAGGCGTTCTCCACCATCGGCACGCCGCTGATGAACGACGGGCTGGGCGGCACCGTGCACATCGTCATGCCGCACGGCCGCCCGGACCTGAAACGCGCCGTGGACGACGCCATCGGCGCCATCCGCGCCGATGGCTCCTACCAAGAGGTCAACCGCCGCTACTTCCCCTTCGACGTGTACTGAAGGCCCCGACTTGGCCCCGCCCGTGACCACCGGAACCCTGCACACCACACCCCCGGCGACCGCAATCCCGGCAGCCGGCGACGCGCCGGACGGGGCACGCCCGCGCACGGTGCGCCTGGGGCCGCTGATCCTCGCCGCCAGCGTCCTCATCCTGACGGTGGTGGGCGCCCTGTTCGTGGTGATCGCCTACGAGCAGCGGAACATGCGGATGGCGGCGCAGGACAGCCACGACCGCGTGGCGCCGATGATCCTCGAACGCCAGCGCGCCGCGGTGAACCTGGAACGCTTCAAGCGCTACGGCGCCATCACCGTCAACGCCAACCAGCCGCGCCAGCGCCGCGAGGCGCTGCTGTCGGCGCAGGCGCTGGCCTACCACCCCTCGTTCCTGGTCGAACCGGCGCTGAGCCGGCAGATGACCGAGGCGTACGGCGTGCTGCGTCAGGCAAGCGCCTTGCAGGACGAGGCCGAGCGCCGCCGCGCCGAGGCCGGCAAGCTGCGCGGAGACGCTGGAGGGGAGACCGACGGGGCGCTGCGCCGCGAGGCGGCGGAACTCGACCTGCGGGCCGACGCCATGTGGCAGGAGACCATCGCCGCGCTGGACGTCACCGCCGACCGGCTGTCGGTGGACGTCTCGCTGCTCACCGCCGGCCGCTTCGCGGAGATCCGCGACAGCGCGCAGTGGGTGTCGGCGGTGGTGTTCGGCGGCTTCCTGGCGGTGTTCACGCTGCTGGCGCTGGCCGTCTGGATGGCGCGCCGGCACATCGTCCGGCCGGTGCTGCGGGCAGCGCGGGCGCTGACCAGGATCAGCGACGGCGAGCGCGGCGTGCGGCTTCCGGCCGGCCGCACCATGGAGATGAACACCATCTTCCGCGCCGTCGAAAGCCTGGACCGGATGGTCGACGATCTGCGCACCGCGCAAAGCCATCTGGTGCAGACCGAGAAGATGGTGGCGCTGGGCTCGCTGGTGGCTGGGGTGGCGCACGAGATCAACTCGCCGCTGGGCGTGGCGGTGACGGCGGCGTCGCTGCTGGCCGACCGCACGCGCGACCTGACGGCCAGCTTCGAGGCCGGGCAGATGCGCCGCGCCGACTTCGAGGAGTACCTGCGCACCGCCACCGAGGTGACGGGCTGCGTGCAGGGCAACCTGGACCGCGCCGCCCGGCTGGTCAGCAGCTTCAAGCAGGTCGCCGTCGATCAGGCCAGCGAGGACCACCGCAGCTTCGCGCTCAAGGCCTACATCGACGAGGTCATGCAGAGTCTGTCGGTCAGCCTGCGCAAGGCCGGGCTGGAGGTCCGGGTGGAATGCCCGGCCGACATCGAGGTGGAAGGCTTCCCCGGCGCCTTCGGCCAGTTGCTGACCAATCTGGCGATGAACTCCATGCTGCACGCCTACGAGCCGGGGCAGCACGGCCGGCTGACGCTGGCGGTGCGCGCCCAGGACGATCAGGTGGAGCTGCGCTTCTCCGACGACGGCCAGGGCATCCCGGAGGACGTGCAGGCGCGCATCTTCGAGCCCTTCTACACCACCGCCCGCGGGCGCGGCAGCACCGGACTGGGCCTGCACATCGTGTTCAATCTGGTGACCCAGCGCCTGAGGGGCCGCATCGCGGTGGAAAGCGCGCCCGACGAGGGCACCACCTTCGTCATCCGTTTTCCGCGGTGCGTGCCGCCGGAGTGACGTAATGCACGGCCAGCCAGACCGTCGGCCGGTCGGGGTCGGTCCAGGCGACGCGGTGCCGGACGTGCGGCGCGATGACCAGCCAGTCGCCGGGGGCCAGCGTGCGGACCTCCGCGCCCTCCAGTTCCAGCCCGGCCGAACCCTCGATCAGCAGGACGAACTCCGCCCCCTCCTGATCGTACCAGAACCCCGCGGGCGAGGCGTGGCCGGTGGAGACGATGCGCTCGATGCGCACATCTCCACCCTCGGCCCCACCCTCGGCCAGCGTGGTGAACAGCTCCTCTGGCAGGCTGGCCGGAAGGCCGCGCAGCAGGTTGCCGCTCATCCCCACAGCTCCGGTGCCGCCGGGTGGACCAGCGCGCCGTCGTAGCGCAGGCCCGGCGTGCGGTCCTCGGCCAGCAGCAGCGGGCCGTCGAGATCGACGAACGCCGCCCCCTGCCCGACCAGCAGCGCCGGCGCCATGGCGAGCGAGGTCGCCACCATGCAGCCGACCATCACCTTGAACCCCGCCGCCTCGGCCGCCGCCTTCAGCAGCAGCGCCTCGGTCAGGCCGCCGGTCTTGTCGAGCTTGATGTTGACGACCTGATACAGCCCCTTCAGCCGGTCCAGCGAGGCGAGGCCGTGGCAGGACTCGTCGGCGCCGAGCGGCAGCGGGCAGTGGAAGCCGCGCAGCGCCTCGTCGTCGGCGGCCGGCAGCGGCTGCTCGATCAGTTCCACGCCCAGCGCCGCGAAGGCCGGCGCGTAGCGCGCGAGGTGGTCGAGCGTCCAGCCCTCGTTGGCGTCGACGATCAGGCGCGCCTTGGGGGCGGCCTCGCGGACGGCGTGCACGCGCTCCAGGTCGCCGTCGCCGGTCAGCTTCATCTTCAAGAGGCTGTAGCGCGCGGCGGCTTTGCGGGCGGATGCCGCCATGATCTCCGGCTCCTCCAGGCTCAGCGTGAAGCAGGTGGTGAGCGGGCCGGGCTCGGCCGGCAGTTCGGCCAGCATCCAGACGGGCACGCGGGTGCGCTTGGCCTCCAGGTCCCACAGGGCACAGTCCAGCGCGTTGCGCGCGGCCCCGGCGTGCATGGCAGTGCGCAGCGTCAGCCGGCTGAGGCCGGCGGCCACCGGATCGGCCATGGCCTCCAGTTCGGCCACCACGCCGTCGACGCTCTCGCCGTAGCGGGTGTAGGGCACGCACTCGCCGCGGCCGACGAGGCCATCCTCGCCGCACACCTCGGCCACCACCACCTCGGCGGCGGTCTTGGAACCGCGCGAAATGCGGAACGCGCCGCGGATCGGGAAGCTCTCGCGGCGGACGAGCAGTCGGCGGGGCTGGGGCATGGGCGGGCTTTCGCTGCGGCGGCGGATCAGAAAAGATACCCGCCCCCAGCGTCAGATCAAGCGGCCCCGGACCGGGGCCGCCGCCGCCATGCGTAGGGCGCTGGGAGGTCCGCTCCGGTTATACCATCCGCGCAGTGTGATCGGCGGCCGGGATGTGCCACCTTTAGATCCTCGGTTCAACAAACGGAAAGGAGGTGATCCAATGTCTCATGGAGCAACCCCGGTCATCGCTGCGGCGTTCGGCCTTGCGGTTCTGCTGACGGCAGGGATCGCCAGCGCAGACTGCTCGCCGACGCACAAGAGCGTCAGCCTTCCGCAGACGCCGGCGACCGACACGGTCGCCAAGCCCACCGTTTCCACTCCGGGCACCACCCGCGGCTGACGACCGGTCGCACCATGCACGACGGGCCGTCCCTTCCAGGGGGCGGCCCGTTTTCTTTGTGGCCCGTTTTCTTGTGAAAGGCCCCGCCCTCACGCCACCTTGTGGATCTCGTCGAGGAACACCTGCACCTCCTGGGTCAGGCGGTCGGCCTGGGCGGCCATCTGCTCCGACGCGGCGGACACCTCGTGCGCGGTGCCGCTGGTGCGCGACGCGGCGTCGGTGACGTCCCGGATGTCGTCGGACACCGCGCGGGTACCGGCCGCCGCGTGCTCCATGTTGTGGACGATCTCGTGAATCGCCCCGCCCTGCTGGTCGATGGCGGCGGCGATGCCGCCGGCGATGGCGTTGATGTCCTGGATGGTCCGCCCGATGCCCACGATGGCGTCCACCGCCTGCTCGGTCGAGGACTGGATGCCGGCGATCTGCTGGGCGATCTCGCCGGTCGCCTTGCCGGTCTGGTCGGCCAGCCGCTTGACCTCCTGCGCTACCACCGCGAAACCCTTGCCGGCCTCGCCGGCCCGCGCCGCCTCGATGGTGGCGTTGAGCGCCAGCAGGTTGGTCTGCGACGCGATGTCGTTGATCAGCGTCACCACGTCGCCCACCGTGCGCGCCGCGCCCGACAGGTTGCCGACCAGCCCGTTGGTGCGCTCCGCCTCGCCGGCCGCGCCGGAGGCAACGCTGGCGACCTGCCCGACCTGACGCGCGATCTCGCCGATGGACGCCGACAGCTCCTCGGTGGCCGCCGCCACGCCGCCGACGCTGGAACCGGTCTGCGCCGCCGCCGCGGCGACCGAAGACGCCTTGCCGGTCGCGGTCTGCGCGGCGGTCTCCATGGTGCGGGCGGACATCTCCAGCTGGTGCGCGGTGCTCGCCACTTCGGCGCAGACCTGGCGGATGTGGCCCTCGAAGCGCTCGGCCACCCCGGCGAAGCCCTTGACCTTCGCCGCCATGGCGTCGCTGGCGGCGTTGATGGTGCGGCTGGCGTGCAGGAAGCTGCCCTGCATGCCCTTCAGCACGATGCGGCGGAAATACTTGTTGGCCGAGACGTGGTCCATCGACGCCGCCGCCTCGCGCACGAAGGCGTCGGTGCGGTCAATGACGTCGTTCAAGGCGTGGAACAGCTCGCCCAGATTGCCCCGCTCGCGCACGTGGACGACGCGCGCTTCGAAGTCGCCGCGAGCGATGGCGCGGCACACCGCGCCGGCCCGATCGACCGCCCGCGCGGCGCGGCTCAGGAAGACCGCCGCCCCGGCCAGCGCCGCCAGCGTCAGGCCACCCAGCGCCAGCCGCAGCGCCGATCCGCCCAGGTTCAGCGCGTCCGCCGCCAGCCCGGCCGCCACCAGCGCGCCGGCCAGCAGCGCCAGCGCCAAGGCCCTAGAGAGAGAAGACGAATTCGTCATACCCAATCCCCTTCTCCGTCAGCAGCCCGACGACGGTGGCGAACGCCGCCTCCATGCCCTGTTTGCGGTCGCTGTGCTTGCCCTCGATCTCCAGCAGCGTGCGGTAGAGCGGCGCCACCTTGTCGATGGCCGAACGCTC
This sequence comes from Azospirillum terrae, assembly GCF_053470425.1. NCBI lineage: Bacteria > Pseudomonadati > Pseudomonadota > Alphaproteobacteria > Rhodospirillales > Azospirillaceae > Azospirillum > Azospirillum terrae. Next base: position 101,393 of record NZ_JBPXMR010000002.1, on the reverse strand, counting down.
CGGCACGCGGCGGCTGGAGTGATAGCCGACGACCCGCCCGGCCTCGTCGTAGCTCGGCGTGACGTGCGCGAAGACCCAGTAATGGTCGCCGTTGCGCGCCCGGTTGATCACGTAGGCGAAGATCTCCTGCCTGGTCGCCAGCGTGTCCCACAGGAGCTTGAACACGCAGCGCGGCATGTCCGGGTGGCGGACGATGGAGTGCGGCTGGCCGAGAAGTTCCTCCTCGCCATAGCCGGCCACGCGCTGAAACACGCGGTTGGCGTAGGTGATGCGCCCCTTCAGGTCCGTCTTGCTGACGATCACCTCGTCAGCATCGAAGAACCGCTCCACCCCGGTGAGGTGGCCGTCGCGTCGTGCCATGGATGCCTCGGATGGCCCCGAGATCGATGCCCGGGACTCTTTGTTTCAAAACCTTCATCTCTCCAGCCGGCTTCCGATCAAGGAAAGCGCGGCCGGCGGCACAATATGTCCGCACGCGGGACGGGAAAAGGTTAAAATTTATTACGGACCTGAAATATTACAGGGGGCTCCCGTCCGGCATGAAACGTCGCGTTTCATTGGGGGCCGCGGGTGTTTCGTTGTCGTTTCGCGGCAACCCACAGTTTTGTTGAAAATCAACGGCTTGGGCCGGGGGTGCGGCGCTGGATGGAACGCTGTGGAACACTATGGAACAGTGTGCAGAGGGTGTTCCATTCGTTCCGCACTACGCGGACGCGGCTCCTCGACGAGGAACGTAATCCTATAACAAAAACGCCGGCAAGAGCAAGCGCGTCGTATCACTCCGGGGGATGCGGCACCGTCAGCACCCGGCCGATGGGCGGGTTGTCGATGATGGCCGCCACGCCGTCCGGCCAGCGCACCTCGACCTGCTCCACCGCGTCGGCGCTGCCGAGGCCGAAGTGCGCCACCGGCTCCATCTGACAGAGATAGCCGGAACCGGCGCAGATCACCCGCGTCTGCCGCCGCCCGCGGGCGGTGCAGGTGACCACCGCCCCGCGCGCCGGGGCGCCATAGGCGGTGAGCGGCTGCACGCGCAGCCAGCGGTTCCCGTTGGGCAGCGTGCGGTAGAGCGACAGCGGCTGCGCGTCCGCCTCGCCGTGGCTGACGATCAGCTCCAGCCGGCCGTCGCCGTCCAGGTCGGCCACCGCGGCGCCAGTGCCGAAGCCCTTGGCCTCCACCGCGTCGCCCAGGTCGATCTCGGTCCACGCGTCGTCGCGCCAGGCGAACAGGCGGTTCGGTTCGCCGAAGTTGTTGAAGAACAGCTCCTCATAGCCGTCGTTGTCGAAATCGGCGGCGATCACCGTGCGCACGCGGCTGGGCAGCGACAGGTCGGCGTTCGCCGCGTCGACGAAGCCGCCCCCGGCGCGCTGCTGGTAGAGCCGGTGCGGCCCTTCCCAGTTGCCGATCAGCAGGTCGAGCAGCCCGTCGCCGTCGGCGTCCAGCACCGCCACGCCGCGCGCCGCGTTGCGCGAGTCGGCAATGCCGCGCTCTCCGGCGATGTCTTCGAAGGTGCCGTCGCCCAGGTTGCGGAACAGGTAGTTGGGGCCGGCCTCGTTAACCGCGACGATGTCCATGTGGTCGCCCAGCAGCGGCGCGCAGGCCAACCCGCGCCCGATGCCGATGAGGTCGATGCCCGCCTCCTCCGCCACGTCCACCAGCCGGCCGCGGCGGCTGAGTTCATAAAGGCGCAGCGGCGCACCTTCGGTGGCGATGACGAAGCCGTAGCGCCCGCGCCCCTCGCGGTCGATGGCGGCGACCGAGCGGCCGGGCAGCCGGTTGGCGGCCGACGCGTTCTCCGACTGGCTCAGCAGGTCGAACCAGCGGTTCCCGAAGCCGGCGAACAGGCGGTCGCAGGTCTCGTCGGCCTGCCCGCCGCAATCGGCGTTGAGGACGTAGATCTCCTCGCGCCCGTCGCCGTCCATGTCGGCGGCGGCCACGCCCACGGCCTTGCGCGAGGGATCGGCGAGCACCGGGTCGGCGATGTCGCGGAGCTGCCCGCCGTCCCACTTCAGGACGAGGTTGGCGGTGCCGTAGCCGGCCACCACCACTTCGAACGCTCCGTCGCCGTCCACATCGACGACCGCGACGCCGTTCGACAGGCGCGGCTCGTTGCCGGCGATCTGGTCCGAGCAGTCGAGAAACATCGGCCCACTCTCCCCCGTGTTCTTCCCCCACGCTCAACCGAGGAATACCCCCGGATGGAGCGGGCGTAAAGCCGGACGGAAGGCCAGTTACCCTCGCGAAAGGCGGGCCATCGCCAGCTTGAGATCGGCGAGGAAGGTGGGCTGCTCGACCAGCTGGCCGCGCAGGATGTAGCTGGGGTGGAAGGTCGGCACCACCTCGGCGCCCTCGACCAGCCGGCAGGGCAGCACCGTGCCGCGCAACTGCATGATGCCGTTCTGTCCGGTCAGCGCCCAGGTGGGCGTGCGCCCCAGCGCCACGATCACCGCCGGCCCGTACTCCTGCAACGTGCGTTGCAGATGCTCGATGTCGGCGGAGAACTGCGCCAGCGGCCAGTCGGAGGTGCCGAACGTTCCCCAGCGCTCGTCGATGGCGGTTCCCTCCTTCCTGGCCCGCGTGCGCGAGGCGAAGAACAGCCCGACCTTGTTGCCCGGCGGCTGGCGGCGGAAGATGTTGGCGACCAGACAGCGCGCCCGCTCGATGCCGGCGGCCTTGAGGTTCTCGTTGAGAAGCTGGCCGCTGCGCCCGGCGAAGGGGATGCCCTGGCGCACCTCCTCGGCCCCCGGCGCCTCGCCGACGATGGCGAGCCGGCGGCCCTCCGGCGGCAGAGTGGGGAACTGGTAATCGACGAAGGGCCACTCGGTGTTCATGTCGGGCATCCGTGGCTGGTCGTTCCGCCCAAGAACAGGAGGAACGCGGCAAGGGTTCACCAAAGGGCTATAGCCCAGCCCGCGCCCGGCCTCAACGCAGGCTTGCCGAAGCGGCGCGTGGACCCCAGGTGACCTTGTGCACCACAAGGGAGACAGACGATGGCGACCGCTCAGCAGCCCCGCCCCCAGCCGCCCCGTGACGAGTCCGGCATGATGTGCGACCTCGCGTCCGGCACCTGCGAGCCGTGCCGTGGCGGCGTCCCGCCCCTGGACCGCACGATGATCCAGCGCTACCTCGTCCAGGTGCCCGGCTGGGGCACCGCCGAGAACCCCGACCGGCTGCTGCGCACCTTCAAATTCAGGGACTTCCGGGAGGCGCAGGACTTCGCCATGCGCGTCGGCGACCTGTGCGAGCAGGAGGGCCACCACGCCGACATCCACCACGGCTGGGGTTACTGCACGGTCGAGTTCTGGACGCACAAGATCAACGGCCTGCACGAGAACGACTTCATCATGGCGGCCAAGGTGGACGGCCTGTACGCGTCGCCGTACGTGCCGGCCTCGGCGTCCATGGGCGACGTGTCGCCGAAGGTGCGTTAGGCACGTACAACGTCGGGCACTTGGCGTACGGCCCTGTTGCAAGTAAGGTTAATCCCGGACATCCCCTGCGACAGGCCCCTTCCCTTGACCGACGCGGACGCGCTGCGCTCCTGGATCGGCCGCACCACGCGGCGCCTTGATACCCTCTCCCCCTGGCCTCTGGCGGGGCTGGCCGCGACGCTGGACCGCGAGGACGCGCCGCCGCAGCCCGGCGATCCGCTGCCGCCCGGCGCGCACTGGCTGTACTTCCGCGGCGCCGCCCCGATGAGCCGCCTCGGCCCCGATGGGCACCCGCGGCGCGGCGGGTTCCTGCCGCCGGTGGCGCTGCCGCGGCGCATGTGGGCCGGCGGGCGCCTGACCTTCCACGGCCCCCTGCGCGTCGGCGACGCCGCCGAGCGCCTGTCCGAAGTGGCCGACATCAAGGTGCGCACCGGCCGCACCGGCGAACTGGTCTTCGTGCTGGTGCGCCACACCGTGAGCGGCCCGCACGGCGTGGCGCTGGTGGAGGAGCACGACATCGTCTACCGCGACCACCAGCCCGCCGGCGTCGTCCCGCCAGCCCCCGAGCCCGCCCCAACGGACGCGGCGTGGAGCGAGACCGTGCACCCGAGCCCAACCCTGCTGTTCCGCTATTCGGCGCTGACCTTCAACGGCCACCGCATCCACTACGACCGCCGCTACGCCATGGAGGAGGAGGGCTATCCCGGCCTCGTGGTGCAGGGGCCGCTGATCGCAACGCTGCTGCTCGACCTTGCCGGGCGGGTGCGGCCGGGGCGGATTCTGGCGCGCTTCGCCTATCGCGTGCTGGCGCCGGTGTTCGACACCGGTTCCTTTACGCTCAACGCCCGGCCGGAGGGCGACGGCCTTGCGCTGTGGGCGGCGGGGCCGGGCGACGATCTGGCCGTGCGGGCGGAGGCGGCGTTCGCCGCGCCATAGGTAGAGTGCGGAACCGGGAGTGCCGGCTCCTGTTGGCCTTGCTGTTCCCCGGCAGGAGACAGGACATGAACGGCGACACCCCCGAGAGGAAGCCCGACGACGCCAGGAAGAAGGCCGACATCACCATGCCGCCGCGCTGCGACGAGTACAGCGGCGGCGGCGGGTCCTTCCCCGACACCCGCGACCGCGCCGAGCCCGGCCACAAGGACGGCGACTGCGACCGCATCGGCAACGCCCCGGACTGAACCCATTGGACTGAACCGGGGTAGCCCGGCGGCGCATCCGCCCTTGCCCTCAAATTGGCCGTAGCCAGCGGCGGCGCTCCGGGCTAGAACCGCGGCACTGCAGCTACGAACCGCGACGGGCAATGCTGAAGCGACTCTACGACTGGGCGATGGAAAAGGCCGCCTCGAAGAACAGCCGGGGCTGGCTGGCGGCGGTGTCCTTTGCCGAAAGCTCGTTCTTCCCGCTGCCGCCGGACATCCTGCTGATTCCGATGGTGTTGGCCGACCGCCGGAACGCATGGCGCATCGCCACGCTGTGCACCGTCGCCTCGGTGGTGGGTGGCATCGTCGGCTACATGATCGGCTATTTCCTGTACGAGACCATCGGCCGCTGGGTCATCGACTTCTACCATCTTGGCGAGCGGTTCGAGGTCTTGCGCCAGACCTTCGTCGAGTACGGCGCCCAGATCATCATCATCAAGGGCATGACGCCGATCCCCTTCAAGCTGCTGACCATCACCGCGGGGGTGGCGCGGCTGGATCTGTGGGTGTTCATCGGCGCGTCGATCCTCTCGCGCTCGATGCGGTTCTTCCTGGTGACCGCGCTGCTGTACTGGTTCGGCACGCCGATCCGCGACTTCATCGAAAAGCGCCTGACGCTGGTCACCAGCGTCTTCGCCATCGCCCTGGTCGGCGGATTCCTGGTGGTGAAGCTGCTGTAGCCGAGACGCCCACGCCCCTCGCGCTGTTGCCTGTGACGGAGTCATGGGAGGAACAGCGTTATGGACGGATTGCAGGGCGCCTCGGTCGTGTTGACGGGTGCGTCGAGCGGCATCGGGCGGGCCGCCGCGCAGGCGTTCGCGCGCCAGGGCGCGCGGCTGGTGCTGGCGGCGCGCCGCAAGGGCTTGCTGGAGGAGGTGGCGGACGAATGCCGGGCGCTGGGTGCCGAGGCGGTGGCGGTGCCCACCGACGTCACCGACGCCGGCGCGATGAAGGACCTCGCCGAGCGCGCCATCGAAGCGTTCGGCACCATCGACGTCTGGGTCAACAACGCCGGCATCGGCGCCGTGGGCCGCTTCGAGGAAACCCCCATCGAGGCGCACCGCCGGGTAATCGAAACCAACCTGCTCGGCCCGCTCTACGGTGCCCACGCCGTCATGCCGGTGTTCCGCCGCCAGGGCTTCGGCGTGCTGATCAACACCGTGTCGGTCGGCGCCTACGCGCCCGCCCCCTTCGCCGCCGCCTACGCCGCCAGCAAATTCGGCCTGGAGGGCCTGCTGGAAAGCCTGCGCGCCGAGGCCGGCGACGCGCCGGACATCCATGTCTGCGGCGTCTACCCCTCGTTCACCGGCACGCCGGGCCTGCGGCACGGCGCCAACTACACCGGCCACGCTCTGGAGCCCGAAAGCCCGTTCTACGACGACCCGGAGGACGTGGCCGAAACCATCGTCGCGCTGGCGCTGAAGCCGCGCCCGCGCGTCACCGTGGGGGCGCTCGCCAAGCTGGCGCTGCTCGGCCACGCGGTGGCGCCGCGCCTCGTCGAGCGGATCGCCGGCTACGGCGCCCGCCGCCACTTCAGCCGGACGCCGCCCGCTCCGGTCAGCGACGGCAACCTGTTCGAGCCCATGGAGGAGGGCCGCGACGTGCATGGCGGCTTCCAGACGCCTCGGCCCCTGTGGAGCGCCCCCGCGGTGATGGCCGGCGTGGCGGTCGCCGCCGCGGCGGCCTACGCCGGGCTGAAGCGCCGGCCGCACCGGCGGATATAGGCTGCGGCTGCGGCGGGTGGTGGCGATTCGGCGCGGTATGCGCCACACTGCGGCCATGCCGAAGCCCCCCGCCCCCCGCAAGCCCGCCCCTGCCCGCACCCGCGCCCGCGCGCCCGGCCGGCCGGTTCACGCCGCCCCCATCCAGCGCGAGGAACCGCGCAAGCTGTTCCGCGTCGCCGGGCTCGCCGCCGTGTCGGCGCTGTTCGCGCGCGAGCCGGGACGCGTCGAGCGGCTGTTCTTCGACGAACGGCTGAAGGGCGAGGTCGGCGCGTTCTGCACGCAGCTCGCCCACGCGCGCCGGCCCTACCGCATGGTCGAGGGCGAGGAACTGGCGCGCGTCGCCGGCACGCCCATGCACGGCGGCGTGGTGGCGCTGATCGAGCCGCGCCCGGTCCCGGCGTTCGACCCGGAAGCCGCGAAGGGCTGGGCGGCGGACGGACGGCCGCTGCTGATCCTCGACGGCGTCGGCAACCCGCACAATCTCGGCGCCATCGTCCGCACCGCGGCGTTCTTCGGGGTGCCCAGGCTGGTCGTCTCCGACCATTCCGGTCAGGCGCTGCCGTCCGAGGCCAGCTACCGCGTCGCCGAGGGCGGCTTCGAGTGGGTGGAGGTCTACCGCGCCGAACGCTTCGCCATCGCGCTGAAGCGGCTCAAGGGCGTTTACCGGGTGGTCGGCACGGCGCTGAGCGAGCGCGCCAAGCCGCTCGGCCCGATGGCGGCGGGCAAGCCCGGCCGTCTTCCGGCCGCCATCGTCCTCGGCAACGAGGAGGAGGGGCTGCCGGCGGCGACGCTCGCCGCCTGCGACGATGTCGTCATGATCCCCGGCTCCGGCCACGTGCAGTCGCTCAACGTCGCCGCCACCGCGGCCATCCTGATCCACACGCTGGCCGGGCGCACGCCGGCTAGAGCTGTTTCCTAGCCGGCCTAAAGCCCCTCTCCCTCGACGGGATCGGCGCGTGCAAGCGCCGATGGTTGGGGAGAGGGTGGCGCCGGCGAAGCCGGCCAGGAATTTATCTTCCGCCCTGCCGGGCGTAAGTCCCCCTCTCCCTAACCCCTCCCCCGCAAGGGGGGAGGGGCTTCACGATGGACCGGAAAACGCTCTAAGTAACGATGTTGCCTGCGCACCGGGGTAAGCGGCGGCCGGGCCACATTCTTCGTCCGCATACATGACATAAATCAGATAAAACGATAGGACGTTTGGTGTAGCAAACATTACAGTATGAGCGCGGAGCGCCGACACCGGCCTCCGCTTCCCGCCACCCCCAGGCCCGCACGCATGGTTCCGGATACGGACACCGCCGCCATCGCCGATGCCGCGACCCCGCCCGCGGGCGCCAGCGCCGCCGCGCCCACGCGGCTGAGCCCGCGGGTGCTCGTCGTCGCGTTCCTGGTGCTGACGGCGGCCGTCGTCGGTGCGGCGTGGTGGACCATCGGCGGATTCGCCGCGGCGGAACGCAGCGCCGCAGCCCGCCAGCTCGCCACCGTCGCCGATCTGCGCATGGAGCAGTTCGTCGAATGGCAGGGCAACCGTGCCGCCGACGCCGCCGCCATCCACGGCGACGCCGTGCTGGCGGAATGGATCGACGAGCTGTTCGGCGGCATCGCCTCGGAAGACCGGATCGCCACGCTGTCGGCGCGCCTCGACGCCCTGCGCGAGGGGTACGGCTACCACGCCGTGACGCTGTACGACGGCGCCGGTCGGGAATGGCTGCGCTCCGACGCCCGCCCGAATCCGCCGGCCGCCGCGTCGGACGAGGCGCTGGTGCGCCGCACGCTGTCCAGCCGCCGTGTCGCCATGTCCGACCTGATGATCCGCAACGGCGCCGCACCGCAGGCCGGGCTGAATCTGCACACCGCCGTGCCCCTGCGCCGCCGCGGTTCGGGCGAGCCGGTCGGCGTCATCGTGCTGGACTACGACGCCACGCGCCCGCTGGCCGGGTATCTGCAAAGCGTCGAGACCTCCGGCCCGCGCGTCGATCTGCGGCTGGTGCCCGACCAGCCGGGGGATACGCCCATTATCGGCGCCGGTGCGCATCTCGGCACGCTGGAGCGTCTGGGCCCCGCCTCGCCAACGGCCTACGCCGAGACGCGCCGGGCCGGCGAGACCGCCGTGGCGACCCGCGACGAGGCCGGCCGCCCGGTACTCGCCTTGGCGCGCGCCGTGCCTGACACCTCCTGGCAACTCGTTGCCCGCCTGGAACTCCAGGGGATCGAGGACGCCATCGCCGCCGAGCGCAACCAGGTGATGGCGCTGACCGCCGTCGGACTGGTGCTGGTGGCGGCGGTGCTGGTGGCGCTGTGGCGCGAGCAGGAGTTGAACGTCGCCCGCACCCGGCTGGCCGGGCAGGCCTCGCTCGACGAGAGCGAGGCGCGCTTTCACATGTTCATGGACAACTCCCCCGCCATCGCCTTCCTGAAGGACGAGCGGGGGCGTCTGCTCTACACCAACGCCGCCTTCCGCCGCGCCTTCGGCTTCGAAGAAAAGGAGTGGTTCGGCCGCACGACGGAGGAGCTGTGGCCGGCCCACACCGCCGGCGCCTTGATGCGCAACGATCGCGCGGTGCTGGAGACCGGCATCCCCGGCCTGTTCGAGCAGGACCACACGAACGAGCGCGGCACCACCGTCTGGCTGGTGTCCAAGTTCCCGTTCCGCGATTCGGCCGGGCGCCTCCTTCTGGGCGGCACCGCCGTGGACATCACCGAACGCCGCCGGCAGGAAGAGGCGCTGCGCCGCCGCACCCAGGCGCTCGCCGCGTCCAGCCGGTGCAGCGACGTTCTCGCCCGCGATCTGCTGGAGCCGGCGCTGCTGGCCGAGATCTGCTCGGCCATCGTCGAGGAAATCGGCTGCCGGCTGGCCTGGGTCGGCTACGCCGTGGACGACGCGGACAAGTCCATCCGCGCCATGGCACGGGCCGGCGAGGATTCGGGCTATGTCGACGGCCTGTCGCTGTCCTGGGCCGACACCGAGCGCGGCCTCGGCCCCATGGGCACGGCGATCCGCACCGGCCGCGTCATGGTGGTGCACGACATCGGCACCGACCCGCGGTTCGGGCACTGGCGCGACGCGGCGATGCGACGCGGTTTCGCGTCGTGCATCGGCCTGCCGCTGACCATCGGCGACACCATTGATGATCGGGGGGCCGGCGAGCCGGAAACCGGCGAGCACGTGATCGGCGCGCTGTGCGTGTACGCCACACAGCCCGACGCCTTCGGTGCGGAGGAGGTCGCCCTGCTGCGCGAACTGGCGGCCAAGCTGGCGCTGGGCATCGCCCGCGAGCGCGAGCGCGCCGAACGCCGCCGGGTCGAGGCGGCGCTGCGCGAAAGCGAGCATCGCTACCGCCGCCTGTTCACCGGCGCCAAGGCCGTGGAGCTGCTGATCGATTCGGCCGATGGCCGGATCGTCGACGCCAACGACGCGGCGGCGGCGTTCTACGGCTGGCCCAAGGAGACGCTGACCACACTGCACATCACCGACATCAACTGCCTGACGCCGGACGAGGTCGCCGCCGAGATGGCGCTCGCCACGGCCCTCGCACGCTCGCACTTCCACTTCCGCCACCGTCTGGCGTCCGGCGAGGTGCGCGACGTCGAGGTGTATTCCGGCCCCATCCAGGTCGGAGAGCAGGAGTTGCTCTACTCCATCGTCCACGACGTCACCGACCGCCGCCGCGCCGAGCGGGCGCTGGCCGACACCACGGCGGCGCTGGAGCGCTCGAACGCCGAGTTGGAGCGGCTGGCCATGCAGGACGCGCTGACCGGCGTCTCCAACCGCCGGCACTTCACCGCCGTGGCCGAGCGCGACACCGCGCTGGCGCGCCGGCACCGCTGGCCGTTGAGCGTGCTGATGGTCGACATCGACCATTTCAAGGAGGTCAACGACACGCACGGCCACGCCGTGGGTGACGAGGTGCTGCGCGTGCTGGCCGGCGTGTTCCAGTCCGTGCTGCGCGCCTCCGACCATCTCGGCCGGTTCGGCGGCGAGGAGTTCGTGGTGCTGCTGCCCGACACCGCGCTGGAGGGTGCGGCGACCACCGCCGAGCGGCTGCGCACCGCGGTCGCCGCCACCCCGTTCACCGGGCGCGACGGTGTGCCTTTCACCTGCACCATCAGCCTCGGCGTGACCGAGTGGTGCCCCACCGACCCGTCCATCGAGGACGCCATGAAGCGCGCCGACGCCGCGCTCTACGACGCCAAGCGCGCCGGGCGCAACGCCGTGCGCACCGCGGTGGCGGAGGTGGCCGCGGCGGAGGACGAAATGGACGAGGTGGCCCTATAGGGGCCTGCCTATCGCCACGATCAGCACCAGCGCCACGATGCCCATGGCCAGCATGGGCAGCATCTCGATGCCATCGACGTTCCAGGTCGGCGCGCGGCGGTGGCCGCGGCGGGCGTGCGGGTGCGGGTCGCCCATGGCGACGATGTCGGCCTGCGTCGTCGGGCGGACGTTCGGCGCGGAGATCGCCGGGGCCGCCGGACTCGCCAGATCGACGACGCCCTCGCTGTTGCCGGTGGTCGCGTCCGGGTGCGGGCGGGTCAGCATCGGGTCGAGGTCCACGTCGATGCCGGCGCGCTCCAGCCGGTCAACCACCTCGGCGACCTCGGTGGCGGGCATGGAGTCGATGGGCAGGATGCGGCCCAGATCCTCCACGCTCATGCGGCCGCCGCGCCGGGCGGCTTCCTCCTCCAGGCGGCGGTAGGCGGATTCGTCGATGGGCATGCTGCGGCCTCCCGATGGTGTGTCTTCGCACCCCTTAACAATCGGGAGCCGTCGAGGCTCCGCCAAGACCCCGCAGTGTGCGGGGTGTCCCCAAGGTCAGGGTTGCCGTTGCGGCCCAACGGCCCAACCTATGCCCCTAAAGCCCATACAAGACAAAGATCGACACCGGACGGGAGGCCGGACCGCCATGCTGACACAGTTTCTCCGCAAGCCCCTCACGCTCCCCACCGCCGCCGAGGCGCTGCCCGGCCGCTCCCAGGAGATGCGCGTGCCCGACCGCCACCACGTCAACGGCAACCCGCTGAAGCCGCCCTACCCCGCCGGGCTGGAGGTCGCCGACTTCGGCCTCGGCTGCTTCTGGGGCGCGGAACGCAAGTTCTGGCAGGTGCCCGGCGTGTGGGTCACCGCCGTCGGCTACCAGGGCGGCGAGACGCCGAACCCCACCTACGACGAGGTGTGCAGCGGACGCACCGGGCATGCCGAAATGGTGCGCGTCGTCTACGACCCAGCCAAGGTCCGCTACGAGGAGCTGCTGAAAATCTTTTGGGAGAGCCACGACCCGACGCAGGGCATGCGCCAGGGCAACGACGTCGGCACGCAGTACCGCTCGGCCATCTACACCCACACCGAGTCGCAGCGGGCCGCGGCCGAGGCCTCGCGCACCGCCTACGAGCGGGCGCTGAAGGGGGCGAGCCTCGGCACGATCACCACGGAGATCCGCGATGCGCCGCCCTTCTACTTCGCCGAGGACTATCACCAGCAGTACCTGTCCAAGAACCCCCACGGCTACTGCGGCCTGGGTGGGACGGGGGTGAGCTGTCCGGCCATATCCGCGGAGCGTACACAATCCGCTTGACGGACTTATATACGCATCGCATACATAAAGGATGATCAAGAGTTTCGCGGACGCGCGGACGGCGGCTCTCTTCCTCGGGCGGGCGGCCAAGGGCGTCCCGGCGGATGCGCAACGGCGTGTCAAACGAAAGCTCGACCTGATTCACGCCGCCGCGACACTCGATTTCCTGCGCTCGCCACCGGGCAACCGGCTGGAAGCGCTGAAGGGTGATCGTGTCGGCCAGCACAGCATCCGCGTCAACGACCAATGGCGCATTTGCTTCGTGTGGCGGGACGGCGACGCCCACGACGTGGAGTTCACGGACTATCATTGAGGATCGTGACGATGGGCATCCGTATCGAAGATCTGGAAGCGGGCCGGGTGGATCTAACCGGCGTGGCCGATCCGGACGGCACGCCAACCGGCCCCATCCATCCCGGCGAGATCCTGCGAACCGAGTGGCTTGAGCCGCTGGGGCTCACCGCCTACCGGTTGGCCAAGGACATCGGCGTGCCGCCCAACCGGGTTACGGAGATCCTGGCCGGCCGCCGCAGCATCAGCGCCGAGACCGCGTTGCGTCTGGCCCGCTACTTCGCCACCGACGCCCAGTCGTGGATGAACCTGCAAAGCCATTACGACCTGGAACTGGCGCAACGCCAGCTCGGCAACCGGGTCGCGGACGAGGTGCAGCCGCGCGCGGCGTGACGGCGACGCCCCCTGCGCGGCGGGGTGCGGCTATGACAACCACATGCCGACGCCAAGGCTTGGTTGCAGGGGGCGGGCGGTTCCGGGTATGGTTCCGGCGGCCCCTTGAAGTCATTCCGGCACCTGACGTGAAACCGCAAATCTCCATGATGAAGGATAGAACTGAGCTGTCCACACCGGTCCTCAGCGGACTACTGGACTTCTGGCTCAGCAAATGCGCCGGCGGGAATCCGCCGGTTTCCAGCACCATCACGCCGGCAGAGCTGCGGCCGTGGAAGGACAACATTGTCATCTTCGAAATCGTCGGAGAGGATGACTATGTCTATTCCTATTACGGCAAGGCGCTGGAGAAGGCCTGGGGGCATTCGCGCCTCGGCCACACGCTGAACGCCCTGCCCGACGACCAGCGCAAGACCCTGCACTCGGAATACGAGAGCGTCCTGCGCGAGAAACTGCCGGTCGCGCGAGTCTACACCGGCAGCTTCGACGGCGTCGCCCGCACGTGGGAACGCCTCGTGCTGCCGCTGTCCAGCGACGGCGTCACCGTCGACAAGCTGCTGGTCGCCGCGTACGAGATGCCCAACTCGTCGCCCCTGCCGACCTGGCTCAACACCGACATCAAGAAAGCGGGAGCCACGGCATGAAGCCGCGCACGCCCCACCTGACCGCGCCCGTCACCCAGTCCGGCGTCGTCACCGCGGACGAGTTCAATCTGTGGTGCGCGCTGAACGGCCGCCCTTTCAACGTGGTGCCCAACGCGCGCACCGACGGCCACACGCTGTGGGATGTCGAGGTGCTGCCCGGCACGCCGGGCGCCGGGCGCGTCTACTCCACCAACCTCGGCGACGAGGCGCTGGCGGTGGTCGCCGGCTTCGCCTTCCTGGCCGGCGTCGAGTGGGCCTATGAGGCCCGCGCCGCCGCCGAGGAACAGCAGCACGCCGCCGCCGCGCCCGAGCCGGCGCTGGCGACTCCGGTCGAGCCGGCGGTGACGCCGGCACCCGCCGCGGTCCCGGTTCCGGCTACGGAAGCCGCCGCGCCCGAGGCTGCCGCAGCCGAGGTTCCCGCACTGGTCCCCGCGCCGCTGCACGTCTCCGTCCCCGCCCCGGCGGTGGAGGAGGTGAAACCGCGCGCCCCCGGCGAGCCGTACCAGCTGCCACCGGCCACGCTGTTGCAGTCGCCGCCGCCGCGCCCGCCGCAGCAGCACGACGAGTCGCTGCTCGCCCGCAACGCGCGCATGCTGGAAACGGTGCTGAAGAACTTCCGCGTCCGCGGCGAGATCATGGACGTGCGCCCCGGCCCCGTCGTGACGCTCTATGAGTACGAGCCGGCGCCGGGCACCAAGTCCGCCACCGTCATCAACCTGACCGACGACATCGCGCGCTCCATGAGCGTGGTCACCGCCCGCATCGCCATCGTGCCCGGCCGCAGCGTCATCGGCGTCGAGCTGCCGAACCCGGTGCGCGAGATGGTCTATCTGCGCGAGACGTTCGACGCCGAGTCGTTCCGCAACACGCAGGCGAACCTCGCCATCGCGCTGGGCAAGGACATCAGCGGCGAGCCCATCGTCGCCGACCTCGCCCGCATGCCGCACCTGCTGGTGGCCGGCACGACGGGCTCGGGCAAGTCGGTGGCGATCAACACGATGATCCTGTCGCTGCTCTACCGGCTGACGCCGGAGCGCTGCCGCTTCATCATGATCGACCCGAAGATGCTGGAGCTGTCGGTCTATGACGGCATCCCGCACCTGCTCACCCCCGTCGTCACCGATCCGAAGAAGGCCGTGGTGGCGCTGCGCTGGGCCGTGCGCGAGATGGAAAGCCGCTACGAATCCATGTCGCGCCTGGGCGTGCGCAACATCGAGGGCTACAACGCCCGCATCGCCGAGCTGATCGCCAAGGGCGAGAAGATGCCCCGCCGCGTCCCCGCCGGCGAGGCCGAGAGCCTGTTCGACCTGACGCCGGAAGAGCCGGTGCTGCTGCCGTACATCGTCGTGATCGTCGATGAGATGGCCGACCTGATGCTGGTGGCCGGCAAGGACATCGAGGCGGCGATCCAGCGCCTCGCCCAGATGGCCCGCGCGGCGGGCATCCACCTGATCATGGCGACGCAGCGCCCCTCGGTGGACGTCATCACCGGCACCATCAAGGCCAACTTCCCGACCCGCATCAGCTTCCAGGTCACCTCGAAGATCGACAGCCGCACCATCCTCGGCGAGGCCGGGGCGGAGCAGCTGCTGGGCCAGGGCGACATGCTGTACATGCAGGGCGGTGGCCGGATCACCCGCGTGCACGGCCCCTTCGTCTCGGACTCGGAGGTCGAGGAGATCGTCCACTTCGTCAAGGCGCAGGGCCAGCCCAACTACGTCACCGCCATCACCGAGGAAGAGGAAGAGCTGGTCGCCGACGAGGACGACGATTCGGCCGGCGGCGCCACAGGCGACGATCTGTACATGCAGGCGGTCAATCTGGTGGTGCGCGACGGCAAGGTGTCGGTCAGCTTCATCCAGCGCCAGCTCCAGATCGGCTACAACCGCGCCGCCCGTCTGGTCGAGCGCATGGAGCAGGAACGCGTCGTCTCCCCCGCCAACCACCAGGGCAAGCGCGAGGTGCTGCTGTCGGTGGCCGGTCTGTCGGCGAAGCGCGCAGGGGTGTAGAGCCCTCGGGATGGGCGGTTGGCAATTATTGTCAACCGCCTTATCTTCGGATGGGGAATCTTCGGAGGCCAGCCATGCCGACGCGCAACATCAATCTGACCGAACACTTCGACCGCTTCATCGAAGCGGGTATCTCCGCCGGGCGCTACCAGAACGCCAGCGAAGTGGTCCGAGCCGCCCTCCGCCTGCTGGAACAGCAGGAAGTGGAATATGCGGAAAAGCGCGAGCGCTTCTGGGCCGCCATCCAGGAGGGGATCGACGCGGATGAACGAGGCGACGTGACGATTCTGGAAGAGCACGAAATCGCCGATTTCATCGAAAAAATCGGCGAGGAGGTTGAGGAACGGGCGCGCATGCGCCGAACCGGCACCTGACGCATGGCGAGGATCAATTACTCTGAGATTCAGCCATGAATCCGCCCTTCCTCACCTTCGCGCGTTACAACCGCTGGGCCAACCGGCGGCTCTATGGGGTGGCGGCGGAATTGACCGACGCGCAGTACCGGGAGGAGCGCGGCGCCTTCTTCGGTTCGCTGCGCGGCACGCTGAACCATCTGCTGGTCGGCGACCGGGTATGGTTCAATCGCCTGACCGGTGAGGGCGTCCATCCGCCCAGCCTCGACACCATCCTGCACGACGGTTTCGCCGACCTGCGCGCCGCCCGCGAGGCCGAGGACGAGCGCATCATCGGCTTCGCCGAAACCCTCGACGAGACGCGGCTGGACACGCCGTTCGCCTACCGCAGCATGGACGGCACCCCGGTCGAGTTGCCGCTGGGGCTGACGCTGTCGCATGTCTTCAACCACCAGACACACCACCGCGGGCAGGCGCACACGCTGCTGACGCAGTTCGGCCGTACCGTGCCGGCGCTCGACTTCATCTATTTCCTGCGCGAATAGCCGCGGCGGCAGAAACGAAACCCCACGCCCGCATGTTGTAGCGGGAAAGTCTGTGGGGGATTCGTCCATGGCGACCGCGGTAATGACGGCCGAACACCGGCCGCTGTACAAGCGCCTGTATTTCCAGGTCGTCTGCGCGATCCTGATCGGCGTCGCCATCGGCGCGCTCGCCCCGCAGACGGGCGAGTCGTTGAAGTGGCTGGGCGATGCCTTCGTCAAGCTGATCAAGATGATGATCGCGCCGATCATCTTCACCACCGTCGCGGTCGGCATCGCCAAGATGGGCGACCTGAAGGAGGTCGGGCGCGTCGGCGTCAAGGCGCTGGTCTATTTCGAGGTGGTGACCACGGTGGCGCTGATCATCGGCCTCATCGTCGTCAATGTCATGCAGCCGGGCGCGGGGGTGAACGCCGACCCGGCGACGCTCGACGCCAAGTCGGTGGAAACTTACGCCAAAGGCGCTCAGAAGCTCTCCACCGTCGACTTCATCCTGCACATCATCCCGGAAACCGTGGTGGACGCCTTCGCCAAGGGCGAGATCCTCCAGGTGCTGCTGTTCGCCGTGCTGTTCGGCGTGGCGCTGTCGCGCTTCGGCGAGCGCGGGCGAATCCTCGTCTCGATGCTGGACCAGGCCTCGCACGTGCTGTTCGACGTCATTGGCGTCATCATGCGCCTGGCACCGCTGGGGGCGCTCGGCGCCATGGCCTTCACCATCGGCAAGTACGGCCTCGGCTCGCTGGTCTCGCTGGGCAAGCTGATGGCGGCGGTGTACCTGACCTGCGCGCTGTTCGTCTTCCTGGTGCTGGGGCTGATCGCGCGGTTCACCGGCTTCAGCCTGTGGAAGTTCCTGAAGTACATCAAGGAAGAGATCCTGATCGTGCTCGGCACCTCGTCGTCGGAATCGGCGCTGCCGCGCATCATGGCGAAGCTGGAGCACGCCGGCTGCGCCAAGCCGGTGGTCGGCCTCATCATCCCGACCGGCTATTCCTTCAATCTGGACGGCACGTCCATCTACCTGACCATGGCCGCGGTGTTCATCGCCCAGGCGACCAACACGCCGCTCAGCCTCGGCGACCAGATCACCATGCTGGGCGTGCTGCTGCTGACCTCGAAGGGGGCGGCGGCGGTGACCGGCGGCGGCTTCATCACGCTGGCGGCGACGCTGTCGTCCATGGGGACGCTGCCGGTGGCCGGGCTGGCGCTGCTCTTGGGGGTGGACCGCTTCATGTCCGAGGCGCGCGCCATCACCAACCTGATCGGCAACGCCGTGGCCGGAATCGTCGTCGCCAAGTGGGAGGGCGCGCTGGATCAGGCCCGCCTGCTGCGCGTCCTCGACGGCGGGACGGAGGAAGAGGCCGACGAGCCGGAAAGCGCTCTGGACCACGATCTGGACGACTACGAAGCCTCGGAGATCGCCGCCGGCCACTCCAAGCCCTACACGCCGCCTCCGGTGCGCGTGTCCCCCGCCGCGAACACCGGCAAGGAGCGCACCGGCCGGCTGGGTTGAGTTGCGAAGCCCGCCATCCCGGCGTCTGGGAATGCCCGGGGCACCGGCGCACAGCCCAATCGCGCACACATTCGCATCACAAACAACCTTGTGGCGTCATCATTATTATCGAGATATCCTCCCAGGAGTTCCGATTCGAAGATAAATATTTCAATTAACAAATGAGTTCGCACGCTTGCCGCCTGCAAGGGCTCTCTTCGGATCGGTTTTACTGCCAACGGAGAGAGTGCATCATGGCATTTCGCACCATCGTGGGGGTCGCCGCCGCCAGCCTGCTGTTCGCCACATCCGCGAGCCACGCTCAGGACGCCACGGCCGCCGCGTCCAAGCCGGTCGCTCAGGGCTGGACCGCCGCCCAGCAGGCGCAGTTCTACACGGAAGACCAGGGATCGCGGATGATTCCGCTACGCTGGCTCCAGGCCCTCAAGCAGTCCGACCACAAGACGCCGTTCCTGGCCGACAGCCTGGCGCGCTACGGTTACCTGCCGAACATGAACTCCCCGGTCGCCGGCCTTCCGGTCGGCTTCAGCGCGCCGGGCGGCGATCGGAACGACACGGCCGTCGGGATGACCTGCGCCTCCTGCCACACGCGTGAGATCAGGATCAGCGGCACCCCGCAGCGGATCGACGGCGGCCCGGCCATCACCGACTTCTTCGCCTTCATGACCGATCTCGACGCGGCGATCACCTATGCGTTAGGCGACGGCTGGGTCGAGTTCGCCCAGGCGGTCCCCGAGCCCCAGGACAAGAGCAAGCTGCGCCAGCAGGTGCTGGAATGGGCCATTCCCTTCCACACCCTGATGAGCAAGGCGCTGAGCGGCACGCCGTGGGGCCTGAGCCGCCTCGACGCCGTGTCGATGATCTTCAACCGGCTGACCGGCCTCGACCTCGGCGACCCGAAGAACAACTACCTCATCCCCAGCAACATCCAGCCCGCCGTCGCCCCGGTCCGCTATCCCTTCCTGTGGAACGCCGGCAAGCAGGACAAGACTCAGTGGCCGGGCTTCACCAACCAGAGCAGCGCCCTGGCCCCGCTCGGCCGGAACATCGGTGAGGTGTTCGGCGTCTTCGCCCACTTCAATCCGAAAAAGAGCGTGTTGCACCCGATCCTGAAGGTCGATTACTGGAACAACAACTCCGTTCAGATCGACAACCTGAAGGATCTGGAAGGCCTGATCACCGTTCTCACGCCGCCGGCCTTCCCGGCACCGATCGATCCGGTCAAGGCGAACCAGGGCCAGAAGATCTATTATGCCCAGTGCAAGGGCTGCCACGATCTGCCCACCTCCACCGAGCGCGCGAGCTGGACGACGCCGGTGCAGAACGTCGGCACCGACGGCAAGGAATGGGAGGTCATGGCCCGCACCGCGAATCCGGGCGCGCTGACTGGCGCCTCGATTCCGGCGCTCCTGACCAAGGACCCCGGCGTCAACACGCCGCTGAAGAACGGATCGGCGTCCATCAACGTCCTTCAGGTCGCGGTCCTGGGCACCGTCCTGGAGGATCTGCTGCAAGCGCTGCTTCCCACCGGAAAGCCGGGTGACCAGCAGTTCATCACCGGCAAGCCGACCGATGATCTCCTCACCCTGGCGAAGGGCATCGATGCCCTGGCGAAGGACGCCGATTCCCTGACGGAAACCCTGAACGCCAGGGAGTACCTGAAGAACAAGGGCATCGACACCCAGTCGCTCGCCGGCCTCATGAAGGCGCCGAAGACGGCCGGGTCCTCCGCCCTGGCGGCGGCGCCCAGCGCGGCCTCGTCGATCTGCGACACCGGCTACAACCCGCCGTGCTATGAATCGCGGGTTCTCCGCGGCATCTGGGCGGCCGCCCCGTACCTGCACAACGGGTCGGTGCCGACGCTTTGGGACCTGCTGATGCCGGCCGCCCAGCGCCCGGCGACATTCGAGGTCGGTGCCGATTACGACGTGGTCAACGTCGGGCTGGCGAAGACGCAGACCGGCCTGAAGTCGGTGACTCAGACCACCGGCTGCACGGACGCCAAGTCCGGCAACAGCCGCTGCGGTCACGAATTCGGCACCACCTTGTCCAACGAGGACAAGTGGGCGCTGGTCGAGTTCCTGAAAGGACTGTAAGCGCACTCGGAGGCAAAGCGCGGCGGCGGAGCGATCCGCCGCCGTGTCCCTTCACCCCAGCAACTGCATGGCTGGCCGGGACGCGCGCCAGACCGTTGCGCGCCCCGACCGCACTCCCGCTTAGACAAACAGGAACCAGCCTGCGAGCCCTGCTCCACCGAGCACCGCGGCGGCGACCACCGCGACCATCAAGGCGTCGGCGCGCACCTTGACGTGCCGGGCCATGAAGAACGCTCCCAAGCCGAAGAACAGCAGCACGTCCACCAGGCCATGGGTGATCCAGTGATGGCCGGTGAGCGCCGCCATAAAGCTGTTCAGCGGCTCGTACGAGTCCTTCACCCACGCCAGCAGCGTGTTGAAGATGATCACGGTGGCAGCGGATAGCCCGAAGGCCGTTGACGCGGTGTCAAGCGTTGCTTCGCGCCACTTGGTGGTCACGTCCGAAATCCGGACCCGAACCACGCTCTCATCCAAGGAGGTGCTCATCATTCGGCTCCTTTCACCCCGGTGTGCACGAAGGCCACCTTGACACCGTAGTTGATGACCGCGCCCGCCCCCTCGATGACCAAGCCATTGAGGACGATCAGGCCCGCGACCGCCAGCACCATGGCCCGTGCCGCACGATTTGCCGCCAGCTTCTGGGCCGCGACGATGGGCAGGTATAGAGCCAGGATCAGCGGAATAAAGAACAGGTGCTCTTTCGTCTCCATGAAGAGATTGTGAGCAAAAGGCCACGGTCCTTTGAGGATGATCGCTTTCTCCGGCGCATAGTAGGTCACATACCAGTAGCCGCCGAACAGCCAAGCCAAAACGATAAACGCGGCTACAGCAAGGCTTGCTGCGAAAATACGTTTCTGGTTGGCGGGGCTGGCATTCAAGGCCTCAACGAAGACCCAGATACCGGCGAGGAGAGCCAAAACCCCAAAAGTTGGGTGCACAAAGAGGATGATGTCGCTCATGGCGAACCTCCCAGGGCATTTGCCCCACACAGGCCTCCGGTGGTGGAGGCCGTCACATAATGACAATGAATCCATCAGCAGTCGATGATGTACATCAGCGAAATAGGGCTTCTGGCATATATTTGATGATTCAATGCTTTATAATTCCGATATGGGTACTTCAAAATTGCAAAAACAAGAAGGAGCAGCAAGGCGCCTCTTCACTCGGCCTGCCGAAATCTCTGTGGAATTCATGGCACGCTTTCTGGAACGGTGGCGGCGCCGTTGCGGACTGTCAACCGCCCGCTCACCCCAGCAACTGCATCGTTCCGATCGCCGCGAACAGGACCAGCATCGCTTCGATGGCGGCCAGCAGTCCGCGCAGCATCAGCAGCACGGCGTCGGTCATCCGGTCGCGCCGCGGAAAGACCTCGGTCACCATCTCGACCACCGTGCGGCGCAGGCGGGCGGTCGCCGTGCCGGTGACCAGCAGCATCACCGGCGATCCCACCAGGAAGTACGCCACGCCCTTCCACCACGTGAACGCCTCGGGCATCGCCGCGAACGCGTAGATCCCCACGGCAATCCACAGGATCGCCGGCCACACATCCGCCGGCCCCAGCCGGGCCGGATCACTGCCGCCAGCATCCCCCATCCGGGCTCAACCGCCGGGCAGGTGGCGGTAGGCCAGCACGAAGGCCGGCCGGCCGGTCTCGTCGGCCAAGGGCAGCAGCAGTTCGACGAAGCGCGCGCCGGGCAGGATCGGGTCGTCCTTCACCAGCAGGCTGCGCGATTCCCCTTCGGCCAGACAGGCGCGCAGGTCGGCCATCCAGCGCTCCGCCGCCGGGGCGGGGTGGCAGGCCGACACCAGTTTGGTCACCGGGCGCATCCCTAAGCGGCGCTGAATCGCCCGCCCGCAGGCGTGATAGACGAAGTCCGAACCGTCCTTGACCGGCGCCAGCAACGCCAGACGCGACACGCACTCGCGGACCTGCGCGGTGTCCAGGTCGAAGGTGGCGGGCAGCGCCTTGCCCTGCAACTTCAGCCGGTTCCAATAGCCGTAGAGGATGCGCGCCTGCGCCGGCACCTTGTCGATGTCCAGCGGCGTCGCGCGGCAGCCCTCGGGTTCCGGTTCGGGCGGCGGCGGGGGCGGCGGCGGCGGGGGCGGGCTGACGACCGACTCCGGCACGACGGCGCCCCCGGCGATCATCGCCGACATGGCGGCCGAGGGGCCGGGCGTGCGCTCGCCGCGCCGTCCGCCATGGGCGCGCAGCAGCGGCAGCGGCTGCCACGCCGCGCAGGTGTGATAGGCCTTGGTGACCTTGCGGTAGTCCTGGCTGATCGCCGTGCGGCAATCGCCTTCGACGCTGTAGCGGGTGACGTGCACCAGCGTGTTGTCGGGCGCCAAGGCGCGCTCGCCGCCCCACGAGACGCAGGCGGCGCAGGCGCGACTGTCTTTGGCGAAGGCGTGCACGGACATGGGGCGGACGGCTCCGGGAACGGGGACTGAAGGACCCCTGGATGTTGGGCCTGGGATAAGATTGATGACGCCGTTCGGGCGGCGGTTCAAGCGGCGTTTCGCCCCGCGCTTGCATTGTTCCAGCTTCATGGCGGGGGTGCCCAAGCCGGCTCTTCCTTCCGGCCGTCTTAGTCCCTATAAAAGGCCCTCGCAACGACCGACACCCGCCCCCTCTCCCCGCGCACACCCGGCGGGAGGGGGCTTTTGCTGACTGAACGCCGAGAAGCGAGCCGCCATGCCCAAGCGCACTGATATCAAGTCCATCTGCATCATCGGCGCTGGGCCGATCGTCATCGGTCAGGCGTGCGAATTCGACTATTCCGGCGTCCAGGCGTGCAAGGCGCTGAAGGAAGAGGGGTACCGGGTCATCCTGGTCAACTCCAACCCCGCCACCATCATGACCGACCCCGGTCTGGCCGACGCCACCTACATCGAGCCGATCACCCCGGCGGTCGTCGCCAGGATCCTGGAGAAGGAGCGCCCCGACGCGCTCTTGCCGACCATGGGCGGGCAGACCGCGCTGAACACCGCCATGGCGCTGTCGGACGACGGCACGCTGGAACGCCTGGGCATCGAGATGATCGGCGCCAAGCGCGACGTCATCGCCAAGGCCGAGGACCGCATCCTGTTCCGCGACGCCATGGACAAACTGGGCCTGGAGAGCCCGCGCTCGCGCATGGTGAAGTCCTACCGCGAGGCGCTGGACGCGCTGGAGTTCGTCGGCCTGCCGACCATCATCCGCCCCAGCTTCACGCTGGCCGGCACCGGCGGCGGCATCGCCTACAACCGCGAGGAGTTCGAGGACATCGTGCGCGGCGGCTTGCGCGCCAGCCCGACCGGCGAAGTGCTGATCGAGGAATCGGTACTGGGCTGGAAGGAGTATGAGATGGAGGTGGTCCGCGACAAGGCGGACAACTGCATCATCATCTGCTCCATCGAGAACATCGACCCGATGGGCGTGCACACCGGCGATTCGATCACCGTCGCCCCGGCGTTGACGCTGACCGACAAAGAATACCAGATCATGCGCGACGCCTCGATCGCGGTGCTGCGCGAGATCGGCGTGGAGACCGGCGGTTCGAACGTGCAGTTCGCGGTGAACCCGCAGACCGGCCGCCTGATCGTCATCGAGATGAACCCGCGCGTGTCGCGCTCCTCGGCGCTGGCGTCGAAGGCCACCGGCTTCCCGATCGCCAAGATCGCCGCCAAGCTGGCCATCGGCTACACGCTGGACGAGTTGACCAACGACATCACCGGCTGCACGCCCGCGAGCTTCGAGCCGACGATCGATTACGTCGTCACCAAAATGCCGCGCTTCACCTTCGAGAAGTTCCCCGGTGCCGAGCCGCTGCTGACCACCTCGATGAAGTCGGTCGGCGAGGCGATGTCCATCGGCCGCACCTTCGCCGAGTCCGTGCAGAAGGCGCTGCGCTCCATGGAGACCGGCCTGACCGGCTTCAACGACGTGCACATCGGCACCGCCGGCGTCGAGCCGGACGCGGCGACGATCCGCGGCGCCCTGGCCAAGCCGACGCACGACCGCCTGCTGGTGATCGCCCAGGCGTTCCGCCACGGCTTCTCGGTCCAGGACGTGCAGAACGCCTCCAAGTACGACCCGTGGTTCCTGGAGCAGATCAAGGCCATCGTCGACAAGGAGGCCGAGATCAAGGCCGCCGGCCTGCCCACCGACAAGAGCGGCTGGCTGAAGCTGAAGCAGATGGGCTTCTCCGACGCCCGCCTGGGCGAGCTGACGGCCAAGGACGAGGCCGTGGTGTCGGAAGCGCGCCGCGCCGCCGACGTTACCCCGGTGTTCAAGCGCATCGACACCTGCGCCGCCGAGTTCCCGTCGCGCACGCCCTACATGTACTCGACCTACGAGGCCGACGGCAGCGGTGCGGCGGAGTGCGAATCCGAGCCGACCGACAAGACCAAGGTCGTCATCCTCGGCGGCGGCCCGAACCGCATCGGCCAGGGCATCGAGTTCGACTATTGCTGCGTCCACGCCGTCTACGCGCTGCGCGAGGCCGGTTATGAGACCATCATGGTCAACTGCAATCCCGAAACGGTGTCCACCGACTACGACACGTCGGACCGCCTGTACTTCGAGCCGCTGACCGCCGAGGACGTGATCGAGCTGGTCCGCGTCGAGCAGCGCAACGGCACGGTTCTGGGCTGCGTCGTGCAGCTCGGCGGGCAGACGCCGCTGAAGCTGGCCGACGCGCTGGAGAAGGCCGGCATCCCGATTCTCGGCACCTCGCCGGACGCCATCGACCTCGCCGAAGACCGCGAGCGCTTCCAGAAGCTGCTGCACGAGCTGAACCTCAAGCAGCCGGCCAACGGCCTCGCCCGCTCGCTGAAGGAAGCCGAGACGGTGGCCGAGCGCATCGGCTTCCCCGTCGTCATCCGCCCGTCCTACGTGCTGGGCGGACGCGCCATGGAGATCGTCCACGACATGGCCGGGCTCCAGCGCTACATGGGCACGGCGGTGAAGGTGTCGGGCAAGAACCCGGTGCTGATCGACAGCTATCTGATCGACGCCATCGAGGTGGACGTCGACGTGGTGTGCGACGGCGAGCAGGTCTATGTGGCCGGCGTCATGGAGCACATCGAGGAAGCCGGCATCCATTCCGGCGACAGCGCCTGCGCGCTGCCGCCCTACTCGCTGCCCAAGGACGTGATCGAGGAGATCAACCGGCAGTCCGACGCGCTGGCCCGCGCGCTGAAGGTCGTCGGCCTGATGAACGTGCAGTTCGCGGTGCAGAACGGCACGGTCTACATCCTGGAGGTCAACCCGCGCGCCTCGCGCACGGTGCCCTTCGTCGCCAAGGCCACCGGCACCGCCATCGCCAAGATCGCCGCCCGCGTCATGGCCGGCGAGAAGCTGAAGGATTTCAAGCTGAACGGCCCGAACCCGCCGCACACCGCAGTGAAGGAAGCCGTCTTCCCGTTCGCCCGCTTCCCCGGCGTGGACGTGGTGCTCGGCCCGGAGATGAAGTCCACCGGCGAGGTCATGGGCCTCGATCACAACTTCGCGCTGGCCTTCGCCAAGGCGCAGCTGGGGGCCGGCACCACGCTGCCGACCGAGGGCACGGCGTTCATCTCGGTGAGGGACCGCGACAAGGCGTCGCTGGCCCCCATCGCCAGGAAGCTCCAGGGCATGGGCTTCCGCCTGATCGCCACCACCGGCACCGCCGCCTTCCTGAAGGAAGCCGGTGTCACCGCCGAGCTGGTCAACAAGGTGGTCGAGGGCCAGCCGCACATCGTCGATCACATGATCAACGGCCAGATCGCGCTGGTTCTCAACACCACGGAAGGAGCGCAGGCGCTGTCCGACAGCTTCAGCCTGCGGCGCACGGCGCTGACCTACAACATCCCCTACTACACCACGGTGGCGGGGGCGCGGGCGGCGGTCGAGGCCATCGCGGCGCTGCGGAACGGCAGCCTTGAAGTTGCCCCGTTGCAGTCGTACCTTAGCGGATCGTACTAGGGATGGTTGACGGCGCGGCGGTCTCCGCCGCGCCGAAATCTTTCCCCAGAAGACGTGTTCGCAGGGTTGATGGACCACAAGACATGGAAAAAGTGCCGATGACCGCGGCGGGTTACGACCGCCTGCAGGAAGAATTGAAACACCTGAAGGTCGTGGAACGGCCTGCCGTCATTAAGGCGATTGCCGAGGCGCGCGAGCACGGGGACCTGTCGGAGAACGCCGAATACCACGCCGCGCGGGAGCGTCAGAGCTTCATCGAGGGCCGTGTCGGCGAACTGGAAGACAAGATCAGCCGGGCCGAAGTCATCGACCCGACCAAGCTGAGCGGCGACACCGTGAAGTTCGGCGCCACCGTGACGCTGGCCGACGAGGACACCGACCAGGAGATGACCTACCAGATCGTCGGCTCGGAAGAGAGCGACATCAAGGCCGGCTTCCTGTCGATCACCTCGCCGTTGGCCCGCGCGCTGATCGGCAAGTCGGTCGGCGACAGCGTCGAGGTGCCGACCCCCGGCGGCTCCAAGCTGTACGAGATCATCACCCTCGCCTTCAAGTGAGCCCTCGAACGGCTCACCACCGCCCCACACGGCGGGCGCCCGTCCTTGCCGGCCCATCCCTGGCGCTGGTGTGCGCGCTGCTGTCCGGCTGCCTGCTGCCGGACCGCTTCGACGCCACACTCAGCGTCGGCGCCGAGCGCGCCACGCTGGACTATCGGGGAGAGCTGGTCGCCGTCTCGGCCGAGACCGAGGCCGCCACCCGCGAGGCGCTTGACACGGTGGCGGAGGACGTCCGCAAGGATGGCGGGACGGCGGATTACGCCGTGCTCGGCAAGGGCCGCGCCAAGGCCAGCGTGCACTGGACGCAGGCGACTCCGGCCGTGGGCGCCAAGACCAGCTTCGCCGACCTCGTCGCCATCCGCCGTCAGGCGGACGGGGCGCTGGAGATCGTCACCCCGGCGCTGAAGGACCGCGATCGCGCGCAACTCATCAAGATGGGCCTGGGCGAGGCGTCCGGCCGGCTGTGCGTGAAGACGGCGGGCACGGTGGTGGAGAGCAACGCCAAGACCACCCCGGACCAGCCCGGCGGCTGCCACGGCTGGGTGATCACCGTGCTGAAGGACGAACCGGTGCGGATGGTGGTGCGGTTTTAGGGTTTCGTCTTGAAGCCCCTCTCCCGCGAGGGGAGAGGGGCTTCATGCTGTGACGGAAAGCCTGCGGAAGCGACACCAGCCGGTGCAGTTCACCCTTCCTTCAGCAGCTTCGCCAGAAACGCCGTCACCCGCGCCACCGCGTCGGCGCGGGCGGCTTCGTTGGTGCCGATGTGCGCCTCGCCGCTGGGCGGGGTGGCGAGGTTCTTGCGCGTGCGCACCGGCGTCGGCGGCAGGTCGAAGCCGTGGACGGCGTCGGGGTAGACGACCAGTTCCAGCCGGTCCTTGACCGAGTCGCGGCCGGCCAGCTGTTCGCAGGGCTCGGGCGGGGTCCAGTCGTCGTTCTCGCCGATCAGGATCAGCAGCGGCCCGCTCGGCTGCCAATCCGGGTTGCCCGACACCACCCGGCAGCCGGGGTAGAAGGCCACCGCCCCGCGGAACCCCGCCCCTTCGCCGTCCAGATCATAGGCCGCCAGCACCGTGCTGCCGCCCTGCGACCAGCCCAGCGCGGCGATGCGCTCACCCTGCACGTCAGGGCGGCCGCGCAGGAACTCCAGCGCCGCCCAGGCGTCGCGCTTGCGCTCGACCGAGGCGCGGGCCTTGCGCTCCTTCTCCGTGCATTGCTCCTTGATGCCGCGTGGCCCGAAGCTGTCCACCATCAGCACCAGATACCCCTGGTCGCGCAGCGCGCTCGCCCACCAGAGATGGCGCGCCGCCAGCGCCCCGGCCTTGGTGTACAGGCCGCCGCACCCGTGCAGCATCACCACGGCCGGGAACGGCCCGCTGCCGTGCGGGCGCATGATCCGGCCGCTCAGCCGCGTCGACTCGCCATCGGTGATGTCGGAGTCCTTGGAAGGAAAGGCGACCAGTTCCGTGGCGCTGGTGCTGGTGACCGTGGCCGCGCCGGCGGCACCGGCAACGAACAGCGCCGCCCCAAGGGCAACCCCGACAATGGTGCGCAAGGCGAAGGCGAGCGGCATGAAAGGCGATCTCCGCAAACGGGCAGAGGAAATCATAACACCGGATGCCCGGACGAAAAACGCCTTCGGTGCAACGCAGCATCACGGAACGCAAAACGGCGCCGCCCATGGGGCCGGCGCCGTTTCACAGGCATCGGAGACGCCGGCCTCAGCGCCGCGCGGTGCGGACGGGGGACTCGGTCTCGTCCTCGTCCTCGTCGTCCTCGGTCCCTTCGGGGATGTCAGGGGAGTCGACGTCGATCGGCACGCCCGGCAGGTACTTCGACCCGCGGATCGACAGCGCCGACTTGACGTGCGCCACGTTGGGCGCGCTGGTCAGCTTCGTGGTCAGGAAGCGCTGGTAGTCGTCCCAGTCCTCCGCCACGATCTTGAGCAGGAAGTCGTACTCGCCGGCGAGCATGTTGCACTCACGCACCAGCGGCCAGCTGTTGACCAACTCCTCGAATTTCTTTAGGTCAGCTTCCGCTTGGCTGGAAAGGCCGACTTGGGCGAACACGGTGACGCCGAACCCCAACGCGTCGGGGTTGATGTCCGCGTGATAGCCACGGATGAACCCCGCCTCTTCCAGCGCGCGCACGCGCCGAAGGCAGGGCGGGGCGGAGATGCCGGCGCGCCGCGCAAGCTCCACATTCGTCATCCGGCCGTCATTCTGCAAATCGCGCAGAATGCGCCGGTCAATTCGGTCGAGTTTGACCCGCCGCATGGTGTACTCAGCTAGCTCCGGGGGATGGTCTGAGAAAGGATATTACACGGAGTGGCCACCAACGCCAAGCCGTAAGCCTTAACAATCTTAATCAAAATATCGCGCCGTACCGCGCTCCGGCGGCACACGCGACGACCGGCCGCACCCCCCGCCTGCCCTTTTGGATCACGCATCGGACATGAACGCTCTCACCTGCTGGGTCATCACCGACGGAAAACCGGGCATGGAGAACCAGTGCCGCGGCCTCGCCGAGGCGCTGGGCTTCGAACCCGTCATCAAGCGTGTCCAGTTGCGCAGCCCGTGGCGCCAGCTCAGCCCGTTCCTGCGCATCGGCAACCGCTTCGCCGCCGGGCCGCACGGCGACGACGTCCGCCCGCCCTGGCCCGACCTGGTCATCGGCACCGGCCGGCAGAGCATCGCGCCGTCGCTCGCCGTCAAGAAGGCGTCGCGCGGCCGCACCTTCACGGTGCAGATCCAGGACCCGCAGATCAACCCGCGCCACTTCGACATGGTCGTCGTGCCGCGGCACGACCGGCTGCGCGGCGCCAACGTGCTGGTGACGCGCGGCGCGCTGCACCGCGTCACCCCCGCCGTGCTGGCCGCCGCCGCCGCGGCGCACGGCCCGCGGCTGGAGTCGCTGCCGCACCCGCGGGTGGCGGTTCTGGCCGGCGGCACCAACGCGGTCTACCAGCTCACCCCCACCATCATGGGCGACGTGGCGGAAAAGCTGGCCGGATTCGCCCGCGACCGCGGCGTCGGTCTGATGGTGACGCCGTCGCGCCGCACCGGGGCCGACAACGAGGCGATCCTGCGCGCCCGCCTGTCCGGCACCAACGCAGAGGTGTGGGACGGCACCGGCGAGAACCCGTATTTCGCCTATCTGGCGCTGGCCGACGTGATCGTCTGCACCTGCGACAGTGTGTCCATGGTGTCGGAGGCGTGCTCGACCGGGAAACCGGTGTATGTAATCGAACTCGAGGGCGGCTCGCCCAAGTTCCGCGCGTTCCTGGACGGGCTGTACCGCGACGGCATCGCCCGCCCGTTCACCGGGGAACTGGAGAGCTGGACCTATCCGGCGCTCGACGAAACGCGCGAGATCGCCGAAACCGTGCGCCACCGCATGCTGGCCCGCCGCGGCCATTCGTAAACACAACGGATTGGGAAGACATCCATGACCGCATCGGCCGCCGTCCAGCAGAGCTTCCTCGCCAGCCTCAAGGCCAGCCGCCTCGATCCTGCGCCGTACCGCCACTGGCTTCTGGAAGACGCGCTTCCGGTCGCGTCGGGCGAGGCCATCGCCGCCTTGCCCTGGGTGGCGCCGAACCGGGCGGAGACCTACGGCAAGCGCGAAACCAACAACGCCTCGCGCAGCTATTTCGGCGTCGAGGCCCGCGCCCAGTACCCGGTGTGCGAGGAGGTGGCGCAGGCCTTCCAGAGCCGCGCGGTGACCAGCGCCCTGGAGGAGACCTGCGGCATCGACCTCACCGGCACCAACCTGCGCATCGAGTTCTGCCAGGACAGCGACGGTTTCTGGCTGGAGTCGCACACGGACATCGGCGTCAAGAAGTTCACCATGCTGGTCTACCTGTCGCGCGACCCGGAGTCGGAGACGTGGGGCACGGACATCATGGACGAGGCCGGCAACGTGTTGGGCCGCGCGCCCTACGCCTTCAACAAGGGGCTGATCTTCATCCCCGGCACCGACACATGGCACGGTTTCGCAAAACGCCCGATCAACGGGGTTCGCAAATCGATCATCGTGAACTATGTCGGTCCTGAGTGGCGCGCGCGCCACGAGCTGTGTTTCCCCGACGCTCCCATCGCCTGAGGGGGCCGATTCGGAGCTTGAGTTCATGGCGTCGATGCTCGACCTCGACCGTTTCCGCGCCACGCCGCTGAACCGGGAGCCGTATGAGTTCCTGTGCGTGCCGGGATTCGTCAAGGCCGGGCATCTGGACGCCATCAACCGCGATTATCCTCCGGTGGACAAGCCGGGGTCGGTCCCGCTCGGCGTCTACCCCCACGGCCCGGCCTTCGCCGCCTTCATCGAGGAGCTGCGGGGGCCGGAGATGCAGGCGGCGTTCTCCGAGAAGTTCGGCATCGACCTCTCCCCCTACCCCACCATGTTCACCGTGCGCGGCCAGTGCCGCACCAGCGACGGCAAGATCCACACGGATTCGGCCAGCAAGATCATCACCGTGCTGATCTACATGAACCCGCCCTGGGAGCAGTCCGGCGGCCGGCTGCGCGTGCTGCGCTCGCCGAACCTGGAGGATTACGCGGCCGAGGTGCCGCCGGACGCCGGCACGCTGCTGTGCTTCCGCCGCTCGGAGACGTCATGGCACGGCCACCACCCCTTCGAGGGGCAGCGCCGCGCGCTTCAGATGAACTGGGTCAAGGGCGGCGCCTACGTCTGGCACGAGCAGTGGCGCCACCGTGTCGGCGTGTGGGCGAAGCGGCTGATCGGCGCGTGAGGTCCCCGAGCGGCCCGCTCGGAAACCCCTGTCGCTCCTCCGACCGAGCGGCTATAACCGTCCGCCCGGCTCTTGCTACGCGCGTGTCATGACTCTCCGCATCGCCACATTCTCGAACGTCACCGGCGGCAACAGCTTCTTCAAGGCGGTGGGGCACCCGCTGGCCGCGCCGAAGGCGGTGGCGCTGGCGGCGAAGCTCGCCGAGGCTGGCCCGGTGGCGGTCTATGACCCGTACGGCATGCTGGAGCAGCTCGCCGAGTTCCACGATTTCTCCCGCGTCCGCGTCCAGGGCATCTATGTGCAGGACATCGAGGCGGTCGGCAGCAGCGTGCTCGGGCACACCGCGCGGCCGATCACCGAACTGCCGGCGAGCGGCGCCGCGCTGGTGTTCGTCGTGGCCTTCGACTCGCAAAAGCTGGAGAACGCCATCGCCCACCTCGTCCCGGCCGGCGCGCCGATGGTGTCGCTGGACACCATGCGCATCCCTGAGGACATGCTGACCGACCACGCCCACTACCTCTCCAAGTTCAACTGGGCGACCAACTTCGGCTGGCTGCGCGACGAGCAAACGTCAGGGGAGCCAGGACGCCACACCCGCCTGACCTCCGCCAACTACTGGACCGGCTACGGCGCCCGCGCGCCGCGGCTGTGGGCGCGGCTGATGGATTCCGACGGCGCCGCGCTGGCCGAGTGGACCGACGCCATGCCGCCGGCCAACGGCACCGTCACCATCGACAGCCGGCAGGTGCGCGCCCGCTTCGGCTTAAGCGACTTCTGCGGCTCGCTGTTCCTGCACGTGATCGGCGCCGCCGGGCACGACGTGGTGAAGTACGCGCTGGACACCTACGGCGGCGCGGACGCCGAGCTGTCCTGCACCCACGACGCCAACGCGTGGCCGTCCGACCTGTACGCCGGCTTGCCGGCGCCGAAGGACGGCGAGCGCGTGCTGCTGTGGATCCAGAACAGCCACCCGACCGCGATCCCGCCCGGCGCCGTGGGCCTGAGCCTGATGGGCCACAACGAGGTGCGCACGCTGGACCGCGCCGTCGCCCCGTTCGCCACGATGGCGCTGGACGTGGCCGAGCTGTTTCCCGAGGCGCGCTGGCCCGCCCAGTTCGAGGTGCACGCCGGCAAGCACTTCGTCCGCCCGCGCTACGAGGTGATCGCCGCCGATGGGCGCCGCCGCGTCGCCCACGCCAACGTCGAGCGCACGGATCTCAAGCCCGCCCCCAAGCTGGCGACGCTGGCGCCGCTGATGGGCAAGGGCCACATCCTGCCGGCCCCGGTTCTGCCGCCGGAGCGCTGGCGCACCATCCTGCTGCCGACGCCGATGAGCACCGCGCAACGCGAGCTTCCGGTCAAGGCGGTGGTCTACGACGCCGCCGGACGCGCGCTGGCCGAGCACCGCTTCGGCAACCTGACGCGCACCGACAGCGTGGCGCTCGACGTGACCGATCTGCTGGCCGGCGCCGCGAGCAGCACCGCGAACAGCGCCTCCCTGCCCGGCGGCTGGGGGCATGTCGAGCTGATGTACGACTTCGAGGCGGGGAGTTGCGCCGATGGCTGGCTGCACGCCCTGGTCCGCTACGAGAACCGCGCCAGCGGCCACGCCGCCGAAACCAGCTTCGGCAGCCACATCTTCAACACGGCGCTGACCTACCGCGACGAACCGCAGAGCTACCACGGCCGGCCGCCGGGGCTGTCGACGCGGCTGTTCCTGCGCCTCGGGCCGGAACCGCTGGACACCTTCTGCCACCTGATCTACCCGGCGTCGACGCCGTGGCACGCGTCGTCGGACACGACCCTGACGCTGACCCGGCGCGACGGCAGCGACGTGGCGCGCCGGAAGATCGCCATCCCCTGCGGCGGCTCGCGCCTGTTCAGCCATCACGAGACCTTTACCGAGGCGGAGCGTGCGGCGGCCGGCGAGAATGCCTACATCCTGATCCGCGACACCACCTGCCGGCTGTTCGGCTATCACGGCTGCCTCGACGGCGACCGGGCGTTCAGCCTCGACCATATGTTCGGCTTCTAGCTCTCACCACGGACGGCCAGCCCCCATGCCCGCGACGCACCACACCAAGGTTCTCATCATCGGCGCCGGCCCGGCCGGCTACACCGCGGCGATCTACGCCGCGCGCGCCAATCTGGCGCCCATGCTCGTGCAGGGCATGCAGCCCGGCGGCCAGCTGACCATCACCACCGATGTCGAGAACTATCCGGGCTTCGCCGAGCCGATCCAGGGCCCCTGGCTGATGGAGCAGATGGCCCGCCAAGCCGAGCACGTCGGCACCAAGATGATGTTCGACGTCATCGTCGACGTGGACTTCACCAAGCGCCCGTTCGTGGCGGTCGGCGATTCCGGCGACACCTATACGGCGGATGCGGTGATCATCGCCACCGGCGCCCAGGCGCGCTGGCTGGGCCTGCCCAGCGAGGAGGCGTTCCGCGGCTATGGCGTGTCGGCCTGCGCCACCTGCGACGGCTTCTTCTTCCGCGGCAAGGAGGTCGCGGTGATCGGCGGCGGCAACTCGGCGGTCGAGGAGGCGCTGTACCTCACCAACCACGCCTCCAAGGTGACCATCGTCCACCGCCGCGACAGCTTCCGCTCCGAGAAGATCCTGCAGGACCGCCTGTTCGCCAACCCGAAGATCGCGGTGGTCTGGGACAGCGTGGTCGAGGAGATCGAGGGCACCGGCGACGGCAGCCTGAACAGCCCGCGCGCCGTCACCGGCGTGCGCCTGAAGAACGTCAAGACGGGGGCGGTGTCGACGCTGCCGGCAGAAGGCGTGTTCGTCGCCATCGGCCACTCCCCGGCGACCGAGGTGTTCAAGGGCAAGGTGGCGATGGACGAGTCCGGCTACGTCCTGACCGCGCCGGACTCCACGGCGACGAACATCCCCGGCGTGTACGCCGCGGGCGACGTGAAGGACAAGGTGTTCCGTCAGGCGGTGACGGCGGCCGGCATGGGCTGCATGGCGGCGCTGGAGGTCGAGCGCTGGCTGGCCGCCAACGAACCCGCCGCCGGCGCGCACCACGTGCCGAGCCCGGCGGGGACGTGGTGAAAATTCCCTCTCCCGCCCCGGGAGAGGGAGGGACCCGCTCGGAGAGCGGGAGGGTGAGGGTAAATCCAAGGATCCTTGCGCTTACCCTCACCCGGCCGCTCTACGAGCGGCCACCCTCTCCCCGGAGGGGAGAGGGTTTGTGTCCTCACTGCTCCAACAGGCTCCGCAGCATCCAGGCGGTCTTCTCATGGATCTGCAAGCGCTGGGTCAGCAGGTCGGCGGTCGGCTGGTCGTTGGCCTGCTCGGCGGTGGGGAAGACCTGACGCGCCGTGCGGGCGACCGTCTCGTGGCCCTCGACGAGCTGGCGGATCATGTCGTTGGCGCGCGGCACGCCGGTCTCCTCGGCGATGCTCGTCGTCTTGGAGAACTGCGAGAAGCTGCCGGGCGCCGGGAAGCCCAGGGCGCGGACGCGCTCGGCGATCTCGTCCAGCGCGGTCCACAGCTCGGTGTACTGCTCCATGAACATGACGTGGAGCGTGTTGAACATCGGTCCGGTCACGTTCCAGTGGAAGCTGTGCGTCTTCAGGTACAGCGCGAAGGTGTCGGCGAGCACGCGGCTCAGCCCCTCGGCGATGGCTTTGCGGTCGGCTTCGGCGATGCCGATGTCGATCTGCATGGTGTCCCTCCCGTGTTGGTCCGCTTGCCAACCTTGGTCGGGATACCCGTGAATCAACCCCGCCGCGCCGAAACGCCGCACCCTGGGGACGCCGGTCAGCCCTGCCGCAGCCGGCCGATGAACTGCTTCACCTCGCTGTTCAGCGTCGCCGCCTGACCGTCCAGCAGTTCCGCCGCGCGCAGCACCTCACCGGCGGCGGTGCCGGTCTCGCCGGCGCTGCGCGACACGTCGGCGATGGTGTGCGAGACGTCCGCCGTGCCGGCCGCGGCTTCGTGGACGTTGCGGGAAATCTCCTGGGTGGCGATGCCCTGCTGCTCCATGGACCGGGCGATGAGGCCGATGATCTGGTCGATGGCGACCACCGTCGTGCCGACGCCCTTGATGGACCCCACCGCCGCGTCGGTCACCGCCTGCATGCCGCCGACCTGCGCCTGGATGTCCTCGGTGGCCTTCGCGGTCTGGGTGGCGAGGTTCTTCACTTCCGACGCCACCACGGCGAAGCCCTTGCCGGCCTCGCCCGCCCGCGCCGCCTCGATGGTGGCGTTCAAGGCCAGCAGGTTGGTCTGGCTGGCGATGGAGTTGATGAGGTCGACGATCTCGCCGATCTTGCCGGCCGCGGCCGACAGGCCGACGACGTGGCCGTTGGTCTCCTCCACCGCGCGCACAGCCTCGCGCACCATGTCGAAGGAACGCCGCACCTGCCCGCCGATCTCGGCGATGGAGGCCGACATCTCCTCGGTGGCCGCGGCGGCGGTCTGCACGCTCATGCCCGCCTGCTGGCTGGCCGAGGCGACGGTGGTGGCCTGCCGGTTGGCGGCCTCGGCGCGGTCCAGCATGCCGCGCGCGTTGGAGCGCACCTGATGCGCCCCGGCGCCGACCTGCTGCACCACCTCGCCGACGCGGGTCTCGAACAGGTCGGCCAGGTCGCGGATGGCACGGTGCTTCTCGCGCTCGGCCTCCTGCTTCTGGCGCTCCTGCTCGATCTTCAGGCTTTCGACCTCGCGGGCGTTATCCTGGAAGACCTGGAGCGCGCGGGCCATGGCGCCGATCTCGTTCTTCATCCAAACGCCGTCCACCGCGGCGTCGAGGCGCCCGGCGGCCAGCTCCGTCGTGGTGTCGGACAGCCGGCGCAACGGACCGGTGATGGTGCGCGCCAGCACGAGGCCGGCCGCCATCATGGCGGCCAGCAGCGCCGCCATCACCAGCGCGAAGTTGGTGCGGGCACTGGACGCCGCGTCGCGGGTGTCCTGGGTGGCCTTGGAGGTCGACTGCTCGATGGCGGCCTGCGCCGCCAGCACCTTGTCGGTCAGTGCCTTGAACTGGTCGTCGACGTTGGCCATCAGCGGGATGGCGATCAGGCGGTCGATGGACGCCATCTCGTTCATCTGGTCCACCGCCTTGGCGTAGGCGTCCAGCCGCTTCTCGATGTCCACCAACAGGGCGCGCTCGCCATCGGTCAGCGGCAAGGCGCGCAGCGCGGCGATGCCCTTGCGCTCCTTGCCCAGGTTGGCGGTGATCGCGTCGCGCATCGACTGGAGCTTGGCATCCTCCAGCCCCGAGCCGGCCAGCGCCAGATGGCGCGACACGTCGGAGTGGATCTGGTAGGCGGTGGCGATCAGGCGGTCGATCTGGTCGCGCCGCTCGCCCGCCGACTGGTGGATCTGGTCGATGGCCAGCGTCGCCTGTTCCGACTGCCGGTCGGCCAGCACAAGCGCGCCCACCGTCAGCAGAATGCCCATCAGCGGCGCCACGAAGACGCGCGCCGCCACCGAGGTGCCGCTCACCCGCGCGAGAATGCCCCTGCTCATATCGCCCCCTACTTTTTTGCCCCCTCAGACGCCGGGCGGCCCCATCCGGGGCCTTGGCTTCGCGCCCACGTGGGCGCGGGGCTCTCAGCGGGTCTTTGGACCCGCCTGCCGCCAGCACAAACCAAGGTTTGTGCGAAAGGCCGCCGTCGCGGCCCTATGCCGCCGAGATCACCCGACGGCATGAAGGAACGGACTGGCGCTTACTTGTAGATGCCGACGTAGGCGACGAGGCCCTGGCCGTCGATCTTCTTCACGTAGGTGACCTTCGGCTCGATCTTCTCCGACGCCGGGTTCTTCCAGCGGTACTCGACCCAGCCCTCGCCCTTGTCCTTGGCGACCTTCAGGATCTCCTGGATGATGAAGACGCCGTCGGCGTCCTTCACCTGGCTGACGTTCTGGCCGACACCGGCGGGCTTCGGCGGGTAGACCTTCCAGACGCCGTCCATATCGATGACGTTGACGTAGATCTCGCCGTGCTTGAACTCGCCATCGGTGTTGAAGACCTTGGACGCCTCGTCCAGGCCCTTGGCCGTCAGAACCTCGGCCGCCTTCAGCGTGATCGCCTTGGCGTCGTCCATCGTCGGCTTCTTGTCCTGGGCGCTGGCGGCGCCCGACAGGCCGAGCATCAGAAGACCGGCAGCGGCGATGCGGATCAGTTTGAGCATGCGTGTGTTCCCCCAATTCTTGACACGTCCGGTTGGTTACCGGCGCGGCCCGCAAGTTATTCGCAACGCACATTGCCCTTGATGGAGCAGCGCGTGCGGGCTGAGACCTAATACCAAAAGATTTCAGGAATTTGTCCGCTGCATTTTGCCTCTGACACGTATGGTTGCTGCGTTGCAACAATCGTATCTATACAGGCAATCACCGGCCGGAAGCGGAAACACTCCTTTGTATGAGCGGCTTACATCCGGCTCTGCGAACCGCTCCGGGGCGCGAACCACCCATTGCGGCCTATTGCCGCACAATGCCCGCGGGTCCACTATCAACAGGGAAAAACAGGGGGGAGGACAGCATGCGCATCGCGGTGATGGGTGCCGGCGCGGTCGGCGGCTACTTCGGCGCCAGGCTTTTGGCCGCCGGGGCCGACGTGGCGTTCCTGGCGCGCGGACGGCATCTGGCGGCCATCCTCAAGGACGGCCTGCGCATCGAGAGCGGGTCGGGCGAATTGCACCTGACGGACGTCACGGCCACCGACGACCCGGCCTCCATCGGCCCGGTGGACGTGGTGCTGTTCGCCGTCAAGCTGTGGGACACCGAGGACGCCGCCCGCTCCATCCGGCCGCTGGTCGGCCCGCGGACCGCGGTGATCACCTTGCAGAACGGCGTCACCAGCCTGGACACGCTGAGCACGGCGCTGGGGGCGGAGCACGTGGTGGGCGGTGTGGCCCACATCGCCGCGCAGGTCTTCGCGCCAGGGATCATCCGCCACACCGGCACCTTGGCGCGCATGAGCTTCGGCGAGCTGGACGGCAGCCGGTCCGAGCGGCTGACGCTGTTCCACGGGCTGGCCGCCAAGGCCGGCTTCGACGCCATCTTCAGCACCGACATCCTGTCGATGATCTGGGAGAAGTTCACCTTCCTGGCGCCGTTCAGCGGCGTCACCGCGCTGACCCGCCAGCCGGTCGGCATCATCCGTGCGGTGCCGGAGACGCGCGCGCTGTTCCTCGACGCGGTGGCGGAGGTGGCGCAGCTCGCCCACGCCAAGGGCGTGCACCTCGGCCCCGACGTGGTCGAGCGCATCGGCGGACTGGTCGACGGTCTGGTGCCGGAAATGAAGTCCTCCATGCTCAACGATCTGGAGCGCGGCGGCCGGCTGGAGCTGCCGTGGCTGTCGGGCGCCGTCGCGCGGATGGGCCGGGAGATGGCGGTGCCGACCCCCGTGCACCGGGCGATCGCCGCGGCGCTCGCCCCCTACGCGGACGGTCCGCCGGGGAAATAGTCCGTGGCACAGGGGTGGCGTGACGCGATGCCGCCCCTTTTTTTCATCGACAGGTCCCCGCCACGGGTGGACCATGCCGTTGACATTTCATTCCTTTCCGCACGCGTTTTGAAAACCAGGCCGCGGCGCGGCCCTCCCCGGGCACCGGCGCCGTGGTCCTCCAACAAGAGACCCACCCGGGAGGTGTGCATGCCCCATTCTCAAGTATCGACGGCGCGCTGCGCCGCGCTTGTCGGTCCGTACCTCAGCGGCAAGACGACGCTTCTGGAGAGCCTGCTGTTCGCCACCGGCGCCGTCACCCGCAAGGGCAGCGTGCGGGACGGCAACGCGGTCGGCGACAGCGCGCCGGAAGCCAAGGCCCGCCAGATGAGCGTCGAAGTGAACCTCGCCACCGCCGAATATCTGGGCGAGCGCTGGCACTTCCTCGACTGCCCCGGCTCGGTGGAGCTGAGCTACGAGACGCAGTGCGCGCTGATGGCCTGCGACGTGGCCGTGGTGGTCGCCGAGCCCTCGGCCGAGCGCGCCGTCCTGCTGGCCCCGCTGTTCAAGTTCCTGGACGACAACCAGATCCCGCACATCCTGTTCATCAACAAGGTGGACTCGCTGGGCGACCTGCGCATCCGCGACGTGGTACAGGCCTATCAGGCCGTCTCCGCGCGCCCGCTGGTGCTGCGCGAGGTGCCGTTCCGCGAGGGCGACCGCATCGCCGGCTACATCGATCTGGTCAGCGAGCGCGCCTACCACTTCAACCCGCACAAGCCGTCCGACCTCGTGCAGATGCCTGAGTCGATCAAGGACCGCGAGGGCGAGGCCCGGCAGGAGATGCTGGAGGCGCTGGCCGACTTCGACGACGGCCTGCTCGAACAGCTCCTGGAAGACGTCAAGCCGGACCCCGGCAAGGTCTACGAGGACTTCGCCAAGGAGCTGGCGGAGGATCTGATCGTCCCGGTCTTCCTCGGCTCGGCCGAGAACGACGGCGGCATCCGCCGCCTGCTCAAGGCGCTGCGCCACGAGGGGCCGGAGGTGACCAGCACCGCCGAGCACCGGCTGATCCCCGAGGGGGGCGCGGTGGTCGCGCAGGTGTTCAAGAACCTCAACGCCGCGCACGCCGGCAAGCTGAGCTTCGCCCGCATCTGGCGCGGCACGGTGACCGACGGCATGATTCTGGGCGGCGAGCGCGTGTCGGGCGTCTACCGCATGATGGGCCACGACCAGCAGAAGCTGACCCAGGCCGCGGCCGGCGAGGTGGTGGCGCTCGGCCGGCTGGAGAAGGCGGGCGCGGGCGACATCCTCACCGACAAGGGCAACCAGGGCCGGCCGGACAACTGGCCGGAGGTGCCGTCGCCGGTCTTCGGGCTGGCGGTGAACACCGAGAACCGCAACGACGAGGTGAAGCTGACCGGCGCCATCCAGAAGCTGATCGAGGAGGACCCCTCGCTCCGGTTCGAGCAGTCGGCCGACACCGGCGAGATGGTGATCTGGGGCCACGGCGACATCCATTTGCAGATCTCCATGGACCGCCTGCGCTCCAAGTACAATGTGGCGGTCAAGGGCAAGCAGCCGCAGGTCCCCTTCAAGGAGACGATCCGCAAGGGGGTGGACGAGCACCACGCCCGCTTCAAGCGCCAGACCGGCGGCCATGGCCAGTTCGCCGACATCGTCGTGACGATCAAACCGCAGCCGCGCGGCGCCGGCTTCCACTTCAAGGACGCGGTGATCGGCGGCGTCGTGCCGCGCAACTTCATCCCCGCGGTGGAAAACGGCATCCGCGAATACATGGTGCACGGCCCGCTGGGCTTCCCGGTGGTGGACTTCGCGGTCAGCCTGACCGGCGGCCAGTACCACGCGGTGGACAGCTCGGAAATGGCCTTCAAGACGGTGGCCCGGCAGGCCATGCAGGAGGCGCTGCCGACCTGCGAGCCGGTGCTGCTGGAGCCGATCCTGAACGTCTGCATCGCCGTGCCCAGCGAGTTCACGCCCAAGGTGCAGCGTCTGGTCAGCGGCCGGCGCGGCCAGATCCTCGGCTTCGACGCCCGGCCGGGCTGGCAGGGCTGGGATGAGGTGAAGGCCTACATGCCGCAAGCCGAGATCCACGACCTGATCGTCGAACTGCGCTCGCTGTCGCTGGGCGTGGGGACGTTCACCTGGACCTTCGAGCGCTTGCAGGAGCTGACCGGCAAGATGGCCGACAAGGCCGTCGAGCAGAGAAAGGCGGCGGTGGCGGCGCAGTAAACACCCCCGCCTTCACCCGCATCGCGGGAGCGAGACAAAATGTCTCGCCCTGCGCGTGCGAAGCCAATTCCCTCAGGACGTGTGCGTCCGTACAGTTCGACCGTTGCAGCGCAGCATACCGGCGGCAGGCGGTTCACCGCCTGCCCGCCGGCCTCAACGGAAGGACGACGGATGAAGACCCGCACGACCATCGGAACGCGGATCGCGGCCGCGGCATCGCTTTTCCTGCTGTTCACCACGGTCGCCCACGCGGAATCGCGAACGGCCGAAATCGGTGGGTTCGACGCCTACGGCACCAAGCTCAAGGGCTATGTCTACGTGCCGGAATCGGCGCGCACACGGACCGCGGCGCCGCTGCTGGTGGTGCTGCACGGCTGCCTTCAGGACGCGCGGGGGTTCTTCACCGACTCGGGCTGGAAGGAACAGGCTGACCGCAACGGCTTCGTGGCGCTGTTGCCCCAGCAGGAACAGGTGCAGGCGTTGTCCTGGATGGCGTCCGGAGTCTGGCGCCAGGGCAACCCGGTGGGCTGCTTCAGCTTCGCCGACCGGCTGAAGAGCCCCCTCAAGGGCGGCGTTCCCGAAGAGGCGGCGGCCATCGCCTCCATGGTCGAGGTCTTGCGCATGGGCAAGTTGCCCGGCATCGAGGTGCCCGCAATCGACCCGCAGCGCATCTCGCTCACCGGCCTGTCCGCCGGCGCGTCCATCGGCGCCGTGCTGCTGGCCGAATACCCGACCGTCTTTTCGGGCGGCGCGCTGTTCGCCGGCGTGCCGGCCCTGTGCGCCAACAGCATGTTCAGCGCGTCGTCGAAGTGCGGCATCACCGTCGGCGACAAGACGTACCCCACGAAGGCGCGCGCGGACGGCTATGACCGGCAGGAGTGGACCAAATTCATCGCCCGCGCCCCCGCCCCGGCCAAGCGCCCGCGCGTGATGATCGTCCAGGGGATGCGCGACGACACCGTCGATCCGGCCAACGGCAGCCACATGACGCGCCAGTGGACCAGCTACAACGGGCTGCCCTTCGACACGCCGACCGACGGCACGAGCGCCCTGCCCCTCCCCGGCCCCGCGGTGGTCGTCTCCAACTACGCCCGCCCCGGCGCCAACGCGCCGACCGTCACCGTGCACTTCATCAAGGAACTCGCCCACGCCATGCCCATCGACGCGGGCGCCGGCTGCGGCATCACGTCCAAGCCGGGTGAGGAGAAGTACATCGCCGACATCGGCTACTGCGGCGCCGGCATCGCTGCGGACTTCCTCCTGTTGAAGTAAATTCCAGGCGCGCGGTGTTGCAGGGGAGGCTCAGCCTCCCCTGCCCCTCAGCCCGTCCGCCGCCAGAGCGCGGACGTGCACCCGCGCGACGTCCTCAGCCCGATCCGGGTCGCGGGCGCGGACCGCCGCGACCAGATGCGCGTGATCGTCCCGGCGCACCGACAGGTCGGCCGGCGTCACCGGAAGCCCTCGGCACATCGCCCGCGTCTGCGCGTACAGCGCCTCCAGCAGCCGCGCGATGGTCGCGTTGCCGGCGATGCCCAGCACCGCCTGATGGAAGGCCAGCGCCGCGTCGGCGTAGGCCACCGCGTCGCCGCGCTCCAGGCAGGATTGTTGCTCCGCCAGCGACCGCTCCAACGCCGCCACGTCGGGCAGCCCGGCGCGCTCGGCCGCCAGCCGCGCGGCCATGCCCTCCAGCGCCTCGCGCGTCTCGTAGACCTCCGCCAGCCGCCGGGCATCGAAGCGCACCAGGAAGACGCCATGCCGCGGCGCCACCTCCACCAGCCCTTCCGATTCCAGGCGCGCGATGGCGTCCCACAGCGGCGAGCGGCTGACTCCCAGTTCCTGCGCCAGTTCCACCACGCCGATCTTGTCGCCCGGCGCGTAGCGGTCACCGTCCAGCAGCAAGCGCCGCACGGCCGCGTATGCCTCCTCCCCCAGGCTGGGGCGGCGCGGTTTGCCCGCCGTCTTCATGATGAACTCTCCCATGTTACGCTTGAATGTAACATGTCACAGGCGCACAGTCGAGCCGAAGCCACGGGATGGCCTTGGAATGGAGAACCGGACGATGCTGGTGGATGCCGTTGTCGAGCGCGTGCTGCGCGACCTGGAGAGTTTCGGACGCGACAACGACACGCGCGAGGCCGATCGCTCGCGCAAGATGCTGAACCTGGAGCGCGACACCGCCGAGATGCTGCATGTGCTGGTCCGCAGCGGCCGGCGCCGCCGGGTGCTGGAGATCGGCACATCGAACGGCATCAGCACCATCTGGCTGGCCGCCGCCCTACGCGCCACCGGCACGGCCGAGCCGCTGGCCACCATCGAGCGCGACGCCGGCAAGAGTGCCCAGGCCCGCGCCAACCTGGAGCGCGCCGGGCTGGCCGACCACGTGCGCCTGCTGGTCGGCGACGCGACGGAGACGGTGGCGGGCCTTACCGGCCCCTTCGATTGCGTGTTCTTCGACGCCGACCGCTGGAGCGCGCCGGAGCAACTGCGCCTGCTGTTGCCCAAGCTGGAGCGCGATTGTGTCCTGCTGGCCGACAACGCGCTGTCCCACCCGGAGGAGATCGCCGGCTATATCGCCGCGGTGGACGCTCTGCCGGATTTCGCGACGACGGTTTTCGCGGCGGGCAAGGGGCTACACGTGGCGTGTCGGGGGTAGACGCAAAGTCTCTTCCCAAACAGGCGGTTTATCTATAGGATCACAATCCTGAAAACGCCCAAACCACGCCCGCTCGGGACCGGGTGAACGGAACACCCACCGCACACTGTTGCATGGTGTTCCAAACTGTTCCATTCGGCCGAGAGGGCGGCGGGCGCCGCCCCCTCGGCCCACTCATACCGAAGGCGCTTGATGTCTTCCATCAAGCGCCTTCGGTT
This sequence comes from Azospirillum terrae, assembly GCF_053470425.1. Taxonomy (NCBI): domain Bacteria; kingdom Pseudomonadati; phylum Pseudomonadota; class Alphaproteobacteria; order Rhodospirillales; family Azospirillaceae; genus Azospirillum; species Azospirillum terrae. The sequence goes on along the minus strand of NZ_JBPXMR010000002.1, from coordinate 57,843 downwards.
TAAACCCGACAGCTCAATGCATAGCATTGAGCGAAAGGGTGATACGGCCGGCCGATCATGGAAGCATTCATGCGCCGGCCGTATCACATCAACGCAGGTTGCCGCAGAAGCGCTGGATGCGCACGCAGGCTTCTTCCAGCTCCTGGGTGCTGGTGGCGTAGGAGATGCGGAAGTGCGGAGCAAGGCCGAAGGCCGAGCCCTGGACCACCGCGACGCCCTCGGTCTCCAGCAGGTAGGTGACGAAGTCCTCGTCGCTGTTGATCACCTTGCCGTCCGGCGTGCTCTTGCCGATGGTGCCGGCGCAGGACGGGTAGACGTAGAACGCCCCCTCCGGCGTCGGGCACTTGATGCCCGAGGCCTGGTTCAGCATCGACACCACCAGATCGCGGCGCTGGCGGAACACCTCGGCGCGCTCCTTGATGAAGTCCTGCGGGCCGTTCAGCGCCTCGACGGCCGCCGCCTGGCTGACCGACGACGGGTTGGAGGTGGACTGGCTCTGGATCACGCCGATCGCCTTGATCAGCTCCTTCGGGCCACCGGCGTAACCGATGCGCCAGCCGGTCATGGCGTAGGACTTCGACACGCCGTTCACCGTCAGCGTGCGGTCGTACAGCGACGGTTCGACCTGGGCCGGGGTGCAGAACTTCAGGCCGTCGTAGAGCAGGTGCTCGTACATGTCGTCGCTCATCACCCAGACGTGCGGGTGCTTGACCAGCACGTCGGTGAGCGCCTTCATCTCGTCCCAGGTGTACGCCGCACCCGACGGGTTGGAGGGCGAGTTCAGGATCAGCCACTTGGTCTTCGGCGTGATCGCCTTCTCCAGATCGGCGGCCTGGAGCTTGAAGCCCTGCTCGGCCGGGCACGAGACGGACACCGGCGTGCCCTCGGCCAGTTCCACCATGTCCGGGTAGGACACCCAGTACGGCGCCGGGATGATGACCTCGTCGCCGGGGTTCAGCGTCGCCATCAGCGCGTTGTACAGCACCTGCTTGCCGCCGGTGCCGACGGTGATCTGCTCGGGCGTGTAGGTCAGGCCGTTCTCGCGCTGGAACTTGGCGCAGATGGCCTTCTTCAGCGCGGGCGTGCCGTCCACCGCGGTGTACTTGGTGTCGCCGGCCTCGATGGCCTTGATGGCGGCGGCCTTGATGCTGTCCGGCGTGTCGAAGTCCGGCTCGCCGGCGCCAAGCCCGATCACGTCGCGGCCGGCCGCCTTCAACTCGCGGGCTTTGTTGGTCACGGCGATGGTCGGCGACGGCTTGATGCGCGACAGGCGGGAGGCGAGAATCGACATGGGGCTGCCCCTGAGGATCGATGGTGGGAAGTCAGGCCGGAAAAAACGGCTCGCGACATTACGACCGCCCCCGAATGGATGCAAGCGCGCGCGGCCGACTCGTGACGAACCGGACGGTTTGTACGCGCGCGCGATCATTAGGGACTTGAAGGCGGGGAATGGCACAGCTAAGAGGGTGCGAATCAGCGGACCCATCAGAACAATAAGGACGCGTCAGCCATGCCCGACAAGCAGTTGCTCCACCTCGTCTTCGGCGGCCAGTTGGTCAAGCCGGACGGCCAGGAGTTCGTCGATCCCACCAAGCTCCACGTCGTCGGCATCTTCCCGAGCTATGAAGAGGCGAAGAAGGCATGGCGCGGCGCCACCGGCGCCACCATCGACGACGCGCACATGCGCTACTTCATCGTCCACATGCACCGCCTGATGGACCCGACGGACGAGCACGGTCACGACCACCACCACCACTGATCGAGACCCCGGCGATCCGGTCGTCCGGCGCGGCCGTTGAAGGCAAGGGGCACGCCCCCAACCCCGAACGGCCAGCGGAGGACGACCGATGGCGGTCTTCTTCACCAGCGACACGCATTTCGGCCACACCGGCGCGCTCGGCCGCTTCCGGCGGCCCTTCGCCGACGTGACGGCGATGGACGAGGCCATGGTGGCGAACTGGAACGCCACGGTCGGGCCCGAGGATGAGGTCTGGCACCTCGGCGACTTCGCGCTGCGCACCAAGCCCGACGCCATGGCCGCCCTGCTCGACCGGCTGAACGGCACCAAGCACCTGATCGCCGGCAACAACGACGGCCCGCCCGCCCTGGCGCTGCCGGGCTGGGCCAGCGTCGGGCATTACGCGGAGATCCGCGTCGAGGACAGGCACCTCGTGCTGTGCCACTACCCGTTCCGCACCTGGAACGGCATGTACAAGGGCGCCTTGAACCTGCACGGCCACAGCCACGGCCAGCTCAAGCCGCTGCCCCGCCAGATCGACGTCGGGGTGGATGTCTGGAGCTTCCGCCCGGTGCGGCTGGCGGAACTGGCGGCGCCAAGGCGGCGGAAAACGGCGGCGACGTAAGCCGGCCCCTTAAACCCCCGCCAGGATCTGCTGGCGCAGGGCGTCGTCCAGTTCGGTGGGAAGCACCGGCTTGTGCACCACCAGCAGCCCCTCGTCCGCGGCGTCGCGCAACGCGGCGCCGGCCGTCTCGCCGGTCAGCAGGATTCCGGGGATCGGGAGTCCGCAGGCTTCGCGGATCAGGCGGACCGCCTGGGTGCCCACCTCGCCGCCGCGCAGGCGGTAGTCGCTGACCACCACGTCGGGCAGCCGCCCGCCATCCTGAATGCGTTCCACCGCCTCGGCTCCGGAACTGGCCGCCAGCACCTCGTAGCCCCACTCGGTCAGCAGCGCCTCCAGCGCCGTCAGCACGATGGCGTCATCCTCGACCACCACCACCAGCCGCGGCGTGGCGCCGGGACCTGGGGCCGGGCGGGCCGGCGCCTCGATCTCCAGGGCGCGTTCGTCGGTGTCCAGCGGCACCTCGACCGAGAAGACCGAGCCCTTGCCCGGCTCCGAGCGCGCCGTCACCGGATGGCCGAGCAGGACCGACAGCCGCCGCACGATGGCGAGTCCGAGACCGAGGCCCTTCTCGCGGTCGCGTTCGGGGTTGCCGACCTGATGGAACTCCTCCCAGATGCTGGCCATGTGCTCGGCCGGGATGCCGATGCCGGTGTCGTGCACGGCGATGGCCAGGGAGTCGCCTTCCACATGGCACTCCACCCGCACGCCGCCGCGCGGCGTGTAGCGAATGGCGTTCTCGACGAGGTTGCGCACCAACTGGGCCAGCAGCGTCGGATCGCTGCGCACCACCGCCGTGCAGGGCTCCACGCGCCAGGACAACGCCTTGTTGGCGGCGATGCGGGCGTAGGCGGTGTCCAGGGCGTCGAGCAGGCCGGCGACCGGCACGCTGCGGATCTCGGCGTTCACCGAGCCGGCGTCGAGGCGGGAAACGTCGAGCAGGCTGTCCAGCAGCCCCTTCATGGCCTCCAGGCCCTTGTGCAGCGCGCCCAGCGTGCCCTGCGCCTTGTCGTTGCCGGCGACCTGCGCCTCCAGCACATGGGCGAACAGGAACAGCGACTGCAAGGGCTGGCGCAGATCATGGCTGGCGGCGGCGAGGAACTTCGACTTGGCCACGTTGGCCTGCTCCGCCGTTTCCTTGGCCTCGGCCAGCTCGCGCTCGATCTGCTTGCGGTCGGTGATGTCGACGATGCCGGAATAGATGTAGTTCTTGCCGTCGATCTCCACCGGCAGTACCGAGACGATGACGTCGCGCAGCTCGCCCCCCTTGGCCTTCAGCCGGGTCTCGAAGGCGTTGCGGGTGCCGGACGCGATGATGTCGCTCTGCGCTTGCACGATCTCGGCGCGGGACTGGTCGGCCTCGATGTCGGCGGTGGTCAGGCGGGCGAATTCGCTGCGGGTGTAGCCGAGGATGCGCGGCGTCTGGTCGTTGAAGGCGACGAGGCGCAGCGTGCCGGGCTCGATCATCATGACGCCGAACGGGGCGGCCTCAAACAGCCGGCGGAAGCGCTCCTCGCTGTTGCGCAGCGCCGTCTCCACCGCCTGCCGGCGCGAGACGTCCTCGACGATGCACAGGCGGTAGGACCCCTCGTCGCCGCTGCCGCGCACCAGCGACGAGGTGATGCGCACCCACACCCGGCCGCCGTCCTTGCGGATGTAGCGCTTCTCGCAGGCGTAGCGGTCCACCTCGCCGGCCAGCAGGCGGCGCAGCGGCTCGCGCTCGCCCGACACGTCGACGGGGTCGGTGATCTCCTCGAAGCTGCGGCCGATCAGATCGTCGCGGCGGTAGCCGAGGATGCCGCACAGCGTCTCGTTGACGTCGACGATGCGGCCGTCCAGGCCGACGCGCTTGATGCCGACCGCCGCCTGCTCGTAGACCGAGCGGAAGCGCTCCTCGCTGGCGCGCAGCGCCGCCTCGGCGCGTCGCAGCGCCGACAGGTGTTCCTCCTTGGCGACCAGGGAGCTCTCGGCATAGCGCCGCCGCACCACCTCGGTCTGCAATCGGTCCTCGCGCCGCCGGGCGAACTGCACCACGGCGGCCATCAGCAGCGCGACCGCCGCCGCCAGCGCCGACACCACCGCCGTGCCCCGCCGCCACGGCTCCAGCACCGATTCGCGGTCCAGACCGACCGTCACGTACGCCGGGTAGCCGCCGAGCTTGGCGTAGGCGTACATCCGCTCACGCCCGTCCGAAGCCGAGCGGAAGCTGTAGCGGCCGCTGTCCTGCCCGGTGATGGCCGTGTAGAACGGCGAATCCGCCGGAATGCGCGGCGGCAGCTGCTTGACGGCCGGATAGCGCGCCAGGATCTCGCCGTCGCTGCGGATGATGCCGACGACGTGTTTCTGCTGGCCCAGCACGCCGCGCCAGAACTCGCTGAAGAAGTCGATCGATGTGGTGACCAGGATCACGCCGTCGAAGACGCTGCCGGGGGGCGCGCCGGGGGTACTGCGCCGCCGGCTGATGTTGAAGTTGAGGTTGCCCTTGAGCCTCCCCTGGATCATCCGCCCGAGGTGGGTAACGTCGCGCTCCTTCAGCACCTGGAAGTACTCGCGCTCGGTGACCTTCGAGGACGGCATCGGGAAGAAGTCGGCGCTGTTGACGGTCCGCCCGTCCGGCCGCACCAGCCACAGCCCGTCGATGTGCGGCGAGGTGTCGGTCAAGCCCCTCAGCAGGGCGTGCACGGTCGGCGACCGCTCGATCTCGTCCCAGCCCATGCCGGCGATGTGGGCGTCGATCTGGCCGATGACCTGCTCCTGCACCTCGAACACACGCATGGCGTGCTCGCGCAGGATGGAGACCGTCTGCATCCCCTCGGCCGAGGCGCGCTCCAGCGTCTGTTCATAGGAACGCCACGCGATGGCGCCGGCGACCGCCGGCGGCAACACGAGGGAAACCCAGAGGAGGATGGTGAGTGGACGCATGCGCCGACAAGATAGCGGGTAAAGGCACGTTTGCCGCAACGACTTTATGCGGCGGTCTCCACAACCAGCCCCTCCGGCACCACCCGGTTGCGCCCCTGGCGCTTGGCGGCGTAGAGTGCCCGGTCGGCGCGGCTGAGCAGTTTCGTCACGTCGTCCTCGGGGCGCAGTTCGGCGATGCCGACGCTGATGGTGACGCTGAAGGCGGATTCGGTGTCGTGCACCCACGGACCGCCGACCGCCTCGCGCAGCCGCTCCATGACCGGCGTGGCGGCGTCGATGCCGGCTTCCGGCAGGGCGATGGCGAATTCCTCGCCGCCCAGACGGCCGATGACGTCCGAAGCGCGCAGCGCATCCCGGCCGATCGCCGCGAATCGGCGCAGCACCTCGTCGCCCGCCGCGTGCCCATGGGTGTCGTTGATCGTCTTGAAGTGGTCGAGGTCGATCATGGCGACACAGAGTGGCCGGTCGTAGCGCCGGGCGCGTTCGATCTCCGCTTCCAGGCGTTTCAGGAAATGGCGTCGGTTGGGCAGTTCGGTCAGGCCGTCCATGATGGCGAGGCGTTGCAGTTCCGCCTCCAGCCGCTTGCGCTCGGTGATGTCGCGGGTGACGCCCTGGAGGCCGATGAAGCCACCCCCGGCGTCGAACAGCACGGTAGCGCACACCTCGCTTTGTGTCCGGGAGCCGTCCTTGTGCGCATGCTCCAGTTCCATGCGCAACGCTGCCGGACCGCTCGCCTCGCCGCGCGCTGCGGCGCCGCAGGCTTCGAGGATATGACGGTAGGCGAAGACGAAGGATTCCGGCGTCAGGCCGTCCTGGATGTGGCGGCCCATCATCTCCTCCACCTTGAAGCCGCGCAGGCGCTCGATGGAGGGGCTGATGTAGGTGTAGTGAAGGTCGGCGTCCACCGACCACACCACGTCGGTCATGTTGTCGGCCAGGATGCGCAGCTTGCGTTCGCTCTCGCGCACGGCGTTCTCGGTGCGCTTGCGGTCGGTGATGTCGTTGATGCCGACGATGAAAGCCGGTTCGCCGTCGAACATCGTGCGGGCGGCCGACAGCAGCGCCACGAACGCCTCTCCCCCCTGGCGGAGGAAGCCCACCTCGACGCTGCGGGCGTGGCCGTCGCGGGCGATGGCCTCCAGCAGGCGCTCGCGCTCCGCCGGGTCGGCCCAGTATTTGGGCGCGTAGGCGCCGATCAACCGCTCACGGGTGGAGCCCAGCAACCGCTCCGCCAGACTGTTCACGAAGGTCAGCCGGTGGGTGCGCAGGCTGGTGACGAACAGCGGGATCGGCGCGTCCTCCAGCACGATGCGCAGCTGCTCCTCGCGCTCCCGCAGTTCGGCGGTGCGGTCGGCGACCGCCTGCTCCAGCGTATCGACCATGCGGCGCAGGGAATGTTCGGCCCGCCGCCGGTCGTTGGCCTGGGCGCCGCAGGACAGGACGGTCAGCGCAGCGGTGACGATGAACACGCCGACGAACAGCATCGGCTTCTCGATGCCCGGCGCGGCGAAGGGGCCGTAGCCCATGGCGGTTCCGCCCACCATCAGCAGGACCAGCACGCTGAACAGCGTGTAGGCGTCGCGCAGCAGGAAGCGCATCGCCATCCAGGCCAGCGGCACCAGCAGCAGGAACGGCAGCGTCGCGTTCGACTGATCGTCGAAGCGCACGCCGGTGAACAGCGCCGCCCCGCCGGCCAGCGTCGCCGCCGAGACCAGGGCCAGCTCGACCAGCCGGCCCCGGCGCGGCGCGCCGATGCCGCGGTCGAGCATCCACAGCAGCACCGTCGGCGCCAGCACCAGCGTGCCACCGGCGTCCGACAGCCACCAGTGGACGAAGGCCGGCAGCACGTCGTCGCGCGACACGGCCCCGGCGGCGAACAGCACCGCCGTCCCACCGGCGGCGGTCAGCACCGCGTGCACGCCGATGGCGCCCAGGGTGAAGGCGGCGACCGGCCGCAGGCCGAGGCGCGGCGTCAGCGGCCCGGACAGGCGCCGCGCCAGCAGCACCCCGGCCACCGGCCCGAGCGCGTTGCCGGCCGACACGCCGAGCGCCTCGATCAGGGAGGCGTCGAACACCGCGTGGTTGGCCGCCAGCGAGCCCAGGAAGATGCCCGGCCACGCCCGGCCGCCCAGCGCCATGGCCGCGGCGACCGACAGGCTGGCCGCCGGCCATAGCGGCGCCGGGAAGAAGCCGTATTTGCGGAAGAACAGGTCGGTGAGCACGCCGAAGGCGAAATATCCCGCCGCGACGAGGGCGTTGGCGCACAGCAGCAGGGCCGGCCGGTCCGCCCAGCGGACGCCGCGTCCCACCGTTCCAGCCGCGCTCATCTCGCCACCCTGCATGGGAATATCCGCCCCTCCTTGATGGTGCCGGTTCTACCACCTCCGCCGCGCGGTTTGCGCGGGCAATTTTTACGCACGCGCACGGCGGCGCACCAGCCCGCCCGGCGGTCGCTTGCCCGTGAGGAATGAGGGCCGATGTTGTTGACCCAGCGCCAAGCCGCACCAAGAGGAGAGGCCCCGTGCCACCCGCCACGAGCCCGAACGCCCAGCCCGCTCCGCTCCAGGCCGATGCCCTCCACCATCTGGAGGAGAACATTCTTCCCCGCTGCATCACCGCCCGCCGCTGGTACGCCGCCAAGAGCGCCGGCCAACCGCGCGTCCAGGTGGTGGACGCCATCCCGATGGGCGGCGCGCAGCTCTGCATCCTGCGCGTCCAGCCGCCGGGCACGGCGGAGCAGCTCTACCTGCTGCCCCTGGTGATCGAGCGGGGCGGTGCGGCCCAGGAGGACGCGTTCCGCATCGCCGGCCCGCAGGACGGGCCGTGGAACGGGCATGTGCGCGACGGCTTCGGCGACGACCGCATGGTGCGGGCGCTGCTGGACGGCATCCGTTCCGGCCACAGCACCGGGGGCCACAGCACCGGAGGTCAGGGCGACGGCGGACGGCTGCGCTTCGGCCGGACCGAGGCGCTGGCCCCCCCGGTCGAGGCGGCGCTGGACGGGCCGCTGCACCGGCCGGGTGCCGAGCAGTCCAATACCTCCATCCGCGTCGCCGACGCGGCCGTCCTCAAGGCTTTCCGCAAGCTGGAAGCCGGCACCCACCCGGAGGTGGAGATCGGCCGCTTTCTCACCGAGGTCGCGCGCTACCCCAACACGCCCTCGCTGCTGGGCTGGGTCGAAGGGCCTGGAGACCTGGCGCTGGCCGTGCTGCAAAAGCTGGTGCCGGACGCCGAGGACGCGTGGGAGCACGTCACCAGCCGGCTGACCGAACGGCTGCGCCGCTTCGAAGACGGCGACGCCGCGGACGACCGGCACCTGTTCGGCCTGATGCGCCGGCTCGGCCAGCGCACGGCGGAGTTGCACCGCGCCTTCGCCATCCCCACCGGGGACCCGGCGTTCCGGGCCGAACCGGCGGACGGCTCCGTGCTGGCGGCGTGGGCGGAGGATGTCCGGCGCACGGCGCGCGGCACCCTCGATGCGCTGCGCGGCGCGCTGACGACCCTCGATGGCGCAGTGGCGGCGCAGGCACGCACCCTGCTGGCCTGCGAGCCGGCGATCATGACGCAGATCGACACGCTGATTCCGCAGGTCTCCGGCCTCCAGCGCACCCGCCTGCACGGCGACTTCCACCTGGGGCAGGTTCTGGTCACGCACAACGACGTCTTCATCATCGACTTCGAGGGCGAGCCCATGCGCCCGCTGGCCGAGCGGCGCGGCAAGCACAGCCCGTTGCGCGACGTGGCCGGCATGCTGCGCTCGGTCGCCTACGCGGCGGCGGCGGCACGCAACGCGCTGCCCGAGGGTCTGGCCGAGCCGGCGCGGGCATCCCGTGAGTCCTGGTTGGCGTGGTGGGAAGCCGAGGCCGGCGGCGCCTTCATCGACGGCTACCGCGCCGCCATCGGCGACTGCCCGAGTTTCCCGGCGGACAGCACGGCGGCGGCCAGCCTGCTGAAGCTGTTCCTGCTGGAAAAGGCGCTGTACGAGATCGGCTACGAGCTGTCGAATCGGCCGGACTGGCTGCCGATCCCGCTGGGCGGCGTGCTGGGCATCCTCGGCGCCGAAGCCGGGCCGGAGGTCGCCGACCATGTGGGCGCCGAGGCGTCCGTGCAGTTGGGCGAGGCGCGCAGCCACGCCATGCCCTTCGGCGCCCAGGTGCTGGGCGACGGCACGGTGCGCTTCCGGCTGTGGGCGCCGGGCGCCGAGCAGGTGTCGCTGTGGCTGGACACGGCGACCGAGCTGCTGCCCATGCTGCGCCAGGGCCAGGGCTGGTTCGAGTGGACGACGGCGCAGGCCCACCCCGGCTCGCGCTACCGCTTCGTGCTGGCGGACGGCACGCACATCCCCGACCCCGCCTCGCGCTGGCAGCCGGAGGACGTGCACGGCCCAAGCGAGGTGGTCGATCCCACCACGCACCGCTGGCAGGACGCCGCATGGCATGGCCGGCCCTGGCACGAGACGGTGCTGTACGAGTTGCACATCGGCACCTTCACGCCCGAGGGGACTTTTCGCTCCGCCATCGGCCGGCTGGACCATCTGGTCGAGCTGGGCGTCACGGCCATCGAGCTGATGCCGGTGTCCGACTTCCCCGGCCGCTGGAACTGGGGCTACGACGGCGTGCTGCCCTTCGCGCCCGACAGCGCCTACGGCCGGCCGGAGGATCTGAAGGCGCTGATCGACGCCGCGCACGGCTGCGGGCTGATGGTCTTCCTCGACGTCGTCTACAACCACTTCGGGCCGGAGGGGAATTATCTGAACGCCTACGCCGACGCGTTCTTCACCGACCGGCACCACACCCCGTGGGGGGCTGCGGTCAACGTCGACGGGCCGGACAGCGCCACCGTGCGCGACTTCTTCATCCACAACGCGCTGTACTGGATCGAGGAGTTCCACCTCGACGGCCTGCGCTTCGACGCGGTGCACGCCATCCCCGACGACAGCGACGAGCCGTTCCTCGAAGAACTGGCCGAGCGCGTCGCAGACCTGACCGGCGGCCGGCGGCCGGTGCACCTCGTGCTGGAGAACGACGACAACGCCGCGCGCTTCCTGGAGCGCGCCGACGCCGCGCCACGCTGGTACACCGCGCAGTGGAACGACGATCTGCACCACGCGCTGCACGCCGCGGTCAGCGGCGAGGCCGGCGGCTACTACGCCGACTACGCCGACGATGCCGGCAAGCTGGCCCGCGCGCTGGCCGAGGGCTTCGCCTACCAGGGCGACCCGTCCGCCTACCGCGAGGGCGAGGCCCGCGGCGAGCCCTCGGCGCACCTGCCGGCGACGGCGTTCGTCAGCTTCCTGCAGAACCACGATCAGGTCGGCAACCGCGCCTTCGGCGAGCGCATCACCGCCTTCGCCCCCCGCCCGGCGGTGCGCGCCGCGACGGCCATCTATCTGCTCAGCCCGCAGATCCCCATGCTGTTCATGGGCGAGGAGTGGGCGGCACCGCAGCCCTTCCCGTTCTTCGCCGACTTCGGCGACGGGCTGGCCGAGGCCGTGCGCGAGGGCCGGCGCGCGGAGTTCGCCAAGTTCCCCGAGTTCCAGAACCCGGCCGCGCGCGACCGCATCCCCGACCCCAGCGCCGAGGCGACGGTGCGCAGCGCGGCCCTGGACTGGAGTGTGCGCAACCGCCCGCCGCACGCCGACTGGCTGAGCTGGTACCGCCTGCTGCTGACGCTGCGCAGCGTCGAGATCGCCCCGCGCCTCGCCGGCATGCCCGGCGGCACCGGGACATTCGACGTGACCGGGCGCACGGGCATCGCCGTGACATGGCGCCTCGGCGACGGCAGCACGCTGCACCTGCGCGCCAACCTGTCGGACACCCCGGCGCCGGGGCTGGCGGAGCCGCCCGGCCGGCCGCTGTGGACCGAGGGCGACGGCGTGCGCGACGGCGCCCTGGCCGCATGGTCGGTGCTCTGGTCCATCGAGGAGCCCACCGCCCTCGACCGGCTGGCCGGACGCATGGGCATCGAGACCTCCTACGTCAACGCCTCCGGCGAGACCGTGCGGGCCGCGCCGGACACGGTGCGCGCCCTGCTCGCCGCCATGGGCGTGGACGCCCCCGACGAGGCCGCCGCCGAGGAGCGCCTCGCCGGGATCGAGCGGGCGGAGCTGGCCAGCGCCCTGCCCCCGGTCGCCGTGCTGCGCATCGACCGACCGCCCTTCAGCGTGCCGGTCACCCTGCCGGCCGAGGCCGGGGAGCTGCGCTGGACGCTGGCGCTGGAGGACGGCGGCGAGCGCACCGGCACCGCCCTGTTCGCCGATTTGCCCCTGGAGCGCCCCCAGGAGCACCGGGTGACCACGGACGGCCACGCGATGGCGGTGCGCCGGCTCGATCTTGGCGAGGCTCTGCCGCTGGGCTACCACACCCTGCGCGTCGAGACCGGCGCGCTGAAGGCCGAGACCACAATCATCGGCGTGCCCGACCGCTGCCATCTGCCGGTGCCCATCGAGATGGGGACCCCGGTCTGGGGGCTGTCGGCGCAGCTCTACGCGGTGCGCTCGGCCAACGACTGGGGCCTCGGCGACTTCGGCGACCTCGCCACGCTCGTGGAGATCGCCGCCAGCCGCGGCGCCTCGGTGGTCGGGGTGAACCCGCTGCACGCGCTGTTCCCCGATGACCCGGAGCAATGCAGCCCCTATTCCCCGGCGAGCCGGCTGTTCCTCAACCCGCTCTACATCGACGTGACCGCGATCCCGGAGCTGATAGACTGCGATGAGGTCCGCGCCCGCATCGCGTCCGAGACGTTCCAGGCGGCGCTGGAGAAGGCCCGCGACTGCGACATGGTCGATTACGACACGGCGGCGGGGCTCAAGCTGCCGCTGCTGGAAACGCTGTTCGGCGCCTTCCAGGCCAAGGCCCCGGCGGCGCGCCGGTTGGCGTTCGAGGCGTTCCGGCGTGAGCGCGGCGCCAGCCTGGAGCGCTACTGCACCTTCCAGACGCTGCGCGAGCGCTTCGGCGGGCAGGGCTGGCCGCAGTGGCCGGAGGCGTTCCGCGACCCGGCCTCCGACGCCGTCGCCCGTTTCGCCGCGGAGAACGCCGGGCGTCTGGACTTTCTGGCGTGGCTGCAATGGGTGGCCGACTGCCAACTGGAAGCGGCGGCCGAGCAAGCCAAGGCGCGCGGCATGGCGGTGGGCCTCTACCGCGATCTGGCGGTGGGCGCCGATGCCGGCGGGGCGGAAACCTGGGCCTCGCCGGACGTGGTGGTGTCCAGCGCGCACGTCGGCGCCCCGCCGGACCTGTTCAACCCCGCCGGCCAGGACTGGGGCCTGCCGCCCTTCCACCCCCGCGCGCTCCGCGAGCAAGGCTACGCCGGCTTCATCGAGCTGGTGCGCGCCAACATGCGGCACGCCGGAGCGCTCCGCATCGACCACGCCATGGCGTTGCAGCACGTCTACTGGATCCCCGAGGGACATCCGCCGTCCGAGGGGGCTTACGTCGCCTACCCCCTCGACGATCTGGTCGGCATCCTGGCGCTGGAGAGCCGGCGGTCCGGCTGTCTGGTGGTCGGCGAGGATCTCGGCACGGTGCCCGAGGGTTTCCGCGACCGCATGGCGGCGGCGGGAATCCTCAGCTACCGGGTGGTGTTCTTCGAATGGACGGACGACGGCGGCTTCGTCGGGCCGGACGACTATCCGTTCCTGGCGCTCGCCACCGTGGGCAGCCACGACCTCGCCACGCTGCGCGGCTGGTGGGAGGGGCAGGACATCGAGCTGAAGGCGCGCATGGGCCTCTACCCCGCCGCCGACGAGGCCGGCAAGCAGCGCGACCGCCGTCGCGACGAGCGCGGCCGGCTGATCGAGGCGGTGCGGGCCGCCGGCCTGCCGCTGCCGGCCAGCTTCGGCGCGGATTCGCCCTACGATCTGGCGCTGGCGACCGCCGTGCACGCCTTCCTGGCGCGCAGCAACGCCGCCATCGCCATGGTCCAGTTGGACGAGCTGACCGACGAGCGCGAGCAGGTCAATCTGCCCGGCACCGTGGACCAGTACCCGAACTGGCGGCGCAAGCTGTCGCTGACGCTGGAGGAACTGGCCGACGACGGGCCGGCCGCGGCGCTGGCCTCCATCATGGCGGCGGCCCGCCCGGCACCGACCGGGGAGCCGTGAACGGAACCTTCGCCTTGGCGGGCCGGTTGTTGGGGACGCCACGAATCACGGGAGCCACGCCATGAGCGTCGAAAACACGATCCGCGACACCTACGACACGGTGTTCGGCGGCGAGCGGAACATGTCCACCCTGGAGCGCGTCACCTCCGTCGGCCTGGGCCTGATCATGGCGGCGGCCGGCGTCAACCGCGCCGATCTGCCGGGCGCCGTCATGGGCCTGACTGGCGGCGCCCTGGTCGCCCGCGGCATGAGCGGCCATTGCCCGATCAAGTCCGCCATGGGCTACGACGACAGCCACCAGCAGGTGACCCACCACGACAGCGGCTACCACGACGGGGGCCACAGCGAAGCCTCCCACGAGGCGCATGACCGGGCGATGGCGACGCACGCGATGTGAGGACGTTTTGCCCCCTCCCCTCTTCAAGACGGAGGGGGCAAAGCCAAATCAGACGTGCAGACGCCGCGCGGCGGGGAACAGTTCCAGTTCGCGCGGCGCCAGAGACGGGCGCAAGCCGCCGAGCATCTCGGCCACCACGCCGACGGCGCCGAGCAGCGCCTGTGGCGCAAAGGGTTTGTGCAGGAAGCCCAGCGCGGTGTCGCGCACCTCCTCGGCGAGGTGGTCGTAGCCGGTCACCAGCAGCGACGGTACGCCCAGCTTGGAGCGCAGGCGGCGGCTCAGGCTCACGCCGTCCTCCCCGCCGGCCAGCAGCACGTCGACGAGCGCCAGGTCGGGGTGCTCGCGCTCGGCCAAGCGCATGGCCTTGGACGCGTCGCGCAGCGGCCCGATGACGGTATAACCCGCGTTTATCAGAACAGCCTTCATGGCCGGCCCGATCAGCGGATCGTCCTCGACTATCAAGAGCTTCACCGTGGGTTCCTACCGAAGTGGAGTGGAAGCGCTCCCAGATGGGAAGGAAACGGCCCGGTTCAACATTCGATCCCTGCCACCGCCGTCCGGTCACCTACCGATGAACCGGCGCGGAACCTTGGAACGGGGCCGCCTGCACCGTGCAACGCGCGTTGCATTCGCGCTTCGCGCGGGGACATGAGTTTTTTTGAAAATCAATAACTTAGTCAGGACCGGCAGGGCGGATGTAACACAATGAAACGCTATGAAACGCGATTCGATGGAGCGTTGCATCCGTTCGGCGATGTCGGATGAGACGGAGTGAGACGCTATGAGACGCCTTTTTGCCAAGCGTCTCATCCCCCAGGCGCCGCGCGGACGCGCCTCGCCAACGAGGATTTTTATCCTACGGGACACGGCCGATGAGAGCAAGCGCGCCGCTTCAGGGCGCCAGCCAGCTGACCAGCCACGTCTCGAAGCCCTTTGCCGAGGCGTCGGCGGCGATGCGGTTGGCGGCGGTGGCGTCGCCCAGCGGGCCGAGGGTCACGGTCAGCCAGCCGGTCGGGTCCGGCGGGTCGGGGACGACGACCACGGGCTGGTACCCCTTCGCCTGCGCATCGGCGTACAGCCGGCCGGCGTTCTCGGCCACCAGAAAGCGCCCGAGCGCCACCGAGAAGGTCAGCGGCGGCCCGGCGGGCTCTTTCGCGGCGGGGGCCGCGGCGGGAGCGGCGGCAGACGGGTCGGTGGCCGGAGCCGCCGCCTGCGTCAGCAACCGGCCGCGCAGGCCCGAAGACGGCTCGACCGATGGCGGCGCGCCAAAGCCGAAACCCTTCACCTTCACCGGCTTGACCGCCGGGGGCGGCGGGTCCGCCGCACTGCTCTTGCCCGGTGCGGGCGCGGCCGGCGGCGCCCCGCCCGTGGACGAGCCCCCCTGGCTTGGGGACGCCGCCGGTGCCGCCGCCGGTGCCGGGGCGGTCTGCGCGGGTGCAGCTTGCGTGGCGGGGGCCGGGGTAGCGGGCGATGCGGCGCGGGCGGTGGCGGGAGCGGTGCTGCCGGGTGCGGGTGGAGCGAGGTTGGCGCCAACCAAGAGGCCGAGCAGGAAGGTCAGCACGCCGAACAGCAGCGTGCCGGCAAGGACGATGACCAGAGACGAGCGCGGCGCCGCCACCGTTCAGCGTCCCTTGGCTTGGGCCGGGACCGAGGCCGGGGTCGGGGCCGGCGCGGCGGTAAAGGCTGCGGGCTTGGCGCCGGCCGGCGGTGAGGGCGTCGGTGCCGCAGGCTTCGCGGGTGCGGCGGCGCGCGGCGCTTCGGCCTTGGCCGGGGCGGCTGGCTGCGGCGCGCTAGGGCGCTCTAGTTTGGTGGGGGCGGGTTTGGTGGGGGCGGGTTTGGTGGGCGCGGGTTTGGTGGGCGCGGTGGAGGCGCGGCGGTCGTTGAACATGCCGCGCTGCAAGCCGACTCCGCCCATTTGCAGCTTCTGCCAGGGGACGAAGTTGTCGTCGGGAAGTTGCGCCTGCTGGCGGAACGCGGCGATGGGCTGGTAGGTGCCGGAATAGTTGCTCCACCAGTCGATCCGGCCGCTGTCGAAGCGCACCGTCCCCGCGTACAGCACCGGCTTGCCGGCGGCCAAGCCGGCGTGGCCACTGCGCGACGAGACGTAGGTGTGCGCGTCGTTGCGCGTGTCGCCTTGCACTCGCACGAAGTTGTAGGTGCCGTTCGGCTTGACGTGCAGGCCGCGCTCGGCGGTCTTCAGCAGGAACTGGTCGGATTGGACGCGCATCAGCTCGTCGCCGGCACTGGCGCGCTCGGCCTTGCCGGCGCGGAGCGCGCCGAAGGTGGCCTGTCTTTGGGCCGTTTGCCGCTGGAGGGTCTGGCGCTGCACGGCTTGCGGCTGCGCAGCCGCTTCCGGCCGGCGGCCGGGCCAGTGGGGCGGCGGGGGAGCGAAGCGCTTCTGCGGGTCGGACATGCGTCGGCCTGCGGTGGGTACCCCGTTAGTCTATCGCGGTTGCCACGGCACCTGCAACCGGGACGGGAGGCTCACGCCATCGTCTGGACCTGACCGGCAAAGTTGATGCTGATGACGCCGCCCCAACTGCACATGCATTTGCAGCTGTTGTTGAGCGCCGGCATCTTGGCGAGCATCACCGTGGGCACGCCGGGTATCCACGGCGCCGCGGTGACCGGAATGCAGGGCATCGGCGTCAAGACGCCCATCGCCGCCGCGGTCGCGGCGATCACCGTGGGGTTGGCCGGGCTCTGGCACATGCCGAAGGGCAGAATGTTCACCATGGGGATGTAGTCCATGATGTTGGCCGCCGGCATGCCGCCGGCCATGACGCAGTTCGTCGGCAGCACCATCAGGCTGGCCGGCGCCATGCCGAAGCTGCACTGGGTCATCGCACCGGACACGACAAGCTGTCCCATGACTTCGGCCCTCCCCTACTTCTTGCCCGTGAGGCGGGCCAGCAGGCCCTTCTTGCCCGGCGCACCGGGGTCGTCGAAGCGCTCCGGCCCCTCGATCGGGACGCCGGCCTGGAAAACGGTGCGCTCGGCCGGCTGGCCGCCGGGGTGGAACTCCACCGTCTCGCCGTCCGGCAAATCGGCCTTGTACAGCGCACGGCGGCGCACCGTGCCGTCCGGGCGGAACTCCGTGGTCGCGCCGTCCAGGCGGTCGTCCTTATACTCGGCGGTCAGCAGCGGCGCGCCCTCGGCGGTGAAGCACTCCATCAGGCCGTGCTTCTTCCCCTGGGCGTAGCGCACCACCGACGACAGCCGCCCGGCGAGGTCGTAGCCCCGCATCTCGCCGTCCAGCAGCCCGGCGGCGTAAGTCATCTCGGTCTGAAGCGTGCCGTTGCGGTAGATCGTCGCCGGGCCGTCCGGCGCCCCGGCGCGGTAGAGCATGCGCATCTGCACCGTGCCGTCCGCGTCGTAGGCCACGAACTCGCCATCCGGCGCGCCGTCCGGCCCCAGCGTCGTTGAGGAGACGAGGCGGCCATCGGCGGTGCGCGACTCGACGGTGGTGTGGTCCGCGGTGGTATGGGGAGCGGCTTCGTCCATGGGCTCAGTTCAGCTGGATCAGGCCGCCCTTCACCGAGGTCATGCCGCCGCCGTCGATGGTGGCCTGGGCGCTGCCCTTGACGGTGACGGTGGTGCCGCCCTGGAGCGTGGCGCCGGTGTCGGCCTTCACGGTGGCGTTCATGCCCTGCACGGTGGCGTCGCTGGATGCCTTGGCGGTCAGGCCGGCGGACGAGGTCAGGCTCATGTCCGAGGTGGATTGCAGCGTCAGGCCCTTGCCGGCCTTGATGGTGACGGCACCGCTGGCGCTGATGGTGATGTCGCCGTCCACCGTCAGCGTGAAGTCCTTGGAGACGGTCTGCGTGTACGCGTCCTTGTTGGTGTGGGTCTCCGCCCCTTCCGCCGTCACGTCGCGGGTGCCCTTGACCGAATACGTCTCGTTGCCCTTGGAGACGGCGTAGGTGCGGTTGCCCTCGGTGATCGTCAGGGTGTCGTTGCCCTTGGAGATGGTGGTCGAACGGTTGCCCTGGTTCAGCGTCAGCGTGTCGTCGGCGGCGTCCACCGTGGTGGTGCGGCTGTTGTTGATCAGGACGGTCATGTCCTTCTGCGCCTGGACGTAGACCTCTTCCGAGCCGGCCTTGTCTTCGAAGCGGATCTCGTTGTAGCCGTTGCCGCCGGTCGAGCTGTTGGACTTGATCGTGCTCTTGGTCTGGTCGTCGGTCAGGGCATAGGGCACGGTGTTGGTGCCGTTGTAGACGCACCCCGTCACGATGGGCTGGTCGGGGTTGCCCTCCAGGAAGCTGACGATCACCTCCATGCCCATGCGCGGCAGGAAGAAGGCGCCCCAGCTCTTGCCGGCCCAGCCCTGCGCCACGCGGATCCAGCACGAGCTGTTCTCGTCGCTGGTGCCCTGCTGGTCCCAGTGGAACTGCACTTTGATGCGGCCGTACTGGTCGGTGTAGATCTCCTGCCCCGACTTGCCGACCACGGTCGCGGTCTGCGTGCCGGGAATGCGCGGCCACGGCGTGACGCGCGGCGGCCGGAACGTGGTCGCCGAGGGCAGTGCGGTGAAGCCGTTGGAATACTCGCGGAAGGTCGCGCGGTGGCTGACGCTGTGCAGCACCCAGGCGGCGTTGAGGTCGGAGCGCGGGTGGCCGGACAGCGTGAACGCCTGCCCGGCCGTAAAGGCGCGCACCACGCCGGCCCCGGTCAGCCGCTTCGCCGATGCCTGAAGCTCGGCCACGCGGACGCTGGCGATGCCGTCGCCCTGGTCCTTGGTGGTGTAGTTGCCGGGGTATTCGTAGATCTGCGCGGCGCCCGAGGTTCCGGTGACGCTGGCCTTCAGTTCGGTGGCGGGGGTGGTGAAGTTGTAGTCGTCGGCCTGGTAGATGCCGCTGGTCACCGCCTGCTCCAGCGAGCACGCCGTGACGTGCAGCGCGTCGATCCAGTCCTTGCCGCTCGGCACTTGCAGGTAGGGCACGGAGGAGGTGCCGGAGATGTCGGCGAACGCCGACGCGTCGTCGGCCAGAACCAGCGTGTGCTTCCCCGCCGCGTGGGTGAAGAAGTAGAAGATGCCCTCGTCCTCCATCAGCCGCAGGACGAAGTTCAGGCAGCTCTCGCCGTACTGCACGCAGTAGTCGCGCGTGGTGTAGGTGGCGGTGGTCGAGTCCTTGAAATCGCTGTAGCCGAGGTTGCCGAACACCGCCTTGATGATGTCGACCGCGGTCTGCGTCTGGTAGATGCGGTTGTCGGAGCTGAGGCCCAGCATCCACAGCCACGGGCGCAGCTCGGCCACGTAGGAGGTGGCGGTCTGGATGACCCGCGTGCACATGCCGTCGATGATCCGCGTGGCGCCGCTGTCGCCGGTCAGCGTGACGGTGAGGTGCTGGCCGACCAGCTGGGTCAGGTCCACGTCCTGCGCGCCGGTCGCCGACTGCATGACCAGGGTGAACTCGAACAGGCCGGAGACGTATTCGGTGCCGCTGAATTCCTGGAGGATCAGCGCGTCCTTGCCCAGCGGCGTGGATACCGACAGCGAGGCGCTGGCCTGGGTGGTGGCCTTGTCGCTCATGGCATGGACGCGCGGTGGGCGGGCATGCCGAAGGTGTAACGCAGCGCTCCCGCTCCGTCGAGATCCACATGCACGAGGTCCACCGGCACCCCGTCGGCCAGCCGCTCCAGCACGCCGGACGACAGGTCGGGCAGCAGCGTGTTGGTCAGCAGATGGTCGATGGCCCGCGCACCGGCGTCGGTGGCGTGGCAGCGGCCGGCGAGGTACGCCACCACCGCGTCATCGTAAGTCAGCTCCGCCCCGTGCGCCTCGGCGAAGCGCGCCTGCACGCGGCCGAGCTTCAGGCGCACGATGGACTGGATGCGCGATTCGGCGAGCGGCAGGTAGGGCACCACCACCATGCGGCCCAGCAGCGCCGGCTTGAAGCGCCGCACCAGCTCCGGCCGGATCGCCTCGGCGATGCGCTCAGCCGTCAGCGGGGGCGCGCTGAGCTGGCTGGTGAGCGGCGGCTGGGCCGCCAGTTGCGCGATGGTGTCGGTGCCGAGGTTCGAGGTCAGCAGGATGAGCGTGTTCTTGAAGTCCACCACCACGCCCTCGCTGTCCTCCAGCGTGCCCTTGTCGAACACCTGATAGAACAGCTCCAGCACGTCGGGGTGGGCCTTCTCCACCTCATCGAGCAGGACGACGGAATAGGGCGTGCGCCGCACCGCCTCGGTCAGCACGCCGCCCTTGCCGAAGCCGACATAGCCCGGCGGCGCGCCCTTCAGGCCGGAGACGGAGTGCGCCTCCTGGTACTCGGACATGTTGATGGTGACGAGGCTGCGCTCGCCGCCGAACAGCAGGTCGGCCAGCGTCAGCGCCGTTTCCGTCTTGCCGACGCCGGACGGGCCGACCAGCAGGAAGACGCCGGTGGGTTTGCCCGGCTCGCCCAGCCCGGCGAAGTAGGTGCGGATGCGCTTCGCCACCGCATCCAGCGCCGCGTCCTGGCCGACGACGCGCTCGCCCATGCGCTCGCGCAGGGTGCGCACCGCCTGGACGTTGTCGGTCAGCATGCGGCCCAAGGGAATGCCGGTCCAGCCCGACACCACCGACGCCACCGCGCGGTGGTCCACCGACGTGGGCACCATGGGGTGGTCGTCCTGCATCTGCTCCAGCTCCAGCCGCAGCCCGTCCAGCTCGGCGCGGGCGTGCAGGTAGGCGCCGCCGCCGAGGCCGGCCAGCGAGTCCTCAAGGTCGCGGACGCGGCCGGCCACCTCGGCCTCCTGGCGCCAGCGCGACTCCAGGCGGTGACGCTGCTCCTCCACCGCGGCGCGCTCGTCGGCGAGGCGTTCCATGCGCTCGGCGTGGTCGCGGCCGGCGGCGCTCTCGCGCGTCAGCAGGGCCAACTCGGCGGTCAGGTCGGCGGAGCGGCGGGCCGCCCCTTGCAGTTCCGGCGGCGGGCTGGATTGCGCCAGCGCGACGCGCGCGCAGGCAGTGTCGAGCACGCCGATGGCCTTGTCCGGCAGATGGCGGTCGCTGATGTAGCGGTGCGACAAGCGCACGGCGTCGGCCACCGCCTCATCGAGGATGCAGACGCCGTGGTGCGCCTCCAGCTTCGGCACCAGGGCGCGCAGCATGGCGACGGCGGTGGGCTCGTCCGGCTCCTCGACCTTGACCACCTGGAAGCGGCGGGCCAGCGCCGCGTCCTTTTCGAAATAGCGCTTGTACTCGGCCCAGGTGGTGGCGGCGATGGTGCGCAATTCGCCGCGCGCCAGCGCGGGCTTCAGCAGGTTGGCGGCGTCGCCCTGCCCGGCCGGGCCGCCGGCACCGACCAGCGTGTGCGCCTCGTCGATGAACAGGATGACGGGGGTGGGCGCGGCGGCGACCTCGTCGATCACCTGCTTCAGCCGGTTCTCGAACTCGCCCTTGATGCCGGCGCCGGCCTGGAGCAGGCCCAGGTCGAGGATGCGCACCGCGACGTTTTGCAAGGGCGGCGGCACGGCGCCGTCGGCGACCTGCTGGGCGAAGCCCTCGACCACCGCGGTCTTGCCGACACCGGGGTCGCCGGTGAGGATCGGGTTGTTCTGCCGGCGGCGCATCAGGATGTCCACCACCTGCCGGATCTCCGCGTCGCGGCCGACGATGGGGTCGATCCTGCCGGCGCGGGCCTGCGCGGTGAGGTCGATGGTGTAGGAGTCGAGCGCCGGGGTCTTCGACGGGGCGGCGCCAGGGGCCGGGGCGGGAGCGCCGGGGAGCGGGGCGGCGGTGGGGCCGCCGGCATCCTCGACGCCGCCGCGCAGCAGGTCGGGCAGATCCTCGGCCAGCTTGCCGCGCGGGATGCGGGTCAGCAGGGGGGCTGCCTCGACCAGCATGCCGCGCAGCGCGTCGTCCTCCAGCAGCGCCGAGAGGATGGCGCCGGAGCGGATGGCTTGCCCGCCGAGCCGCAGCGACGACACCACCCAAGCGCGCTCCAGGAGGCGCAGCAGATGTTCCGAGAAGGCCGGCGTCTGCATGTTGCCGCGCGGCAACCGCTCCAGCGCTCGGGTGAGGTCGGCGGACAGCGCGCCGGCATCGACGCCATAGTGGCGCAACAGGCGGGCCATGTCGCTGTCGGCCATGCCAGCGAGCTTGAGCAGCAGGTGCTGCACCTCCACCGCGAAGTGCGTCTGCGTCAGGCAGAGCTGCGCCGCCGTCTCCAGCGCCCGCTTGGCGGTGGGGTTCAGCTTGCCGATGAGAGGCTTCAGGGGGGACATGGGCGCTCGCGGACGTAACGACGAGGACGTGGCGGGCCACGTCCGGCGCATCGAAGCTTACGCCATCAAAGCTTGCGATAAAACGCGCGTGGCGAGGTGGCGCCTGCCGCACCAAACGTGTCCACACCGGCGGCGTTTGCCACGTCGGTGGCGAACGCCGTGCACTGGCGCCGCGACAGGCTGAACTGCGCCGTGCCTGAACGGTACTCGCCGATCTTGGCCATAGCCTGCTCGGCCTGCTCACGGCTGACGGCGAAGCTGCGGGTGCGCACGCCGGGCTTCTGGAACGCCGACTCGTCGCGGTGCACTTGGCCCCGCACCCCCGTGGTCAGCCGGCCCAGATCGCGCTTCGGGTCCATGCCCGAAAGCCCAGCGGGCGAGAAGCCCCAGGCCTCGCGCTTGCCGCCGGGGCGCTCCACCGCCACGAAGCCGTGGCCGGCCATGGCGTCGGGCAAGCCCTGGTCCTGGTGCAGATAAGCGCCGACGATCAGCCGGTAGCCGGAGCCGTCCGCCGCCTTCGGCTGAAGCTGCGGGCGTTGTGCCGCGTGCTGCGGCGCCGGTTTGGCCTGCGCGGTGGGCGCCACGTGGTGCGCGGCGGCGCGGAGCCCCATGCGGTCGGCCTCGGCCTCCAAGGACGGGTCCTGCACCACGGCGATGCCGCTGCCGAAGGGGTTGCGCACGCGGCCGGCGCGCTGCTGGAGGACGTGCGTCAGCTCGTGCCCGATGAGCTGCTGGCCGTGCGGGGTGTCGGGGTTGTACTGCCCCGGCGCGAAATACAGGCTGGAGCCCAGCGTGAAGGCCAGCGCGCCGATGGCCGGCGCTTCCGCGCCCACATGCACGCGCACGTCCGAGAAGTCGGCCTTGAAGAAGGTTTCCATCTTCTGCCGCACGCCGTCCGGCAGCGGCCGTCCGCCGCCGCCCATGCGCACGAGGCCCGGCGGCAGCGGCTGGGCGTGTCCGCTGGCCTGCCGCTGCACTGTTCCGCCCGAACCGGGTGCAGGCAGACGCGGAGCGCCCGCAACGAAGCGGCCCTGGATGACGCGGCTTCGGCGCATACTGTCCTGGCTGGTGTAGGACGGCACGGCGCACCTCCTTGCAAGTTGCATCATCTTCGGGGAACACCCCGATCCTGTCAATGTGGCCGAGGCGTCACTACATCCCCACCATCCCCCCGGTGCGGATGCCCTGCGTCGGGTTCGACAGTTCGTAGAGCCTCCTGGAAAACTCGACAATCTCCTGATGCACCTGCGAATACTCCGTCTTCAGCGGCCGCACATGACTAAAAGGATCAAAAGTCATGATGATAGCCCCGGTGGACAGCTCACGCTCAATTCCATCAGCATCATGGTAGCGTTTGAAAAATCTGAAATGATATCGGATCTCATCGCATGACTTGAAAAACCACGTGTCACCATCCACCGTGGCCTCATGGGAGTTTTCGCTTGCATGAGCCCATAATTGAAGCTGCAAATCCGGCTGACCGGCCAAGGATGCCTTGATCGCCGATTCGACTTGCAACATCGCGGTGTTGGCAGCGGCGGTCCCGAGGACGAGGTTCTCCGGTATCTGCTGTTGCTGCTTGGTCTTTCGGAACAAGGACAGCGAACTGTCCGACAGCGAACTCACG
Organism: Azospirillum terrae; assembly: GCF_053470425.1. NCBI lineage: Bacteria > Pseudomonadati > Pseudomonadota > Alphaproteobacteria > Rhodospirillales > Azospirillaceae > Azospirillum > Azospirillum terrae. Next base: position 34,231 of record NZ_JBPXMR010000002.1, on the reverse strand, counting down.
TACTGATGCCCGAAGCTGAACGCGACGAGGTGCAGCCATTCCCAGCCGCCGCCCTTTTCGAACCCCGCGGCTTCGGCGACCTTGTTGGGGCTCAATCCGAACATGACCGAGACCTGCGACACCGCGCGCTTCGAGGTCTTGGTCAGGTTGCGGTAACGCTTGTCCGTGATGGCGACCGATTTCAGCGATTTTTCTTTTCCGCCGACCGTGAACGTTATGTCTTTGACAAGTTTTGACGGCACCGACGTCGCGATCAGATCCACCAGCATCCGCTCCACTCGCATGGCTCTGTCGCCCTTGTCGGCGAACCGCCATGGAAACGGGATTCGGGAATCCTCCTTCTTCTTGGCCTTGCCTCCCTTGCCTCCCTTACCGCCTTTGCCGGCTTTGCTTTCCTGAATGACGGCGGCGCCCTGCGAAAGCACCGGCTGCGGCGGCCTCCCGGCCACCGGCGGCGGTGCATGCCGGGGCCATGCGGCACCGGCCGGCCGATGCGGCTGTGCCACGGCCGCGCCCGCCGATGTGAGCCGGACATCCCGTCCCGGCATGGGCTGCAAGGGCGGCGGCACCGGCCTCTTCGGCTGCGCGCTCGACCAGGCGATGCCGGGGGGCAGAGCCGGCGGTCGCGGCGCATTCGGCCGTGCAGGAGCTTGCGGACCGGGCGGCGGGGGGAGAATTCGCTTGGTCACGCCGCCCCCCTCTTCAGTTCCACCACCCCTTCGTCCGTCCGCGGCCGGGTGGTCAGCCACGTCGTCCAGCCCAGCCGCGGCCCGTCCGGTCCGGCCCGCGTCAACAACCTCCCCGGCCCGCCCAGCCGCACCCCCGCCACCCGCGGCCGGTCGGCCAGCGTGCGTGGGCTATGCAGGTGCAGGCGGTTGGCGCCGATCAGCCGCGTGCCCGGCACGTCGGACGGCTCCAGGCGCAGGCGCACGTCCGTTTCGATGCCCGGCCCGACGTAGAACGCCGCCAGATCGCGCAACGCCCGCGCCGCGTGGCCGTCGGGCAGGAAGCTGCGGAACGCCTCCAGCCCCAGGGGGCCGATCTCCAGCACCACCGCCGCCTGCTGGTCCCAGGCCCGGCTGCCCAGCACGGCCCCCTGCCCCAGCGCCGAGTTACGCTGGCCCAGCCGCGTCGTCTGCGTGTCGTCGAGCTTGAGCCAGCGGCCCTGCAACGGCAGCGCCCGCACCGCCACGCTGAAATGGTCGCCCAGCATGCGCTCCAGCCCGTGCAGGCTGCGGGGCTGCTGCGCCAGGACCCCGGCGTGGTTCAGCAGCACGCGGTCGGGCACCGCCATGCGCCAGTGCAAGCCATCGGTGCCCATGCCGATCAGGCTGTAGAGATAGCGTGCGAACGGCCCCTGGTCGGGCGTGCCGCGGTTCAGCACCGGGCGGTGCTTGCGCCGCGCCCGGTACAGCAGCGAGACCAGACGGTGGTTGAAGATGTCCAGAAAATCGGCGGTCGCCGAGTCGCCGGCGCGCGTCTGCTCGACGATGGCCTCGGTGAAGGGCGGCGGCAGCGGGCCGAAGCCGCCGGCAAGGCCCAGGAAATTCACCGCCAGCTCCCAGCGCGGCTCGCCCGGCCCCGGCGGCGCCGCGGCGGTGAGGTCGCTGGCCGGGAAGGCGCTGGTCAGGCTGGAGCGGAAACGCACCGCCTCGTGCGCCGGGTTGGAGCCGTCGCCGACGCTGCGGGCGTGCGGGCGCAGCCGTTCGATCAGGCTGACCGCCTGATGGAAATCGAAGCGGTGGGCCTCGGCGGCCAGCTGCTCGATTACAGAACGGCGCGATCGCCAGCCAGAGGCGGCCATGTCTTCCAGATCCCGTGACGTTGCCGGCTGGTGAGCACCAGCTGGGTGAAGGAATTGACCGCGGCGTACAGCCCGAAGAAGCGGTTGAGCACCGAGGCGAGCAGGAACGGATGGCTGCCGACGAAGCGCTCCTCGTCCAGGTCCAGGCGCACCTCGGTGCCGCGGCAGAAGCCGCGCCACGCCTCGGTGCCGACCCGCCGCACGACGGTGCCGCAGGCCAGACCGGACAGGCCGGCGACCTGACTGTCCACCGTGGCGTCATCGAAGGCGGCGTACAGGCGCAGGATCTCGCGCAACGCCGCCAGCCCGGCCTCGCCGTCCAGCGACAAATGGTTGAGCGACAGGTGCGACACCAGCCGCCACAGTGTCTGCCCGCCCAAGGGCGGGGTGATCTGGCGCGTCGGCTTGGTCAGGCAGGCGACGCCGACCAGCGGCGCGTCAACCTCGATGTCCAGTTGGGCGCCGGCCGGGATCTGCTCGGCGACGCCGCGGTTGGTGCACAGCGTGTGCGCGAACACCACCTGGGCCGGCGGCCGCGTCGGCTTGAAGTCGAGGTCGAGGAAGGACAGCACCATGTCCGTGCCCGGCAGGTCGGCGCGGCCCGTGGGCTGCCGGCGCGCCGTCCAGAAGGCCCGCGCCCCATCCTGTCCCGGACCGCGCCCGGTGCCGTGGTCGAAGGAGTAGAAGGGCTGGAAAACGCGGCTGTCGTCCTCGTAGGCGGAGCTGGCGGAGACCTTGAGGATCGAGTGGATCTCGGTCGAGCGCTCGCGGTGGCTGTCGGGCAGCAGCCGGTAGTCCACCTGCGTCTGGTCGAGGCGCACCGGCTCCGTCGTCTTGCGGAACAGGTTGACGATGGGCGCGCAGTTCAGCCGGAAGGTGCCGCGGTGGATCGGGATCGGCCGGGCCGGCGGGGCGGACAGCAGGAACAGGATCTCCGCCTCGCGCCCGTCGCCGTAGCCGCTCAGGTTCTCCACATCGAGGAACAGGAACTTCTCCGGGAAGACGAAATATTCCTGGATCAGGCGGTAGGCCTGATGCGCGTGGCGCGGCCAGGGCAGCACGCCCTCGTCCTCGGCGAAACCGACCGGGCGGATGCAGGACGGCGGCAGCTCGCGCGCCGGCATCGCGGCACCAGCCGGACGCACCGCGACGCCGCGCACTTGGTTCAGCAGCAGTTCGTAGAGCGCGCCGCCGGCCAGCGGCCCGGCGTGCAGGTGGAAGCGCAGGCTGCCCGGCGCCATGTCGGCGAAGCCCAGCTTGCCCAGGCCGCGCAGCTTGAGGCGCAGCACCGCGCCGACGTCGCTGCGGCGGTCGAGGAAATCGAAATTGGCGGAGGGCTGGATCACCGCCTCCACCACCTCGATGGGCCACAGCGTCACCGGGTAGGCGGTGCGGAAGCGGCAGGTCACGCTGGCGTTCGGTTTGTCGCGCGGCGTGTCCAGCGCATAGGAATGGGCGTACAGCGCCGTGCCGCCGGCCAGCGTGAAGCCGGTGGCGGAGCGCGCCTGATCGGGGTCCACCTCGAACTGCGTGATGGCCATGCTGGGCACCGGCGCCACGAGGTGCGGGTACAGCACGCCCAGCAACGCCGCGGGGATCTGCGGGAATTCGGCATCCAGCGTGCGCTGGATGCGCGCGGTGAGGAAGGCGAAGCTCTCCAGCAGGCGTTCGACGTGCGGGTCGGGGGACTCGCTGCCGCTCAGGTCGAGGCGGGACGCCACGCGCGGGTAACGCTCGGCGAAGGCCGAGCCCTCGTGGCGCAGGTAGACCAACTCGCGCTGGTAATAGTCGAGCAGGTCGTCACGGCTCATGGGCTGTCACTCGCGCTGTCGCTCAGCAGGATCGGGAAGGACACCGGCTCCACCATGCCGTCAAGCGCGATCTCGCCGACGACGGTGGCGCGCAGCGTGCGGCGCTGGCCGTCGACGCGCTCGACCGTCACCCGCGGGTTGCGCAGGCGCGGTTCGAAGGCGGCCACCGTGTCGGTGACCAGCCCGCACAGCCGTTTCTCGCTGTCGGAGTCGAAGGGCCAGAACAGCGACAGGTCCGGCAAGCCGTAGTCCAGCGTGCTGCGCGGCCGCCGGCCGAGATCGTCGGCGGCCAGCGGCGTGCGCGTGTTCAGCAGGCGGTCGAGCTCGCGCGCGATGGACGCCGCGAGCCCCGCCCGGTCCAGCATCCGCAGGTCGCGCCGGCCGTCCGGCGCCGTGTCCGCCGCCAAGCGGTCGAACAATGGCACCCGTACGCCCGGCGTGACCCGCGGTCCCGACATGGCGGCCCTTTACGACACGGTCTGCGTGGCGAGGTCGTGCTTGACCGGCTGGTTGCCGCCGGGGGTGCCGTCCGACGTCTGCTGCTGGATGTAGGTGTACTGCACCGAGCTGTAGCTGAGCGTGATCGTCTCGGTGGCGATGTCGCCGGTGCCGCCGCCGATGGAGACGTTGGAGACGATGACGTTGGTCATCGCGATCTCCAGGTACTTCACCGGGGTGTTGTTGCCGTCCGAGCGGTAGGCGGAGAAGGTGGCGGTGCCGATCTGCTGACCGCTCCAGCACATCTTCAGCAGGTCGTCGGTCGCCGCGTCCATGTACTTGGTGAACGAGAAGTCGGAGTGGTTGGCCTGCTCGACCGTGCCCGAACCGGCCGAGCTGCGCGTCGGCGAGGTCGGCTGGTTGAACGAGTGGCTCCACGACAGCACCTGGATGGCGCCGGTGTTGTTGCTGTCGGCGCTTTCACCGGTGATGTCCGGCGTCTTGAAAGCGATGAACATATTGCCGGCCATGATGGGTCTCCCAGTAGCGGCAAGCGATGGAACGGATCGGTGAGGTCCGCCTCACCCCCAAAGGGGGTGAGGTCGGTGATGGTCGGCGCCTTACGCGGCCGGCGGCGGCAGTTCGGCCACCAGACGGATGGACGCTGTCAGCTCTTCCAGCTGGAAGTGCGGCCGCAGGAAGACGGTCGCGTTGTAGCAGCCGGGCTTGCCGGGGATGTCCGTCACGTCGACGCGGGCTTCACGCAGCGGGTACTGGGCCTTGAGGTCCTGGCCGGCGTCGTCCTTGGCCAGCACATAGTCCATGATCCAGGTGTTGAGATACGTCTGCACGTTCTCCTTGGTCATGAAGCTGCCGATCTTGTCGCGCATGATGACCTTGATGTAATGGGCAAAGCGCGACGCGTTCAGGATGTAGGGCAGCATCGCCGACAGCCGGCTGTTCGCGTTGGCCGAGGCGGTGTTGTAGAGCTTGGGCTTGTTGGTGGTCTGGCCACCGAAGAAGGCGGCGTAGTCCGTGCCCTTGCAGTGCACCAGCGATATGAAGCCGAGGTCGTTCAGCTCCTTCTCGCGGCGGTCGGTGATCGAGATCTCCGTCGGGCACTTCAGCGCGATGTCGCCCTCGTCGGTGTGGAAGGTGTGCGTCGGCAGACCCTCGACCTTGCCGCCGCCCTCGACGCCGCGGATGGCCGCGGTCCAGCCGTACTTGGCGAAGGCGTCGGTGATGCGGGTGGCCAGCATCCACGCCGGATTGCCCCAGAGATACTTGGAATGGTCGCGCCCGTCGGTGTCCTCGACGAAGTTCATGCCCTCGACCGGCACGGTGTCCGGGCCGTAGGGCAGGCGCAGCAGCACGTGCGGCAGGCACAGCGTGACGTAGCGCGAATCCTCGCTGGCGCGGAACGAGCGCCACTTGATCAGCTCGGCGCTCTCGAAGATCTTCGAGAGGTCGCGAGGAATGCCCAGGTCGGTGAAGCCGCCCATGTCGAACAGCATGGGCGCGGCGGCGGCGATGAACGGCGCGTGCGCGGCGGCGGCGACGTTGGAGACCTTCTCCAGCAGCGCCATGTCCTGCGGGTGCCGGCCGAACTCGTAATCGCCGATCAGCACGCTGTAGGGATAGCCGCCGAAGGTGCCGTACTCTTCCTCGTAGACCTTCTTGAACAGGGCGCTCTGGTCGAACTCGACCGCCTTCTCCAGGTCCTTGAGCAGCTCCGCCTTGGTGATGTTCATCAGGCGCAGCTTCAGCTTGGTGCCCGTCTCGGTGTTGAACACCAGATAGGACAGGCCGCGCCAGGAGGCTTCCAGCTTCTGCAGGTCGGAGTGGTGCAGGATCTCGTTCAGCTGGAGCGAGATCAGGTCGTCGATCTCGGCGATGCGGTCGCTGATGGCGGCGACCACGTCGCCGCTGACCGTGCCGCCGGTCTCGGCCAGCACGGAGTTGACGAACTCGTCCACCAGATCGCGGGCGTAGCTGCGCTGCGTCTCGTCGCGCACCAGCTTGCCCTCGACCATGATGCGGTCGAGGATGGGGAGGGTCTCGGCGGCGGCGGCCGTGCCGGCGCCGGGGGTCTCGGTCTCTTCAGCCATGGCAAGCGTCTCCTCGTGTCGCACCGCCGGGCGTCGGGGGCCCGCGGCGTCTCATCGATTGTCGTGTGGCCGCGATCACTCGGCCGCGGGCGGTTCGGCGGCCGGGGCGGCAGCGGCATCGGCGGCGGGGGCCGCGAGCTGCGCCTTCAACGCCGTCTGGTCCTCGGTGCTCGCCATCACCTGCTTGAGCAGCGCGTCCAGATCGTCGTTGCCGTCCAGCTTGGTCAGCAGGTCGCGCAGGCGCGAGCGGGCCTCGAACAGGCGCTTCAGCTGCGGCACCTGCTTCAGCACCTCGACCGGGCCGAAATCGTCCATGTGCTTGAAGCGAAGCTCGACGTTGAGGAAATCCTTGCTGTCCGGCTGGAGCTTGTTCGGCACCCGGAAAGCCACGCGCGGATTGATGGACGACAGCACGTCCTGGAAGTTGTCGCGGTCGATCTCGATGAACTTGCGGTCCTTGACCGGCGGCAGCGCCTCGGCCGGCTTTCCCGACAGGTCGGCCATGATGCCGACGATGTACGGCAGTTCCTTCTTCTCGATCGCGTTGCCGATTTCCACGTCGTAGGTGATCTGGACGCGCGGCGGGCGAACTCTGCTCAGTTTGTGCTGGGTGCTTTCGGCCATCGGATTTGCCCTCTCCCAGGAGTTTCTGCGCGCGCCCGACGGGAATATCAGGCGCGATAATGTAGATTTGAGGATAACATTAGAATCGCTCTTGCATCGGAACAAGAAGATTCGTGCGGATCATCAACTCATTCGTTCATCGCGCCCCCGTCTTCTGTGTCAGTTCTGTAAAATTGAAGCCGAGAAGGTCGAAAACGGCGGCGAGATCGTTCCGGCCGCGGCTGACTTCGAGAAGAACTTCATGCAATGGCATGTTCGCCCAGCCCAACGCCCGGTGGACGAGGTAGGGGGTCGGGCTGTGCGGCTCGGTGCGCAGCAGGAAGTCCGCCGCCTCCGCCAGCCAGTAATACGCCTCCTCGCGCGAGCGGATCGGGCCGGCGTGGTACTGCGGCGCGCCGTCGCCGGCCGCCTCGTCCTCGTCGTAGGCGTCCGGGAACTCGTTGGGCACCCCGTCCTGCTCCGCTGGCGCGGCGGTGACGTCGGCGGGCATCGCGGGCTCCTCTCCCTTGGCGCGCAGCACGGTATCGACCCAGCCCTGAAGCCCGGTCAGCGTCTCGCGCAGCAGGACCAGCCCCGGCGCGTCGCGGCCGCAACGCTCGTCGAGCAGCGCCGACAGCGCTTCGGTGGCGGCGACCGCCTCGGCCAGTTGCGCGTGCTGGGCGCGGTGGAAGGCGACGGGCGTGGCGGCGGCGCTGGCCTGCACGTCGGGCAGCAGAGCCTCGCCCTTGGCACGCGCGGCGTCGCCGGCGCGCGGGTCCTTGGCGGCGATGATGCTGAGGCGCTGGGCGTTCTGGTAATCGGTGTAGGAGAAGGTGACCACCGGCTGGCTGCCCGAGCGGGTGATCGGCAGCATGTGCAACTGGCTGGGCAGCTTCTTGTTCAGCCATTCCAAAGGGGAGACGCGGGCGCCGAGGTCGCCGTCGTCGATCTGCGGGTGCAGGCCGTCCCAGAATCTTTCGCAGAGACCGGCCAGCATGTTCAGCGACGGCCCGAGCGCCACAAGCCCGTGGCGGTGGACCAGCGCTTCCAGCAGCCAGCAGGCGATCTGGAGGTCCTTGGATCGGGTCTCCAGCACGCCCATGCACAGCCGCGCCACCTCGTCCCAGTCGGCGCGCTTCTGCGCGGTCTGCCAGACGCCCATGGGCAGCGACGGGTCGTCCCCGCGGCGGGCCTCGCCGATCGCGCTGTACACCGGGTCGTAGCGCAGCGACGGGCCGGTCGGGGTCTCGCCCGGCAGCGGTGCCAGCACGGCGCTGAAGTCGGGAAGCGCCACACTCATGGGGTGATCCTCGTCGGAGCGGCGGCGGCCGCGGGCTTCGCCGCAGCCGGTTTGGCCGCAGTCGGTTTGGCCGGGGCCGCCTTGGCCGGGGCGGGCTTCTTCGCGGCGGCCTTCGCGGCGGCGGTCTTCGTCGCCGGAGCCGGTGCCGGGTCGCCGGTGAACGGTTCGGAGGACGCGGCGGCGGGGCGCGGCGCGCTCTCCAGGCTCGGCGCCGCGTAGGGGAACGCCGGCAGCACGTAGGACGTCCGGGTCTTGCCGTCCGGGTTGAGCGTGCTGAGCGACAGGCGCAGGAACACGCTGGTCTTGCCGCCGACCAGCGGCTTGGGCGACGGCGGCTCGCCCATCACCGGAACGTTGCCGGTGTCGGCCGAGAACTTCAGCGTGTGCGGCCGGCTGTCGGTCAGCTTGGGCAGGTCGGCCGCCGGGGCGCGGTGCACTTGCAGCAGCCGCACCAGCGACCAGCGGTTGGCGTAGGTGAAGGTGATGGCGCGGTCGGGCTGCACGCTGCCGTCCGTGCCGATGATCGACACCGGGACCACCGGCGCGTCCTTGGCCCAGCGCAGCGTCACCGCCGCCTGGTCGCCGGGCGCCCAGGTGCCGGCCTTGGCGTCGCTGCCGCGCAGCAGTTGCTGGCCGCCCAGCGCCACCATCCATTCGATGATCTGATTGCCGCCGCTCTCGCGCGGGCGGTTGACGCGGAACTCGGCGTTCACGTCGTAGGCCGGCGGCGCGTTGGAGGCGGGCGCCAGGAACGGCGCCAGGAAGTCGCGCACCGCGGCGACCCGGTCGACGAAGTCCAGCGCCTGGGCGGCCGGCGTGCCGGGCTGCGGCGCGCCGAGGCCGCGGCGGATCGCCGCTTCGGAATTGCCGAAGCGTTCGAGGAACGCGGTGACCGCGTCGAGGTCGGCCTCGGCGGTGTCCGCCCCGTTGTAGTCGGCGAACGGGTAGCGCCCGGCCAGCATGCCGTTGAAGTCGGACGCCAGGCGCGTGTAGTCGGTGGACAGCGTGCGCACGGCGACGCGCTGGCACTGTGCCAGCGCCATCCGGCGCAGCGTGTCGCGCCGCTGCATGAAGAAGTCGCCGCCCGCCCCGGTGCCGGTGGAGAGCTGTTGCAGACAGGTGTCCGGCTTCACCCCGCCGAGGTCGAAACGGATGTAGCGCTCCAGCTGGGCCAGCGAGCTGCCGGGGTTGTCGGCCTTGTAGCGCTGCTGCTCGATCAGGATGCGCTGCCATTTCAGCACGTGCGGGTCGCTGCGCAGAGTGGCGGGCGTCTGTTCGCGCAGCGCGAAATTGACGATCGGCGACGCCACCTCGGTGCCCAGCCAGTCGAAACGCCCGCGGGTGTTGTCGAGGTACTGCGCCAGCTCGGTGTCGCTGAGCACCTGATAGCCCTCGAAGTTGAGCGGCAGCGTGCCGTCCCAGTCGCGGAACTCGTCGAACGGCAGATAGGGCGCCCCCTCGTCGCCGATGCGGTCGGCCTGTTCCAGCATGCTCACGAGGTGCTGGCTGACGATGTTGGAGACGGTGGCGTAGGACTGGTCGAAGCCGCTCCGGCTGAAGGCGCCCAGGATGTCGCCGAGACTGCGGGAGGCGCGGCCGAACTGGCGCACCTCGCGCAGCAGACCGGTTTCGTCGGCGACGAGGCGGAAGTCCTGCCCGCGCTTCTCGATCACCTGCGCCTCGGCCACCGCGGTCAGCATGGCGGCCTGCAACCGTTGCGCCGCCAGCGCCTGCACCAGCGGGCGCAGCGAATCCGGCACGCGGGTCAGCGGCCCGGCCTCCATCGCCTCGAAGGCGCGGTAATTGCCCATGGCCTTGTCGAGCGGTTCGGGCATCCACATCATGGCGGCGCTGCGCTGCGACGGCAGCACCGGCTCGCGCACGGGATTGTCGGCCATGAAGCCGTAGCGCAGGATGTCCGGCAGCGCCGCGGCCAGCCCCTCCAGGGCCGGCGACAGCTTCAGCCGGCCGTCGTCGCTGTCGTCGGCAACCAGCAGCGCCCCGGTGGCCGGCGTGCGGACCGCCAGCAGCGTCGTGCGCAGACCGGCGATGCGCGCGGTCGCGGCGCTCATCATCAGGTTGGCCGCGTTGTCGCCCAGGAACAGGTTGGCACGCACCCGCGCCAGCTGGTCCCGCCAGTGCGGCTCCTGCGCGGGGTGGAGGACGAACAGCCAGCGCAGATCGTCGTTGCGGAGCAGATCCTGCACCTGATCGATGGCGGTGTTCAGGTCGCCCAGCGTCGCACCGGCCGCGTCCGGGGTGCCGAAGCGCGCCAGTTCGCTGCGCTCCAGCGCGCTGGCGACCGCGGTGAAGCGCTGCACCACCGGGCCTTCCGGCGCCACCAACTCGGTGGCGGCCTTCGCCAACCGCCCCAGCGTCAGGAGCGACGGCGCCAGATTGCGCGAGGGGTCGAAGGGCTTGACCCGCGCCTTGTCCATCACCTCGCGGTACAGGTCGCTGTCGTTGATCAGCGCCTCGCCCAGGTCGACGTTGAGCAGCGAGGTCACGAGCTTGGAGAAGACCAGCACCGGCAGCTCGGTCGCGGTGTTGAACTGCTTCACGTTGGCGGACAGCGCGTCCAGGTCCGTCAGATAGGCCTTCATCGCCACCGAGGCGGCCATTCCGTTGACCCCCCCGTTGGCCGTGGCGGGCGGCGGCCCGGCATAGCGCGCCTGAATCGCCTCCCAGCGCTTGATGAGTTCGAGACGCATGGGATAGAGCACGACCAGCCCGAAGCCGTGCGCCATGGCATCCTTGACGCTCTCCTCGATGGGGGCGAACCACGAGGTCGGGATGAACGGCTCCATCAGCGAACGGTCGCTGATGGTCTTGAAGGCGCGCAGAATCGGCGGCGCCGCCGCATGCACCTCGCGGTACAGGCCCTCGCTCAGGCTCGCGCCCGACTCGCGGGCCTTGCGCACCTCCGCGTCGGTCTTCTCGATCAGCAGCAGCGGGTGGAGCACGTCCTTCGCCGCGCCCTGGAGCGACACGGTGGAATGCCAGAGGCCAGCGGACAGCACGATGGCGGTGCCCACCACGGTGGCCTGGGCGATGCGCAGCGTCCGGCTGCGCGCCACCAGCCCGCGCCGGGCCGGGCGCACCAGCCGTGATTCGCGGAAGATCTTCTCGCCGAACAGCTCGGTGGCGAACAGCGGTTGCGCGGACGGCGCCTGCGCCATGGCCGCCGCCATGCCCGCGGGCAGATCGACGTCGCCGTCCAGCGCCGCCGGCAGGCCGCGCCCGCCCGCCATCAGCGACGCCCCGTCGCCGGTGAAGTAGACGCCGCGGAAGAAGTGCGGGTCCTGGTAGGAATCGACGCGGAACAGCGCGTTGGCGAAGCGGGCGACGGTCGGCGCCAGCTTCTGGAATTCGGCCGGGAACAGGAAGGCCATGTCGCTGATGCCGCCGGTGGCGACCGCGGTGGCGATCAGCGTGCGGTGCAGTTCGCGGCCGATCCCGTCGAACGCCTCGTTCAGCAGGTGCGGCGCGTAGGCGGTGTCCAGCGTCTGCGGGTTCGACCAGCCGAACACCTCGTGCGCGCGCTGGACCGCCAGCGGCTCCCAATAGCTGGTGAAGCCGGGCACGGCGTCGCACTTGGTGACCACCAGATAGACCGGCAGGCGCAGGCCGAGCTGCTGCTGAAGCTCGCGCAGGCGCCGGCGCAGCTGCTTGGCCCGCGCCGCCAGCCCGATGGCGTCGAGCCGGTCCGGCCCGACCAGTTCGCTGGCGGGCAGCGTCACCACCACACCGTCCAGGCCGCGCTCCGGCCGGTTGCGGACGATGAGCTGCACCAGCCGGCGCCACGCCGCGTCCCCGCCGTTGCCGGAGCCGGTGCCGCCGTCGCCCTCCGGCCCCCACAGCACGCTGCCGGCCGGGTCGAGCACGATGCCGCGCTCGAACACGTGCCAGCCGCAGCCCTGTTCCGCCAGTTCGGGGTCGGTGGCGAGGTCGAAGGGCCGGTTGAGGCCGATGGCCGCGGCCAGCGCGCTCTTGCCCGACCCGCTGCCGCCCAGCATCAGCACCCACGGCGCCGCGTAGCGCCAGCCCGGACCGGGCACCATGCCGCGCATCGCCCGCAGCGTCGTGGAGAAGCTGGCGGTGAGCGCGCGCACGCTGGGGCCGCGCACGGCGGCCAGCACCGCCGCCGCCGCATCCGGTCCCGTCTCCGCCCCGCGCTCCTGCCGGCGCACCAGCCACACCAGCAGCGCCAGCACCGCAAGCGCCAGCATGCCGAGCAGGAAGCCGACCGGCAGCGGGTGTTCGGACAGAAGGCTGAGGCTGAGGCTCACGTCTCGTTTCCTCAGTGCGTCGGCTGGCTGACGGCGTGGTCGATGCGCCGGATGGCGGCCTCCACGTCGGCCGTGGTCGAAACCCAAAGCGCGTGGCTGCCGGCCAGGAACAGGGCGAAGACCGCCAGCAGCGCCAGCCCCCAGGGCCGCAGATAGGGCAGCCGCACGGCCCGGCCCTGGTCGATGGTGTGGCCGTAGGCCTGCTCGAAGAGGTGCGCGCCGTCGCGCGCCAGTTCCGGGTCGTGGCGGGCGATGATGCGCGACAGCGCCGTGCGGTAGGAACGCAGGTCCCCCTCGTCCTCCGGCTGCCAGTAGCGGCCGCGGAAGCCCAGCGCCAGCGCCACCAGATAGATGGTCGCCAGATCGCCCGACGCGCGCGAGCTGTCGGCCAGCAGCGCGTCCAGGCGCTCGAACACGCGTTCACCAGCGATGCGCGTGCCGAACAGCGCGGTTTCCAGCAGGCGGTCCTGCCACGCGGCCTTGCCGTCCCAGTTGACGCGCAGCAGCATCGTCTCGTCGGCCAGCGCCGCCATGACGTACTGCGCCTCGCGGTACATCGCTTCGCCGTAGGCGCCGCCCCAGTGCCGCGCCTTGACCGCCTGCGCCTCCAACAGCGTGCGCAGCCGCTGGTGCACCAGCCCGGCGAGGTCGGCGGGGGCCAGGGAGTCGGCGCCCAGGTGGCCGGCGGCCAGCGCGTATTTCAGGCGCAGAAGCTCGGCGAAGAAGTCGCCGAACTGGACGAGCAGCGTGTGGTCGCCGCGTTCGCCCATCAGAAGAGTCGCCACGGACGGCGGCACCGGGTCGGGCACCTGCATCAGTTCCTGCATCGGCGCGTCCATGGGCTTCCCCCTCCCCCGCCCGCCGCTAACCGGCGCCGGCGGCAGAGCCGCCGCCGGGCGGCGCCACGTAGAGGGCGATCTCCGCCGGGCGGCGGGCGCCCAGCCGGTCGCCGGGGTTGGCGATCTCCAGCACGCGCTCGGCTTCGATGAAGGCGGGGTCGGCGGTGATGCGGTAGAGCAGCACGCCGCGCTCCGGCACCACCTCCAGCCGGTCGTCGCGCTCGACCCGCTGTCGCACGGCACCGCGCAGCCGCCGTTCGCGCAGCATGCCCATGTTCTCGGCGGAGGCGATCAGGCTTTCGGCCACCCAGGCGTCCGCCTCGGTCTCGGTCTGGCCGGGCGCCAGCCGCACGCCGATCAGCAGGCCGTGCCCGTCCGGCCCGCTGCCCGGCCCGTTGTCCGGTCCGGTGCCCAGCCACGCCGGCTCGATCTTCAGGCGGAAGCCGGAATCCTCCATGGCGAAGCGCAGCGCCACGTAGGTCTCGCTGACCGTCTCGATCATGCGTTCGATGAAGTCGAGCACCGGCCGGAGCGAGCCGAGCGTGTCGCGGTGGTCGTAGGCGTCGAAGATCGGCGGCAGCAGCCCCGGCCCCAGCGTCGCCACGTGCCCGGCGATGCCGCACAGCGCCGTGTAGAGCGCGAACGGGTGCGCGGCGCCGGCCCCCAGGATGGCCTCCAGCTGCGGCAGGCCGGCGGCGAGGCACTGCACCGCGTGCCGGGTGTCGGACAGCAGCGTCGCCTGCACCGTGCCGGCCGGGGCGCGCAGGCGTCCGGCCAGGAAGGCGGCCTTCTCGCGCAGGCGCTTGGCGATGGTTCGGCAGGAATCGGCCAGCGGCGACTCGGTGGCTTCCGCGAAGGACGGCGGCACGTAATCGGTGAGCTGGAACGCCTCGTCCCGGTAGACCACGCGGGCGATGGGCAGGGCCGCGTACTTCTGCGGCACCTCCTCGCCCACCAGCAGCGACACGCGCGGGCGCAGGCGGGCCATGGACTGTTCGTTGTCGCCGGTGTTCTCGTCGACCACCGGCGCGCCCTCCACCGAGCGATAGCGCGCCAGCTCGCCACCGGCGGCGGCGCCGGGCTTGTAGGCCGGAACCACGAGGTGGATGGTCGCCGGGGCGTCCTTCAGCTGGTCGGCGTGGGGCACCAGACTGATCTGAAGATCGGCCACGCCGTCGGCCGGATGAGCGACGACCAGACCATCGGGCAGCACCGCCTCCAGCGCCAGGACGCGGAAGATGCCGACCACCAGCATCGCCTGATCCACCTTCAGCGTGTGCACGCCGTAATGGAAGGGCGACAGCCGGCCGAGGTGGTAGTGCAGCAACTCGTCCTGACGCAGCCAGTTCTGCTGGAAATGCTGCGGGGTGAGCAGCATGCCCTCGTACCATTGGATCGGATCATGCGGCGGGGTGGGGTGGCTCATGCCGTGTCGCACCTGGGGGGTTTCGATCGGGGGACGGTCAGGAAGACGGCGGCAGCGCCACCGCGAAGTCCTTCTCGCCGAGGCGGAGAAGGACGGCGGGCATGCCGTCGATGCGGGCGCGGTGCGGCCCCGGCGTGTCGTAACCGGCGAACACGAAGGCGCCCAAAGCGTCGTTGCCGCGGCCGGTCACCTTGTAGCGCGGGCCCTTCTGGCCGGGGATCACCTCGAAGGACTGCACCTCGATGCCGGTGGGGTTGGCGAGCTTCAGCTGGTCGCGGTTCTTGAACCAGTTGGCGGAGGTCAGCTCGGCGAAGGAGGGGATCAGCGTGGTGTCGTAGATGAGCACCAGATCCACCGCCAACGCGTTGTCGGCGTTGGCGTTGGTCGCCACGTCCATGTCCACCGTCCGCGTGGCTATTCGCGAATCCGTGCCGCAGGCGGCCAGCACCAGCGCCATCAGGATCGCGGTCACGGCCGACGCCGGGCGGACACAGCGCGCACTTCGGGATGTGGCGGCCCCTCGGCGGGACCACGGTGAACGGAGCAAGGCTTCCTTCTCCCCCAATTAGCGGAAGCATTATTATTACGTTCGCCGCGGGCGACGAATTCGTATGATGCTCGAAAGGCTAGGGAAGAAACACACCCTTGTCCATTGTAATGCGTTGTAATACGCGATGTCACAGCCCGCGCTCGCCGTATCCGCGCACCGAATCGGCCATTCGGCCATACCACGGTATGACATAGGGGAGACGCGCGACTCGGGAGCGACTCAGGCCGGGATGAACTTGGCCAACAACAACTTGATTGAGTCGAGCAGACGCTCCCCCAATTTCTTGTGTTGGTCCTCGATATTGGCGACGAGGCGCGCCTCCAGGTCGGCGATGGCTTGCTGCTGAGCGGTGCTGGCGGTGACGAGCTGGTCGACGCGGTGCAGCAGAGTGCGATTCTGCGTGATCAGCTGTTCAATGAGCGGTTGAGGTGCGCCCGACTCGTGCGGTGGCGGCGCTTCCGGCCGGGCCGCCGCCGCGGTCGGCCGGCGCGGCGCGCCCAAGCGGATGGGCAGTGGCTCCAGCGGGGCCGCCGCCGCCGGCCCGTCCAGCCAGCGCGACACGGTGGCGTAGCTGATGTTCAACTCGCTGGAGATGCGGCGGTAGCTCCAGCCCTGGCGGCGCAGGCGCTCGACCAGCGCGCGGCGGGCGGAATCGTCCAGGCGGCGGCCGGCGGCGTTGGGCAGACGCTCCTGCTGGTCCGGCATGCCGGCGACGACGTGCAAGTACCCGCTGTCGCCCCGCTCCATCGCCTCCGCCTCTCAGAAGTTGCCCCCGGCCAGCGACCGGAGGGGGAGTATCGTAACGCGATTTCGCGTCATGGGAAACGGACTCGCGTTGGGGAGTGAAATTTCCCCCCATTCGCACTCCACTCGCGCGTCGGCTGTGGTAAAGTCCCAAGGGCCCCGGCCGGTCCGGGCGCCGTTCACCCTCACCGCGCAAGCTCACCATTCAAGGAGATTCGACATAGCCAAGCTCTACGATGCGGACCCGGTCCGCGAAGGCCCGCGGCTCAACCGGGAAATCACCGCGCGCACGGTGCGCCTCGTCGGCGCCAACGGCGAGATGATCGGCATCGTGTCCCTGCGCGACGCCTTCGACGCCGCCGCCGACGCCGGACTCGACCTCGTCGAGATCGCCCCGCAGGCCGAGCCGCCGGTCTGCAAGATCCTCGATTACGGCAAGTTCCGGTTCGAGGAGCAGAAGAAGGCGAACGAGGCGCGCAAGAGGCAGAAGATCATCGAGTTGAAGGAGATCAAACTCCGCCCCAACATCGATGACAACGACTACGACGTGAAGATGCGCGCCGCGACCCGCTTCCTCGAAGAGGGCGACAAGGTCAAGGTGACCATGCGCTTCCGCGGCCGCGAGATGGCGCACCAGGACATCGGCATGAACGTGCTGATGCGCGTGCGCGACCGCCTGGAGACGCTGGCGAAGGTCGAGCAGATGCCCAAGCTCGAAGGCCGCCAGATGATCATGGTGCTCTCGCCCAAGTGATTGCCGAAGTAAACGGTGGGCGTCAGCCCACCGGTTCGGAGATGGCCGGCTCCGGCACCAGGGTGTGGAAACGCACTTGGGGCCCCGGCAGCGCCGCCGCGGCGGCGTCCACCACATAGCGGTGGTGGGTGAACAGCAGCACCTGCGTGGTGCGGCCCAGCTCGGCCAGCGCGCGCAGGCCCGGCACCGTGCGCTCCTCGTCGGACGTGATGAACAGGTCGTCGGCGACGAAGGGCAAGGGCTCGGCCGCCTGGGCGTAGCGCTCGACGGCGGCGATGCGCAGCGCCAGGAACATCTGGTCGCGCGTGCCGTCGCTCATCCCCTCCACCGGGCAGCGCCCGCCGTCGCGCCGCACGCCGACCAGCACGGGATGATCGGCCTCGGCGTAGTCCACGGTCAGGCGCTCGATGGGGTTGTCGCCAGTGGACGCGATGCGCGCCATCACCTCGCTGGCGCGCTTCACCAGGGGATGTTCGTTGGCCGAGCGGTAGCGCTCCACCGCGCGGCACAGGATGAGCGACGCCGCCTTCAGCCGCATCCAGCGCTGCGCGCACTCCGTCATCTCCAGCGCCGCGTCCTTGGCGAGCCACGCCGCCTCGCCAATACCGACGCGGCCCTTCAACGCGGCCAGTTCCTGCTGCGCCACCACGACGGCCTGCGCCGCCGCCTCGCCTTGTTTCTGGAGGCGCGCGGCCTCGTCCTCGACCGCGGCGGCCTCGGCGGCCAGCGCGTCGGGGGCGGCGCCGGCCGCTTCCGCGCGCAGCGCCGCCTCACCCTGCCCGTCCCCGGCCGCCACGAGGTCGCGGCGCGCCTGATCGAGACGGGCCTGAAGCTGCCGGCGCTCGGCGGCGCGGCGGGCGAGCAGCACCGGGTCGGCGTCGGGACCAAGCCGATGTTCCTGGCGCAGCGCCCGCACCGCACGCAGGGCCTGCTCAGACTCCTGCCGGGCGTCGGCGAGGGCGACGGCGGCCTTGTCGCGCTGCTTTTCCAACGCCTGCCGCTTGGAGGCGACATCGGACGCGGCGCGCAGGCGCTGCGCGATCATCGGGGCCAGAGTCAGCGGCTCCCGGTCGCGCAAGTCGTCCAGCGCCGGGGCGGCGCGGTCCAGCAGGGCGCGGATGGCGGTCGCATGCGCGTCGAGATCGGCGCGGATGCCGTCGCAGCGCCGATGCGTCTGGAGTCCGTCGTTGGCTTCCTTCTGAATGTCTTCCCACACTCCCAACGCCGCCGCTGCCTCGGCCGGCGCGGCACCGGCAGCCAAGCCGATCAGCGGCAGGTCGGCGGCCCAGGCCGCGGCCCACTCCCCGGACCGGCTTTCGGCGGTGGTCAGCGCGCGGTCGGCCGCGTCCATCTCGCGGCGCCGGTCGGCCAGTTCCTGGCGCAGGCGGGTCGCGCGGCCCCAGGTCTCGCCCGCCTTCGTCACCGCGGCAGCCACCCGGCTGCGCAGCGTCGCCGCGTCCAGGGACTCGGCATCGGCCATGCCGACCAGACGGGCCGCATGCAGCCGGTGCGCGCGGGCCTGCTCGGCGTCCGTGCGGGCGCGGCGCACGGCGGACTCGGCCTTGTGGGCGGAATCGGCGAGGCGGACCACGGCGTCCTTGCGTTGCAGCCAGACGCGCATCGCCGCGGGCTCCCGCGGCTCGACGCCCGCCGCCGCCCACGCCGCGCTCCATGCCGCGGCGGCTTCCGCGTCGCGCGCATCCAGGGCGGCCGCGCGTGCGTTCGCCGCCTCCAGCGCCCGCTCGGCGTCCTGGCGCTGGCGGGTGAGTGTGGCGAAGCGGGCGATGCGCTGCGCCTCGCGCTCGCGCCGGTCCACCAGATCGTCGGCGTGGCGCACCGCCTCCTCGTAGGTCGCGGCCAAGTCGGCCGGACTCTCGGCCGGCGTCTCGTCGGGCACGCCCTCGATGTAGCGGCGGCGCACCTGACGCCAGCCGCGGTCGCGGCGCTGCCGAGCGTCCTGCACCGCCTCGGGCGTCGGCACGGTGCCCGCGGCTTTCAACTCGGCGAGGTCGCCGTCCAGCCGTTCCAGGGAGTCCCGCGCCTGCCGGCGCTCGCGCGCGACGGCCTCGCGCTCGGCGGACAAGGCGGCGAACGCCTGCTCGTGCCGGGCCACCGCGGAATCGTCGGGGAAATGCGCGGTCGCCAGCCCGCCCAGCGTGCCCCGCCACAGCCCGAGCCGCGCGAAGGCGACGCCGGCCTCGGTCTTAACCGCCGCTTCCTCGGCGATGGCCTCGGCCAGCCGCGCGTCGGTGTCGCCGGCCTTCGCCGCCTCGGCGAGCGCGGCGGCGGCTTCCGCCGGGTCGGAGGGGATGCCCAGCTCCGTCAACGCCGCCTCGGTCTCGGCCAGACGGTCGCGGGCGCCGTCGCGCTGGCGGCGCGCCGCCTCCAATGCGGTGTCGATTGCCTGCCGTTCCGCCATGCGGGCGCGCAGGCGCGCCACGACAGGGCGCGGCGGCACGCGGGTCGCGGCGTCCTCCGGCGCGAAGCCGCCGCCGAGTTGGGCGATCAGCCCCTCCAGCCGCGCCCGGCCGAGCGACAGGTCGCGCTCCAGCTTCGGCAGGTCGGCGCGCTTGGCCTCGACATCGCCATAGGCGACGTGCAGGCGCTCGATCTCCGCGGCGAGGCCGGGCAGCGGTCCGGGGGGGCCGAAGGCGGCCAGATCGTGCTCCAGCCCCTCCAGCCGGCGGGCGGCGTGCGCCACCGCCTCGGCCAGCTCGTCGGCGGTGCGTTGCGCGGCGCGCCACGCCTCCTCGAAGGCGTCCGGCAAATCCGGGCCGCCGCCGTCCGCCGCCAGAAGGGCGGCCAGTTCGTCCAGGCGCGCCAGGATCGGCAGCACGCGGCGCAAGCGCTGCACCTGACTGCGTCGCACCCGGCAGCCGGCGAGCTGCGCATCCACCGCGGCGCGCCCGGCCTCGGCCTCCTGCACCGCCTTGACGGCGCGCGTCCAGTCGTCGGCGCGCAGGGCCTCGTGCCGCATGCGGCCCTGCGCCTCGTCATAGCGCTCCATGGCCTTCCAGAACGGCTTCGCCGCGGATTTGCGCGGCGTGGCGAGCGCGTCGGCCTCGCCGTCCAGGCGGTCGAGCACACCGGCGATGCCGGCCACGCCGCTGCCGGCCTGGAACAGGCTGCGCGCCAGATCGCCGCCGGCCGCCAGCATGGCGTCGCCACCCGCGCGCAGCCGGTCGTAATCCAGGCCGAACATGCGCTCGAAAAAGTCCCGGTCCGCCCCGCCGAGGAACCCGGCCAGCGCCGTGTCCGGCAGCGCCGCCCCGCCCTCGGCGGCGAGCAGCGTGTTGGCCCGCCCCTTGCGCCGCTTGAAGGCCAGGGTGTCCCCGGCGCGGTTCGACAGTTCGGCGCCGATGCGCAGTTGGCCGTAGTCGTAGCGGAACGCGTAGCGCGTGCGATCCTTGATGCCGAACAGCAGGTCGCAGATCGCCGACAGCGCCGTGGACTTGCCGGCCTCGTTCGGCCCGTGCACCACGTGCAGCAGCACCTCCGGCCCGCCCAGATCGAGGGCGAGGTCCTCGAAGTGGCCGTAGCGTTCCAGGTGAAGGCGGTCGATCCTCATGCGTTGCCCTCGCCGGTCAGCCGGCTCAACACGATGGCCCGCGCGTCTTCGAGGATGGCGGACAACTGCGCATCGTCCAGTTCCTCCAGCCCCGCCTCGGCGCGCACGGCGTGCGGCATGCGGGACAACAGCGCTTCCAGCTCGGCGCGGACGGCATCGTGCTCGGCCGGGTCGGCGCGCACCTCCTCGACCGCGTTCAGCAGTTCGCCGAAGGCGTCCGGCAGGGCTGATGATTCGGCTTCCGGTTCGGCGGTGCGCAGCTCGACCTTCTCGATCCACACGTCGCCTCGGGCACGTTGAGCGGCGGCGGCGCATTCGGCCGCCGTGCGCTCCGGGTCGCCGGCCAGCGCGCGGTGCGCGGCGCTGCGGCCGGTCAGCGTCAGGCGGACGGCCAGAGTGCGGCGCCCGGCCTCCTCCAGCGCCTCGTCCAGAGCGGCGCGGATGCGCTCGCCGACATCGTCGAGGCCGGTGCAGCCGCCGATCTCCACGGTGACTCTGGCCCAGCGCAGCACGTCGGCGTCGATGTGCTCGACCGCCACCACCTCGCCGGCATCGGCGGTGACCAGGGTGAAGCCCTTCGGCCCGGTTTCGTTGGCGTGGCGGCCCTGGAGGTTGCCGGGGAAGACGATCCAGGGCTGGCGGCTCAACACCTCGCGGGCGTGCACGTGGCCGAGCGCCCAGTAGGCGTAGCCCTTGGCCGCCAGTTCGGTCAGCGCGCACGGCGCGTAGGGCTCGTGCCCCGGCCGGCCGTCGGCGGCGGTGTGCAGAACGCCGATGTTGAGCAGGCCGGGCACCGGGGCCGGGTAGCCGGCCGCGATGTTGTCACGCATCTGCCGCTGGCCGTAGCTGCGCCCGTGCAGCGCCACGCCCAGATCGTCCCAGCGGAACGTCTCGGCGCGATCGGAGCGGAAGACGTGAACGTTGGGCGGCAGCGTCAGGCTGCGCGTCATGGCGTTCTCGGCGTCGTGGTTGCCCTTGACCAGGGCGACGCGGATGCCGGCGTGCTCCAGCCGTGCCATGCCCTCGGCGAAAAACAGCCCGGTGGAGAAGTCGCGCCAGTCGCCGTCGTACAGGTCGCCGGCGATCACCACGAAGTCCACCGCCTGCTCGATGGCCGTGTCGATCATCCCAGAGAACGCCCGCCGCGTGGCGCCGACGAGGTCGCGCGCCCGCTCCTCGCCGGCACGCGCCTTCAGCCCGGCCAGCGGGCTGTCGAGGTGGATGTCGGCGGTGTGGATGAAGCGCACGGGACGGGTCCGGGGTCGGTCGCGGGGCGGAAGCGAGCGCCGAGCCTAGCACACCGCGGCCGCCCGGCGGGAGGGGGACCGCCGTGACGGATGTGGGGCGGGTGGCGGTTGACAGGATCGCCCGCTTGGCCGAATTCAATGTGGAGTCCTGCAGCAGAACCGCCGCGACCGCCATGCCCCCGCGCTTCGACATCGACGCCCTTCGCGAACTGGCCGGCGACCAGGCCTTCGCCCGTGGGCAGGCCTATCACCGGGATGGCCATGTGGAACTTCTGGCCGTCGATGAGGATCACGTGCTGAGCCGCGTCGCCGGGACCGAGCTTTACCGGGCCGAACTGCGCGGCCGGGGCCGCTCGTTCACCGGCGCGTGCTCGTGCCGGGCGTTTTCCAACTGGGGGTTCTGCAAGCATCTGGTGGCAACCGCACTCGCCGCCAACGAGGCGCCGGCCGGCGGATCGGCGGAGGCGGACTATCCCATCGAGCGCATCCGCCGCCATCTGCGGACCAAGGACGCCGAGGCGCTGGTCGAAATGATCCTCGCGCAGGCCGAGCGCGACCCGGCCCTGTTCCAGCGCCTGGATCTGGCCACCGCCACCGAGTCGGCCGACGACGAGACGCTGTTCGCCCGCCTGCGCACGGCGATCACCAAGGCCACCAGCACGGACGATTATTTCGGCTACGACGCCGTGCCGGACTGGGCGGCGGATCTCGACGCCGTGCTCGACCCCATCGAGGATTTGATCAAGGCCGGCCGCGCGGCCTTGGCGGTGCGCCTGCTCGACCATTTCCTGGAGCGCGCGGAAGAGGCGCCGAACGTGGTGGCCGATTCGGAAGGCGAGGCGTTCACCGTGATCGAACGGGCGTACGACCTGCACGTGGCGGCCTGCCGCGCCGCGTCGCCCGACCCGGTGGCGCTGGCGCGCGCCCTGTTCGAGCGCGAGGCGGAGTCGAATTGGGACGTCTTCGGCGGTGGCGCCGTGGCCTATCAGGATGTTCTGGGCGAGGCGGGGCTGGCCGAATTCCGCCGGCTCGCCGAGGCGGCGTGGTCCAAGCTCAAGCCGGCCAGCCCGAACCGGCGCGCGTTCGACGAGACCTATGGCCTCCGCTACCGGCTGACCGCGATCCTCGACGACCTCGCCGAACTGGACGGCGACGTGGACGCCCGGATCGCCATCCGCGCCAAGGATCTCTCCTCGCCCCACCGCTATGTGGAGATCGCGCAGATCTGCCTCGACCACGGTCGCGACGCCGAGGCGTTGCGCTGGGTCGAAGAGGGGTTGTGGCAGTTCGAGGACCAGCAGCCCGATCAGGGCCTGACCGACCTCGCCGCCGAGCTTTACCAGCGCGCCGGCCGCACGCAGGATGCCGAGGCGCTGCTGTGGGCACGCTTCGCGCGGCAGCCCAGCCTTGCCCTGTACGAGCGGCTTAAGGAGATGGCGGGTGGCCATGGAGCGTCCGCCGACGCCGCCCGCGACCGGGCGGTGGAGATGCTGCGGGCCGGACTCGGCAAGGGTGCACGCGCGTCCGCGTGGCATTCACCGGCCGATCTGCTGATCCAGGTGCTGATGAAGGAAAAGCTGTTCGACGCCGCGTGGGAGGCGGTGAAGAAGCATGGCGCCAGCGCCGGCCTGCACCGGGAACTGGCCGGAGCGACCGAGGACAGCCATCCGCAGCACGCGCTGACGACTTACAAAGGCCTCGTGGAGGGTTTGGTCGGGCAAGGCGGCCAGCCGAACTATGAGGAGGCCTTCCGCCTCGTCACGCGCATGGGGGCCATCCGCCGCCGGCTGGGCGAAGAGGCCAAGCACGCGGCGTACGTCGCCGACCTGAAGATCCGTTTCAAGCCCAAGCGCAACTTCATGAAGCTGCTGGCCTCGTAGATCGGCTTACCAAATGCCCCGCGCAGCGATTTACTTCGACAGCTGGCGATCGGGGATACAGGCGGTATCGTCGGACAGGACGTACCCGCCGTCCTTCAGCTTCAGCCAGCCATCCCGTCCGGTCGCCGCGGTCATGATCGTGCGCAGCATGCACAGATAGGTGTTGATCGTCTTGGACGGCGGCGGCTCCGCGCCATACAGCATGGCCGCGAGGCGCGGCAACGGCACGGGGCGCTTCGCCAGCGCGACCGCCGCGAGGACCTTGGCGCAGTTCGGGCTGACCTTCAGCGGCTTGCCGTCGACCCACGGATCGCTGCCGTCCCGCCCGATCTCCAGGCAGCCCGAGCGGATGCGGGCCGGCCCCGCCGTGGCAATGGCGGCGCGCTGGTGGATGGCGCCGATCCGCGCCCGCAACTCCCGCGGGTCGCACGGATAGGGCTGAGCGTCATCGCACCCGCTCGACAACGCCGCGACGACGTGGTCCGGCGAACGGCTGTCCAGGGCGGCGATCAGGGGGCCGCGGTAGCCGTGCCCGCGGACGCGCCGGACCAGCGAGTCGGCCCGCTCGTGCCAGCGAAGAAGAACAGCGTCGACACCGGCCACGCAAGGCACGTCCGGCGCCACGCCGACCAGATCGAAAGCATCGGCGAGAACGCCAAACACGCGGTCGCGGGGAAGCTCGAGCACGCCTAAGCGAACGCGCTCCGGCGCCGTCCGAAAGCCTCCGGGCGGAAGCGGCGGGACGCCGCTCCCCGGAGGTGGGCTGAGGATCAGAACTCCCTCCACTCGGGGTCCTGATCCGGGTCGGCGTGCTTGAGGGCTGCGGCTTTCGTCGCGGCGGCCTGCTTGTGCACCGCCGCCTTGGGCTTGCTCGGGCTCGGACGATGCGCGGCCGCCGGCCGGGCCGCCGCGGGCGCCGCGGGCGCCGCCGCGCCATAGTTCATGGGACGCGCCGCGCCGGTCAACTGGAAGAAGCCGACCAGTTCCGTGAGGTGCTGCGCCTGCCCGGACATCGCCTGGGCGGCGGCCGTGGTCTCTTCGACCAGCGCCGCGTTCTTCTGGGTCATCTCGTCCATCTGGGCGATGGTCGAGTTGATCTCGTCGAGCGCGGTCGCCTGCTCCGACGACGCCGAGGCCATTTCCGAGATCAGCGACGCCACCTCGCGCACCGACGACACGATGCCGCCCAGCGCGTCGCCGGCCTTCTCGGCCAGACCGACGCCGTCCTTCACCTGACCGTCGGACGCCATGATCAGCGCCTTGATCTCCTTGGACGCCTGGGCCGAGCGCTGGGCCAGCGTGCGGACCTCCTGCGCCACGACGGCGAAGCCTCGCCCGGCGTCGCCGGCCCGCGCCGCCTCCACCGCGGCATTGAGCGCCAGGAGGTTGGTCTGGAAGGCGATCTCGTCGATCACGCCGATGATGTCGGTGATCTTGCGGCTGGCCTCCTCGATGCGGCGCATGGCGCCGACCGCCGAGCCGACGACGGCGCCGCCGTTCTCGGCGGCCTTGTGGGCGTCGGTGGCCATGCGGTTGGCGCGCTGGGCGTTGTCGGCGTTGGAGCGCACGGTGGCGCCCAGCTCTTCCATGCTGGCGGCGGTTTCCTCCAGGCTGGACGCCTGCTGCTCGGTGCGCTCGGCCAGATCGCTGGAGCCCATCGACACTTCGCTGGACGCCGAGGCGATGGTCCGGGTCGCCTCGGTGATGCTGCCGACGATCTCCGTCAGCTTGTCGGAGGTGGCGTTGACGTCGGTCTTCAGGTTCTGGAAGGCGCCCTGGTAGTCGCGGGTGACGCGCTTGTTCAGGTTGCCCTGGGCCAGCGCGCCGAGCACCTCGGCCAGATCGGCGATGACGCCCTGGACGGTGTCGGTCAGGCGGTTGATGCCCTCGGACATGGTCTTGTAGAAGCCGTCCTTGCCGGCGAGATCGATGCGCTCCGACAGGTCGCCCTTGGACACGGCGTCGATCAGCAAGGCGATTTCCTGGCCGATCGCCGCCTCGCGGACGCGCTGCGCCTCTTCGGCCTTGCGCTCGGCCTCCAGGCGCTCGCGCTCGGCCTCGTCCATGCGCTTCTTCTCGACGGCGTTGTCCTTGAACACCTGGACGGCCTGGGCCATCCGGCCGATCTCGTCCTGATTTGCGAGCGCCGGGATGGTGACCGCCAGATCACCGGCGGCGAGCTTGCCCATGGAGTCGGTCATCTCGGTGACCGGGCGGACGATGGAGCGGGCCACCAGCCACGCCAGCAGCAACCCGAGAACCACCGCACCGATGCCCAGGCCGAGCGACATCGTCTGCGTCGCCGCCATATCGGACTTGCTGTCCTTGAGGATCTCGCCGCGCGCCTTCGCCTGGGCCTCGACGACCTTGTCGGTGAGTTCGGCGAACTCGGCCCCTTCCTTGGCCATGGTGTCGAAGGCCAGCGTCTGGATGTCCAGGGATGCCTGGGCGACCTTCCCGAAGGCTTCGGTGTACTGGTCGGAGAGCCGGTCGGCCTCTTGCGCCAGCCGCTTGCGTTCCGGGTTCTTGAGACGCTCGGTCAATGCCTTGATCAGCACGTCGAAATCATCGTTGCGCTTCTTGACGTCCTCGGCTGCCTTCCGGTCCGGGGCGGTGAGGAACCGCAGGCCGGCGATGCGCAGCTGCATGAGGCTTTCCTGCGCCTGGCCGGCGCGGGCCGCCGCTTCCATGTCCCCGTCGGCCATGGCGGAGGCGATGACCTTGGTCAAGTTCTCGCGGGCCTTGGTGCCCGACGGGTTCACCTGCTCCTCGACCAGCTTGTCGCGCTGGTGGCGCGCCTCGACCAGCTTGGCGAAGTTCGCGCCATACGCCTCGAACAGAGCGGTCATGCGCTCCAGGCCGCGGCGCCGCTCGGGGTCCAGGGTGGCCGCCGTCGCGTCCTTCAGCGCGGTGCGCAGGGTCTTCTGAAGCTCCAGCACCTGCTGGGCGGCCTTGGGATCGCCGGAGAACGAGAAGTTGATGACGTTGCGCCGCATGTGCCCGACATCGGCGGCGAGGTCGAGGACACGCGCCACGTTGTCGGAAATCGAGGCGTAGCGGTCAAAGCCCCCCTCGGCCGAACCCAGCGCCCGGTAGCCGGTCACCGCAAGAGCGGTCAAGAGCACCAAAATCAGTAGGAATCCCGTGTAGATGCGGGTTCCGACCTTGAAGCGGCCCGAAAAGCTGCTGGCGTTTTGCATGATGGTCTCCGGGGCGAACGCGCCGAAAAGGGTCAGCGGGGCACGGTCCTGTCGGACCTTAGGAATGGAGTATCGAGCAGGGTGTCAGGTCCGAAAAGGACTAAAAAAAAGTAAAGACGATACCAAACAGAACCACACGAACATAAACCGAGGGGCATATGTACCCGATCCGGGCGGCGCAAACAAGGACGACGCGCGCGCCTTTCTGCCGTCATGACATCACGGGGCAGCTTAAAGAGCAAGGCACACTCAGGGCGGCTTCGCATTCACGGCAAGACCGCTCTCAACCCGAGGAAGGAGTGTGTTCGCAACGGCATTCTATTGCGGGCTTGTGACAATCCTGTTCCGCCAGTGTTTCCATCCGTTTCCAAAAAGCGGGAAGCGAAAGAACAAGCTTGCGCAGCCGAAATTCTCGCGGCCCCGCTTTCTGTCGACGACTCACATGAAAGGAACATTCACAAACAAAACGAACCCGTTGATGGTCGACAGCACACCGACGGCCGCGCAGGCCACGCTCAGCCAGACCAGCCCGGCCACCCCGATGACGGTCGATACGGACGCCAGCACGATGGCAAGTTGCAGGAGGGCCTCGGCGGCATCGAAGTAGGGGTCCTGCGTGGCCGCCCGGTCCCGCTCATCCTCGAAGCGCCGCGCCTTCGCCAGCAACTCCTTCTTGCCCTCGCCGGTTTGCGGCTCGCTTTCGTAGCGGGCCACCGTCGCGCGATACCGCGCCACCTCCTGCTCCACGTCGGCCCGTTGCTCGGGCGTCAGGTCGGGGCGGGAAAGAACCGACAATTCCAGCGTGCGCGCCGCCAGCTGGTATTCGGTCTGGCGTACGGCCTTGCCCTGGTAGAAGGAGAAGGTGTCGCTGGCCTGGATGTTGCTGTTCACCATCTGCTTGGCGGCGTTCGATCCGCCCACGCTGGTGATGGCGAGGACCGCAGCCAGGAAGGAGATGTAGACGGCCATGCCCTTGCGGTTGGGGGCCTCTTCCGCGCTTTCCGATCCGGCGGACTCGCGGATCTTCTCACAGACCTCGTCGGCTTCCATTGGCCTTCCTTGTGGTGTCCATATCGCACCGGGAAGTCTGAGGGCGGACAGGGCGGATCACAAGAAGGGAAATTCAACGATGCCGCAGACGGCAAACTGGCCGGTGTGGAACAAGCGCGCTCCCCACCGTAGCAGCCGCTGGCGCAGGTGCCGGAAGGTGGTTTCGCCGCGCCCGCCACAGTCCCAGCCGATCAGGTGATCGGCCCTTCCTCGTCGGGCATCTCCAAGAGCCAGGTCAGCTGCCTGTGCGCCGAGATCGACGAGCGGGTGAAGACCTTCCTGGGACTGTCCAGAACCCACTTCACGCGCGCCTTCATCCTGGTCCCTCGGCTGCCGGTTGGAAGGCGCCAATTGTCGCCATCGGCGCCGTCACATCAAGGCCGCAGCCGAAACGGTCACCGCGCCGCCGCCACCGCTGTGACCGACACCTTGCGGCCGCCGCGCTTGGCGAGCACGTCGCCGAGCGCCTGCGTCATGCCGTCGACCCAGGTGCGCACCGCCTTGATGGTGCGCGCGGCAACCATCAGCGAGGCGCCGGTGGCGTTGACGAATGCGCCTGGCGTCGCCTGATAGATCTGGTCGAAGCGCCAGCCGCGGTTGGCCGCCGCCGGGTAACCCTCGCGCGCCAGCACTGGGACGTCGCGGTGCTCTACCGTGCCGGCGGCTATGGCGGCCTGAAGTTCCTTGAACTCCGACAGACCCTGCATCAGAGCGACGTCGCCGTCCTTGTCGCAGAACAGCACGATCAGCCGCGCCTTCGGCAGGATCTCCGGCGCCGAGCGGACGACGCGCAGCGCGCCGACCACCGCCTCGGCGTCGGCGGTGACCGGGATCAGCACGGTGACGCGCGCGCTGTCGACCAGATCGGGCAGCGACACCGCCCGGGCCCAGGCGTGGAAGTAATCCCAGACCTGCGCGCCGAAATCCATGATCAGCGGCCGCTCGACGCGGAACCACTTGACCACCGGGTCCCAGAAGGTCGCCAGCGCGCCGGCGTTGGCGTACTGCGCGCCCCAGTCCGGCGCGATCGACTGCGTCAGCACCTCGGCTCCGAAGAAGCGCTGCAATTTCGGCTGGCGGTCGTACTCGACGACGCGGGCCGGCGTGCCCTTGTGCTGCAGGTAGAGGATGCAGAACTGCGCGAGGGTGCTCTTGCCGACGCCGCCCTTGTCATTGGCAACAATGAATTTCGTACGCATAAAAACCGTTCCTTCCCTGCGTTCCTCAGACCCGCCGCTCCAGCCAGCGGCCCAGCACATACAGCCGCCACACCAGCGGCGCCAGCGCCGCCTCGCCGTCATAATAGCGGCCGGTGAGCCGGACCGCCTCCGCCGCGTCGACGGTCTCGTCCATGCGGTGCAGCCCGGCCACCGTCGCCTCCACCGCTCCGCGGCACGCGTCCAGCAGCAACTCGCGGTACAGCGAGGGCTGCGACGGTTCGCGCCCGGCCAGCACCGGCGGCAGATCGAGGCCGAGCCGGCCCAGCAGCGCCGCGCGCGGGCGCATGCCTCCGGCCTCCGCCGCCTCCGCCACGGCACGCGCGAAGGGTCGCAGCGCCGGATTGGCGAGGAACGGGTGCACCGCGACCATGCCACGCGCCGCCGCCGCGGCCGAGACCAAGGCAGCGCGCCGCTCGGCAACCATCAGCGTGGCATCGGTGTGCGGCAGCGGCTGGCCGGGCGGGAGCGTGCGCAGCCACTTGTCGAGCGTGCGCGTCGCCTGGAGGTCGGCCGGCCGGCGAATCAGGGCG
Source organism: Azospirillum terrae (assembly GCF_053470425.1). Classification (NCBI taxonomy): domain Bacteria; kingdom Pseudomonadati; phylum Pseudomonadota; class Alphaproteobacteria; order Rhodospirillales; family Azospirillaceae; genus Azospirillum; species Azospirillum terrae. The sequence continues at coordinate 4,870 of NZ_JBPXMR010000002.1, read as the reverse complement.
CGGACGTCAGCCGGCTCAACCGCGTCCCAGCCGTGGTCGCCGAACAGCTCGCGGCCGCCGATGCCGGTGAACAGCGTCCTGACGCCGGGCTCGACGCTCTCCACCGCCAGCGCCAGCAGAAGTGCCTGTGGGTCGTCGACCGGGCTCGGCGCGTTGGCGAGCACGGAATCGAGGCGCTCCATGACATGGTCCAGCGTGACGTCGACGGCGCGCAGCGGCACCGCGGCGTGCTCGCAGGCCATGCCGGCGCCGTCGAACTCGTTGAGCACCGGCAGGCCGACGCTCACCGCGGACAGCGCGCCATGGAGTTCGCCGAGCGCCGCGGTCAGAACCCCGGAATAGAGGCCGCCGCCGACCAGCAGACCGGCCGGCGCCCGCCCGCGCCGCAACGCCCCGCGCAGCGAACGCGCCAGCGCCCCGGCCAGTGTTTCCTCGGCCGCGGCTTCGGGCTCCAGCCCGGCCGCCGCCGCGTTCCACCGCGTCGCGCGCCCCTCGGTGATGCGCAGGTAGCCGCCGGGGTCGAGGTTCCACACGCCTTCCCCAACCGCAGCGCCGGGCAGCACGGTGCCGTAGGCGAGGAACTGCGCCACCACCGCCGGGCTCAGCGCGCCACCGGGGCCGCCAACCAGCCCGGCGTCCGAAGAGAAGCGCACGCTGCCGGCGTCCTGCGCCACGTAGAGCCGCCCCACCCCGCCGCCGTCGTGCCCGACGAACATCTGCCCGCGCGCAGCGTCCCACAGGCCGAAGCTGTAGGCGCCGGCCAGCCGGGCGAAGGCCGCCTCGCCCTCGTGGCGGTAGAGGCCGAGCAGCACCTCGCCGCCGTGCAGCGCCGGGGCCGGCGGGGCAATGCGCTCCTGCAGCTCGGCGGCGTTGTACAGCACGCCGGAGAACACTAGGCGGCACGCCCCGTCCTCGGACTGGTAGGGCTGCGGCGCCTCGGCCATTCCGCCGGTGAAGCGCTGGCCCACAACCAGGGCGCCGCCACTGGCGTCCTGGAAGCCGAAATGGTCGGCGCCGGCGGCCTGCGCACACTCGGCGGCGCGCAGGATGAAGGCGTGCGCCGCATCCACGCCGTTGCCCGGAGCCGGAACGTACCCTGCGATGAAGGACATGGGATTGGACCTCTTCGGGAGCGGCTCAGCGCGGCAGCGATGACAGCATGCGTTCGATCTGCGCGGCGATGTGCTCGGCCTCGCGCAGGCTGCCCTCACAGCCGGGGATCTCGGCCTTGACCAGGGAGTCGACCGCCACCGTGTCGGCCGGGACGAACTCGGGCATGCGGCCCTCCGCGTAGCCGTGCTTGATGAAGTGGTCGTAGCCGGAGGCGAACTCGCCGGCCGCCACCGCGGCGCCGACGTCGGGGTGGCGCTCCAGGTAGGCGGCCTCGCTGAACGGCAGGCGGTGCGCCAGATCGGCGACGGTCAGCCGCAACTCCAGCAACGCCGGCAGCGACACCGGCTGCGGCGCGGCGGCGGCGGCGATCAGCGGCGCCCAGCAGGCGTCGGCGAGGTGGTCGACGCCGCGCTCGGCGCACACCGCCGCCGCGTCCACCGGCGCCTCCGCCGTGCCCTCGACCATGCCGGCGATGGCGTCGAGCCAGGCGTCCGCCGTGTTCGGCACGCACAGCCCGGCCGACAGCGAGCTGGCGGCGTAGGGGCCGACCGCCGAGTAGATGCCGGCGTGGCCGGTACCGCCGAACAGCACCATGGCGGCGTCGGTCTGCAAGGCAGCGCGCCGGCCGACGATGCCGTCGCCCGGCCCTTCCAGCGGCGCCAGCGGCAGCAGCGCGTCGGCGCGCAGCAGCTCCAGCGCTACGTCGCGGGCGCCGCGCGCCGCCATCGGGCGCAGCGACGGGACGTTGCGCTCGAAGTCCGGATCGGACGGCCCGTACCACAGCAGCGGCAGGCCGAAGCGTTCGGTCGCCTGCATCACGGCGCTGAGGACGGCCTCCTTCGCGGAATCGAGCAGCAGCCCGTTCGACGCGTCGATGACCAGGGCGGTCGGCCGGCCGCCGCGGCTCGGCACCGACAGGTGGAACTCCAGGTGGGGCGGCGCCACCACCGCCGGCCGCTCGGCCACCGGCAGCACCGCCAGCGCGTCGGCGAGGACGGCGGCGCTCGGCGCGGCCAGCGCGGCGGCGGCACGCGCCAGCCGCTGCAGGGTGGCCGGCATCTCCTCGACCGGCACGCCGGCCGGCAGGTCGAGCGCGTAGCCGCCGGTGCCCAGCGCCACCGCCTGGGCAAAGCTGCGGTCGAGGTCGCCGCCGACCAGCACGGCGTCGTAGCGCCCGCTGGCGTCGACTTGGCCGTGGTGCGCCACCTCCGGCGCGTTGCCGTCGCCGGTGTCGAGCAGCAAGGTGAAGCCGTCGATGCGGCCTCGCCGCAGCAGCGAGGTCAGCGGCTGGAGCAGGCGCTCCTGCGCCTCGGCGGCGTCGGTGCGCGCCAATGCCAGCACGGAGCCGGCGGGGGGGATTGCGCGCGGCCGGCGGCAGCGGCGGGTCAGCAGCCCGTCGGGCAGCCGCGGGTCGGCCTGCACCGGTGCCGGGCCGGCCGCCGCCGCGCGCGGCTCCAGCGCCGCCTTCAGAGCAGTCGCGTTGTGCGCGGCGCTCCATTCGACCAGCGGGATGCGGTTGGCGGCGGCGATGGCTTGGCGCAGCGCCATGGTCAGGCAGGGCTCGCCGTGGCACAGCACGTCGACCAGCGCCCCGGCGGCACCCAGCAGCGCCGCCACCTCGGCCAGTGTGGCGCCGGCCACCAGGCGGAGGCCGGTCTCCGCGGTTCTGCCTCGACATCAAGACGATGCCGAACCGCGGCATTTCCCCAGCCGATTGACCGACGGAGACGGTCTCGCCGCGGTACTGCCACCAGATCGTCGCGATCCGCTGTGTCAAGACAGCGATCGATCACCCGTTGGGCGTGAGGCGCAACCGTATTATCGGATGCCGGTTGGGCGGCAACCTCGACGACAATGCAGAGCCGCCGAACAGGAATCCAACAGTTTGGGTTCGTTCTGCCAAATCGGCCGACCAAGCCAAGCGTTGCCAGACCATCCAGATGCTTGGTTGTGAAAGCGGAGTACGACGCGAGCCCCAGCCTGTGTCGGCGGGCCCTGCGCAACCGACCGGTAGGCGCTGCACTACTTAAAATATGTTATGAATTTAGCATAATTGCTATATATCAGACACACCTCTTCTTCCGTCTGACCGGCTGTCACACGCCAAGCCCCCGCAAGGCGGCGCGCCGCCGGGACAGGGCCCGGCGCTCGTAGCGGTCGAGGCACAGCAGCTCAGGGGCTGTCTCGACCAGGGCTTGCGCCAGCCGCGACTCCGGGACCGCGGTTGGCGCCGCGCCCGATCCCGGCGTCGCCCGCGCGGGCTCGGCCAGAGCGCTCTCCAGCAGCCGGCGCTTGGCAGCGCGCACGCGGCGCAGATCGAACTCCGCCACGGCAACGGCGCGCGCGCGCTCCAAGAGGGAGGGATCGGCGGCGTCGGGTCCGGCGAGGCGCCGCGCCACGGCGTCGATCGCGCGGGCGAGGTCCGGGAACACCGCCAGCGGAACCGCCAAGCCGTGGGAGACCGCGTTCCGGCTGGAGCGGGCCTTGCCGGCCGGGGTGTTGGGGCCGGTGCTCTTGCGGGCGTTGCGCCGGTTGGCGGCGGCTTTACGGTGGGAGGTCATGGCGCGGGCTCGTCGATGAGGGTTTCCGCCACGGCCCGGAGCCGCGCGGCGACGGCGGCGCGGCGGCGCTCGAGGTCGCGGAGGATGGCGTCGCGGCGGCCATCGCCGATCGCGATCAGGCGGTCGAGGCGCTCCAGGGCGTTGAGGCGCAGGAGGTGCGCCTGCGCCTCCACGGTGGCGAGGGTGCGCCCGCGCGCCATGAGCTGCTCTTCCAGTTCGGCACGGGCGTCCGCGTCCCCTGCCAGCCACGCGAGCGCCAAACCGTCTTCGTCGCTGGAGTTGGGATCGGCGCGGAGAAGGGCCTTGAGCGTCCGTTGCCCCGGATCGAGGAGGACGTCATCCAGGGCCTCGACCATGGAGAGCCGGACGACCTCCACCTTGGCCATCCGCAGGCGCCGGGACTCCCAGACCAGATCGCACACGTCGCGCACCCAGAGCCACTCGATCGCGTCCTTGGGGGCGACGGCGCCAGCGATGCGGGCGAGCTGATCCTCATAAGCGCGGGGGTCTTCGAGGACGGTCAGAGGCGGGTCCCCGAGGAAGGCGCGCACGTCCTCGGGGATCACCGGGACGAGGGGCCGGGGCGCGTCCGCGGCGGGGGCGTCGGTGGGCGGTGTCGCCCGGTGTCTCGTGGCCATGACTGAGCGAGTCTCCTGAACACCGCCTTTTCATGTTCGTTGGGGCTGTCCCGGCCGGTGTCGCAAATGGTGGGCCCTGCGGATTGACGCTTACGCCGCCGCGCTCACGCTGGCAAGGGCGTCGTCGGTGGCGATGGTCGCCGCGCGCGCCGCCGGACGGGCCGGCAGCGGCGTGTCGGCTTTCCAGCGGCAAGACCCTCTTGGCCTTCCACATGCCGGCGGCGGTCCAGCGCACGGCCATCGACGCATCGCGCCAGCGCTTCCCCTTGCGGGCGAGCCGCCAAATCGTGCCGTTCCTGTTCCCGGGTCCGCCCGGCGGGGGCAGCGCTGCCGCGCGATGCATGACGCGGTCGACAATCTCGCCCCCAACGCCGCAACAGCATGGACACCGCCGCCGAAAGCGCATGAACGCTGAAAACTATAATGTGTCACCAGCATGCGGATTGAACGAAGCCGCTGACGCGGCATAGGGGGCGTCAGCAGCGCGGAACCTCCGACCCGTTGGAATGTGGGGATGGAACCAATCCCACCCAGGAGGTTCCACGATGCCCCGGATCA
>NZ_JBPXMR010000019.1:0-78782 GCF_053470425.1 Azospirillum terrae | reverse complement strand
TGCCGCCACCCGAACCCACCACCGCTATCGCGTGGTCCATCTGGCGACGACGCCACCAACAACGAGCGCGCCAGTGCCATTGGAGGCGCCGCACCCAAACCGGTAAATCCCCGCTGTAGTATTAGGCACTCCTTAGTCGAAGATGTCGAGCACGCTCCGCCATCCACGCGGTTTGCCGTGCTTGTCATGATGCTCCGCGTGGCCGTGGTGGTCGCCCCACGGGCGCTTCCCGTGCCTGTAGTCTTCGTGGTGACCACCATGCGGCGGCGCTGCGGACCACGGGGACGGCGCCGGGCCGCTCGGCTGACGATCCCTTGGCAGGAACGATGCCGGCTCCGGAGCGGCCTGTCGCTCCCGCTCGACGGCGAGAATCTTGTCGAGTTCTCCCCGGTCCAACCAGATGCCCAGGCACTCGGAACAGACGTCGAACTCCACACCGTGACGGAGCACGGCGGTCATTCCCGTCTTGCAGTTCGGACAGATCAGCAGCGACATCTCAGGGCTCCATTGGGAGGATCCGGATCGAACGCCTCGTCGGTCAATGACCGATGGGCTGCCAGCCGGGGTGGTCGAAATACGTGCCGTAGGCGACCAGGGAGCGGAGCACCTTCACCGTCCCCTGCACCCGCGCCGCATCGGACTTCAGCCCCTCGATCCCCTCGATGATGCCGGCCAGCACCACGTGCAGCTGGGCGTCGGCATCGGGCGGAAGGCGGCAGCTCCGGGTGATGCCGTCGACCTGCCCTTCCAGCGTCGCCGCCAGGGCCGCGTATTGCGCCGGGGTGTAGCTGTCGCCGTGCATCGCGCTGAGGTTCTGCGCCATCGTTTCGCGGATGGTCGCCATCCCCTGCCGGAGGGCGTCATCGGTCGCCCACTTCCGTCCCTGGTTCAGCGATAGTTGCGGGGTGCCGGCGGCATGTCCGTCATAGGTCGGCGAGGTGGCAGCGAACGATGGTCCCGCTGCTCCGAGGCTCAGGACGACGCCGATCAGGGCACCGGCTGCGGTCTTCTTCGAGATCATGGTTCTCCTCCTGTGTGGATGTGGTGTGATGATCCGCCGGCCGGATCAGTGGTCGTAGTTGCCCTGCGCGGCCAGCCGGTGGCAGGCCGCGCAGTTGGCCTTGGAGCCGACCTCCTTGCGGCGCCAGACGTCGGCGCGGAGGTCGTGCTCGTGCAGCCACCAGCGCTGCTCGGTGATGCGCAGCAGCCGGCCGTCGCCGCGCCCGGCGTTGCGCGTCAGGTAGGCGCGGATGTCGGCGGCCACCGCGTCGGGCAGGGTCGCCTTGTCGCCGAAATGGTCGGCCAGCCCGTCCATCACGCGGTTCCACGACGCGGCCGGCAGCAGCCCGGGCTGGAAGGCCATGTGGCACTCGCCGCATTCCTTCTGCGTCGCGGCGTGGGTGACGGGCGGCACGCGCTCCATCTCGTCGGCCCAGGCGCTGGAGACGGCGGTGGCGGCGAGCAGGAGGACGGCGGCGGTGACGATGCGCAGATGGGTGGGGCGCAGATGGGTGGGGCGCAGATGAGTGGGGCGCAGGTGCATGGACTCCTCCCTCAGGCGGCCAGCGCCGCCGGCCGCAGCGCGGCGTAGCGGCTGGCGAAGAACAGCAGCGGGTCGCCGTCGCGGTGCTCGAAGCGCTCGACACGGCCCAGGAACATGAGGTGGTCGCCGGCCTCGAAGACGTGCTCGACCGCGCACTCGAAGCGCGCCAGCGCGTCGTGCAGCAGCGGCATGCCGCCGCCGCCCGGCTCCCAGCCGGTCCCGGCGAAGCGGTCCTCAGCGCGGGACGCGAAGCGGTCGGACAGCGCCTGCTGGTCGGCGGCCAGCACGTTGACGGCGAAGCGCGGCGATTCGAGGAACAGCGGCAGCAGGGCGGAGCGCTGCATCAGCCCCCACAGCACCAGCGGCGGGTCGAGCGAGACCGAGCTGAACGAGTTGACGGTCAGCCCCACCGGGGCGCCGTCGGGGGCGAGCGTGGTGACCACCGCCACCCCGGTGGCGAAGCGGCCGAAGGCGATGCGCAGGGCGCGCGGGTCTGTGCTGTGGGGCATTGCAGGCTCGCTTATTGGGCGGACAGGTAGGTGATGAAGTCGCCCTTCTCCTGCGCCGTGCAGGCGCGGCCGAGGACGTTCGGGCAGTCGCGCTCGAAGCGCTTTTCCACCTCGGCCGGGTCGGTGAAGCGCTTGGGATTGACCGACACCGCCATCGGCGGAATGTCGCGGCCGGTCTTGTAATGGCGGCCGGTGGCGGTCGGGGTCTGCGTGTGGCAGGCGGCGCAGGCGTTGGTCTCCGCCTTGCCGCCGGCGTGCGGGCCGAGGTAGAGGGCGCGCCCGCGCTCGGCCGAGAAGCCGGCGAAGCCGGGCGTTTCCTTGACCGCCTGAGCGGCCAGCGTGTCGAGCAGCGCGGCGTGCGGGCCGCCCGCGGCGAGCGCCGGGCCGGCGGCCAGCGCGGCCGCCGTGGCGAGGATCAGGGGAAGCTTCATGGGGCTGGGTTCCGTATCGGGTCAGGCGGGGGCGCCGAGCGGGCGGGGCCGCTTCAGCCGGTGCAGGGCGAGCATGAGGGCGACGTGGCCGAGGACGATCCACAGCGCTATCTCGCCCAGCGCCTCGTGCAGGTCCTCCACCAGGGTCACGAAATCGGCGACGGCACCGGACAGAGCGGCTGCGCCGACGCCGATCAGCAGCGCCGCGGCCATCCAGGGGATCAGCGGGCTGCGGCCGGCGCGGGCCTGCGGGTCGCCGACGGCCAGCCGCACCACCCAGCGGCGTACGTCCTCAACCGATGGGCGGGGGAAGCGCAGCGGGCTGCCCTCAGCCGCTGTCAGCCCGGCGAGAACGCGGGTCGCCAGGGCGGTCAGCGCGGCGTAGCCGGAGAAGACGTGCATGCGGTAGGTGTCCTCGTCGCCGGTCAGGTAGGCGACCAGGAAGGCGCCGGACAGCGTGGCGTGGAACAGCAGCAGGAACGCCATCTCGGCGGTGGTCGGCTTGCGGGCGGCCATGGCGGGCCCTCCTCGGGGGTCAGTCGTGGTGTTCGGTGGCGAGGGCGGGCAGCCCGGACAGGCCGAGGCCGCCCGCCTGGTAGGCGGCCGCCAGGACCGTGATGAACGCGGCGGCGGCCAGCCCCTGGATCAGCATACGTTTCAGCATCGCGCGGCTCAGTCGTCGTCGTGGTGGCGCTCGCGCCGGCCATCACGGCCCTCGCCGCCTCGGCGGTCGGCGCCGCGGCCGAAGGCGGTGCCGTCGTCGCGGATGATCTGGCTGGCGCGGATGGCGCCCTGGCGCATGCCGCCGGTCACCGTGACCTGCTGGCCGGGCTGCAACCCCTCGGGCAGGAAGCCCTTGGTGGTGACGTCGATCTGGTCGCGGCCATCGCTCATGGTGAACCAGTTGGCCGCCACCTTCGAGACGGTGCCGATGGTGGTGCCGCCGCCGGCGGCCGTCAGCTCGGCGATCGGCTGCGGGGCGCCGGCGGCGGCGCCGCGGTCGCGGCCGTGGTGGTCGCCGGCCTGGGCGGCGCCCGCGGCCAGCGCCAGGGCGGCTGCGGCGAACGTGACGGTCTTCAGCATGGCTTGTGTCTCCGGATGTCGGCGCCCCTCGGCGCCCGATGACCGCACTCTAGGAGACGTGAGCTGAGCCGAGCCTTAATGCCCCGTTCAGCCGGCGTTCAGGTTCGCGGCGCCGTCAGGGGGTGGCGAAGTAATGGCCGACCAGCCGGCGCAACTCCTCGTCCACGCCGGCGTCGCCGAGCGCGGTGAGCCGCGCGTGCAGGTCTTCGGCGATGGCGGCGAAGCGCGCCAGCATCGCCGGTTCGAAGTGCCGCCCGGCGCCCTCGTGCAGGATGGCCATGGCTTGGGCGAAGGGCATCGGCTCCTTGTAGGAGCGGCGCGAGGTCAGGGCGTCGAACACGTCGGCGATGGCGAAGACGCGCGCCGCGGCCGGGATCGCCTCGCCCGCCAGCCCGGCGGGATAGCCGCTGCCGTCGAACTTCTCGTGATGGCCGCCCACCACGTCGGGGGCGTCGGCCAGCCACGCCGACGCGCGCAGGATGTCCAGCCCGTGCGCCACGTGGGTCTTCATCTCGGCGAACTCGGCGGCGTCCAGCTTGCCGGGCTTCAGCAGGATGCGGTCGGGGATGGTGATCTTGCCGACGTCGTGCAGGAAGGCCCCCTTGGTGGTGCCGATCCGCTGGATCGCGGCCACCGCGTCGACGGTCGCCGCCTGGATCGTGCCCACCTGGGCCGCGATGTCCTCGGTGGCCTTGGCGGTCTGGTTGGCCAGCGTCTTGACCTCCGACGCCACCACGGCGACCCCCTTGCCCGTCTCGCCGGCGCGGGCCGCCTCGATGGTGGCGTTGAGCGCCAGCAGGTTGGTCTGGCCGGCGATGACGTTGATGAGGCGGATCGCGTCGCCGATCCGGCCGGCGGCGTTCGCCAGCTCTTCGATGATGTGGTTGGTCTGCTCCGCCTGCTGGACCGCGTCGGCGGTCTGCCCGGCGACCTCGGCGATCTCCCCCGCCACCTGGGCCGACAGCCGGTCGGCGCCGTCGCTGCGCCGGGCGGTGTCGGTGGCGGCCTCCGACATGGCGGCGGCCGTGCCCTGGAGTTGCTCCGCCGAACCGGACAGCGTGCCGACGACGGTGCGGACGGAGTCGTCCAGCGCCTGCGCGAACGCCGCCAACTGGCCCCGCCTGTGGGCCTCGCCGGTGCGGCGGGTGGCGTCCTCGGCGGCACGATGCCCGGCCTGCTTGCGTTCCCGCTCGGCGGCGGCGTCCGCAGCCAAGCGGCGCGACTGGCGGATGGTGCGCTCCGCCCGCCAGATCACCAGCAGCAGGATGACGAACGCGATGCCGCCACACGCTACCGTAACCGCCAGAAGGCTCTCGAACAGGCGTCGGCTGTCCTTGCGGTCGCTCATCGGACTCTCCATCGCGTGGTCGATGGAGAGGACGCTACGGCGTAAGGCTGACGGCAGTCTTACGGCGGGACGGGAAGCCCCGACGCCGTCGTCGGTGACTCTGAACATCCGCTCGGTTGACCCGGTGCCCAGGCGGCCGCACGCATAGGCGCTGATCAAGCGATTGGGGATGGCTCACCCCAGCGGGGTGGCAAGCCGTCGTCGACCTTGGACGCGGACGGAGCCCCTGCCTGTGGCGCTCCGTCCATTCGGTTCATCAATCATCATCCCCGTCGAACGGGCCGCCGGGGGTGGCAGCGTAGCTTTCCGGACCATGGGAGGTTCCGTCGGCCAGGATGATTTCGCTGGCCATCAGTCCTCCCCGCCACGCCCGGCCGACGATGGTGATCGGGTCATTCTTGCGGACACCCTCGGGCAGGAAATGCCCCGTGGTCACGTCAACCCGAGCCGAGCCATCCTCGATGGTGAGCCAGTTCGAGCCACGCTCGGTCACCGCCCCGACGACGGTGCCGCCTCCGGCCCTGAGCACTTCGGCGATCGGCTGCGGGGCCGAGGGCTGGACGGCCGGTTGCTTCCGGTCCGCGTGCGCCGCCCCCACGCCGAGCATCGTGCCGGTGATGAGGGCGGCGGCGAGAATGACGGATGCTGTCGATGTACGCATTTCCCTTCCTCCTGTCGGCAGGCGCGGACGCGCCCAATGTAGGAGAGCTTGCCGGAATGGGCCTGAGCGGGGGCTGAACGGGGCGTTCAACTGCCGTTCAGGCGCCGCCGCGCCATGGTCCCGCGTCAGGGATGACGAGCCGCGCGGTCGGCAGGTCACTGGACGACCGTGGCCGGAGCCGCGCCACGACCCGCTTGCGTCGAGAGGATTTCCGCAGCTCTGGCCCGAGCCAGTTGGTCGCGCACGTGCGCGGTGGGCCAAGTCGACGTGGCCGTCTCTGCATTCAGCAACCCTCACCGTGACGTGGCCAAGCCCGTACAGGTGCGCCAGTCGCGCCTTGTATGCGGCCACCGGCTTCGGGTGGTTGCCATGCCCGATGTCGCGTTCGTCGTGGTCAGAGCAGGCGGAACATCCGCGACAAGGTCCGATGGCCGGCGAGTTGATGCAGGATGCCGATAGTGGGATGGACGGCGAGATAGGCCCACATCAGTGGTCCGGCAGCCTCATGAACTTCCTTCAGCGCGTGGACGACGGGCCCCATCGCACCGTTCTCCGCCATGCCGAAGTACATGACCATGCCGGTAAGCGCCAGGACGCTGGCGACCACCAGCCCCAGCCCTTGGAACGCTGCCGCGGCAGGGCGGGGCTCGTCAGCGTGCGGGATGCGACCGTTGCGGAGTTCCCCGCCCATGGTGAACAGATCGTCGCGCAGCGCCCGCAGGCGCGACGCCGCGAACCAGGGGAACAGCAGGATGGGACGACCGCCCAGGGCCGCGCGGCCGAGCGACCACGCCCAGTGCAGGGCGAGCGCCACCGCAAGGATCAGGCCCACGATCTCGTGGACCTCCCACAAGGCGTTCGGCAGCCGGTTCGGGCGGGGATAAACCATCACCAAGCAGACCAGCATCTGAATGGTCACGCCGCTGGCAATGGTGGCGTGGAGGAGACGCGTAACGCTATCATACGGCATGGGCATCGTCCTTTTGGACTTGGTTTGGCAGGACGGCATCACCCAACGTCTCACAGGCACGGAGGACATCCGTGCCTGCGGGCGGGCGGCGTGACAGGGCCACTATTGCCGCGGAACCTCCGAGGTGGCCTTGCTGAGTTCCTCGAGCTTGAGCAGCGCGCGCTGATGACCGTTGATGGCGGCTTGGCCGATCCAGTGGATCGCCTCGGTGCGGTTGGCCTGGAACCAGATGCCGTCGGCATACATCACGCCCAATCGGTACTGCGCCTCGCTGTCGCCGCCCTTGGCTTCGCGCAGGAACTCGCCGGCCGCGATGTCGAATGCACCGGCATCGTAGGCGCGGATGGCGCTCGCGGTGTCAGCCAAGGTGGGTGCCGTTGCCAGCATCGTCATGCAGGCGATTACAGCAGTGTATTTCATGGCACGTCCCCTCGAATTCCGTTGAATTCTCTGTGTATTTTGCCACTCCAGCGCCGCGGGGCACTGCTGCGGGTCCGCCTGTCAGTTATGCCGGAAGAGCGTTTTGCCCGCTCCGGTCAGTTCCGCGCGCCGGACAACGCGAAGATGGCTTCGTAGTACCGGCGATAGGATTCCTGCCCGACCTGGGCGCGCATCGCGGCCCGGAGCTGCTCGGGCTCGAGTCCCTGCGCCTCCAATGCGAATGCCTTCAGCGTCAGCGGGTGGCGGCCGACCGCCACGTCGGCCGCGGCGTCGCCTTCCGCCAGTTCGCGCGCCAGCGCCGTCGCGGCCAGGATCGCGTCGGTTTCCTCGTCGAGCATGGCGTCGATCCAGGCTTCCCGCCCCGCCGCATGCGCCGGCATCGGCGGTGTCCGGCCCAGGCAGGTGCGGCTGGCGTGCGTCGCCTCATGGCCAAGAACGATCCGGGCTTCGACGGCGTCGAGGCGCTCGGCCAGTACAATCACCCGCCAGTCGGCAAGCCAGAGGCCACTCAGCTTGGGCGGCATCGCCTGGCGCACCACACTGACCCCGCACGCCTCCAGCGCATGGGCCAGCGGCGCGCCGATGTGGGTGGAACGCAGTCCGTGGAGCGCATCCGCCGTCACGTCGCTCGCTCCAAGCGGGAGGTCCCGTGCCGTGTTCGCGCGGACGGCAGGTGCCACCGAAAGAAGGGTAAGGACGGCGATGGTCGGCAGCAGACGCATGGTACCTCTCCCCACGTGCTCCACGCACGGGCGCGCTCATGAGAGGAAGTTTGCCGAGCCTTGTTTGAACGCAGCCTGAACGGCGTGGACAGCGATTGCGCAAGGTCGGCTTTGGGTCAATAGATGCCCTATATGCCCCCGAGGCGCCCTTTTCCTTCCGCACACCGGACGGGCGGCTGACCGGCATCGGCCCCGAAGTGGTCCGGCGCGTGTTCGCCATGATGGGCGTCGCCAAGGCCGTCGGGGTGGAGAGCGAATTCGGCGCCCTCATCCGCGACCTGCGGGCCGGGCGCTTCGACGTGATCGGCACCGGGATGTTCATCCTTCCGGAGCGGTGCCGCCAAGCCGTCTTCTCGGAACCGATCTTCAAGGCGGGCTCGGGATTCGCCGTGCGGCCGGGCAACCCCCGGAACCTGCACGGCTTCGAGGACGTCGCGGCGGATCCCTCCGTGCGCCTGAGCATCGTCGCCGGGGCGGTGGAACTGGACTACGCGCGGGCGCTCGGTGTGGCCGAAAACCAACTGGTGATCTTCCCCGACGCCGCCGCGGCAGCCAACGGCGTGAAGGCGGGGCGGGTGGACGCGTACGCAGCGATGGCCGTCACCGTGCAGGACCAAGTGCAGCGCAGCCCCCGCCAGATGGAACGCGCTGAGCCGTTCCGAAACCCGCCCGGGAACGGCACGGGCCTCCTGGATCATAGCGGGTTCGCCTTCCGCCCCGAGGACACGGACCTGCGGAACGCTTTCAACCACCACTTGCGGGAACTGCTGCGCAGCCCAGGCTATCCGGATCTCGTCGCGCCGTTCGGCTTCACGGCGGCGGAACGTGCCGACCGGACGACCTCCGAACTGTGCGCGCCCCGTGGCACGAACCGGTAGAAGTCTCCAGCCGCCGAAGCAGCCGGTCACCCCATCGCGCGCATTCGTGACGAGTTCGCGGACACATCGGGTCCGCGTCCCGGCAGCCCGCTCCCAGGGGCGGCAAGAAGCCCCTTGTGCCCGATGCCCGGTTACGGCAAAGCTGGCTATGTCGGTTGAGCCGACTACCGCGGATGCACGCGCTTGCGGCCCATCGTCAGGGAACCATCGGAAGAGAGCGCCACGACTATGAACAAGGCCGACTTCACCGCCGCGGTCGCCGCTAGCCCGGATCATTCATCAGAGCTGAAGCTGGGGCGGCGGACGCGAGGTTAAGCCGCTGACTTCGTGTATGATTCTGGTGCTGAAGCAGTCTCACCACGGATCAACGGAGTTCACGCCCGCCATGGCCGAGAGTACCGGGGTTCTGCCCGGCTTGTCACCGGTTGCCGGCAAACCGGTCATTGCCGCCTTCGATGGGGGCCGCCTCACCTCCGACGCCGGCGTTCTGCTGCTGGCCGAGATCGACCGGCGGCTTGGGATCTGCGAGCGCCTGGCGGGCTGCATCGAGGATCGCCGCGCGCCCGAGCGCGTCCGGCACACGCTGGCGGAGATGATCCGCTTCCGTGCCCTGCTGATCGCCGCCGGCTACCCGGATGCCAACGACTGCGATACCCTGCGCAGCGATCCCGCCTTCAAGATGGCGGTCGGCCGGCTGCCGGAGAGTGGAGCGGATCTGTGCTCCCAACCCACGATCAGCCGGCTGGAAAACCTGCCCGGCGCGGTGGCGCTCAAGCGCATGATGGCGGCCATGGTGGAGCCGTTCTGCGACAGCTTCGCCACGGCGCCTCGTGCTGGACATCGACGACACCGAGGACCGCGTCCACGGCGCCCAGCAACTGTCCCTCTTCCACGCCCACTACGACGGGCGCTGCTTCCTGCCGATGCACATCTACGAGGCGACCACCGGCAAGCCGGTCGCCGTCATCCTGCGCCCCGGCAAGACGCCGGACGGCGCCGAGGTGGCGCTGGTGCTGCGCCACGTCGTGCGAGCCATCCGCGCCCGCTGGCCGCGCGTCGATATCCTGGTGCGCGGCGACAGCCATTACGGCCGCCACGAGGCCATGAGCTGGTGCGAACGAAACCGCGTCGGCTACGTCTTCGGCTTGGGCGGCAACAAGGTTCTGCTCGGGCAGGTCACCGACCTGGCCGAGGACGCCGCCATGGGCCGGCTCGCCGGCGAGGCGGACAAGGTCCGGCGCTTCGGCGAGTTCCGTTACGCCGCCCGCACCTGGAAGGTCGAGCGCCGGGTCATCGCCCGGATCGAGGCGTCGGCCCAGGGCACCGACACGCGCTTCATCGTCACCAACCTGACCGGCACGCCCAAGGCGCTGTACGAAACCATCGACTGCGCCCGCGGCCAGATGGAGAACCTGATCAAGGCCCACAAGCTGCATCTCGCCTCCGACCGGACGTCGTGCAGCAAGGCAACCGCCAACCAGTTCCGGCTGCTGATCCACACCGCTGCCTACTGGCTGCTGCACACCTTGCGCGGCTTGGCGCCGAAGGCGCCGTTCTGGCGCGAGGCGCAGTTTGACACGCTGCGCCTCGGCCTCATCAAGGTGGCGGCGCGGGTCACCGAAATGGTGACGCGCATCAAGGTGTCGCTGCCGACCAGCTTCCCCTACCAGGAAAGCCTCGCGGGGCTGGCCGCACGCACCGTCAAGCTGCCGCCGTGATTGCTGGGGCGACGTGCCCCCGAACGAACCTGTCCCCGCAACCCTCCAGCCCCGTCATGCCGCGCCGTTGGCGCCACCTATCGCCACGCCTCCGGGGCGCCGTTCCAAAACGCTGATGAATGATCCGGGCTAGCAGCGGTGCCTCGAGCGCCAAACGGTCGACCGCCTGTTTCAGATCGTGAGCCATCCGTTCGATGATGGGTGGTCCGGCCTGCGGGGCGTGGGAGGCACCAGCAGTGCCATGGCCGCGTGCGTCCCAGGCGTACACGGTGAAGCTCTTGGCCAGAGTGGGGATGAACCGATCCCATGCGGTATGGTCCGCCGCCCACTCGTGCAGCAGGATGAGTGGGCGCCCGTGCCCTGCCCGCCAGAGCGGGATCGGCTGACCGTCGTCGGCATGCACCACAACCGTCTCGGCCATCTCCGGCATGGGTGCTCTCGCCATTGTGGTCTCTGAATTGCCGCTGGTTCCATCGCCCCAGCCGTGGCTGGATGCCCGACGGGTGTGGTTTTAGAGGGAAACGCCAAGCGTGTCGATCTGGCGCCGGGAGGTGCCGCCCACCACGATCCGTTTGGCACTTCGGCAACAAGGATGGCAAGGAGGCGGGCCAGACCCCAGCCGAGAGAGGCGTACTCCTCCGCAGCATCGCAGACAGCCGTTTCTGGCGCGAAGCTGCCGCCCGGGAGCGGCAGTTCCTGACCCAAACCGGACACTGGGCAACCAGCAGAATCCCGTCCGGATCGCAGGCAGCAAAGCGTAAGCTTCCGCCAAACACACACGTCAGTGCGTGTGCCGGTGGTGGGTGTCCGGGTAGTGCGCATGCGCGTGGACCAGCGGCTTGTGCACGTGCGGATGGCTGTGCGGCTCTGGTCCTTCCCAGCCCTCGTGTTCATGCTGGTGGTGCTCGTCGTGCACGTGGCGGTGCTCGTGCCGCATCGGCTCGTGCCGGTGCCGATGCTCATGCCGCTCGACGAGGTGCAGGTACAGCCCGATGCCCATCAGCGCCGCCGCCGCCACGAACCGCACCGTCACCGGCTCGCCGAACACAAGGATCGCCACCGCGGCCCCCGCGAAGGGGGCCAGCGAGAAGTAGGCGCTGGTCCGCGCCGAGCCGAGGTGGCGCAGCGCCAGCACGAACAGGGTGAGCGACACCCCATAGCCCAGGAAGCCGACAACCGCCGCGCCCAGGAGCGGCCCGGCTGACGGCAGCGCGGCGCCGACGGACAGGGCGAGGGCGACATTCACCGTCCCGGCAACCGCGCCCTTGAGCATGGCGATCTGGAGCGGGTCGGCCTCCGACAGCTTGCGGGTCAGGTTGTTGTCGATGCCCCACGCTAGGCACGCCCCGGCGATGGCGACGCCGCCCCAGCCGATCCCCTCCGGGCCGCCGCTCCACGACAGCAGCAGCGCCCCCGCCAGGATCGCCGCCGCCCCGAGTGCGATGCGCCGATCCACGTTCTCGCGGAACACCACCCAGGCGATGCCCAGTGTGAACAGGCCCTCGAGATTCAGCAGCAGCGCGGCCGTCGAGGCGGGGGTCGTGCCCAGGCCCACCATGAGCAGGACCGGACCGGCGACGCCCCCGGCCAGGATGACGGTGGCCAGCCAGGGCAGGTCTCGGCGCGCGAGCGGCGCCTCGGACGACGCCCCGCTCCGGACGCGTCGGATCACGTGGAGGACGGCCAGCCCGACGCCGGAGGCGAGGTAGAGCAGTCCGGCGAGCATCCACGGGCTGATGTCGCCGAGCAGCGCCTTGGCGAGCGGCGTGCTGGCGCCGAACAGCGCGGCCGAGAAGAGGGCGTAGGCAATGCCCTGCCACCCGTGTGCCATCCCTTTCCTCCCATGGGTTCTGGACGCCCCGAGGGGCAACACCTCCGGGACGCCGGAGTCGCTCCGCGCCCAGGTCAGTCCTTGCGGCAGGAGGCCGAGGCCATCGCCCACAGTTTCCCCAGGTCCTGCGCCTTGGTCCGCTCGTCGGCGGCAACCGCCTTCTGCCGGATGACCGCCGCCAGCAGCTTGTGGTCCTTCTCCGTGGTGCCCCACTTCTCCATCTGCCGCATGGAGCACCCGCACATGGAGGTGATCTTGCCGTCGGAATACTTCGCATGGTCGGCGGTGGCGAAGCACGCGGCGGCCGGGTCCTCGCCGCAGCCCGCGAGCAGGGTGACCGCGACGACCGGCAGGAACCTGCTCAGACGCATGAAGGGGCCTCTCAGAGGTACTTGGTGATTTCCTTGAACTCGCGGATCGCCGCCTTCGCGTCGCGCTCCGGCGCGTCGACCGCGTGCTCCAGGCAGTGGTCGATGTGGTCGTGGATGAACGCCACCTTGGCGTTCTCCAGCGCCTTCGCGACGGCGCTCATCTGCTGCGCCACGTCCAGGCAGGAGCGGCCCGATTCGATCATTTCGATGACGCCGCGCAGGTGCCCCTCGGCACGCTTCAGCCGCTTCACGATGTCGGGATGGGAGGTGTGCTCGCTCATGGCCTGTATGCTATCCCCCGGGAGGGGATATGACAACGGGTCTCCGCCCGCCCTACATGGCCGGATGCGCGGCCATCATGACCGTCGTGCCGGTCCACCAGCCCAGCTTGCGCACCCGCCCGACGTGTTGGTCAGCGGTCGCAGGCGGCATCGCTGCCGCGGAGCGCCGGGGCGCGAAGTGATGACGTTCGAGCAGGACTACGGGGCAGGCCGGTACACCCACACCGCGGCGGGTTCCCGGCCGCTCGCCCTCACGCCGAGAAAGAGCCGGTCAAGTTCGGGAACCCACAGCGAGGTCCGAGCGCCGGGGGGCGTCGGTATCCTTCCAAGCTCCCGGTAGGTGCCGTCCTGCCCCTGGAACACGTCGAGGGCTCCCTCGCCGCAACTGATGTAGAGGCGATGGCGCTTGCCGTCGAAGAACACGTTGTCGGCGTCGCCGCACGTCGGCACGCGCGCGACGACATCACCCCGCATAGTGTCGAAGACCGCCAGGGTGGCAGGCTTGCGGTAGACGACCGCCAAGTGTCCGGCGGCGCCGTCGAGCGCCATCGGGAAGTTGGCCGCGGCGCCGCTCAGTGTCCACGTCGCGACCTGACGCCGGCTGTTGCGGTCCACCACCGCGATCTGCCGCGCGTCCGGGACGTTCACGTACGCCCGGGGGCCGGTCGGCTCCAGTTGGAACGACTCCGGATGTCCGGCGAGGCGGATCTCGCCGACCTTCCTCCCCGACGCGGCGTCCAACGTCGCCAGGGCACCGCTGCCGTATCCGACGACCACCTGGTTGGCAGCTGCGTCGAAGCGGACGTTGTCGGCATCGTCGCCGAGCGTCACCGGGTCGAGGGCCGCGAAATCAGCCGCCCTGAACCGGCGGACCGTTCCGTCCCCGCCACTCGCGACGCAGATCGCATCGGCTCCCGGTATGTAGCCGACCCCCTGAGGCTCCTTGAGGCCGGAGAGGCGGTGGACGACCGTGCTCCGGGCGAGATCCAGCACCCCCACGGAGCCGTTGCCAAGCTCGGCGACGAAGAGATGCTGCCGGGCGAGGTCGATCGCGAAGTGGTCGATCCGGCCGGAGACGTCGCCCAGCGGGATCTTCCGCTCCAGCGTCAACGCCTCCGTGGTTGCCGCCGACACCGGGAGCGGGTGCCAGCCGATGAGAAGCGCGGCCGAGGCCGCGACCACGGTCAGTTTGTCGATGCAGGACGCCATCGCCCTCACCTCCTCAGCCCACCCCCGGCCCGCGCCCAGGCTCACCGCTGCGCCTGGGCCTCGAAGCCGTCGAAGTGGATGACGCTGTCCGCCTTGGTCCACAGCCCGACCTTGCCCGCTTCCTTGAAGGTGCCGTCCGTCGCCTCGAACAGTGTCTGGCCGTCGAGGGAGACCTCCATCCGGTCGCCCTGGACGGTCAGGCCGAGCGTGCGCCACTCCCCGCTGCGGAGCTTGACCGTCTTCCCGGTGATTTCGGAGCGGCGGCCGTTCACGACCTTGTAGAGGTTGACGTTGTCCTCCAGGGCGTTCGCCCGCACGACGTAGTAGTTCCCGGCGTCGCGGAATCGGGCCACCAGCCCGGCGCCCTGGTCCACCTTGCCCGACACCGGCCTGAAGCGCACCGTCAGCCGGACGTCGGCGGCGGTGAAGGCGCTCTCGATGCACAACGGGAACCGATAATCGGTGCTGTCCGCGCTGGTCTGCGCCAGTACCTTAGCGCCCGCCGGCGAGGACGGGTCCTCGACCACCTTCCACTCGGGCGGTGCGCCCTTGCCGGTGAGGGCGACGGAGAATCCGGGCGGGAGGCTTCCCGGCTTGTCGCCCTCGAAGTCGAAGCGGACCGTCTGGCCTGGACCAGCCGCCAGAGCCTGACCGAGGGCGGCGACAGCGGTCAGGACCGCCGCCGCCCCCGTTTTCCTCCACGATCCCGAAACGCCCATGTCCGTCTCCTACTGCTTCGCCGGGGCCTCCGAGGTCTGGGTGCGGGCGATGTTCACGCGGTCGAGCGCCGCGCGCAGGCCGGGGGTCAGCTTGCGCGGCTCGTCCACGCCCCAGAAGTGCATGAAATAGAGCCGCGGCTCCTCGGCCAGCATGTGCGTGTGCAGCGCCGTCACCTCCAGGCCGTTCGCCGTCAGCGCCTGGATCACCGGGTTGACCTCCTCGGCCGTGAGCACGAAGTCTCCCGTGGTTGCCGCCTTGCCCGCTCCGGCGGCCTGGAAGTTGATGGCGATGGCGGTGCCCATGGCGGGCGGCACCGGCGCGCCCATGTCCTGCACCGCCTCGGCGCGCGGGATGCTGAACTGGTAGGTGCCCCCGGCCGCCTTGCCTTTCTGCCCAAGCGCCGCCTCCAGCGCCGCCGCGTCCAGGTCGAGCGCCTGTTCGGCAGGAGCGGGGACTTCCTGGAGCATCTCGCTCTTGGCCAAGGCCCCGCGGATCGCCTGTGCCAGCTTCACCGGGTCGCCCGTCCCGGCGATGTGCATGTACAGCGTGGACGGGGATGCGCGCAGGATGTGGTTGTGGACGGCCGTGATCTCGATGCCGTTCTGCACCAAGCTCCTCATCACCGGCGCGACCTCCTGCTCCGTGAGCACTAGGTCGCCCATGGCCATGGCGTGCCCGCCGTCGCCTCTGAACGCGACCCAGGAGCCGAGCGCCAGCGCCGGTTTGATCGCGACGCCGTCCACCGTCACCTTCAGGTCCGTGCGGGGGATCGAATACTTGTAGACGTCGCCCGGCTGCACCGCCCCGGCTCGTCCCATCGCCCCATCGACGGCCTTCCACGCCGGGTCGGCCGCGGGCGCGGCGTTTGACAGCCCCGCCGTCGCGAACCCGAGAACCAGGGCTGCGATGTGTCGCTTCATGGCGTCTCTCCTTACATCAGGCG
This sequence comes from Azospirillum terrae, assembly GCF_053470425.1. NCBI lineage: Bacteria > Pseudomonadati > Pseudomonadota > Alphaproteobacteria > Rhodospirillales > Azospirillaceae > Azospirillum > Azospirillum terrae. The sequence goes on along the minus strand of NZ_JBPXMR010000019.1, from coordinate 63,123 downwards.
ACCGCTGCCCATCCGGCGGGCGGCCAGGTGTGCGCCTCGCCCTGGCACTCCCGGCACCAAGCGTAGAGCGCGTCGTAAACGACCATGCCGTGGCGGAGCATCTCGTGGTCGTCCTTGAACACGGCGGAGAGGCCGAGCGAGACGGCGTACAGCCCGGCCGACTGCGGCGTCAGGTCAAGACGCGACGTGTCGGCGCCACGGACGATGACGGCCAAGCGCTGCAGCGCCGGGTCGTCCAGGCGGTACTTGATGAGGACGGCGTCGAAGCTGCACAGGTCGCCGGCGTGGCTGAGCTCGACGCCAGGGATGTCGTAGGGGACGGCGCCGGTTTCCCGAGCCACGTCCAGCACGCGGTCGCCGGGCACGTAGAGGAACTCCGGCTGCTCGTCGATGAACCGGGCGATCAGCCAGGGGCAGGCGATGCGGTCGATCTTCGGACGTTCGCGGGTGACCCACTTCATGGCGGGACTCCTTGGGCAGGGGTTCAGGGCTTCGGCACGGTCGGCGCCCCCATGGCGCGCCACGCCGAGATGCCGCCGGCCAGCGTGCGGGCGGAGACGCCCCGGCGCCGCAGTTCGGCGACCGCGTCCCGGCTCACCTGAAATCCGTAGACGCAATAGGCCAGGACCTCGCGGTCCTTGGGCACACCGTCGGCCCACTCCGCGATGCGCCGGGCGTCATGGTGGACGGCGGTCGGCAGCATGTCGGGAGACTTCGCCAGATCCTCGTCCCAGCAGACGTCGAGCACGAGGATCTCGCCGCCCTCGATCACCCGCCGCGCCTCGACGACGCTCATCTCCGGGACTTCGGCATCCGCGGGTCGCGACGCCGGGCGGAGCCCCTCGGCGGCGCGCCGGTGGCGGCCGGCGACACGGTCCCAGGCGATGTTGGCCATGAAGGCATCGACGTAGGCGCCCGCCCTGGCGCCGAAGTCGAGGTGGTAGGCATGCTCGTACATGTCGAGCGCCAGCACCACGCGGCCGTCGCCCAGCGTGTGGGCGTGGTCGGCCGCCCAGACGTTGCGCAGCCGGCCGTCCCGTTCCGACAAGGTCAGCAGCACCCAGCCGGAGCCGCCGCCGAGCGCCTTGCCCATGGCGGTGAACTCCTGCCGCCAGCGTGCCACCGCCCCGAAGTCCCGCTCCAGCGCAGCGGCGAACGCGCCCCCGGCGTCGCCGCTGCCGCCGAGGCTGTCGAAGTACGCCTCGTGCAGGATCATCGAGTTCGCGGCGATCAGTTCCTCGCGCTTCAGGCCGTTGATGACGAACGTCGGCGCCGCGCTCCAGTCGAGCCGGGCGAGGTCGGCTTCGATGGCGTTCAGGCGGCGGACGGCGCCGCCGTAGTTGTTCTCGTAGTGGCTGACGAGCAAGCGCTCGGAGAGGCCGTTCAGCCAGGGCGGCTTGAACGGCAGCGGTGCGACCTCATAGGGCATGGCACACCTCCAGGCGGTCGTCGGACATCCGGCGCCGAAACGGACTGTACGCTTGCCAAACAAATGATACAAGCGTTACGTTATTGGTATGTCTGAGATACAGGTGCCCGTATGAGCGATGCGTCCCACGCGGCCGATGTGCGATACGCTTGGCTGCTGTTGGCGCATCAGCTGCCGCCGAAGCCCGCGTACTTCCGCGTCAAGGTCTGGCGCCGCCTCCAGGGGCTGGGCGCGATAGCGATCAAGAACTCGCTCTACGCGCTGCCCGCCGGGGAGCAGACGCAGGAGGACTTCCAGTGGCTGCTGCGCGAGATCGTCGAGGGTGGAGGCGAAGCGGCGGTGTTCGAGGCGCGCTTCATCGACGGCCTCTCCGACCGGGAGGTGCGGGCGCTGTTCGACAAGGCCCGCGACGCTGACTATGAGGCGCTCGCCGCCGAAGCCCGCGCGGTGGCGGAGGTGTTGGCGGGTGAGCCGGAGACGTGGCGCGGCCGCTCCAGGGAATTTCGCGCCCAGGTGACCCGCCTGCGGCGGCGCATGGCGGAGATCGTCGCCATCGACTTCTTCGGCGCGGGCGGGCGGATGCCGGTGGAAGGACTCCTCGCCGGGATCGAGGCCCGGCTCATGCAGGCCGAAGGCGGTTTGGAACAGGAGGAAGAGGCCATGGACGCTGCTGACATTGGGCCGCTGAGAGGCCGAACCTGGGTGACGCGCCGGGGTGTGCTGGTGGACCGCATCGCCTCGGCCTGGTTCATCCGCCGCTTCATCGACCCGGAGCCCCGGTTCAAGTTCGTCGCCGACAAGGGCTATGTCCCGGAGCCGGACGAACTCCGCTTCGACATGTTCGAGGCGGAATTCACGCACGAGGGCGACCACTGCACCTTCGAGGTTCTACTGGCCAAGCTGGTCAAGCCGGAGCGGGCGCTCCAGGCGATCGCCGAGATCGTGCACGACATCGACCTCAAGGACGGCAAGTTCCAGCGCGAGGAGGCGGCCGGTATCCGGACGCTGATCTCCGGCATCGCCGCCGCGACGGACGACGACGAGCGCCGCCTGGAGCGCGGGGCGGCGGTGTTCGAGGACCTCTATGAGCACTTCCGCAGGAAGCGCGACTGAGGAGAGGAGCGGTGGCCTCGATTGTCCGCGCGGTCTCCGCTTCGGCACCTCCCCTCGTGTCCGGACCGTGGAGCGTGCGATAAAAACCACTGGAAAGAACCCTGGCGCTGTAGCACGCTCCGTCAAGATTCGGGTCAGCCTTTTTCCCAAAACAAACAAAAATGAGGACCACCATGGCTTCTGATGCTTGGAAGATCATCTACACGCTGACGGACGAGGCGCCGCGCTTGGCAACGGCGTCCTTCCTGCCCATCGTCCGGACCTTTGCCTCACAAGCCGGCATCGAAGTCGTGGCAACGGACATTTCGGTGGCCAATCGCATCCTGGGCGAGTTCCCCGAGTACCTGAGCGAGCAGCAGAGGGTGCCCAATGTGCTGGCCGAACTGGGCAAGAAGACGCTGGAGCCGGACGCCAACATCATCAAGCTGCCCAACGTCTCCGCCTCGGTGGCCCAACTCGTCGCCGCGGTCAAGGAGTTGCAGTCCAAGGGATTCAACGTTCCCGATTTCCCCGACGACCCCAAGACCGACGCCGAAAAGGCCATTCGCGCCCGCTACAACAAGTGCCTGGGCTCGGCCGTGAACCCGGTGCTGCGCGAGGGCAACTCTGACCGCCGCGCGCCGAAGGCGGTCAAGGAATACGCCCGCAAGAACCCGCACAGCATGGCCGAATGGAGCCAGGCGTCGCGCACCCACGTCTCGCACATGCACCACGGTGACTTCTACCATGGTGAAAAGTCGATGACGCTGGACAAGGCGCGCGACGTCAAGATGGAGCTGCTCACCAAAAGCGGCAAGGCCATCACCCTCAAAGAGAAGATTTCCTTGCTGGACAAGGAAGTCATCGACAGCATGTTCATGAGCAAGAAGGCGCTGCTCGATTTCTATGAAAAGCAGATCGACGACGCCTACAAGACCGGCGTGATGTTCTCGCTGCACGTCAAGGCCACCATGATGAAGGTGTCGCACCCGATCGTGTTCGGCCACTGCGTGCGCATTTTCTACAAGGACGCGTTCGAGAAGCACGGCAAGCTGTTCGAGGAACTCGGCGTCAACGTCAACAACGGCATGGTCGATCTGTACAACAAGATCGCCAAGCTGCCGCAATCCACACAGGATGAGATCAAACGCGACCTGCACGCCTGCCACGAGCACCGTCCCGAACTGGCGATGGTGGACTCGGCCAAGGGCATTACCAATTTCCACTCGCCCAACGACGTGATCGTGGACGCCTCGATGCCGGCCATGATCCGTAACGGCGGCAAGATGTGGGGGGCGGACGGCCGCCTGAAGGACGTGAAGGCCGTGATGCCGGAATCGACCTTCGCCCGCATCTACCAGGAGATGGTCAACTTCTGCAAATGGCACGGCGCCTTCGATCCCAAGACCATGGGCACCGTGCCGAACGTCGGCCTGATGGCCCAGCAAGCCGAGGAATACGGCTCGCACGACAAGACGTTCGAGATCCCCGAGGACGGCGTGGCGAACATCACCGATCTCGCCACCGGCGAGGTGCTGCTGAGCCAGAACGTCGAGCAGGGCGACATCTGGCGCATGTGTCAGGTCAAGGACGCCCCGATCCGTGACTGGATCAAACTGGCGGTGACGCGCGCGCGCAACTCCGGCATGCCGGCCGTGTTCTGGCTGGACCCGTACCGCCCGCACGAGAACGAGCTGATCAAGAAGGTCAAGGTATACCTGAAGGATCACGACACCACGGGCCTCGACATCCAGATCATGAGCCAGGTGCGCGCCATGCGTTACACGCTGGAGCGCGTGATCCGCGGCTTGGACACCATCTCGGTGACCGGCAACATCCTGCGCGACTACCTGACCGACCTGTTTCCGATCATGGAGCTGGGCACCTCGGCCAAAATGCTGTCGATCGTCCCACTGATGAACGGTGGCGGCATGTATGAGACGGGCGCGGGCGGCTCGGCGCCGAAGCACGTGCAGCAGCTGGTGGAGGAAAACCATCTGCGCTGGGACTCGCTGGGCGAGTTTCTGGCCCTCGCCGTGTCGCTGGAGGACCTTGGAATCAAGGGAAACAACCACCGCGCCACGCTGCTGGCCAAAACGCTGGACGCCGCCACGGGTAAGCTTCTGGACAGCAACAAGTCGCCGCGCGCAAAGACCGGCGAACTCGACAATCGCGGCAGCCAATTCTACCTCGCGATGTACTGGGCCCAGGAACTGGCCGCCCAGACTGAGGACGCCAAACTGGCGGCTACGTTTGCGCCGCTGGCGAAGACCCTGGCTGAGAGTGAAGTCAAAATTCTTGCGGAGCTCAACGAAGTCCAGGGCCGTCCGGCCGACATCGGCGGTTACTATCTGCCCGACGCAGGGAAGCTCGAAGCCGTGATGCGGCCGAGCGCTTCTCTCAACGCCGCCCTGGCGAGCGTATCCGCGTAAGCCGAGCGGTTCGTCCGCCTGTGGCGTACCCATCCCCGGGGCGCCACAGGCGGCTGAACTCATAGAGCAGCGCTTCCTGCATCACCGCCCATCATCGCTGTACCCTTCTCTGCTCAGGAGGACTGAATCAGGACTTCGGGCCGCCGACAACCCCGACTTTTTCCACACTATCGGCGAGAAGCCGTTACGAACGGCCATCAGAAGCGGTGGTCAGCATTCCGGCCCCCGCGACGCTGGACGAGCAGCGGTGTTGAGGGATCCATCCGTCGCTCGGTCCTGGCCGTGGGGAGATCGCACACATCTGTTCGATCGCAGCGAAGATCGGCTGCAATCCCGAGACGCTGCGCGGCTGGATCCGGCAGGCCGAGCGTGACCAGGGCAAACGCTCCGGCCCGGGTACGAAAGGTCTGGCGGCGGTGGCGGCGCAAGGGCTTTGACGTGGCGCGCTGCACGGTGGCCCGGCTGATGCGCCAGATGGGCCTGAAAGGGGCGACGCGCGGCAAGGCGGGGCGCACCACGTTCAGCGAGCGGGCAGCGCCTTACCCAGCCGACCGGGTGAACCGCCGGGGAGACTGGTTCAACCACCGGCACCGGCTCGAACCCATCGGCAACATTCCTCCCGCCGAGGCGCGTTATTATGCTCAAACCGAGGACGGCGCCACGGCGGCCTGAACCAACCAAACCGGCCTCCAACAAACCCGGCGCGGTTCAGTATAGCGAAAGGATTTCGTCTCCACCCACGATCGCCGATCATCACTCGGCCAGCTCACGCATGACTTTGATCAGATCAGACTTACCCTCGAACCCGATTCCGGGCAGCTCGGGCATGACAATGTGCCCATCCTCGACGCGCACGCCGTCCGGGAAGCCGCCATAGGGTTGGAACAGGTCCGGATAGCTCTCGTTGCCGCCAAGCCCGAGACCGGCGGCGATGTTGAGCGACATCTGGTGGCCGCCGTGCGGGATGCAGCGGGCGGGCGACCAGCCGGAGCGCTCCAGGACGTCGAGCGTGCGCAGATACTCGACCAAGCCGTAGGACAGGGCGCAGTCGAATTGCAGCCAGTCGCGGTCGGGCCGCATCCCGCCATAGCGCAGGAGGTTGCGCGCGTCCTGGTGCGAGAACAGGTTCTCGCCGGTCGCCATGGGACCGGGATAGAACTCGGCCAACGCGGCCTGCAGCGCGTAGTCGAGGGGGTCGCCGGCCTCCTCGTACCAGAACAGCGGGTAGTCACGCAGCATCTTCGCGTAGGCAATGGCCGTCTCGAGATCGAAGCGCCCGTTGGCATCGACGGCCAGTCGGGCGTGAGAGCCGATCTCGGCAAGCACGGCCTCGATCCGGCGCCGGTCTTCGTCGATGGCGGCCCCGCCGATCTTCATCTTCACGACGGTGTAGCCGCGGTTGAGATAGCTGCGCATCTCCGCCCGCAACGCCGCATCGTCCTTGCCGGGGTAGTAGTAGCCGCCGGCCGCGTAGACGAAGACGCGAGGGTTCGCCGCGCGCTTCTTGCGCTCAGCCAACAGGCGGAAGAGCGGTTTGCCGGCGATCTTGGCCGTGGCGTCCCAGACCGCCATGTCGAGGGTGCCCACGGCCACAGACCGCTCGCCGTGCCCGCCCGGCTTTTCGTTCGTCATCATCGCCGCCCAGATCCGGTGCGGATCCAGGTTGCTGCCATCGTCGTCGAGGAGGCTGTCGGGGGCCGCATCGAGGATCCGGTCGCGGAAGCGCTCGCGGATGAGACCGCCCTGGCCGTAGCGGCCGTTCGAGTTGAAGCCGTAGCCAACCACGCGCCGCCCGTCGCGCACTACATCGGTGACCACCGCCACCAGACTCGCGGTCATCTTCGAGAAGTCGATGTAGGCGTTGCGGATCGGCGAGGCGATCGGCTTGGTGATCTCGCGGACGTCGATGATGCGCATGGATGCTCCCCCTTGGGGTGAAAACGGTGACGTCGAGGTGCGCGCTACAAGGACGCTCCCCCGCACACGAAAATTCTCTGCCCGGTGATGGCGGCCGCGGCGTCGGACAGGAGGAACGCCGTCAGCGCGGCGACCTCCTCCGGCTTGATGAAGCGTCCGATTGGAGGCAGCTTCGGTGGCAGGCCGGCTCGACTGGGATCTTTCAGCATCGGCGTGTCGGTCGCCCCCGGCGCCACCACGTTGACCGTCACACCGCGCGGTGCCAGCTCCAGTGCCCAGGAGCGCGCCAGACCGACCATGGCCGCCTTGCTCGCCGCGTACTGGCTGCGGCCGGCGGCGCCCTCGGCGGTCCGGCTGCCGATCAGGACGATGCGCCCGCCGCCGGACATCCGTGCAGTCACGTGCTCCACCAGTTGCGTCGCGGCCTCGACATGCAGACGCCACATCGTCCGGGCGTCGCCGGAGTCGAGTTCACCGAGCGGGCCTATCCGCATGATGCCGGCCGCGTGCACCAGCGCGTCCACCACCGGCAACCGGGCAAGAGCCTCGGCCACGGCGTCGGCGTCCAGCAGGTCCACCGGCGTGACGTGCAGGCGTGGGTGATCGAGCGCGGGAGCCGTCCGGCTCATCCCCTCTACTACCCAGCCCTCGCGCAGGAGCTGCTCGGCGATGGCGGCGCCGATGCCGGAACTCACCCCGGTGACCAGCGCCCGGCGGGGCTGCTCCCTGCTTGCCCCGTTCATGGACCGGCGCTCACCCAGTCCGGCGAGACGCGGGAGTACTTGATGGCTTGGCGGAAGTAGGTGAAGGCGACGTGCAGAGCGCCGTCCTCCGCCTGGGTGATCGACGGGTAGGAGAATTCCCGGTTGAGGCCCTCCTTGGAATTGTTGGTCATGCAATAGCCATCGCCGACCTCCAGGTTGCGGCGCACCGGCCAAGTGATCCCGCCGTCGCTCGACAAGGCAAGCGTCATCGGTGCCCGAGGCGCACCCCAGAATGCCTTGCGCACCTGCGGCGGTGCAGATGCTGGTGCGGCCGGGTCGCCGGTGGGTGCCGCATCGTCCTCGATGTCGTCGTACAGCGACTGCCGCCGCTCGGTGACGCCCTCGGCGCTGGACTCGTTGAAGACCATGGCGAGCCGGCCGTCGCGCAGCGCCGTCACTTGGATCGAGGAGTTGTTGTTGGGCAACTCGGTCGGCACCGGCGCGCTCCAGGTCCGTCCGTTGTCTTGGGAGTGGCTGCGGTAGACCCGGTCGGCCCAGCGGCTGCGATAGAAGGCGGCCAGCGTGCCGTTCGGCAGCGGCACGACACTCATGTGGACGCAACCGACGCTGTCGGGCACGGGGTGCTCCGTCCAGGTCCGGCCCTGGTCGGTGGAGATCTTGACCGCGCTGGTGTCGTTGTCGCCCACCCACTTCACACCCGGCGTCCCGTGGCAGAGGAACACCGGCAGCAGCCAGTCGCCGTTTGGCAGCACGACCACCGGCTGGCGGATGAAGATGCCGTCCTGCCCTGCCCCCTCGAACAAGGTGCGGATCGGCCCCCAACTCAGCCCGTTGTCGGGCGAGGTTCGGCAGCGCACGATGGCGGTGTCCTGGTTGCCGGAGATTTGCGCCGTGTAGAACAGCCACAGGGTTCCGTCCGGTGCCGGGAACAGGACGGGGTTCTGCTCCGAGCGCGTTGGGTCGTCGGACAGCCGGACGGGATCGGTCCAGCGGTTGGATCCGGCGGCCAGCCGCGAGAAGTAGATGGAGATGTCCGGAATGCCCTCCTGCGTGCCGCCAAACCAGACGCAGGCGAGATCCCCACCTGGCAGCGCGACGATGTTGGCGGCGTGGTTCTGGACGCAGGGCGACGGTAGGTAGGCGTCGAGGCGCTGCGGGTCCCCAGCCGCGGGCGCTACGCGCCCACGGTCGGTGGGAAGGGTGAAAGTCGAGGTCAAGGTCGTGGTCATGACGTGTCACATTGCGACGGTGATGGGGCGGCGGTGATTGGGCACGGTGAGATGGGATGGCCGGGCGGTCAGGACGCGCCCGCCTGCGGCGGTGCGCCCAGGACGGCGGGAGCGCTCTTCCAGCGGAACAGCCGCTCGATGGCCATCACCATCATCGGCGTGAGCAGCGCCACGTACATGTTGTCGATGCCGTAGGGGTTGCCGAGGACGTACCACACGGTGGTGCTGACGGTGGCGCCCAGCAGGCCCAGCGTCGCCCCGAGGTTGCTGGCGAAGAACGGCAGGAAGAAGCCGATCACGGCGACAACGGTGATCGAGAGGCGCAGCGCCCGGGTGAAGAAGGACAGCTTGAGTATTTCCGGCACGAAGAAGACGAAGATCAGCGGCAGGAAGCCGATGACGAGCGACAGGATGCGGGTGGTGCGGAACTCCTGCTCGGGGCTCGGCTTCTTCCACGGCACGTAGAAGTCGCGCACGACCAGTGAGGCGATGGCGAGCGCCACCGTGCTGACGCTGACGAAGACCGACGCGACCAGCGAGGTGGTGACGATGGCGGCCACCAGCGGGTGCATGGAGTCGAGGAAGATCGGCAGCGCGTAGAGGCTCTTCATCTCCGGGTAGAGATAGCGCGCGGTCACGCCGATGAACGCCAGCATGAAGCCCAGCGGCAGACAGAAGGCCGCGGCGTAGAAGGCCGAGCGCCGGGCATCCGACGCGCTGCGGTTGGACGAGATCGCCTGGATGATGAACTGCGTGGAGAAGATGGCGCCGACGGTGCCGATCACCCAGGCGAAGACGGTCGGCATGCCGATGGTGCCGTCCCAGGTGAAGTAGTGGGCGGGCAGCTTGGCCACCACGGGACCGACGCCACCGCTCAACGACAGCGCCACGCCGAGGATCAGGCCGATGCCCAGCACCTTCATGGCGCTGTGCAGGATGGTGACGTAGGCGACGCCCTTCAGCCCGCCGAACACGTAGTAGAACGTGCTGACCGCCGCGATGATCACCATGGCCCAGGTCAGGTTCAGGTTCATCACCGTGGACAGGGCGGCGGCGCCGCTGACGTAGTTGCCGACGTTCACCAGCAGCAGCGCGTACATCATGATGATCGACACCGTCCGCATGGTCGAGGTGCCGTAGGACTTCTGAATCACCGCGGAGATCGTGTATTCGCCGGAGCCGTAGATCCTCTTGGCGAAGAACAGGCCGAACAGCAGGAAGCCGATCGAGGCGCCCAGCACCGACCAGGACGCCGCCATGCCGGACTGGAACGCCTCCTGCGCGGTGCCGACCGTCGATTTGGCGCCGATGAATTCGGACATCAGCAGCACGCCGACGACCGCCGCCGGCATGGAGCGCGCCGCGTTCATGAATTCTCCGGTGGTCCGGCTGCGTAGGCGCACCGTCAGCCACGAGGTGAAGAGGATGTAAAGGGCGACGATCCCGAGGATGATCGCGCTTTCCGCACTGGTGAAGTGGTTCATGGACGGCTCCCTAAATGGCGGATGGCTCCGCCTTGGTATCGTTCGTTGTCATGCCGTGCCGGTGGTCACACGGCCTCGGCGTAGCGTGTCGCGATCTCCTTGATCTGTTGGTTCACCGCGTCGGCGATCAGCACCGGGGCGCGGCTCCAGCCGACTTCGGGCATGGCGTGGCACAGCGCGCGCTTGACCATCGCCGGCGGGAAGCCCAACGCGTAAAGCTCCTTACGTAGGGCGCTGAAGCGCGCCTGATGGGCTTCCGCGTCCGCATCGCCGTTCACGAAGGCGGTGTGGATGCCGTTGAGGGTGATCGGGCAGAGGTTGCCCAGGCCGGAGATGCAGCCGGTGGCACCGTTGCGCAGGCCGTGCAGCACCAGCGAGTCCGGGCCGACCAGCACGTCGAAGTCGTCACGCTCGCGGGCGACCGCGAGGAAGGCGTCCAGGCTCTCCTGCGAGCCGGCGCTGTCCTTGATGCCGATGATGTTGGGGTGGTCGGCCAGAATGCGGGCGGTCTGCGGCTCCAGCGTGTTCCCGGTGCGCGCCGGGATGTTGTAGAGGTAGAGGGGCACCGTGAGCGCGTCGGCGACGCGCCGGTAATGGTCGGCCAGCTCCGCCTGCGAGCAGGCGATGAAGGAGGGCGTGATGGCCGACACCGCCTTGACGCCCAGCCCCTGGACGGCCTTGCCCAGCGCGATGGTCTGGTGGGTGGAGATCTCGCCGATGTGGGCCAGCACCGGCACGCGGCCATCGGCGGCCTCCACGCTGGTTTCGGCGACCTGCAGCTTTTCCTCGAAGGACAGCGCGTAGAACTCACCGTTGGTGCCGGCGCAGAACACGCCGTTGCCGGCGGACGCCTGGCGTTTCACCTGCTTTCGCAGCGCTGCGACATCGATGCGTTCGTCGCCGTCGAAGGGCGTGACGATGGCGACGAAGGGACCCGTGATCTTGGTCATGGCCTGTGCCTTTGCACAAAGGTGAAACATCAGAGGGCGGCGCGGTACATGCCCAGAATGTCCTCGCGGCTTACGTCGCGCGGGTTGTTGTCGAGCAGCCGGCGGATCGCGTGGGCTTCCTCGGCCATGCGAGGCAGGTCGGCCTCCGGCACGCCGAAATCCGACAGCCGCATCGTGCAGCCAAGGCTCAGACACCAGCGGTAAGCGGCCTCGAACACCGCCGCCGGCTCGGTCGCGGCCGGCAGCCCCAGCGCGGCCAGGATGGCGGCGGTGCGCTCCGGCACGACGGGGGCGTTGAAGGCGAGCACATGCGGGAAGATCAACGCGTTGGCGGCGCCGTGCGCGACGTGGTGGCGGGTGCCCAGCGGGTAGGCCACCGCATGGCCCGCCGCCGTGTTGACCGGGCCAAGACAGATGCCGCCGTAGAGCGACGCCAGCGACAGGCCGGCGCGCGCCGCGCGGTCGCTGCCATCGGCGATGGCGCGGGGCAGCCATCGGCCGACCAGACGGATGCCCTCCAGCGCGTACAGGTCGATGGCCGGGTGGGCCTTGCGGTTGGTGTAGGCTTCCACGCAGTGGGCCAGCGCGTCCACGCCGGTGGCGGCGGTGACCGCCGGCGGCACGCTCAGCGTCAGGTCGGGATCGACGACGGCCAGATCGGCCAGCATGTGGACGCTCTGCACCGCCAGCTTGTTCTGCGTCGCCGGATCGGTGACCAGCGCGCGGGTGCCGGCCTCGCTGCCGGTGCCGGAGGTCGTCGGCACCTGGACCAGCGCGGCGCGCTTGCCGGCCACCTTCTCAGGACCGACGACGTCGTGGATGGCCTGGCCGCTGCCGGGCAGGACGGCCGCCAGCTTGGCAAGGTCCATGGCGCTGCCGCCGCCGAAGCCGACCACCACCTGGGCCTCGGCCCGCGCGGCGGCGGCCAGCAGCATCTCCAGGTTGGGCAGGTCCGGTTCCGGCTTGATGTCCGCGAACACGCTCACCGAGCCTTCCAGCGCCAGCCGGTCCACGCGCACCGCGTTGAAGGCGTCGGCGACCACCAGCGTGCGGGTGAAGCCGTTCTCACGCACCCAGCGGCCTACGTCCGCGGCGGTGCCGGATCCGAACGCGATGCGCGGCGGGCGGAGCAATTCGATGGGGCGGGTCAGGTCGTTCATGGTTGTATCCTGGGTCATGTCCAGTCCTCAGGCCGCGACACGGGCGGCGGCGAGCGTTTCGGCGTACTCGATTGCCTCGATCAGGCTCAGCTCGTTGGCGATGCCTTTGCCGGCGATGTCGAAGGCGGTGCCGTGGTCCACCGAGGTGCGGATGATCGGCAGGCCGAGGGTGATGTTGACGCCGCTCAGCGCGTCCCAGGTGCCGGTTTCCGGGTTGACGTTGAAACCCAGCAGCTTCACCGGGATATGGCCCTGGTCGTGGTACATGGCGACCACCGCGTCGAACTGGCCGGCGCGCAGCTTGACGAAGACGGTGTCGCCGGGAACCGGGCCGACCACGTCCAGGCCGTCGGCGACGCAGCGCGCGACCACCGGTTCGGTCACCTCGATGTCCTGGCGGCCGAACAGGCCGCCCTCGCCGGCGTGCGGGTTGAGTGCCGCGACCGCGATACGGCGGCGCGGCAGGCGCAGGCCGGTCAGCGTCTCGTGGGTCAGGTCGATGACATAGCGCAACCGCTCCGGCGTCAGCCGCTTCGGCACCTCCTCCAGCGCGATGTGGGTGGTGACGTGGCTGACCCGCATGTTGCCGTGCGCCAGCATCATCACCGAGCCGCGCGCCCCGGTCAGCTCGGCCAGCAGGTCGGTGTGGCCGGCAAAGTGATAGCCGGCTTTGTTCAGCGCTTCCTTGTTCAGCGGCGCGGTGACGATGCCCTGGATGCGCCCGGCCTGGGCCAGCCGCACCGCGCGCTCCACCGCCATATAGGCGAAGCGCCCGCCGTCCACAGACAGCACACCCGGCCGGATGGGCTCGCCCTCCGGCCCGGCCTGCAGGCAGGCCAGCGCCGGCCACACGCTGTCGGCGTCGCTCACCTCCGGGATGGCGAGGTTGCTGCCCAGCGCGGCGCGCGCCGCGTGGAGCGACGGGTTGCTGCCGATGATCAGCAGGCGCAGCCCGCCGGATGCGATCCGGTCCTTCAGACGCGCGCAGGCCTTCACGATGATCTCCGGCCCGACGCCGGCCGGATCACCCATGGTGATGGCCAGATGCGGTGTCATGCTTGCTCTCCCTGTTGGTAGGATTGGTCGAGGCCGAGCAGCCGACGCAGCAGCGTGCGCTCGCCGAACGCGCCCGATTTCGAGACGACGCGCACACCGTCGAAGCGACCGCCGCGCAGGACCGAACGGGGAACCCCCGGCAGGATGTGCCCGTCGAGATCGAGCCGCTCCGCCTCCAGCGCCATGCAGAGTCCGCGCAGCGTCTCACCGCCGGCAACCAGCAGCGTGCCGGGTGCGTCAAGCCGGCGGACGAGCGACCCGAACGCGCGCTCGATCCGGTTGGCGGCTTCGGCACAGGACAGCCCGTCCGGCAGCGCCAGCCCGGCCAGGACGACGCCCTGTTCGCCCAGGCGCTGGGACAGGGCCAGCGCGCTCGCGTCGCCGCCATCCGGCAGAGGCAGGGTGAGCCCACCGCAGGCGGCGATTTGCGCCACCGTCACTGGATGGTTGGTGCCAAACAGCCCCAGGACCGGGCGCGGCAGCGCCGCGTTGCCGCACGGATCGGACGGTTGGCCGGCGGTCTGCGCCAGTGCGCCCGCCAACCCGCCGCTGCCGCACCACAGGACGGGGCCATCGAGGCCGAGGCCCGCTGCGGCGATGGCGGCGAGGTCGGCGTCCGTCTCCGCGTCCCACAGGCTGATGCCGGCGGGCACCGGGTCGCCGGGGCGGCAGCAGCGGACCGCCAGCCCCTCGCGCATCAGATCGGTACGCAGGTCGTTCGCCGTCGGCCGCCAGCCGTCTGCCGTGCGAACGTGCTGCACGCCGCCGCGCGTGACGCGGCCTTGGTAGGGAAAGGCGGGCGCCACAATGCAATGGACAGGGGCCACCGCGCCGATCCAGGCGGCGATCTCCGCCCCGGCGTGGCCGCGCAACAGGCTGTCCAACTTGGCGTATAGGATGGTGCCAGGGCTCCGCGGCAATCCGGCGACCAGGGCCGCAACCGTCTCCCGCGCCTCCTCCCGCCCGGCCTCGCGCGTGCCGCTGTCGAGGGCGATGCTGGAGATCGCGGTCGAGCGCGGCACGCCGCGCCAATGAATGGGGATGGGGCCGGTGGCGGAGGTGAGCTGGGCGGCGGTGTCGAGCGCCCCGGTCAGGTCGTCGGCGATCAGGTGCACGCGCATCGCAGCCCGCGCAGCCGCGCCGAAATCCGGTCCCACATGCCGAGCCTTGCTGTCCATGAGGCGTGCCATCCCACTGCGCCCATCGGGCGACGACGACCGCCTGCGCGGTCGCCGGATCCGTGCCCGGGCACCTTTGCCGCCCGAACATGAGCCACTCCATCACAGCGCTGCGAAGATGTCAACATGTTGTAATGTTGCCTACCAACAATGCGCATTGCACAGCGGCAATGCGGCTTTACATGTTTACAACTTGTCCGGATAACGCTACAGATTGGCTCGACGCCGGACCACGTGGCGACGTGCGGGAAACAACGTGAGACGATGCTATGGCCGAACGCAGCGACCTCGCAGACAACGCCTCCGGCCTCTTGGAGGCGGATGGCCGGAACGCGAACGATGATGTCGGAGAGGGCAGCCGCCCGCGCGCGACACCGCTGGTGCAGCGGGTCTATCAAGGCCTTCTGGCACAGATCAGCGCGGGCACTTACCAGCCCGATCAGCGGCTGCCGGGAGAGCATGAACTGGCGGAGCAGTTCCTCGTCTCACGCCCCGTCGTGCGCGACGCCCTGAGCCGTCTGCGCGACGAGGGGCTGATCCATTCGCGACGGGGAGCCGGCAGCTTCGTCAAGATGCGGCCGGCGGAGACCCGCGCCCTGGTCGGCTTCGCCCCGGTGGAGACGATCGCCGACATCCAGCGCTGTTACGAGTTTCGCCTGAGCATCGAGCCCGATTATGCCTATTACGCGGCCCTGCGCTGGAACCAGCCGGCGCTCGACGCCATCGCCTCGGCGCTGGACCTGATGCAGGCGGCGACGCAGGCGCACCGTCACCGGGAGGATGCCGATTTCGCCTTCCACTGCGCCATCGCCGAGGCGGCGAACAACCACTATTACTTGTCGTCCTACAAGGCTCTGAAGGACCACATCGCCATCGGCATGAAGTTCCACGGCGCCTCCCTGATGGGACCGCGGGAAGGACTGACCGGCGTCCTCGACGAGCATCGGGGCATTTTCGAGGCGATCCGCAGCCGCGATGCCGACCGCGCCAGGACGGCAATGCGCCACCATCTGGAAGGCTCCCGCGACCGCGTGTTCGAAGGCAGGATGCTGGATCTGGCTTTATAACGACCTGTCGCTTTCTGGATACGGGTTTTATCCGCTTCACCTCCTCACCCATCCCCATCAGCTGGTCATAGAAATTTTCTCTTCCTGGATGCGATCGGTTTCCAGCGGATCCCTAAGAACCCATTCCAGCACGCCTCATCCGGCCGTGCGGTCGAGGCAAGATTTAGCCGTGGAAGCGAGAGCCGCGACCGCCACCGTAAGAGGGGCGAACGAGACCCAAAGCACCGTATCCCAGCCGTAGGTCGTCAGCAGACCGCCGGACGCGAAGGAGCCCAAAGCCATTGTCCCGAACACGAGGAAATCGTTGAGCGACTGTACGCCCGTCCGTTCCTCGGGACGGTGGCACTCAAGCACGAGGGCCGAAGCACCCAAGAAGCCGAAGTTCCAGCCGACGCCCAGCAGGATCAGGCTCAGCCAGAAATGCGGCACATCCACCCCCGCCAGCCCGACCGCGGCGGCGGCGGCGATTAACGCGAGACCAGCGGCCACCAGGCGGAGGGCGCCAAAGCGTGCGATCAGCCGCCCGGTGAAGAAGCTCGGCGCGTACATCGCGATCACGTGCCACTGCAGGCCGAGGTTGGACGCCTCCTGCGGCAGACCGCACAGCCGCATCGCCAACGGGGCAGCCGTCATGATGAAGTTCATGAGCAGGTACGACACGATCCCGCAGATCACGGCGGTGAGGAAGCGGGGCTGGCGCGCGATGGCGACGATCGGGCGGCCGCCGGCGATATCCGCCGCGGTCGGCATCGGAAGTCGGACGCCGAGCAGAACGAGAGCGGACACAGCGGCCACAGCCGCTTGTGCGAGGTAGGTGGCCGCGAACAGATAGGGGGGCCACAGGTCCATCGTGTGGGTAACGAGTTGCGGACCGATGACCCCGGCGAACACCCCGCCGGCCATCACGGCGGACATGGCGCGGGAACGTCGCTCCGCGGGCACGCAGTCGGCGGCAGCGAAGCGGAAGGAGAGGACCACGGCGGCATAGGCGCCTCCGACGATCATCCCCGCGCAGAACAGCCAGAATGAGCCCAGCACGACCGCCAAGGCGGACAACAGGCCAACGAGGACGCCGCATCCGGTTCCCGTCAGGAACGCGGCGCGGCGCCCGTGGCGGCGGGCGATGAGGCCGGCCGGCAAGGTGCTCAGCGCCATCCCCACCACGAAGATGGAGATCGGCAGCGTTGCCAGTGCCGGGCTGGGCGCGAGCGTGTTGCCCACGATGGCGCCCGTCGCGTACACGACCACGGCGTTCGCGCCGGCAAGCGCCTGCGCGATAGCCAGTCGCAGGACATTGCCCAACTCATGCCCATATGGGCTCGCGTGCGCGAGCCCGGTCTCGGCGCTGGCTTCGGCTTGAGACATGGGATTCCTCGGGCTGAGTGTTGATCGGCGACGCCGACAGGACGATTGATCCAGGAGTAATGGGCGCTCACTATGAGCGGAAGTGGTTTGTTTTCATGGATGAATGAGCAGGAGTCATGGATGCTTGATTGCCAGCTTCTTGCGATTCTACGGGAGGTGGACAGCCTTGGCAGCGTCACTGCCGCCGCCAACCGGCTTAACGTCAGCCAGTCGGCCTTGAGCCACACGATCCGCAAGTTTGAGGAGCGCACCGGCGTCGATATCTGGATGAAGAAGGGGCGCAGCCTTCGCTTCACCCAGGCGGGGGAACATCTTCTAGCACTGGCACAGCGCGTGCTCCCGCAGATCGAGCACGCTGAACGGGTTTTGGCCGATTTCGCCTCCGGCCAGCGCGGCGCGTTTCGGGTGGGGATGGAGTGCCATCCATGCCAGAAATGGCTGATGCGGATGACGGCCGCCTATCTCGCGCAGTGGCCGGATGTGGATTTCGACGTCCGCACGGCTTTCCGCTTCGACGGCGTCGCCGCGTTGCTGGACAACGAGATCGACCTCCTGATCACCCCTGACCCGGTTGATCTGCCAGAGGTTCTCTTCACGCAGGTCTTCGATTACGAACTCGTTCTGGTGGTGCAAGATGAGCATCCGCTGGCCGCGCGTGGCGTGGCACTCCCGCATGACCTCCTCTGCGAGGACCTGATCGCCTTACCGGTCAGCCTTGAGCGGCTCGACGTTTACACCCGCTTCCTCGTACCGGCGCATTGTCGGCCGCGCCGCCACCGGACGGCAGAGACAACCGACCTGATGCTGCAACTCGTCGCCGCCGGACGCGGGGTCACTGTCCTGCCGGATTGGCTCGTGCATGAGGAAGGTTCAGACCTGCCCATCCGCACCGTCCGTCTCGGACCTCACGGGATCAGAAAAAGCATCAATCTTGGCATCCGCCGTAGTGAAGAAGGGGTGGAATACATCGCTGGCTTCTTAGCCTTAGCGCGGAAACTGGAGGGTAGGAAAGAGAGCTCCGGCTAACAGCTGTGCCGAAGCATAGCTTAAGCTCTGCTTTCGGGCTTTGTCTGCCTATAGCGCAAAGCGGACCATCAGAGGCTTCGGAGCCGCTCCCATTTCGCAACACTGACCTCACGGGACAGATTGGCACCGCGCGCAGCGCTATGCTGCGTTCGTTTCTTTATTGCGCTTTCCTCGAAGTGTCGAAGATGGGCTTGGCCTTCGTGGCGCACCAGGAGTTTCGGCCGCTTGCGTCACCTGTGGTAAAACTCTTCCCACTCGAGCTCGGTCCACCACTCGGCCTCGAGTCCGTCGCAGGTCTCACCGTAGGCTTGGCACATGAAACAGCCGTCACCGCGCGTGAGCGCAACGTCCTCGACCGGCGGATAACGGACCAGCAGGGCCGCGCCGCCCTCACGCGCGACCGCCTCTGCCTCGCTCATCGGCCGATCCGGCAACTCGCGAATGCCGCACCGGCGAAGCCGCTCGGCACCCTCCGGGTACAGGACGGAGTTCTCCGCGTCGATATGACGCCAGAGCGCGTGCGAGTAGCGAGTTGCCAGAGCCCGAAGCCGAACACGATCGTCCTCGGACTGCGGCCTCTGTTCGAGAAACGGCTTCATCTCGCACAGCCACTCCTCCATCTGGGCGTGCTCGTGCGCGACGGCGCGCACTGGTCCGCGGTCGCCCGGTAGTTCCGCATCCGTCACGAGCGCATGGATGAACACTCGCTCCTCGCGATCGTGATGGAAATGGCCGGCGAACTCGGTGAAGAACGCGGCGAAGCGTCTGCCATCATCCGGATCCGCAGTCCCATCGACGAGTCCGCCGACGTACGTGCGAAGGGATCCGAGCACCTGATCGATCAGCACGTGTTCGTCTTGGAGTGTGTCAATCAGCTTCATCGTCGATTCATCCTGGCTCGGATTTCCCATATGGACGGCCCGATCCACCCTTGACGACGCCAGAGTAGCCGGATGCCAGCCCAACCGGAAGGCAGATTGGCGTGCCAATAGCGTCCGTCGTAGCGCGGCCAAGCCAAGCTGCAGGAGGGGGAGGAGTGAGCCTCTAAGGAGCAGCCTTACCCATGCGACGGGGCTCTTGCTCCTCCTGCACACCGGCTGCATCCATGTTCGGAGCATCCTGTGAAAAAGCGTCCAACTTTGCCCCGGCAGAATTGCGCGTTATCAGCGGCTTGAACGGGCTGATCGGCGTTGAACCCTGACGCCAATACACGCCCTGACCGGCTTGCCGGGTTCAGCGGACAGGGTCTGCGCGCATTTGCCGGAAGGCGTAGGGAAACAGAACCGCGTGCCGACGCCGCCTCCCACCGGTTGGCAGCCCAGAGAGCTTGTGCAAACAGCAGGACAGGCGCCATGACCACCGACCGGTCTTTTCGTCTCCTTGGACTTTCCGGCAGCATCCGCCGCAATTCCTACTGCACGGCCGTGCTCCTGACGCTCAAGGGAAGCCTGGCCGGCAAAGCGGAGCTGGACAATTTCCCGCTCAACGACATTCCGCCCTACGACCCGGACCTCGACAGCGAGAACACCCCGCCCTCAGCGGTGGCCATGCGCGGTGCGATCGAGGCGAGCGACGGGCTGCTCCTCATCTCGCCGGAGTACAACTACGGCATGTCGGGGGTGCTGAAGAACGCGCTCGACTGGGCCTCCCGCCCGGCCATGCGGTCGCCGGTTAAGGGCAAACCGGTCCTCATCATGACCGCGTCGCCGGCCTTCACTGGCGGCGTGCGCGCTCAGCACGAGATGCGGGAGACGCTGTCCGGCATGCTGGGGCGGGTCATCGCCCGCCCACAGGTGGTGATCGCCGCCGTCCACGAGAAAATCCGGGACGGCCACCTCGTAGACGAGGCGGCGCTCACCTTCGCGCTGGCGGCCGTGGACGACCTGCTCGCCGAGATCCGGCTGCTGCGTGGGGCGCGCGCCGCCGGGGAGTAGCCTCTCGGCAGCGCATAGCCTTCCGTCCACTCCTGGCCACCGCTCCGATGGTGTATGGCGTCGGAACAGGGCACCGGACAGGGCCGCAGATGTTTGCAGGCGCAAGTCCGCCAACATCCGCGCACGGAGATCATGACCGCCCCGGACGTACCGCTCTGGATCCTCCAGCTTGCGGCCCCCCTGCTTGCGCTGGCCCTGGTGCTGGGCGTGCACGGCGCGCTATATCGGCTGATGACGCGGGTGTTCCGGCCGGAGCACGGCGCGCCGGTGCTCGGCCGCGTCATCCGGGCCGGGCAGAAGCCGATCCGCTTCACGCTGGCGATGGCGACGCTCCTCGCCATTATCCCCGAGTACGAATTCGCCGAACGCATCGCAGAGGAGTTGAGCCGCGGTCTGGGCCTGGGGTTCATCGCCGGTATGGGGTGGACGGTGGCCGCCAAGCTGCAGGCGGTGTTCGATGCCTATCTCGAACGGTCCGGCCCAGACGAGTCGAGCATCGACCGGCGGCGGCGGCGCACCAAACTCACCGTGTTCCGCCGCCTGACAACAGTGGGTGTGCTGGCGCTCACCGCCGGCTTTCTGCTGATGACCATCCCGGTGGTGCGGACGGTGGGGCTCAGCCTCTTCGCCTCGGCCGGCGTGGCGGGAATCGTGCTCGGACTCGCGGCGCGCCCGACGATCGCCAACCTGATCGCCGGGCTGCAGATCGCGGTGGCCCAGCCGATCCGGATCGGCGACCAGGTGATCGTCGAGGGGGAGTTCGGCACCATCGAGGAGATCACCGCCACCTTCATCGTCGTCCGCATCTGGGACGAGCGGCGCATGGTGGTGCCCCTCAGCACCTTCCTGGAAAAGCCGTTCCAGAACTGGACACGCGAGTCCACGCGCATGCTCGGCACTGTGATGCTGTACGTCGACTACGGCGTACCGGTGGCCGAACTGCGCGCGGCCTTGCAGGACATCCTCAAGCGGACACCGCTGTGGGACGGCTGCGTCTCGAATCTTCAGGTCACCGACCTGCGGGAGCGGTGCGTCGAGCTGCGCGCCCTGGTCAGCGCCCAGGATGCCGGAGCCGCATTCGACCTGCGCTGCCTCATCCGGGAAGAGATGCTGCGCATCATCGCCGAGCGTTATCCCGATGCGCTTCCCCGCCTGCGCGTGGAACTCCCCCTGACCACCGCATCCGCGTCGACGGTCGCGCCGGGGCTGGTCCCGAATTGAGCTGCCCCCTCCGAGCCGGCCGCTCCGGCTGGACGGATGGCCGACGAACCACCACCCTGCTCCCTCGACACCCAATCCCGCAGAAAGGAGTCCGACCCATGGAACAGCGCCCGCTTGGCCGATCCGGCCTGACGGTGGCCCCCCTCTGCTTTGGAGGCAACGTGTTCGGCTGGACGGCCGACGAACCGACGTCCCACCGGCTGCTCGACGCCTTCGTGGACGCCGGGTTCAACTTCATCGACACGGCCGACGTCTATTCCGCCTGGGCGCCGGGCAACCACGGCGGCGAGTCCGAGACGATCATCGGCAACTGGCTGAAAAGCCGCGGCAACCGCGACCGGTTGGTCATCGCCACCAAGGTCGGTTCGGAAATGGGACCGGGCATGAAGGGCCTGTCGCCCGCGTACATCCGCACCGCCGCCGACGCGTCGCTGCGCCGCCTCCGGACCGACCGCATCGACCTGTACCAGTCGCATTGGGACGACCCCGACACCCCGTTCGAAGAGACGCTGGGCGCCTACCGGGACCTGATCGACCAGGGCAAAGTCAGGGCCGTCGGCGCCTCCAACCTTGGCGCGCCGCGGCTGCGCGAGGCGCTCGAGGTCAGCGCGCGCACCGGCCTGCCACGCTACGAGACGCTGCAGCCCGAATACAATCTCTACGGCCGCAGCGGCTACGAGGCGGAGCTGGAGGGGGTGTGCCGGGACAACGGCCTGGGCGTCATCACCTACTATTCCCTGGCCAGCGGCTTCTTGACGGGCAAGTACCGCTCCGCCGCCGACGCCGGGAAGAGTGCACGCGGTCAGGGCGTCGTCGTCAAGTACCTGAACGAGCGCGGCCGGCGGATCCTGGCGGCGCTCGACGCGGTGGCGGCGCAGCACCGGGCGACCCCGGCCCAGGTGGCGCTCGCCTGGCTGATCGCCCGGCTTGGCCTGACTGCGCCCATCGCCAGCGCGACCACGCCGGAACAGCTTCAGGACCTCATCGCCGCCGCGCATCTCCGGCTCGATTCAGCGTCCATCGACCACCTGAACGCGGCGAGCACCTGAAGGGGAGAAGGTCATCGGCTGATGGTCGAGCCGGAAGACAAGGCCAAGGCGCTGAAGCCGATTGACGCTGTGAGCTTTCGCACGCCCGCCGGTTAGAAGGTACCGAGCGAGGGGGGCTTCGATGCGGAGGCAGGACGGGCACACCGAGAAGGCCAAGATGCTGGCGGGCGAGCTTTACGACCCACTGGATCCTGAGCTTGTCGCGGCCCGAAAACGTGCACGAGATCTCTGCCAAGCGCTGAACGCCACGCGCGAGGCTGAGCAGAGAGAACGGCGGCGCATTCTACACGAACTGTTTGGTGCGGGCGGCGACACGGTGTGGATGCAGCCACCCTTCTTCTGCGACTACGGCTCAAACATCGAGCTTGGGGAGCGGGTGTTCTTCAACGTCAACTGCGTCGTGCTGGACGTGTGCCCGGTGCACATAGGGAGCTTCACGCTCTTCGGCCCGGCAGTGCAGATATACACGCCTTTGCATCCGCTCAACGCCGAGCTGCGTCGGCGCCAGGAGTTCGGGAAGCCGGTGGAGATCGGCTCCGACGTATGGGTCGGTGGAGGGGCGCTCATCATGCCGGGTGTGCGGATCGGATCGCGGGTGGTTATCGGTGCCGGCAGCGTCGTGACGCGAGATATTCCGCAGGGCATGTTCGCCGCCGGCAATCCCTGTCGCGTGATCCGCGAGATCAGGGAGTAAGTGGGTCACTGGACCAACATGCCCGCTCGGCCAGCGCCTTTTTCAGGCTGTCCAGCGGGCCGCTGTTGGCGACAAGCTGCCGTCAGCTGGTTATCAACTCCCGAAACATGGCGATGAAATCGCCCACCAGCCGTCGCGGCGGCCGGTTGCGCGCCCACGCGGCACGCACGTCGAAAGCCAGAGGCGGCGCGAAGGGCCAACAGGACACCGTCGCGGCGCCGGCGCGCGCGGTGAAGGAGTCGACAATGGCCGTCCCGGCTCCCGCCGCCGCCAGCGACAGCGCGACGTGATAGGTCTGCACATCCAGGTCGGGCAGCAGCTCGATGCCTTGCTCCAGGGCGGCGGTGCGAAGCAGCAGGCCCAGGGGGTCCTCCCGGCTCAGCGCGATCAGGGTCCGTCCGCCGAGATCACGGAGCGTCATCCGCCCCCCCGCCGGGGACGGCGTGCCGGCCGGCGTGGCGCACAGCAGCTCGCCACGCCCCAACCACTCCTGTTGCACGCCGGGATGGCTCGGCAGCTCGAAGCCGAACACGACGTCGATGTCGCGGGCGAGCAGCGCCATCACCATGTCGCGGGCGTGCAGCGTCTCCACGCCCAACGACACGCCCGGCGCGCGCGTCCGGAAGCAGGCCACGGCGCGCGGCAGCACGTCGAGCGCCAGCGCCGGGGTGCAGGCCACCCGCAGATGGCCGGACCGCCCGTCGCGCAGGCTGCGCGTCAGGGACCGCAACTCCTCCAGGGACTCGAAGACCTTCTCGACGTCGAGGAACAGGCGCTCGGCCTCGGGCGTCGGGTAGAGCCGGCCCTTCACCCGCCGGAACAACGACAGGCCGGACTCGGCCTCCGCCGCCCGGACCAGCTTGGTCACCGCCGGCTGCGACACGTTGAGGAGCTTGGCGGCGGCGCTGACGCTGCCCGTCCGCATGACGGCGTGGAACACTTCGATGTGGCGCAGGCGCACGGCGTCCCCCTTACACGTGCGCGGCGACCGCCGCCGCGAAGCGCTCGATGAACGCCTCGGCGACCGCCGATACCGGGCGGTATTCCGGCACCACGGCGACCACCGGATAGGTGACCGGCGGATCGAAGCGCCGCCACACCAGCCCGGCGCGCTCCGCCGCCGTGGCGGTGAACAGGTCGGTCACCGCCACGCCGGCCCCGGTCTCCACCAGCGCGCGGGCCAGCTCGAAGGTGTCCACGGTCATGCGTGTGGCGAGCGCCACGCCCGCCGTCTCGCAGGCGCGCGCCAGAACGAGGCCGAGCGGCCCTTCCCACCGCACGCCGATCAGCGGCCATTCCTCCAGATCCGCGAGATGCAGCCGCCCGTGCGCCGCCAACGGGCAGCCGGGCGGCATCAGCGCCACCAGTTCCGCCTCGCCCAGCACCCGGCTGAGGATGCCCGGCGTGGGAGGCGGCAGCGTCTGTGCGAAGCCGAAATCGGTGCGGAAGGACGACAGCGAGGGCAGCAGCCCGGCCATGGTCCACACCTCCACCTCCACCGTCAGATCCGGCAACTCGCGCGCGAAGGCGCCCAGCACGCGGGGCAGGATGTTCAGTCCCAGTGCCGGCGTGGCGGCGATGCGCAGGTGCCCCGCCATGCCGTTGCGCAGCTGGCCGGCGGTGTTGCGCACCGTAGCGACGCGGGCAAGCAGCGTCTCCACCTCGCCGTGGAGCGTGCGCGCCTCCTCGGTCGGGACGAGCCGGCCGCGCACGCGCTCGAACAGGCGCAGGCGCAGCTGGTCCTCGGTGTGGCGCAGCATCTTGCCCACCGCCGGCACGGAAACGCCCAGCAGCCGCGCCGCGTCCCTCAGCGTGCCGGTGCGCATCACCGCCTGGAAGATCTCGATCTGCCGCAGATGCATGGTTCAGCCGACACCCTGAGTTCCGATACCAAAAGTTATGGACGGCAGCGAAAGAGGAATTCGACATCATATAAGACCACAATCATCCTGGGTCCACCATGGAGAACGGGATGCACGACCTCCTCATCCGCAACGCGACGCTCATCGACGGCACCGGGGCGCCGGGCCGGGCTGGCGATCTCGCCGTCCGCGACGGCGCGATCGCCGCCATGGGCGCGCTGGACCCGCGGGACGCCGTGCGCGTCATCGACGCCGGGAGGTTGGCGCTTTCCCCCGGCTTCATCGACAGCCACGGGCACGACGACCGGGCGCTGCTGGCCGACGGCATGGAGGCGCGGCTGTCCCAGGGGGTGACCACGGTGGTGGTCGGCAACTGCGGCGTCAGCCTCGCCCCCATCATGGCGGAGGGCGCGGCGCCCGAGCCGCTCATCCTCGTCGCCCGCGACGGCGCCGACCTGTTCGCCAGCTTCGCCGCGTATTTCGCGGCGCTGGAGAGCCGCGGGCTGGCGCTCAACGCGCTGAGCCTCGTGGGGCACACGACCTTGCGCTGCGCCGTCATGGAGCGGCTGGACCGCCCGGCCACCGCGGCCGAGACGGCCCGCATGGCGGAATTGCTGGACCACGCGCTGGCCGATGGCGCGGTGGGCCTGTCCACCGGGCTCGCCTACGACGCCGCCCGCGCCGCCCCGGTCGAGGAGGTGACGGCGCTCGCCGCCGTGGTGCACCGGCACGGCGGCCATTACGCCACCCACCTGCGCGACGAGGGCGATCATGTGCTGCCGGCGGTGGCCGAGGCGCTCGCCATCGGGCAGGCGGCGGGGGTGCCGGTGCTGCTGTCGCACCATAAGGTGATGGGGGCGGCCAACCATGGCCGGACCGCCGAGACGCTGGCGATCATCGAGCAGGCCGCCAGACGCCAGCCGGTGGGGCTGGACGCCTATCCCTACGCCGCCTCCTCCACCACGCTGGACGCGCGGCGCGCGGAGCGCGGCGGTGCGGTGCAGATCACGTGGTCCGACCCTCACCCCGAGGCCGCCGGCCGCGACCTGGACGCCATCGCCGCGGACTGGGGCTGCGACCGCGCCACCGCGGTGGAGCGGCTGCTCCCGGCCGGCGCCGTCTATTTCGCCATGGACGAGGAGGACGTACGCCGGGTGCTGGCCTATCCCCGCACCATGATCGCGTCGGACGGCATCGCCGGGGACACCCGGCCGCACCCGCGCCTGTGGGGCACCTTCCCGCGCGTGCTGGGGCACTATGTGCGCGAGGTCGGGCTGATGGCGCTGGAGGAAGCGGTGTTCCGCATGACCGGGCTGCCGGCCCGTCACTGGGGGCTTGCCGGCCGCGGCCGGCTGGCCGTGGGGGAGCGGGCCGACCTCGTCCTCTTCGATCCGGCCAGCATCGCCGACCGCGCCACCTTCGACGACCCGGTGCAGCCGGCGGAGGGCATCGCCGCGGTCTGGGTCGAGGGGGAGTGCGTGTGGCGGGACGGGCGGCCGACCGGCGCGCGGCCCGGCCGGGTGATCCGCCTGCGCGACCTGAAGCCCGCCAACCTGCCACGGGAGGAGGACGCCGCGCGATGCTCGTGTTCCTGATCCGCCGCCTGTCGCAGTCGGTGCTGGTGCTGCTGGTCATGTCGGTGCTGGTGTTCGTCGGCGTCTACGCCGTCGGCAACCCGCTGGACATCCTGGTGAGCCCGGAGGCCGACGCCGCCGAAATGGCGCGCGTGGCATCTCAGCTCGGCCTCGACCGCCCGTTGTGGGAGCAGTATCTGGCCTTCGTCCGCGGCGCCATGGCGGGTGACCTCGGCCGCTCCTTCGTGTTCAACGAGCCGGCCGTCGGCCTGATCCTCAAGCGCATGCCGGCGACGCTGGAACTGGCGACGGCGGCCATGCTGTGCGCCGTCCTGGCGGGCATCCCGCTGGGCATGCTGGCCGGCATGAAGCCGGACAGCGTGGTGGGGCGGTCGATCATGGCGGGCTCCATCCTGGGCTTCTCGCTGCCGACCTTCTGGGTCGGGCTGATGCTGATCATGGTGTTCGCGGTGCGGCTCGGCTGGCTGCCGTCCGGCGGGCGCGGGGCGACGGTGGATCTGTTCGGCGTGCCGGTGTCGTTCCTGACGCTGGACGGCTTGGCCCATCTGGCGCTGCCGGCGCTCAACCTCGCGCTGTTCAAGGTGTCGCTGGTGATCCGCCTGACCCGCGCCGGCACGCGCGAGGTGATGCACCAGGATTTCGTGAAGTTCGCCCGCGCCAAGGGGCTGCGCATGCGCCGGGTGATCGGCGTGCATGTGCTGAAGAACATCCTGATCCCCATCGTCACCGTGGTCGGGCTGGAGCTGGGTGGGCTGATCGCCTTCGCCGTGGTGACCGAGACAATCTTCGCGTGGCCCGGCATGGGCAAGCTGATCATCGATTCCATCAACCTGCTCGACCGGCCGGTGATCGTCGCGTACCTGCTGGTGACCCTGTCGCTGTTCATCGTCATCAATCTGGCGGTGGACGTACTCTATTCCCTGCTCGACCCGCGCATCCGGCTGGGGGAGGCCAAGGCATGAGCCCGCTGCGCCAGTTCCTCCACGATTTCGCGGGAAGCCGGCTGGCGCTGATCGGCCTGCTGTTTCTGCTGGCGGTTCTGGCGGCGGCGCTGCTGGCGCCCTGGCTGGCGCCGCAGAACCCCTACGACCTCGGTGCGCTGGACATCGCCGACGGTCGCCTGCCGCCGGGCGAGGCGGCGTCGGCCGGCTTCACCTTCTGGCTGGGCTCCGACGACCAGGGGCGCGACATGCTGAGCGCCATCCTCTACGGCCTGCGCACCAGCCTGGGCGTCGGCGTGGCGAGCACGCTGTTCGCTTTGGCGTTGGGCACGCTGCTGGGTCTGCTGGCCGCCTATGCGGGCGGCTGGGTGGACGGGCTGGTGATGCGGGTGGTGGACATCCAGCTCTCCTTCCCCGCCATCCTCGTGGCGCTGATCCTGCTGGCGGTGCTGGGCAAGGGGGTGGACAAGATCGTCCTGGCGCTGGCCGCCGTGCAGTGGGCCTTCTACGCCCGCACCGTGCGCTCCGCCGCCATGGTCGAGCGGCGCAAGGAGTACATCGAGGCGGCGCGCTGCCTGTCGCTGGGCCACCGCACCATCATGCTGGGGCATCTGCTGCCCAACTGCGTGGCGCCGCTGATCGTGGTGGCGACGGTGCAGGTGGCGCACGCCATCGCGCTGGAAGCGACGCTGAGCTTCCTCGGCCTCGGCCTGCCGATCACCGAACCGTCGCTGGGGCTGCTGATCGCCAACGGCTTCCAGTACCTGCTGTCGGGCAAGAGCTGGATCAGCGTGTACCCCGGCGTGGCGCTGGTCGTCACCATCGTCGCCATCAACCTCGTCGCCGACCAGTTGCGCGACGTGCTGAACCCGAGGCTTCAGAAATGACCGCGCGTCCCCTGCTGAAGGTCGAGGACCTGCGCACGCACTTCACCACCAGGGCTGGCGTGGTCAGGGCGGTGGACGGCGTCGGCTTCACGCTGGAGGCCGGGCGGATCCTCGGGCTGGTCGGCGAGTCCGGCTCGGGCAAGTCGATCACCGGCTTCTCCATCCTGGGCCTCGTGGACCCGCCGGGGCGCATCGTCGGCGGCCGGGTGCTCTTCAAGGGCGAGGATCTCGTGGGCCTGCCGGAACGCGCGTTGCGCCGCCTGCGCGGCAACCACATCGCCATGGTCTTCCAGGACCCGATGATGACGCTGAACCCGGTGCTGCGCATCGACACCCAGATGATCGAGGCGGTGCAGGCGCACGATCCCGTGGACCGCGCCACCGCCCGCGCCCGGTCGCGCGACGCCCTGGGCGCGGTCGGCATCCCCGCGCCGGAGGAGCGGCTGCGCTGCTACCCCCACCAGATGTCCGGCGGCATGCGCCAGCGCGTGGCGATCGCCATAGCGCTCCTCAACCGCCCGGACCTGATCATCGCCGACGAGCCGACCACCGCGCTGGACGTCACCATCCAGGGCCAGATCCTGCACGAGATGCAGAAGCTCTGCCGCGAGGCCGGCACCGGGCTGGTGTGGATCACGCATGATCTGTCCGTGGTGGCAGGGCTGGCCGACGACGTGTGCGTCATGTACGCCGGCCGCATCGTCGAGGCCGGGCCGGTCGCCGCGGTGCTGGGCGCACCCGCCCACCCCTACACGCGGGGCCTGATGGGCTCCGTCCCCTCGGCGCACAGGCGAGGCGAGCGGCTGACGCCCATTCCGGGGATGACGCCGTCGCTGCTCGATCTGCCGCCGGGCTGCGCCTTCCGCACGCGCTGCATCAGCGCCGGCGAGCGCTGCGTCGAACCGCCGGAGCCGCGCGAGGTCACTCCCGGCCATTGGGCGCGCTGCCTGCCCGAAGCCATGGCCGTGGCCGGAGCCGCAACATGACCACGCCCATCCTGGAACTGCGCGGCGTCTCCAAGCGCTTCTCCCGCCACCTCGACTTTGCCGGGCGGATCGCCAAGGCGCTGGGTGCGAACCTGCGCGAGGAGGTCGTGCACGCCCTTGACCGCGTGGACCTGGAGGTGGCGGAGGGCGAGGTGGTCGGACTGGTCGGCGAGTCCGGCTGCGGCAAGTCCACGCTGGGCCGCGTGGCGGCCGGCATCCACGGCGCCACCGAGGGGCGGCGGCTGTGGCGCGGCGAGGACATCGACGCGCTGCCGCCGGCGTCCCGCGCGGCGCGCGACCTGAAGATCCAGATGGTCTTCCAGGACCCGATGGCCTCGCTCAACCCGCGCAAGCGCGTGCGCGACATCATCGGCGAGGCGCCGGTGAAGCACGGCATCGTCGCCCGCGCCGGGATGGACGAGTATGTGGCCGGGCTGATGCGACGCGTCGGGCTGGACCCCGCCTATCGGCGACGGTACCCGCACCAGTTCTCGGGTGGGCAGCGCCAGCGCATCGGCATCGCCCGCGCGCTTGCCGTCAAGCCCGACTTCCTGGTGTGCGACGAGGCGGTGGCGGCCTTGGACGTGTCGATCCAGGCGCAGGTGCTGAACCTGTTCGCCGATCTGCGGGACGAACTGAGCCTCACCTACCTGTTCATCAGCCACGATCTGGGGGTGGTGAAGCATCTGACCGACCGCGTGGTCATCATGTATCTGGGCCGCGTCGTCGAATCCGCCCCCACCGGGGAACTGTTCGGCCACCCGAACCACCCCTACACCCGGGCCTTGCTGGCCGAGGTGCCGAGCCTGGAGCCGCGGCGGCGCGCCTTCGTGCCCGTCGCGGGGGAGATCCCCTCGCCGCTGGACCCGCCGCCGGGCTGCCATTTCCACCCGCGCTGCCCGCAGGCCGGCGAGCGCTGCCGCCAATTCGTCCCGCCGCTGCGCGAGGTGGCGCCCGGCCACCTGTCCGCCTGCCACCTGAACCACGACACGCCCGCCCTTCGAGAGGAGACGCCATGACCCGCCGCCGCACCGGACTCTTCGCCCTTGCCGTCTCCGCCCTGCTGGGGTGCGCCACGCCGGCCGCGGCGGCCAGCCTCACGCTGGGCCTGAAGCAGGAGCCGAGCGCGCTCGACCCGCATTTCCATCACAATTTCCCCAACAACTCCTCGCTCAGCCACGTCTTCGAGCATCTGGTGGAGCAGGACGCACGGCTCGGGCTGCAGCCGGGTCTGGCGGTGTCGTGGACGGCGCTCGACGCCACCACCTGGGAGTTCAAGCTGCGACCGGACGCGAAGTGGCACGACGGCACGCCCTTCACCGCCGACGACGTCGTCTTCACCTTCGAGCGCGTGCCGAACGTCCCCAACAGCCCCGGCCCCTTCACCGTCTACACCAAGCGCGTCATCAAGGTGGAGGCGGTGGACCCGCTGACCGTCCGCATGGTGACGGACGGGCCGAACCCGCTGCTGCCCTACGATCTGGCGCTGGTCTTCGTGGTCTCGCGCCAGGCCGGGACCGGGGCGGCAACGGCCGACTACAATTCCGGCAAGGCCATGGTGGGCACCGGCCCCTATCGCTTCGTCGAGTACAAGCCCGGCGAACGGCTAGTGCTGGCGCGCAATCCCGGCTGGCACGGCGCCCCGCCGGCCTGGGACGGCGTGACCGAGCGCTACATCCCCAAGGACAGCGCGCGCGCCGCCGCCCTGCTGGCCGGCGACGTGGACGTGGTGGACAACGTGCCCACCGCCGACCTCGCCACGCTGCGGGCCGACAGGAAAGTGACACTGACCAGCGGCCCCGGTGCCCGTGTCATGCACATCCAGTTGGACAGCGCCCGCGACGCCAGCCCCTTCGTCACCGCCAAGGACGGCTCGGCCCTGGCGAAGAACCCGCTGAAGGACGCGCGGGTGCGCCGGGCGCTGTCGCTGGCGATCAACCGCGCCGCCATCGTGGACCGGCTGATGGAGGGCGAGGCCATCGCCGCCGGCCAGCTCTTCGCCCTGCCCGAGGATGGCAAGGGGGTGCCGGCGGCGAAGCAGGACCTCGACGCCGCAAAGGCGTTGCTGGCCGAGGCGGGATGGAAGGACGGCTTCAAGCTGACGCTGCACGCCACCAACGACCGCTACCCCAACGACGCCAAGGTGGCCCAGGCGGTGGGACAGATGCTGACCCGCATCGGGCTGACGGTGGAGGTGGAGGCACTGCCCGGCAACATCTACTTCTCCCGCGGCGCCAAGCAGGAATTCAGCATGATGATGGGGCAGTTCGGCACCTACGAGGCATCGCAGGGCTTGCGCGCCACGGCGCACAGCTACGACGGGGCGCGCGGGTACGGCACCGCCAACCGCACGCGCTACGTCAACGCGGAGCTGGACCGGCTGATCGACAGCGCGCTCGTCGCCTTCGACCCGGCGTCGCGCGCCAAGCTGATCCAAGAGGCTGAAGAGCTGCTGGCGCGCGATGCCGGGGTCATTCCGCTGTACTTCCCAAAATTCACCCTGGCGGCGCGCAAGGGCATCGCGGCGGAGGTCTACGCCGACGGACGCGTGCTGGCGACGGCGATGAAGCCGGTGCCTTGAGCGCAGGCCACTCTTCCGAACCGAGGACATCATGAAGATCGTGGTTCTGGGTGCCGGCGTCGTCGGGCTGTCGGCTGCGTATTTCCTGTGGCGCGACGGGCACGAGGTCACCGTGCTCGACCGCCATCCGCAAGTGTGCCAGGAGGCGAGCTTCGCCAACGGCGGGCAGCTCAGCTACAGCTACGTCGCCCCGCTGGCGAGCCCGAGCGTCATCAAGGACCTGCCGGAGCTGCTGCTGCACGCGGACTCGCCGCTGCGCTTCCGTCCCGACCTCGACCCGCACCAATGGCGCTGGTGCCTGCGTTTCCTGCGCGCCTGCACCGCCGAGCAGAGCCGGGAGACCACCGCCCGGCTGCTGACCCTGTCCTTCCTCAGCCGTCGCCTGATGCACGAGGTGATCGACGGGCACGGCCTCGACTTCGCCTTCGTGCGCAACGGCAAGCTGGTGGTCTACTCCACGCCGGACAGCTTCGCCGGAGCCAGGGTCCAGGTGGAATACCAGAGGCGGCTGGGCTGCGAGCAGACGGCGCTGGCCCCCGACGATTGCCTCGCCGTCGAGCCGGCGCTGGCAACCATCCGCCCGAGGCTGACCGGCGGTGTCCACACGCCGAGCGAGGACGCGGGCGACTGCCACCGCTTCTGCATCGCGCTGGCGCGGCGGATGGAGCGCGGCGAAGCGCCCGTGCGGTTCCGGCTGGGCGTCACCGCCACGCACTTCGTGCACGACGGCCGCCGTGTGGCCGGGGTGGAGACCGGCGAGGGCCTGATCGAGGCCGACGCCTTCGTCCTGGCGCTGGGGGTGGACAGCCGCGCGCTGGCGCTGACCGCCGGCATCGACCTGCCGCTCTACCCGCTCAAGGGCTACAGCCTGTCGGCGCCGCTGCGCGAAGGTGTCGGCGCGCCCAAGGTCAGCATCACCGACTATGCCCGCCGCATCGTCTACGCACCGCTCGGCGGCGTGCTGCGCGCCGCGGGCATCGCCGACATCGCCGGCTTCGACCGCGGCATCGACGAGCGCCGGCTGGGGCTGGTGACGCGCGCCGCCCGCGCCGCCTTTCCGGACGCCGCCGACTACGACCGTGCCGAGCCCTGGTGCGGGCTGCGCCCGGCCACCCCGTTGGGGACGCCGATCCTCGGGCCGACATCTCTCGACAACCTCGTGCTCGACGTCGGCCATGGCGCGCTGGGCTTCACGCTGGCCATGGGCTCCGGCCGCATCGTCGCCGACACGATGGCCGGGCGCCCCCCGGCCATCCCGCTCGACGGCTTCCGCCTGGACTGAACGGCAGACGGTGGCCAACCCGACGCATAATTTGCTGATGCTGCAGGAGATGACATTCTGCTTTTGGCCTAGAGCGCCTAACAGAACCGCTCAATCTGCTTGAAGGCGATCATTGCGCAGGCCACGGTCGAGAAGGCTTGGTGGATGTCGGCACGGCGTTCGTAGCGGACGGTGAGGCGGCGGAAGCGGCTGATCCAGGCCAGCGTGCGCTCGACCACCCAGCGGTGCCGGCCCAAGCGCTTGCTATCCTCGATGCCCCGCCGGGCGATGCGCGGGGTGACATTGCGCTCGCGGCATTCGCGCCGGCAGCGCCGGCCATCGCCATTGAGGCGGGACTGATGCTGCGCTCGCTCATGCGCCTGCTTGGCCTGGGGATGCCGGTCACTCGCAAGGTCGCCTGATCACCGCTGCTCCGCGGCGGATTCCGCCGTCACGCCAAGTTGCGCACCAAAGCCCCTCACGGAACTCTCTTGGCGGCCTCTTCGGCAAAGCGGTTGGTGTAGGTCCTGGAAAGGTCAATAGGCGCCTTGCCGATCTTCTCGTCGTAGACGGATAAGACCGCCAGCGGCGTCTTCAGGGTTTCAGGGTCGAACAGGCCAGTCTGCGAAAACATCGGCTTCGACGCAGTGACGATGTCAAGGTTGAGGGTGCGGTCGTCCACCTTGGAGGCGGTCGGCAGGGCGTCGACGATGCGCTCCGGGGGTTCCGCGGCAAGCCATCGCAGGGTACGCAGGAAGGCGTTCGCCAAGCGCTGCACGGTTTCCGGGTTCTTGTCCAGGAAAGCCCTGCTGACGTAGAGGCAGGCCGTCGGGTAGGCGCCGCCGAACGCGACCCTGGACCCATCCCCGTTGCGCGTGTCGAACAGCGGTTTGGCGGTGCCCTTGCGGTCGAGCACCGTGGCGATGGGGTCGAAGGTGATGAGGGCGTCCACGGACTTGCCCTCCAGCGCCACCATGCCCGGCGCGCCGGTGCCAACCGCAAGGATGCTGACGTCGCGCGGAGTCAGGCCGTGGCGGCGCAGGTAGTAGCGCAGCACCATGTCGCTGGACGAGCCAGGCGTCGTGATGCCGACTTTCAACCCCTTCAAGTCCTTGCCGTCCCTGACCTTGTCGGCGAGGTCTGCGCGCACGTCGAAGACGATGCCCGGCACGCCGGTCAGCAGGAACACGCCGACGATGTCCTTGCCCTGCGCCTGCATCTGGATCGTGTGGTCGTAGAAGCCGACCACCGCGTCCACCGAGCCGCCAATCAGCGCCTGCAGCGCTTTGCTGCCGCCGGCCTGGAAGTTCTCCACCGTGACGGTCAGCCCCTCCTGCTTGAAATGGCCCAGGCTCTGCGCCAGCGGCAGCGGCGCGTAGTTGAGGATGGACGAGCCGACGCCGACCGACACAGCGGCCTTTTCCGGCTCGGCAGCCAGCACCGGCAGCGCCACGGACAGCACGGCGATCGCAGCGGCCAAACGGCTGCCCAAGGTTCCGAGCATGGGCGTCTCCTTCAGAATGACGATGCGACCCGGATCAGGCGTCCTGTTCGCCGGTCGCCGCCGGGCGCCAGACCAGCAGGCGGGATTCCAGACTGTCGACCAGCCGGTCCAGGGTGACCACGAAGGTCGACAGCAGGACCAGCCCGGCGAACACGCCGGTGGCGTCCATCACGCCTTCGGCCTGGGCGATGATGTGTCCGAGCCCGGCGGACGAGCCGAGATATTCGGCCACCACCGCGCCCATCACCGCCATGCCCACCGAGACCCGCAGGCTGGAGACGATCCAACTCGCCGCCGAGGGCAAATAGACGTGGCGCAGTAGGGCGAGCCGGCGGGCCTTGAGCAGGCGGGCGTTGGCGAGCACCACGGGGTTCACCTCGCGCACGCCCTGCAGCGTGTTGAAGAAGGCGATGAACAGCACGATGGTTACGCCTAACGCCACCTTCGACGCCAGCCCCAGGCCGAACCACAGAACGAAGATCGGCCCCAGCAGAATGCGCGGGATCGCGTTGAAGACTTTCACGAAGGGCTGCAGAACGTCGGCGGCGAAATCGGACAGGCCGAGCCAGATGCCGAGCGCCGTGCCAGCGGCGATGCCGATGGCGAACGACAGCAGGGTTTCCAGCAGCGTGATGCCGATGTCGCTCCAGATCTCGCCGGTCGAGAACCACTCCACCAAGCGCTCGACGATCGCCGAAGGCAGCGGGAAAAAGAACGGGTCGATCCACGCCAGCCGGCCGGCCATCTCCCATGACACAAGAAAGACAGCAACGATGCCGACCTGCGTGGCGCGGACCTTTCCCTTCTTGCTCCACGATAGCCGCGGGGCGGCGTCGGCCGCGGACGCGTCGGGAGTGGTCAAGCCCATCGGGCTAGTGTCGGGCTGCTGCATAGCTCTTCTCCACCTCGGCGCCGAGCAGTCCCCAGACTTCGCGGTACAGGTGCAGGAATTCGTCGGTGGTTGCCAGCGCGCTCACGTTCCGCGGGCGCGGCAAGGGGATGGGGACCTCGCCAATGACCCGGCTTCCCGGGCCGGCCGACATCACCACGACGCGGTCGGCCAGCGTGATCGCCTCCTCCAGGTCGTGGGTGATGAAGATCAGCGAGCGCCGCTCCTCCTGCCAGAGATCCAGCAGGATCCGGTGCATGAGGCGGCGGGTGTGCACGTCGAGCGCCGAGAAGGGCTCGTCCATAAGCACGATCTTCGGCCCCATGATGAGGGTCTGGGCCATGGCGACGCGCTTGCGCTGTCCACCGGAGAGCTGGTGGGGATAGCGGGATTCGAAGCCTTCCAGACCGACCTTCCTGAGCCACGGCAGGGCACGCTCACGCGCCTCGGCAACCGGCATTCCCTGGAAGATCAGCCCCAGGCCGACGTTGTCCAGCGCCGTCTTCCAGGGCAGGAGAGCGTCCTGCTGAAGCATGTAGCCGGAGTCGTCGTTCAGTCCCGTCAGTGGCTTGCCGAAGATCGTCACCACGCCAGCGGCGGGGCGCAGCAGTCCGGTGATGATGTTGAGGAGCGTCGATTTTCCACAGCCGGTGGGACCGACGACGGCCAGAAACTCACCCGGCGCGACATTTAGATCAGCATCCGACACAGCCACGAAGCGGCCGAACCGGACCGATACACCACTCAAAGCAACCGATGGAACCGACGGATCGTCCATCTCCACTCTCCATGCCCGAACGATCTACTACTATAGCGATAAGAGCATATTGGTTTTCGTTCTGTCAATCGGATCGAACAATTAGACCAGCAAAGTCAAGTTTGCATTATATTTTAATTTTAAGCGCTTAAATTGAAGATCACTTAAACGGTCGACAGCCCGCACCGGCTCTACGGCCCCCCCCTGCCACGCCGCAGAAACGGCAAAGGCCCGGTGGTGCGGACACCACCGGGCCTCGCCCGCCAGGTGCGATCAGTTGAAGCCGAGATGGTGCGGCAGCCAGAGGGCCAGCCCCGGCCAGACCACCACCGCGGCCAGCGTCAGGAACAGCGTGAAGATTAGCCACATCACCCACGGCACCGTGCTTTCGATCGAGCAGCCGGCCAGACGGCAGGTCACCATCAGGTTGACCGCCATCGGCGGAGTGAACTGGCCGATGGCAATCTTCAGCGTCAACAGCACGCCGAACCACACCAGATCCCAGTGAAAGGTCTCCGCGATCGGAATCAGCAGCGGCAGCAGGATGATGAACGTCGACACTCCGTCCAGGAAGGTGCCGATGATGATCAGCATCACGATCAGCAGCGCCATCACCCCGTATTCGCCGATGCCCAGGTTCACGATCCCTTTAGCGATGGGATCGATGATGGACAGCGTGCTCATGGCCCAGCCGAAGACGCTGGCCAGCGCGATGACGGTGAGGATGATCGCGGAGATCTCCGCCGCCTCGACCATCATGTCGTAGAGGTCGCGCAGCTTGACCGTGCGGTAGACCAGCATGCCGAGGAACAGGCCGTAGACCACCGCCACCACCGCAGCCTCGGTCGGGGTGAAGGCGCCGAAGCGCAGCCCGCCGAGGATCAGCACCTTGGCGAACAGGCCGAGGAAGGCGTCCTTGAAGCTGCCCCAGAACGGCGGGCGCGCCTCCTTGACGTGGTCGCGCCCGAGGTCGTGGCGGATCGCCAGCCACAGCGTGGGCAGGATCAGCGCCAGCCCCGCCAGCGTGCCGGGAATGATGCCGGCGGCGAACATGGCGGTCACCGGCGCCTGCGGCACCAGCACGCTGTAGATGATGAGGGCGACGGACGGCGGAATAAGGATATCGGTCGCCGCCGCCGCGGCGATGACGCCGGCGATATAGGGGCGCGGGTAGCCGGCCCGGACCATGCTCGGCGCCATGACCCCGCACACCGCCGCGGCGATGGCCGGACCAGAGCCGGAGATGCCGCCCATCATCATGGCCACCACGACGGCGATGACCGCCAGCGAGCCGCGCCCGTGCCCGATGATGGCGGTGGCGAAGCGCACCAGCTTCTGGGCGACGCCCGAGCGGTCGAAGATGGTGCCCGCCAGCACGAACATGGGGATGGTCAGCAACGGGTACTTGGCGATGCCGGAATAGACGTTGGTCGGCACCGACAGGACGCCCAGGTGGGCCATGGCGATGGTCGCCGTGCCGGCAAGGCCGAGCGCCACGGCGATGGGCACGCCCAGCAGCAGCATCACCCCGAAGCCGCCGAACAGCAGGGTGGTGATCATGCCGCCTCCCCGCGCATCAAGCGCACCATGCGCCCCAGCGCGCGCAAGGCAACGACGACGGAGAGCAACGGCAGCCACACCGTGTAGATCCACTGCGGCACGCCGAGCGCCGGCGACGTCACCTCGAACCGGTAATCGTCCCAGGTCGCCTGCGCTCCGTACACCGTCAGGATTCCGAACATCACCAGCACGCAGAGCATGGCGAACACCTCCGCCCAGCGGCGCAGGTGCGGCGGCAGCTTGTCGGCGACGAAGGTGATGCGCATGTGCCGGTCCTTCACCACGGCCACCGAGGCGCCGAGAAGCGTGAGGACCACCATGAGGGCGATCGAGTACTCCTCGGTGAACGCCAGAGACATGTCGGTGAAGTAACGGGCCAGCACGTTGGCAAAAGTGATCACGGCGACCGCCGCCATAGCGATGGCCGCGAGCACTTCCTCGATTCCGATGGGGACGCGCGTCTTTGCGGTGGCGGTTGGGACCGTGGGATCTCGTTCTGCACTCATCGGCTTCGTCCTGATGGCGGGGAGGCAATGATTCCGCCCACCATACGCCGATACAAGAAATTTTGTTCAACTCCGCAATGGTGCCCGCCTCCGGAAGACGGGGGCTTGGTCCCTTCGGGAAATGGCGTTACTTCCTCACCGAACGAAGCGGCTTGTAGACGGCGTCAAGCTGCCGGGCACCGTCTCGCCCTTGTCGTCGGGGGAGAAGCGGAAGGCCGTGATCTCCTGCCCCTCGCGGCCGGGCCGCGGCCACTGATGGCTTGACGGGCGCACCAACTGGAATCGGCGCACCACCCTATCAGTTGATCGCCAGGATGATGTGCGCGGCGTCGATCAGCGCGCTGGCGGGCTGTCCAACGGCGAGGCCGAGTTCATCGGCGCTGCGCAGGGTGATGATGGAGGTCAGCGTCTTGCCCCCGCCGATGTCGAGCGTGATCTCGGCGTTGACGGCGCCGTCCTCGCGCCGGGCGACGGTGCCCTCCAACCGGTTGCGGGCCGAGGTGGGCAGCGCCTCCCCAGCGGCAGCCAGAATGACGTTGTTGGCCTTGATCAGCGCCATCGCCTCGCGGCCGGGGATCAGGCCCAGCGTGCGAACGCTGTCGCGGGTGATGACGCAGGTCAGCGTCGCCTGATCGGAGACCGCGAGCGTCACCTCGGCGTTCACAGACCCATCGGTGACGCCGGTGATGGTGCCGCGAAGCGTGTTGCGGGCACTGGTGCGCATGAAGAACCCCCACATCAGGTTGCCGGCGTTCAGCCCGGTGTCGGCCAAATCCGGCTCCAGCGCCTGGAAGGCGCGGGCCAGCTCGGCGTCGAGGCGGTGGAACGTCTCCACCAGGCGTACGCCGTCGGGCGTCAGCATGGCGCCGCCGCCGCGCTTGCCGCCGGTCTGCGCCTCGATCAGCGGGCGGCCGAACAGGTTGTTCATGGCGTCGATGGCGTCCCACGCTACCTTGTAGGTGATGCCCACCGTGCGCGCGGCGGCGGAGATGCTTCCCTCGCGCGCCACCGCCTCCAGCAACCGGATGCGCGCCCGCCCAATGGGCGACGCGTTGGGGCCGGCAAGAAAGACCTGGGCTTCGATGGACATCAGGAATCCCAAAGCAGCGTTATGTGGCTCAAGCCATAGCGTAATTGGCGCTGCTTTGCGATGAGTGGCTTGCGCGGGGACCGGCGGCCGCGTCAGCGGATGGCGAACACCACCGGCACCTCGATGATCGCCGCTTTGGGCGGCATTGGAAGCGGGGCGCTGTCGAGCACCGCGGTCCTTGCCGCCTGCGTCAGAAATCCCGCTCCACTCCCCGATACCACCGCCAGCGACGTCTCCGCCACGCTGCCATCGGCCGCGACGGCGAAGCGCACGACCACCGTGCCGCCGAGGCGCAGGCGTCGAGCTTCCGCCGGCACCGCCAGACGGGCCTGAAGCCGGCGGCGCACCAGTTCCAGATACGCCATCATGGGATCGCCGCCCACGGCAGCGTTGCGGCTGGCCGGTGCCACCGCCTCGCTGGCGGCCGGTCCGCCCTCCTCATGGAAAACAGGCGGATCGGCCGCCCCCCTAGGCGCCTGAAGGCGTTCGGTCTGTGGGGGCGTCTGGACCGGCATGGCGACGGGAATGGGGTGCGGCTTGGGCTTGCGGAGCGGCACAGGCGGTGCGGGAGCCTCCTGGTCGAGTGTTGGCGCCGGGTCCTTCGGGGCCTCCAAAGGAGGCTCGTCGTTGGGCTTGTCCGGCACAGGGTCCGCTGGCGCCGGAGATTCGGAAGGCGCTGGCTCGGTCGCGGGAGCGGGCGCCTCCGCTGAGGGATGAGGTGCGGTGTCCGGCTCGCTCGCCGCGCCGTCCAGAGTCACGATCTCGACGCTGACGACCGGCGGAAGCGGCACCGGTCGCGCTTGCTCCACAGCGAGAACAGCGAGCAGCGCCAGCGCCCCGCCATGCATCGAAAGGGAAAGGGCGAGGGCCGAAGGCCCTCGCCCCTCCCGCGCACACGGCCCCTCCCTCTCCCGACGCCACTCAGACCGGCCGGCGCGCATGCCGTCGCTCAGAACTGGTAGCGGGCGCCCACGAAGAAGCTCCGTCCCTCCTCGGGATAGCCGTCGATGAGCTGGTAGTTGCGGTCGGTGATGTTGCGCACCACAGCCTCCGCCGTGAAGCCCTTCACCACCTCGTAGCTGACCTTAAGGTTGGCGATGGCGTGTGCGCCGGTGCGATAGTACAAGGTCTGCGCCGTGTTGCTGGTCCACACGCTCGATACCGCCTCGACGGATGGCACGATGTGCAGACCTTCGACGGGCTGGTAATCGGCGAAGGCGAAGACTTTGTGGGTCGGCGTGCCGGTCGGCTTCAGCACCGTCGTGCCGGGGGCATCCAGCGTGCGCACCAGCAGCGTGTAGTGCGCGCCGAACTCCAGGCTCGGCGACCACGCGGTGCGGAACGACAGCTCGAACCCGCGGTCGAGGCCGGAGCCGACGTTGCGGCTCTGCGTCACCGCGGTGCCGCGGAACAGGGTGTTCACGGACTGGATCGTGTCCGTCAGGTCGCTGACGAACACGGCGCTGTCTACGCGCGTGTTGCCGAAGACCTGTTCGGACGCGCCGATCTCGTAGTTGGTCGCCCGTTCCGGCTTCAGCCCGGGGTTGGACACCGCACCCCCAAAGCGCGAGCTGAAGCGCTCGAACAGCGTCGGGAAGCGGGTGCGGCGCGACACGCTGGCGTGGGTCCGCCCGGTGTCGCTGTAGCGCCAGATCACCGCACCTTGGCCGTTCACCGCGTCCATGTCCTTGGTGGGGTAGTGCACGAAGGTGCCCGTGGCGGTGCCGTCCCAATCCTCAGCCTGGTGCAGGTTGCGCCAGTCGTAGCTGGCGCCCGCCACCACGTCCACGGCCGAGGTGGCATGGAAGGTGTTTTCGATGGCCAGCGAATAGGTGTCCTCGACGCTGCGCTGGACCGGCTCGCGGAAAAAGCGCGGCGAATAGAGGTACTGGTATTCCTTGTGCTCGTCCCGGCGGTAATGGAAGGTGCCCTTCAGCGTGTTGCGCGGGATCAGGTCGGTGCCCAACTCGACGCTGCCGCCATAGGCGCGGTCGTCGTACACGCTGGTGAAGGAGCGCGTGGTGGCCTGCCGGCTATAGGTGCGGTCGTCATAGGATTGCAGAATGTTGTCGAACGTCGTGTGGAACAGCCGCCCCTTGATGTAGGACTTGTCGCCCAGCGCCGTCTTCGTCCCGACGGAGATGTTCTGGACGTTCCACTCCGGCCAGCGCCAGTAGCGGATGGTGTTGCTGGTCGCCGGATCGGTGATGTGCAGCGGCGCGCCCTTGGAGCCGGACTGCTTCAGGAAGTTGACCGAGTACTCGTCCGTGTCGTTCGGCGTGAAGCCGGCCTTCAGGTTGACGCGCCAGTCGCGACTGTCCGAACCTTCGCGGCGTCCGCCGTTCTCGTTGGCGGTGGGCGTGAACTGCTCCGACAGGCGGAAGTAGTCCTGCTGCACCCGGCTGGCCGAACCCTGGACATAGAAGCGCTCCTGCCGGCTGCCAACGCTGGCGCTGGTCAGATAGCCGCTGCGGGCACCGGTGGAATCCAGGTTGGCGCCGACGCGCAGTTCGCCTTCCAGCGGCTTGGTCGGCTTGCGCGTCACCAGATTGATGGCACCGCCCATGCCGCCCGGCCCGTCCAGCACCGAGGCGTAGCCCTTCGCCACCTGGATCTCCGACAGGTCGGTGGTGAGGAAGCGGCCGAGGTCGAGGCGGTTGTCCGCCGGCAGATAGAGCTGCACGCCGTCGAGGTACAACGGCACCTGGAAACGGTCGAAGCCACGCACGTTGACGAAACGCTCGTTGCGCGGCCCGCGCGT
The DNA here is from genome assembly GCF_053470425.1 of Azospirillum terrae. Taxonomy (NCBI): domain Bacteria; kingdom Pseudomonadati; phylum Pseudomonadota; class Alphaproteobacteria; order Rhodospirillales; family Azospirillaceae; genus Azospirillum; species Azospirillum terrae. The sequence goes on along the minus strand of NZ_JBPXMR010000019.1, from coordinate 20,935 downwards.
GGTGGCGGGGCTGACGCCCGGCAGGGTCTCCAGCGCGCGGTCGAGCCGGTCGCGGTTGAAGCGGGCGATGTCCTCGGCGCCCAGCACCGCGCCGCCCACCGGCGTGCCGTCGGAGGCCTCGGCGGTCGCGTTGATCTCTCCCATCGTGTAGACGGGGTCTCCAGCCAAGGCGGGGGCGTTCTGCGCGGCGGCCATCACGGCCGACGACGCAGCGGCAAGCAGCAGTCGTTTCATTAGTTTCCTTCGGGAGCGGCGGGGAACAGGGTCTAAAGGGAGGCGAGAAAGGCCAGCAGCGCCTCCCGGTCGGCGGTGGTCAGGGAGCGGACGGCCTCGGCGGCGAAGGCGGCCTCGCCGCCGTGCCAGAGAATGGCTTCGAGCGGCGTGCGCGCCCGGCCGTCATGCAGGTAAGAGGGAACGTCGGCGATCACCGGCACGAGGCCGAGCCCCCACAGCGGCGCCGTGCGCCACTGCCGCCCGGAGGCGAGGAAATCCGGCCGCCCGTCGGCCAGCCCCTCGCCCATGTCGTGCAGCAGCAGGTCGGTGTAGGGCTCAATGCGCCGCCCGCCGAGACCCGGCAGCACCGGATGCTCGGCCGTGGTCAGCGCCGGCGCATGGCAGCGCTCGCAGCCCGCTTCATGGAACAGGGCCTCGCCACGCTGCACCTCGGGATCGTCGGTGCCGCGCCGGTCCGGCGGCATCAGAGCCAAGGTGTAGAGATGCAACGTGTCGAGCAGCGCGTCGGACAACTCCGGCTGCGGTCCTTCGTCCGTGACCGCGCAGGCGGCCTGGGCCGACGGACAGTTCGGCACGGGGTACAGGCTGGTGGTGATGCCGAGATCACCAAGAAAGGCGGCGGCGATCTGTTGGCGCACCGTGGGCGTGTTGGCCTTCAGCCCGAAGCGGCCGAGCGCCTGCTTCCCCGTAGCGGTGTCCCACACGCGGTTGGGCCGGCCAGCCACCACGCCCTCGCGCTGCTGCGTCAGGGCCAACGCCAGGACGGCGGATTCCGGCACCGCCTCCAGCAGCCCCAGGCCGAAGACCGGCGGGCCGACGCGCGGCGAGGTCATCGCGTCCTCGCCCAGCGGCCCAAAGGCGAGGTTGGCGAAGCGCAGCTCCGGCGCACGCAGGCTCACCGGCGTGCCGTCGGCCAGCCGTACGGCGTGCTCCCGCCACGTGAAGTAGGCGCGGCCTTCCGCCGGAACGCCGGGCACGGCGTGGTCGTTGAGCTGGTCGCCGTAGGCCGGGTGCGGCTTCGGCCCGCCATGCGCGTCGGCGCCAGGCACCGACAGGCGGACCAGCATGGCCCGCAGCGGGTCGTCCGGCCCGGTCGGCGGCTCGCCGCGGCCGTTCTTGATGTGGCAGGCGGCGCAGGACAGCCGGTTGTAGGTCGGCCCCAGCCCGTGGAAGCCGCCCTCCCCGCCGAAGCCGTTCTGCACCAGCGCCCGTCCGCCGGCCTGCGCCCGCCCGACGCCGGTACCGGCCTCGGCGCTCGGCCCGCCCGGCGCCCAGACATGGTTGAACAGCATGCGGCCGGTGGCGAACTGCACTCGCTGCACGTCGCCGTCCGGCAGAAGAGGCCGGTCGAAGGCGGCGCGCGCCGTGTTGGTCGGCGCCGCACCTTGCGGCTGCGAGGCCAGCGCAATCGAACCCAGGAGAATGGTTGCGAACAGCGGCGCGCGCACGGCTCAGGGCTCCTTCGCGGCGGCGAGGACGGCGTGCGCCAGTTCGGCGGCGCGGGCGCGGGAGGCGGCGATACGCTCGTCCCACGCGCGCGCCAGCTCGGCGTTCACGATCAGGCCGGCGGCCTGCTCCTCGCTGACCGGGAGTGCGGTGGCGAGCGCCAGCGCCTCCTCTGCCTGGGCAGCGAGCGCCGCATCCCCCTTGCGCGCAGCGGCGGTCCGCGCCGCGCCGATGGTGGCGAGGAGATCGCGCAACGCCGCCTGCGGCCGGGTGATCAGCGCGTCGAACAGCGCCGCCGCCGCGGTCTCACGCCGTGCGCCTTTCTCCATGTCATAGGCGAAGCTGCCCTCCACGGCGAAGGGATTGCGCGTCCCGGCCGGCGCCTGCGCGTATGCGGAGGGGCGGACCGGGTGGCGGCGGATGTCCGGGTGGAAGAGCAGGCGCTGTCCCTCGTCCGACAGGGCGAAGGCGACGAAGGCCGCCGCCGCCTTGGGGTGGGGAGCGCTGGCCGTCACCGCAATGTGCGCCGGCAGCCACGCGGTACGCTCCGGATAGGCCAGATCGACCGGCTTTCCATCGGCCTGGGCATTGAGCGCCTGAAAGTCGATTGTGGCGCCGGCCCCGCGGCGGCCGTCCGCCACCGTGTCGCTGACGCCCGGCCCGCGCTCCACCAGTTCAGCGTTGGCGGCGATCCGTTGCAGCAGGCCCCAGCCGGCCTCCCAGCCCTCGGCCTGGAGGATGATGTCCACCAGCGCCGGGGCGAAGCCGACCTTGGAGGGCACGGGGAACACCACATGCCCCGCCAATCGGGGATCCGCCAGATCAGCCCAACGCCGTGGCCGTGGCAGCCCTTTGGCCTCCAGGTAGGGCGGGTTCACCACCAGCGCGTAGCCGGCGACCTCGAACGCCTCGAAGGCGCCCTTTGGGTCGGACAGCGGCTGCGCGCCGATGCGGCCCGGCAGCCCGGCGCGGTCGAGGGCCAGCGGCGCCAGTCGGCCGTCGTTGCGCAGGCGGGGGAAGTTGCGCAGAGCGGGTGTCCAGTACACGTCCACCCCTCCCTGGTCCGGCGCGCGCAGGATCGGCATGGCCTCCCGCCCCGTCTTCCAGAGCACCTGCACGTCGGTGCCGGGATGGGCTCGCTCGAACGCCGCCTCGAAGCGCCCGACCAGCTCGTCGGGATAGCTGGTCAGGATCAGCAGACTGGATTCCAGCCCCTCGCCGGAGGCGGCCACAGGCAGGAAACACACCGCACACGCGAGCAAGGCTTTCAGCTTCATCTCGGCTCCACCGGCTGGATCGGCTATGTCGATCAACACTCGTTATATACTTATGGGTATAACGGTCGCGTTCAGGCTGTCAATGCATGCGTTATGTACCAAAACAACATAACGCCTTGAGGCACTGACCATCAGCGGACTCCGCGGTGTGCGCCGCTCGGCGGCGCGTGAGTGGCGTGGGTCGGAATCATGGGCGCCTCAAGGCGTCATCCTCCACACACTCAGGCAATCGCATGCAGGTTCATCTCTCTTCCGGGAACGGCACGGCCGCGCCCCGGCCGGCCGCGTGCTCGACTACGGTGCGCTCGCCGCCGAGTCCGCCGCGCGGCCGGCGCCAGAGACCGTGCCTTTGCGGGCGATGCCCGGAACTTCGAACTCGAGCTGGAGGACGACATCCTGGCGTTGTTGAGCCTCGGTCTGGAGGCGAACGCACCAAAGGCCGGCGCTGCGGGAGCGTCCGGCCTTTGGGAACGGGTGCGTTCGGTTGTGGTGGTTGCGGGGGCGCGCAGCCACCGAGAATTGATGCTGCCAGCCATTTCGGTCTGAAGCGATATCTCCTTGCTGCAAATGCCGAAAGAGGCTCGCCCGGCAATGGGCAAGCCTCCTCGGTCTTTGCGCGTGCCGATGCTCAGTGCAGTGAGCGGAGCTGGTCCCCGATGCCCGAGGCCAGCTGCATGTCCCAGGGCATGATCGACAGCCGCAGCCGGCCGCGCGCCACGTCAAGGAACTCCTTGGCCTGCTTCTCCGAGCCAAGGCCGTACAGCGATTCCGCCTGGGTGATGTACTTGTCGACCTCAAAGCGCTCCGTCCGATCAAGGGTCGCGCTGTTGAAAGTGCGGGCGGTGGACTTGGCCTCGGCAAGCTGCGCCGGGAAGCTCATCGCAGAAGACGATGAGGCAAATGTTTGCGCGAAACTGCTGGCTGACGCCAAGGCAGCGAAGGAAAAGGCAGCGACAGTGACAAGACGACGGAACGACATGGTGAACTCCTTTGATTGCGCTTGCTCCTGCTCGTCCGGAGGATGACTTCGGCCTCCCGAGCTTGTGGCTGGACGATAGGCCCGGTGGCGTGACGGGGTGAAATTGATTGATGGTATCGATACGATAGCGGTCGTGCATGGACGTCACCGCTGCACCATAGCTGCCCGGCATCGAAGCGATGAATTCTTGCGATTTAACAAGACCGCCCGCCCGACTTTAGTGTGAACGGCATCGGATCACCGGCAACACACAGGGGCCGGCAATCCAAAGGAGGATGCCATGAGCGATGCCAATGCACGCACCGAACCGCCCACCACGCATACCCTCAGCCTGCGACAGAGCCTGCGCAGCTTCCTGCGCGACTGGTCCCGCTGGTCCTCGGCCGAGCGGCGGGCCGCGACCCTCATCCTCGTCCTCGTGGCGGTGGCGCCCGTCGTCAACTTCCTTCCTTGAGCGTACGCCATAGCCGGCCGCTATGGAGACCAAAGACATCGGGCATTTCACAACCGCAAGTCGGGCCGCTTAGGCTCCGCAATGCGAAAGACGGCGCAAACAGCCCTGTGACATCCGGGCCGCACGCCACCGTTCACACAGGAGGTCAGTCATGGAAGGCGATTTCGGGCGGCCCGGGCACGGGCCGGCAAGGGGAGACGTGCGCCCGCTGTACGGTCAGCGGGCCTTGGTGACCGGGGCCAGTTCCGGGATCGGACGCGCAATAGCGCGTGCCTTGGCGGAGGCCGGCGCCGACGTCGCAGTCAACTACGGCCGTGGGGAAGCCGCCGCCGAGACCGCCGCGGCCGAATTCCGCGACCTCGGCGTGCGCGCCGTCACGGTGAAGGCCGACGTGTCGCGCGAGGACGAGGTCGAGGCGATGTTCGCCCACGCCATCACCGCGTTCGGCACGCTGGACATCCTGGTCAACAACGCCGGCCTGCAACAGGACGCGCCAGTCGAGGCGATGACGCTGGAGCAGTGGAACCGGGTGATCGGTGTGAACCTCACCGGCCAGTTTCTCTGCGCCCGAGCCGCCGTGCGCGAGTTCAAGCGGCGCGGGCCGCGCCCGGGGGTCTCTCGCGCGCTCGGCAAGATCGTCTGCGTCAGCTCGGTGCACGAGGTCATCCCCTGGGCCGGGCACGTCAACTACGCGGCCTCGAAGGGCGGCGTCATGCTGATGATGAAGACCCTGGCGCAGGAATTGGCAGCCGACCGCATCCGCGTCGTCGGCGTCGCACCCGGCGCCATCCGCACGCCGATCAACCGCGAGGCCTGGGAGTCGCCGGAAGCCTACGCGTCGCTTCTGGAGCTCATCCCCTACAAGCGCATCGGCGAGCCGGAGGACATCGCGGCGGCGGTGGCGTGGCTGGCGTCGGACGCCGCCGACTACATCACCGGCACGACGCTGTTCGTGGACGGCGGCATGACGCTCTACCCCGGCTTCGAATCCGGAGGCTGAGCCATGCCGGACACCCTTCGCGCGCACTGGCCGGAGTACCTGATGGAGGCGGCCGGGCTCGGTCTCTTCATGCTGTCCGCCGGCCTCGTCGCCACGCTGCTGGAGCACCCTGCGTCGCCGGTCCGCCAAGCGCTGCCGTCCGCCTTTGGCCGGCGCGCGCTGATGGGGGCCTCCATGGACCTGACGGCGGTGGCGATCATCCACTCCCCCATGGGCCGGCGGTCGGGAGCGCACATCAATCCGGCCGTCACGCTGACCTTCCTGCGTCTGGGCAAAGTCACGACGGCCGACGCTGCCTTCTACGTGGCCTTCCAATGCCTGGGCGGCATCATCGGCGCGCTGCTGGTGGCTGGATTGTTGGGCGAGCGGTTCACGCTGCCGCCACTCTCCGCCATCGCCACGGTGCCCGGCCCCGCCGGTCCGGCAGCGGCCTTCGCCGCCGAAGCGGCGATGGCTTTCGTACTGATGCTGATGGTGCTGGTCACCTCCGGCAACGCCCGCTGGATGCGCCTGACCGGGCTGTGCGCCGGGGCTTTGGTGGCGCTCTTCATCACCGCCGCGGCACCGCTGTCGGGCATGAGCATCAACCCGGCGCGCACGCTGGCCTCCGCGGTCGCCGGTGGAGTGTGGACGCACGCCTGGATCTACGCCCTCGCTCCACCCCTGGGGATGCTGCTGGCCGCCGAAGCGCACCGGTGGACGGGGCGCCCTGCCGCCTGCGCCAAGCTCGACCACGACCCGCGGCAACCCTGCATCTTCTGCGGCCATCCTGGCGGCCATCTGGGCACGCAGGCCCACTCCATGAAGGACATCCATGTCCACTGAACGCTACGACGTCATCATCGTCGGCACCGGGGCGGGCGGCGGCACGCTGGCCCACCATCTGGCGCCGACCGGCAAGCGCATCCTGCTGCTGGAACGCGGCGACTATCTGCCGCGCGAGCGCGACAACTGGGATTCCAAGGCCGTCGTGGTGGACGGCAGGTACAAGGCGGACGAGACTTGGCTCGACAAGGACGGCCGCCCCTTCCATCCCGGCATCCACTACTGCGTGGGCGGCAACACCAAGTTTTACGGCGCCGTGCTGCTGCGCCTGCGCGAGCGGGATTTCGGCACGCTGCACCACAGGGGCGGCGTGTCGCCGCCCTGGCCGATCGGCTACGCCGACTTGGCGCCCTACTACATCAGGGCCGAGCGGCTCTACAGCGTGCACGGCCTGCGCGGCAGCGACCCGACCGAGCCACCCTGCGCCGATCCCTACCCCCACCCGCCGGTCAGCCACGAGCCCCGCATCCAGGAACTGTCCGACGACCTGATGCGCGCCGGCCACCGGCCGTTTCCGCTGCCCGTTGGTATCCGCCTGGACGAGGCGCAACCGCATCGCAGCACGTGCGTGCGCTGTTCCACTTGCGACGGCTTCCCCTGTCTGGTGCAAGCCAAGGCGGACGCGCACGTCACCTGCGTCGCTCCGGCGGTCGAGCATCCCAACGTCACGCTGCTGACCGGCGCTTTCGTGGAGCGGCTGGAGACCGGCCCCTCGGGCCGCGCCGTCACCGGCGTAGTGGTGCGGCGCAACGGCGTCGAGGAGACCTACCGCGGCGACCTCGTCGTCGTGTCGTGCGGCGCCATCAACTCGGCGGCCCTGCTGCTGCGCTCGGCCAGCGACCGGCATCCGGGCGGGCTCGCCAACGGCTCGGGCGTGGTCGGGCGGCATTACATGTGCCACCTGAACTCTGCCCTCATCGCCGTGTCGCGCCGCCCCAACCCGACGCGCTTCCAGAAGACGCTGGGGATCAACGACTTCTACTTCGGCGCGGACGACTGGGACCATCCGCTGGGCCATATCCAGATGCTCGGCAAGACCGACGCCGCCATGTTCGCCGCCGAGAGCGGAGGGCTGCTGCCGGGCTTCGCCGCCGACACGCTGGCGACCCGCGCGCTCGACTTCTGGCTGACGTCGGAGGATCTGCCCGATCCTGACAACCGGGTGGAGATCGGGCGCGACGGCCGCATCACCCTGCGCTACACGGCCAACAACGTCGAGGCGCACGAACGGCTGGTCGCCAAGCTGAAGGGCCTGCTGGGCCGCATCGGCTGCGAGCGCACGCTGATCCCGCGCGAGGCCTATTTCGGCAAGCGCATCTCCATCGCCGGCACCGGCCACCAGAACGGCACTATCCGCTTCGGCCACGACCCGAAGACCTCGGCGCTCGATGTGAACTGCAAGGCGCACGAGGTGGACAATCTGTACGTGGTGGACGCCAGCGTCTTCCCTTCCAGCGCGGCGGTGAACCCGACGCTGACCATCATCGCCAACGCGCTCCGCGTCGGCGACCACCTGATCGAGCGCCTCGGGGCGGCGGGAGGTGCGGCATGATTGACCGAACCCTGCATCGCGCCGAGCGCGCGCTCGACCTGCTGCGCGTCGCGCAACGGGCGGCGTGGCCGGCGCTCGACCTGCTCATCCGCCTGTGGCTGGCCCAGACCTTCTGGGTGTCGGGCATCGTCAAGCTGCACGACTGGGAGCAGGCGCTGTTCCTTGCCCGCACCGAATACCCGGTGTCCTGGCTCGCCCCGGTGACCGCCGCCGTGCTCGGCGCGGCGGTCGAGCTGATCGGCCCGCCGCTGCTGGCGCTCGGCCTCGCCACCCGCGCCGCGGCGCTGCCGCTGCTGGCCTTGGCGCTGGTCACGCAGTACGCCTATCTGGCGCTCGACCAGCACCTGTTCCAGGCCGTGCTGCTGGTCTGGTACGTCGTCCTGGGCGCCGGGCCGCTGTCGCTCGACCGGCGCTTGGCGCGCGGGCTGCCGGGCAGCGCCCTGCCCTTTGCGCAGACCGCGGCGCGGTTGCTGGCTGGGGTGACGCGGTACGCCGGCCCGTTGGCACAGCTTATCGTCCGGTGCTGGATCGCCGGGGTGTTCTTCCGCTCCGGCCTGGCGAAGATCGCCGATTTCGAGACGACGGTCCTGCTGTTCCAGTCCGAGTATTCGGTGCCGCTGCTGCCGCCGGAACTGGCCGCATTCGCCTCCACCGCGTTCGAGCTGACGTGCCCGGTGTTGCTGGTGATCGGGCTGGGGACGCGCCTCGCCGCACTGCCGTTGATCGGCATGACGCTGGTCATCGACGCCACCTACCAGCACCACGTCGACCACCTCTACTGGCTGATGCTGCTGGGCCTTATCGTCACCCGCGGCCCCGGCCCGCTGTCGCTGGACCGTTTCTTCGCCGGGATCGTGCGCCGCCGTTTCCCGCGGCTGGCCGGCATGGCTCCGGCGCTGCCGGAGGACGCGCCGCGCGTGGTGGTGGTCGGCGGCGGCTTCGGGGGGCTGGCGGCGGTGCGCGGGCTGGCGCGATCGGCGTGCCGTGTCACGCTGATCGACCGCCGCAACCACCACCTGTTTCAGCCGCTGCTCTACCAAGTGGCGACCGCCAGCCTGTCCCCGGCCGACATCGCCACGCCGATCCGCAGCCTGCTGCGCGATCAGCCCAACGCCCGCGTTCTGCTGGGCGACGTGTCCGGGGTGGACACGTTGAAGAAAACCGTCCTGCTGGAGGATGGGCGCCGCGTGCCCTACGACCATCTCGTGCTGGCGACAGGCGCCCGCCACGGCTATTTCGGCCGCGAGGAGTGGGAGCCCTTCGCTCCGGGGCTGAAGAAGGTCGAGGACGCCACCGAGATCCGTCGCCGCCTGCTGCTCGCCTTTGAGGAGGCGGAGAACGCCACCAATCCGGACGAGCGCCGCGCCTTCCTGACCTTCGTGATCGTCGGCGGCGGCCCGACCGGCGTCGAGCTGGCCGGCGCCATCGCCGAGTTGGCCCACCACGGGCTGGCCGGCGAGTTCCGCGCCATCGACCCGGCCGAGGCGCAGATCCTGCTGGTGCAGTCCGGCCCACGCGTCCTGCCCACCTTCCCCGAGCCACTGTCGGCCAGCGCCGCGGCCTCCCTGGTATCGCTCGGCGTGCGCGTCATGACCGGCTGCCGGGTGGAGGCGGTGGACGCCCAAGGCGTCACGGTGTCCGACCGGCGCATCCCGGCGCGCACCGTGTTCTGGGCGGCCGGAGTCATGGCCTCACCGGCCGCACAATGGCTGGGCGCGCCCGCCGACAGCGCGGGCCGGGTCAAGGTCGGGTCGGACCTCTCGGTCGCCGGTCTGCCGAGCGTCTTCGCCATTGGCGACACCGCAGCGTCCGACGGCTGGGACGGCCAGCCGGTCCCCGGCATTGCCCCGGCGGCCAAGCAGGGCGGCGCCCACGTCGCCTCGGTGATCGTCGCGCGCATCACCGGACGGCCAGCCCCAGCCCCGTTCCGCTACCGCCACGCCGGCAGTCTGGCGACCATCGGACGCAAGGCGGCGGTCGCCGACTTCGGCCGGCTGCGCCTGACGGGAGCGACCGCGTGGTGGCTGTGGGGCGCGGTGCATGTGCTGTTTCTGTCGGGCATGCGCAACCGCATCGGCGTCGCGCTGGAATGGTTCTGGGCCTACCTGACGCTGCGCCAGGGCACCCGCCTGATCACCGGCCCGATCGCGACACCTGTCGCGCCGGAAGCCTCGCGCCCGCGCACTTTCGAAACCGCCTCGCAAGGAGGAACGATCCCATGACCACTAACACCCTGAACGCTGAACGCCGACGCCTGGAGGCCCAGCGGGCCGGCACCGAGGACTGGCGCCTCTGGGGCCCCTACCTGTCCGAGCGGGCCTGGGGCACGGTGCGCGAGGACTACAGCGCGCACGGCACCGCCTGGGAGGATTTCAGCCACGATCAGGCGCGCTCGCGCGCCTATCGCTGGAGCGAGGACGGCTTGGCCGGGATCTGCGACGAGGAGCAGCAGCTGTGCTTTGCGCTGGCGCTGTGGAACGGTCAGGACCCGATCCTCAAGGAACGCGCCTTCGGCCTGACCGGCAATGAAGGCAACCGCGGCGAGGACGTGAAGGAATACTACTTCTACCTCGACGCCACGCCCAGCCACGCGCACCTACGCACGCTCTACAAGTACCCGCAGGCGGCCTATCCCTACGACCGGCTGGTGGTGGAGAACCGCGCGCGCGGCCGCACCGACCCGCCGTTCGGTCTGGCCGATGCCGGAGTGTTCGACGACAGCCGCTATTGGGACGTGGAGGTGACCTACGCCAAGGCCAGCCCGCGGGAGATCCACATCCGCATCACCGCATCCAACCGCGGCCCCGAGGCCGCGACCCTGCACCTGCTGCCCACCCTGTGGTTCCGCAACACCTGGGCGTGGGGCGACCGGACTCAGCGCCCCGGCTTGGTGCGCGACATGGCGCCGGAGGGAGCGGCCTGGGCGATCCGCACCGCGCACCCCGGCCTAGGCGACTACCGCCTGTACGGCGCCCATGCGGCCGAGCTGCTGTTCACCGAGAACGACAGCAACGCTGAACGCCTGTGGGGCCAACCCAACCCCACGCCTTTCGTCAAGGACGCCTTCCACCGTCGCGTGATCCACGACGAGACCGCAGCCGCCAACCCGGCCGGCGAGGGCACCAAGGCGGCAGCATGGACTGTGCTGGAGGTGGTGGCCGGGGGCTCCGCCTCGGTGGACCTCGTGCTGTCCGGCGAGCCGCTTGGCCGCCCCTTCGCCCGCACGCAGCGCGTCCTAGACACACGCTCGGCCGAGGCCGACGCCTTTTACCGCGACTTGGCTCCCGACGCCGACGCGGAGGATGCGCGCATCCTGCGTCAGGCGCAGGCCGGCATGATCTGGTCGAAGCAGTTCTTCCACTACGACGTGGAGCGCTGGCTGGGCGGCGACCAGCTCTCCCCGCCAGACACCCACAAATCGGGCCGCAACCGCTCCTGGAAGCATCTGAAGTCCTCCGACGTCATCTCCATGCCCGACGCCTGGGAGTACCCGTGGTTCGCCGCCTGGGACCTCGCCTACCACTGCGCGGCGCTGGCGCTGACGGACATCGACTTCGCCAAGGACCAGATCGAGGTGCTGCTGAGCGAGCGCTTCCTGCACCCCAACGGCCAGATCCCCGCCTACGAATGGGCGTTCGGCGACGTCAACCCGCCGGTGCACGCCATGGCGGCGCTGAAGGTCTTCCGGGCTGAGCGCGTGCAGCGCGGCGAGGGCGACACGCACTTCCTGCACCGCGTCTTCCACAAGCTGCTGCTGAACTATGCCTGGTGGATCAACCGCAAGGACACGGACGGCCACAACGTGTTCGAGGGCGGCTTCCTCGGCCTCGACAACATCTCGGTGTTCGACCGCTCGCAGCCGCTGCCGCCGGGCTACAGCCTGAAGCAGGCCGACGCCACCGGCTGGATGGCGATGTTCGCGCTCAACATGGTGGTGATGGCGCTGGAACTGGCGCGGGAGGACCACGACTACGAGGACATCGCGATTCAGATCTACAGCCAGTTCCTGTCGGTCGCCAACGCCATCGGCGGCCACGTGCCGGGTGCGGTGTCGCTGTGGGACGACGAGGACGGCTTCTTCAAGGACCTGATCGTCTGCCCGGACGGCAAGGTCAGCCGAGTCAACGTCTACTCCATGGTCGGCCTGATCCCGCTGTTCGCCACCGAAGTGATCGACCGCCGCCTCCTGGAATGCGTGCCGCGCTTCCGCGCCCTGCTGACCCAGCACCGCGGCGGCAAGTTCCAGGGCAGCACCGTCTGCGCCTGCCCGGACTGGGAGAACGCGCGGGGCGAGCATCTGCTGGCGCTGGTCGATCACACCATGCTGCCGCGCATCCTCCAGCGCCTGCTCGACCAGGGGCAGTTCCTGTCGGACTACGGCGTGCGCAGCGTCAGCCGCATCCACGCCGAGCACCGCCACCTGGGTGACCTGCCGGGCGTCGGGCAGGCGCTGATCGAGTACGTGCCGGGCGAGTCCACCTCGGGCCTGTTCGGCGGCAACTCCAACTGGCGCGGGCCGGTGTGGATGCCGGTGAACTACACGCTGATCCAGGGACTGGAGAAGTTCCACCGCTTCCTCGGTGACGACTTCACCGTGGCGGTGCCGTGTCTGGGCGGACAGCGGCTGACGCTGAAGGAGATCGCCACGCTGGTGTCGGACCGGCTGGTGTCCATCTACCGCCCCGATGACGAGGGCCGGCGGCCGGTCTACCGCACGCAGCCGGTCTTCCACGACGACCCGCACTGGCGCGACCTGCTGCTGTTCTACGAGTACTTCCACGCCGACACCGGCCAGGGCCTGGGAGCGGCGCACCAGACCGGCTGGACCGGCCTGCTCGCCAATCTGGTGATGCGGCGGTATCGGCGGGAGGTGCCCGAGTACTGGAAGGCGAAGAGCGTGGAAGAAGTCACGGTGTAGGTCATTCAAGCCCTCCCCCGGTCCCGCTGGGGGAGGGATTTTTGTTCACTCCACCACGGCGATATCCTCCCACATCATCGACGTGCGCATCGGTTCGGCGGCATCCCAGTGGTAGGTCTGGGCCATGCGGATGGCAACCTGCTCCACCGGTGTGAAGCGGCGGCCGGCAACGGTGACCAAGTGGATGGTGCGCGTCACTTCCGGCTCGATGATGGCGCGCGTCACCACGCCCGGCAGCGTCGCCATGTTCTCCGGCATCACCGCACAGCCCATGCCGGCGGCGATCATCGCCTGCACCCAGTCCTCCCGCTCGCTGTGATAGCGGATGTTCACGGCGTGCCGCTTCGGCACGTTCAACGCTTCGAAATGATAGCGGAACTCGCAGTGCACGCGCTGGAGGTAGTCCTCGCCGTTCAACTCGGGCAGAGGAACGGCGTTCATGCCCTCGAAGCGGTGACCACGCGGGCAGGCGATCAGATACCGCTCGGTGAACAGGGGCCGCGCGGTGCAGCGCTCGGGAAACGACGGCAGCCCCACCAGCGCCACGTCCAGCTCGCCGCCGACCAATGCCTCCACCAGCGGCTTGGCCGGCAGGTCCTGGATCTGCAGGTCGAGCATGGGGATGCGGGCACGCAACTGCTCGAAGAAGCCGACGAGGCGACCGGGACTGATCGTGCACATGACGCCGAGCTTGAGCGGTGCCCGCTCCATGCTGCGGTACTGCTTGGCCTCCGCCAGCACGGCCGAGTTGGTCGTGTAGATGGAGTCCAGGTGCGGCAGCACAAGCCGGCCCAGCTCGGTCAGGTGGGTGTTGTGGTGCTCGCGGCTGAACAGCAGGCCGCCCATCTCCTCTTCCAGCTTCTGGATGGCACGGGTCAGCGAGGGCTGGGTGACGTTGCAGTGCTCCGCCGCGCGCGTGAAGTTCAGCGTCTCGGCAACGGCCAGGAAGTAACGGATCTGGTGCATCTCCATGATCGGACCTCCTTTCGCGACCGATCATACACTGTGACGCCGCCGATGCCGGTGCTCAGTTGGGGGAGGCTGGTAAACAACCTTTCACACCGTGGTGATACGGGGCGGACGGAACGTGATCCCTCCATAGCCGGCGGCTATGCAACACATACGCACCAGGCATTTCCGTCGAGGCCGCCCGACGAATACTTTGATCTTCACCGGACGCCTCCAACAACGGAAGGCCCCACATGAGGAGTGAAACCATGACCGCCAAGACGAACACGCCGATGACCGTTGCCGCCGCGCTGGCCGGCGCCCTGTCGATGGCCGCGCTGATCCCCCTGCACAGCGCCGCCGCGGCCGAGGCCACGGGGCTGGAGAAGTGCTACGGCGTCTCCAAGGCCGGGCAGAACAGCTGCGCCAACGCCGCCGGCACCCATTCCTGCGCCGGCCAGTCCGCCAAGGACTACGACGGCGGCGAGTGGCGCGCGGTCAAGGCCGGCGTCTGCAAGGAGATCGGCGGCAAGACCGAGGCGTTCAACGGTATCGGCACGCCCAAGGACATGACCAAGAAGGGCTGATCCCAACCCGTTCCGCCGGCCGCCGGAGACGTCTCCCATGTCCACCCCGACCCCCGCGATCCATGCCGCCAGCGCGTCCTCCCCCGTGCCCTCCCAAGCGGGCATTGGACTGCGGCACCGCCACGTCGCGGAATTCCTCACCTCCCGCCCGCACGTGGCGTGGATCGAGGTGCACAGCGAGACCTATCTGGCGGCCGGCGGTCCCCGGCTACGCGCCCTGGAGGCGATCCGCCGGGATTACCCGCTGAGCTGCCACGGGGTCGGCCTCTCCCTCGGTTCGGCCGAGGGGGTCGACCCCGAGCACCTCGCCCGGCTGGCCACCCTGTACGACCGTCTGGAGCCGGAACTGGTCTCCGACCATCTGGCCTGGAGCGTCACCGGGGGCACCTACCTCAACGATTTGCTGCCGCTGCCCTACACCGAAGAGGCGCTGGGCCTCGTTCGCCGCAACGTCGAGCGCACGCAGGAGGCGCTGGGCCGGCGTATCCTGGTGGAGAACCCCTCGCGCTACCTGGACTTCGAACAGTCCACCATCCCCGAATGGGAGTTCCTGGCCGAACTCGCCGCGCGCACCGGCTGCGGCCTGCTGCTGGACGTCAACAACGTGTACGTCAGCGCCGGCAACCTCGGCTTCGATGCGGCCGCATACCTTGCGCACGTCCCCGCCCAGGCGGTGGGAGAGATCCATGTCGCCGGCCACGCCGTGCATGAGACGGGAACCGGCACGCTGCTCATCGACGACCATGGCGACGTGGTGGCCGACGCCGTGTGGGCGCTGCTGGCGTCCACCCTGGAGCGCATCGGCCCGCGCCCGGTGCTGGTGGAGTGGGATACGCGGGTGCCGGAGCTTGCCGTGCTCATGGCCGAAGCCGCGCGCGCCGACCGTCTGCTGGAGATGCGCCATGCTGCGTGACCTGCAAGCGGCCATGCGCCGGCAGCTCCTGTCGGCCCACCCCGCTCCGCCACTCGGAATCCTGGGCGACGCCATCCCCGCCCCGGTGCGGTTCGCCGTCCATGCGGACAACGTCGTCGGTTCGCTGGTGGAGGCGCTGGAAGCGGCGTTCCCGGCAACGGCACGCCTGCTCGGCCGCGCGGTGTTCCGGCGCGCCGCGGCGGGTTACTTCCGCCGGCATCCGCCACACGTCCCGCAGCTCCTCGCCTTCGGCGACCGCTTCCCGGACCACTTAGACGAGATGCCGGAGGTGGCCGAATTGGCTCGCTTCGAATGGGCGTGGAACGCCGCTTTCTTTGCCGCCGACGCGCCGATGCTCGACCCGGCGGATCTCCGCGCCGTGCCGCAGCACCGCTACCCGGACCTGCACTTCACGCTGCACCCCTCGGTGCACCTGCTCACCGTGGCGCACCCTGTCCTCGACCTGTGGAAGGCTTTGCGTCATGACGAGCCGCCGCCCGCCCGGCCGCCGGGCGGCGAACAGGTGCTGATCGTCCGTCCCTTGGCCGAGGTGTACGCCGTGGTTATCGGCCGCGGCGAGTTCACTCTGCTGCTCGCCCTGTCGGCGGGCGCCGACCTCGGGCATGCCGCCACGGCGGCGGCCGGAACCGATCCCGGCCTCGACTTGCAGGCTGCCCTTCTGGCCCACCTGCAACTGGGGATCTTCACCGCCTTTTCCCTTCCTCTGGAGGAATGAGAGATGATCGATCTTGCCGCTACGACTCCCGTGCGGCCGCGCCACACACCGCTTGCCCCCATCATTGACATGGTGGACGCCGTCACCGGCCGACTGAGCGCCTGGGGCGCACCGGTGCTGCAACTCGGCATGCGGCTGTGGATGGCCAAGGTGTTCTTCACCTCCGGCCTGACCAAGATCCAGGACTGGGACACCACCGTCCTGCTGTTCGCCGATGAGTACAAAGTGCCCCTGCTGCCGCCTGAAGCGGCGGCCACGCTCGGCACCACGTTCGAACTGGGCATGCCGGTGCTGCTGGCGATCGGGCTGTTCAGCCGGCTGGCGGCGTTGCCGCTGCTCGGCATGGCGCTGGTGATCCAGTTCGTGCTGGGTGCCGCCAACCCAAGCTACGATTCCGTCGAGCATTTCTATTGGATGTTCCTGCTTCTGGCGATCGTGGTGCACGGACCGGGAAGTCTGTCGCTGGACAGGGTGCTGCACCACCGGCTGCCGCACTGAGCGGCGGCTGAGCGGCGGCGTATCATGTAGATGCAGCGGATCTGCTACGCCTTAACCATTGGCACCAGACCTGCAGCATCAGGCAAATCTGGTTCCGTCAGGCGTCACGCCGTTCTGGTCGAGCTTCCTGAAGAACTTGGTGCGCCGCGGGCTGAAGGGCGTGAAGCTGGTAATCTCGGATGCCCACGAGGGGCTCAAGCTGGCCATCACCCGGGTGCTGAAGGCAACAATGTTGCCAAATTGGACTTCGAGTGGGCGGCGCAGCTGGAGAAGAAGGGCAAGCCGCTGGAGCCCCGGATCGCCGCCGACCTCGCCCGCCAGGACGAAGCCGATGCGGCCGAAGGTGGTGGGGCGGAGGAACCGGAGGATGCCCGAGCGGCGCTGGAGGCCTTGCGCGCTGGTCGGGCCGACCTTGGGCAGGCGGTGCTGCTGATGCAGGCCATGGAGGTGAGCCATCTCACGCTAAGCGACCCGGACAGCCGGCTGCTGCGCGGAGCGCATGGAGCGGTGGTCGGTAACAACGTGCAGACGGCGGTGGATGCCCGGCACGGGCTCATCGTCCATCACGCCGTCACCCAAGCAACTTCGGACCAGAACCAGTTGGTCGCGATGGCCGAGGGCGCCAAGCAGGCGCTGGAGACCGAGGCCCTGAAGCTGGTGGCGGATGCCGGCCACGCTGACGCCGAACAGCTCAAGGCATGCGAGCAGGCCGGGGTGACCGCCTTCGTGCCGCACCCGCGCACCGCCAATCCGCATGGCGGCTTCGACTGCTCGCGGTTCGTCCAAGATGCCGAGAACGACACGCTGCGCTGTCCGGCCGATGGGAGGCTGAGCCATTCCCGATCAGCGGCGCTGTCTGGTCGAGCACCCGTTCGGTATCATCAAGCACATGATGGGCGTACCGTGCTTGCTGTGCCGCGGGCTCACCGCCGTGGGGGCGGAAATTGCCCTGAGCGTCACCGCCTTCAATCTCAAGCGCGCTAACGCCGTGCTGGGCGGCTCCGAGGTCCTCCGCCGCCTTGCCGCTGCACCCTGACGGCAGCAGCATGCCCGCAAAAGGGAAAACACCAGCCCAAGCGGGCTGGGGTTTTCACACAGGCTGGCAGAGCCCCCCTTGATCCGCTCTGGATCACACCAGGCGGATGTCGCTGGCGAGCAGGGTATCCTTCGACACGCCAAAGAGTGTGATGGAGCTGTCCACACCACTCGTCGGGTCGGTGAAGCTGATCACCGCGTTGCCGTCGACGGACGTCGTATGCGCGAGCAGCGAGTCCGGGCCGCCGTCGAAGGAGGCGAAGACGCGGTTGTCGAATTCGAGGCGGTCCTCGTTGACGTTGAAGCCGCGAATGACGTCGTGACCGAACGTGATCGTGTTCATGTCCACCTCGCGGTAGTAGAGGAACGTGTCCGCCCCGATACCGCCGGTCAGGTCGTCATCGCCCAGGCCTCCCCACAGTGTGTCGTTGCCCTCCCCGCCGAGGATCGTATCGTTGCCAGCCCCGCCGCTCAGGAAATTGGCAGAGACGTCGCCGGTGACGCGGTCGCTGCCCGAACCGCTCAGCACGTTCTCGATGGAGAGGAGGGTGTCGCGCCCAATATCGGCACCCGTCGCCGTCCCAGCGCCCAGGTCCACGGTGACGGCCGTTTGGATCGGGCTGAGGTCGTAGGTGTCGGAGCCAGTGCCGCCGTCGTACGCGTCATTGCCGTCACCGAGCGTCGCGATGATCCGGTCATCGCTCGCCCCGGCGAACACCCGATCGTCGCCCTTGCCCGCTGTGACGGCATCGATATCGGCTGTGCCATCCAGCTTATCTTTCTGGCTGGTCCCCTGCACCGTGTTGATGGTGTAGAAGGGCCGCATCATCTCGTTGTCCTCATGGGAGAGGATGTGGCAATGCCAGACGTACTCGCCGGTCAGGTCGAAGGTCTCGGCGATGCGCAGCATCTCGCCCGGGGCCACCCAAACGGTGTCTTGGCTGCCGGTATCCTCCGGGCGCAGTGGTGTCGATGCTGACGGGTCATAATCGTTGCCGAGATAGCCGTCCCCGTTGAGATCGGTGTCCGCCATCCGGTACTTGCCCAACACTTGGAACTGCACTTGGTGCAGGTGGATGGGGTGGGCGTCCGCGGTATTGTTATAGATCTCCCACACCTCGGTCGAACCACGCAGCGGGTCCTCGGTGATGGCATCATCCCACATGCGGGCGCCGAACTTCACTGGCCGGCCAGAGATGTCGGTGCCGTCCTCCGCGGCGCCCAGCATCGGCATGATGTGGCCGTCCGCGGTCTCGCTCTCGAACAGGCCGAGCTTGCGCACAGGGACCTTGCTGAGGTCCACCGACGCGGCGAGGTCACGGTAGCCGGGGTTGAGCAGTGTGCCGTCCTGCACGGTGGCGAGCGGGGCCGGAGCGTTGGCGGTGACCTGGAAGCGCATCATTTCGCCCACCGATGTCCCTTGAGCGGAAAGAGCATCGCCGTTGAGGATAGTGGAGCCGTCCGGGTTCAGTCCCTGGAACGGCGTCCAGGCCGGGCCGAAGTTGTCCAGCGTAACCGCATCGCCAGACGCCAGCTTCGAGAAATCCAGGACCACGTCGGCACGGTCGCCGGGGGCAAGGACGATCTGTTCGTTATCGGTGTGCTGGCCGTCGCCGTTGTCAATGGCGATGGCGCGGGGCAGCAGCCCACCGTCGGTGCCGACCAGCGTCATCTTCACATTCGGGTTGTCGAGCCGCAGCGTGTAGAAGCGCGAATCCGACCCGTTCAGGAGATGGAGGGTGTAGGTGGTGCGGTCCACCTCCATCTTCGGCCAGGCCTTACCGTTGACCAGAAGGAAGTCGCCGAAGAACTCGGGTGTGGCGAAGGGATAGTCGTGACTGCCGGGGAACTCGTCCTGGACCGTGCTGCCGGTGCCGGGGAGCGGGTCGTCCGCCGCATTGCCTGGCCGGTAAAGCTGCCCATCGGCCGTGAACGCCCGGTCTTGGATCGCCGCGCCGAACTCGTGCGCTGCGTCAGGCAGGACACTGGGCGGCGGGTTTGCCCGGCGCCCGTCACCGAGGCCCGGAAGACTCCCCATAAGCTGGTTAATGGTGTCGTCGCGCAGCAGGTAATAGCCGGCCGTGCCCATGTAAACGTTGAGCCGCGTCACGCCCAGTGCGTGGTCGTGGTACCAGAGCGTGGCTCCGGGCTGGCTGTTGTCGTAGGTATAGACGCCGGAGTCCTGCCCCTGCGTGATGACCGACTCGGGAAGGCCATCGAATGCCGACTGCGTGTGGCCGCCATGCAGGTGAGTAGTGATGGGCACCGCGCCACCTGCGTAGTCGACGTTCGCCATGTGCAGAGTGGGGTCGAGCGGGATGTACCCGGGATAGCCGGTGGCTGGCAGTTCGTTGCGCCACGTCACCTTTATGGGCGTGCCAGACTTGGCGAGGATGGTCGGCCCAGGATACGAGGGCGAGAAGGCAACACGCTTACCGTTGATGCTCTCCACCCCGTAGCCCCAGACCGTGGTTGCGGCGCCGAGCGGCGTGCCATCGTTGCCGTAGAGGCCCAGGTCTTGCTGGGTCTGCCCGACACCGATTACAAAGCTGCCGCCCCGCGTGGCGTCCAGGACGGTCGGCACAGCGAGGCTGTTGGTGAACTTAGTCTGAATACCCGGATCAAGAAGCTGCACGGCCATCTCCACCTCCCGTCATTTTGAAAAGATGCATGCTGCCTTTCGGCGCGCGGGGCGCGTCGTTCATCATCATTGCGTGCACAACGTCGTTCTGGGCGAAGAGGCTAGAGTATTTTCCATTTACTCCAGCTCGTAACCAGCAACGGCAAAGCGGTTGGCGCATTGTCCGGTGCGGGTGCGTCTCGATTTAGTAATCTCGGCAATGCTTTAGAGAACCCAAGCCTCCAGCATATTTTTGTTTTGAAGGTTTCTAAGATTTACCCAAGATGGCGAGACGACTGATCCTGTGCTAGAAATTAATATCCACAAATTATTTGGGCAATTGAAAAGATGGAGGTAACGCTCTATGCGATGGCGCAACTGAACGGGCATCTCCGTTGCCAGGAGGTGGTCTGGGTTGAGGGGGCGGCTATTTGTAAGTGAAGATGCTTCACATGCAGCGCCTCCAATCGGCTTAGAGCCCGTCCGAGAAGAAGTTGAATCGGATGAATCGGTTGTGATTCAAAGTCGCCTCCAGGATGGAGGTGAGGATGTGGACACCGGAAAAGCGAGAGCGCCATGACCGCAGTGGGCTGCGCTACCCGAGCGACCTGAGCGATGAGGAATGGCGGCTCGTCGAGCCGCTGATCCCGCCGGCGCGGCGTGGCGGCCGGCACCGCAGCGTCGATCTTCGGGCAGTGCTGAACGGCGTGCTGTACGTGCTGGAGACGGGCTGCCAGTGGCGCCATCTGCCCAAGGACTTGCCGCCGCGCAGTACGGTCCACGGCTATCTGCACCTGTGGGCCTGGGAGGGGACGTTGGAGCGCATCCACCATGACCTCTACCAGCGGGTCCGCGAGCGGGAAGGCCGCGAGGCCAGCCCAACCGCCGCTGTGGTGGACAGCCAAAGCGTCCG
>NZ_JBPXMR010000018.1:0-84407 GCF_053470425.1 Azospirillum terrae | reverse complement strand
ATCCCGAACTCGGCCGTGAAAACCCTCCGCGCCAATGGTACTGCGTCTCAAGACGTGGGAGAGTAGGTCGCCGCCAGGTCTTCCAGGCGCACATCACACCCGGATCAACGCCGCATCGCTCGACACACGCCAACGCCGCCGCCCGCCCCACCAAAAGGGGGCGGGAGGCGGAGCTTTAGTTGGTTGTTTCTTGCCCTACGCATGGCGGGTGCAACTTGGCTGACCGTTACGGAAGGTTCCTTGGCGCCTCTCGCGTGCGGCCATTCAAAACGTCCGCACCGGGCATCCAAGTGGGCACGTTGTACGGCAACGTAGTGTGTTCATAGTGTGTTGCGCCTGGTCGACCTAATGGGGGCTGCGTCGGCACTGTCGGTTCGCCCGGCAGATGGGGCGACCTTCCGACCTGGAAGTTCGCATCCCAGACCCGTCGGATAGCTACGCTCAGTTCCGCATCGCTTCGCGAGCGGACCGGCGCTTTGGACGGATCGGCGCGCCGGGCGGCATGGGCGTGATAGGTGGACGGGGCGATCGGCAGCACCTTGCCGATCGGCTCGACCCCGGGTTCCGTTGCAAAGTTTGTCGGCAGGCGCGGACAGGCGTTGCGTCCGCGTCGTCAGGCGGCAACACCGAACAGGTCGGCGATGAAGGTCGCCTGGGTAGGCATGTCGTTGGCGGGAATGGCGGCGACCTGCCCCTTGCGCACCATCGCCAGGATCTCGTAGCCGGCGATCGTCCGGCGCGCCGTGTGGAAGCCTTTGAACCCGAGCCCCGGCCGGACGAGCCGCTTGATCCGTCGGTGATCCTGTTCGACTATGTTGTTGAGATATTTGCGTTGCCGCAGCTTGGTGAAGCGCCACAGTTCCCCGGCCTGCTTCATCGCCTTGGTCGCACTCGGGTAGGCGGCGTTCTTGTCCACCGTGAGGGTGCGCGGGGTCACCGATCGATTCCTCGTAGTGCTGTTTGTACGTATCGACCGTCTCGTACATCTCGTCATAAACGGCTGGTCACGCTTCCCTCATCACCGTCTCCTTTTTGGCCGTAGCGCCTAGAGTTGCGCCAGGATCGTGCGAAATAGGGCGATCTGGCCGCGGGTCGTTTCGTTCCAACTGAAGCGCTCTGCAAAGCGGCGGGTGGCGGCTCGCAGCGGCGGCATGGCCAGCAAGCTCCGAGCGGTCTGCGCGATAGCGGTGGCACTGCGCTCGGGCAGCAGGTGCCCGGCGGCGGGCTCGACGACCAGCTCGGGCGCGCTTCCGGCGCGCGAGGCGATGACCGGCGTGCCGCAGGCCATCGCCTCCAGCAGCACGTTGGCCCAGCCTTCGTGGCTCGAGGCGAGCACCAGCGCGTCGGCAGCGGCGTACAGCGCCGGCATCTCGGCGTGCGGCACTACGCCCAAAAAGCGCACTCGCTCTGCGACGCCCCGGTCGGCGGCGAGCCGGCGCAGCGCCGCTTCCTCCGGGCCGCGTCCAGCGATCAGCAGCGTCGCCCCTGGCAGCGCGGTTCCGTTGCAAAGTTTGACGGCGGGCAGCGATCGGATAAAACCCAGCCCGTTTCTGTGGCTGGGGTGACAGGGTGATGTGGTCCAAGAAGAACCCGTTCAAGGGTCGGCAGTTCACGGCGGCGGTGATCCTGTGGGCGGTGCGCTGGTACCTGCAGTTCCCGATCAGCTACCGCGATCTCGAGCGCATGCTGGCCGACCGCGGCGTGGCGGTCGATCACACGACCCTTTACCGCTGGATCCATGCCTACGCCCCGGAGTTGGACAGGAGGCTGCGCCCCCACCTGCGCCCCCACCTGCGCACGACGACCGGCTCCTGGCGGGTGGACGAAACCTACGTGAAGGTGAAGGGGCGGTGGATGTATCTGTACCGCGCCGTCGATGCGCGTGACCAGACCATCGACTTCCTGCTCAGCGCCAAGCGCGATGCCGCGGCCGCCCGGCGCTTCTTCCGCAAGGCGCTGAAGCAGGCGCACACTATTATCCGATGATGCGCGCGGCCCTGTCCGAGGTGGAGCGCCTGCGCGGCCGCTCGGTCCTCGAGGTCGGCTGTGGCAGCGGAGCGTTCGCGCACATGCTGTTCGATCGGACGGACATGGCTTACCGTGGTTTCGACTTTAGCCCGTCCGGTGTGCAGGCGGCCCAGCGGCGCGTACGTGGGGCAAAAGGCCGGGCAGGTATGAGGCGGACCGGGGTTGGTTTTGAACTGATCGAGACTCATGTTCCCGGCTGTGAGCCCCCCCGCGAAGCTTTCTCTTTCCGGCCTGTCGCGCGGCGACCTTGAAGCGCTGACCGAACGGCTGCTGGCGGACAACGCGGCCCTGAAGCAGGCAGTTGCGGAGCTGCGGGCGGAGGTCGCCGCGCTCAAGGGCGTGACGGGGCGACCCGTGATCCGGCCCAGCGGCATGGAGCCAAAGACCGAGCCCAAGCCGATGGGCGGCGGCAAGCGCGGCCAGAAGCGGCGCAAGACCGAGCGGCTGGTGATCCATGAGGAGCGGATCATCAGGCTGGACGCGCCGACCGGCTCGCGCTTCAAGGGCCACGAGGACTTCGTCGTCCAGGATCTCGTGCTGCGCCCGCATGTGGTGCGCCTCCGCCGGGAACGCTGGCTGACCCCAGCCGGCGAGACGCTGCTCGCCCCGATGCCGGCCGGGATCACCGGCCACTTCGGGCCGGAGCTGCGCCGCTTTGTGCTGCTGCAGTATCATCAGGGCCAGGTGACGATGCCGCGCCTTGTGAACCAACTGCGGGCCTTCGGGATCGACATCTCCAAGCGGCAACTCGTGCGCCTGCTCAACACCGGCACGCACACCTTCCGCGACGAAGCCCGCGCGGTGCTGCGGGCCGGGCTGGAAACCGCGGCGTGGATCAGCGTCGATGACACCGGTGCCCGGCACAAACGCAAAAACGCCTTCTGCACGCAGGTCGGCAACGATCATTTCACCGCCTTCGCCACCACCGGCTCCAAGAGCCGGCTGAATTTGCTGGAGGTGCTGCGGGCTGGTTATGACGATTACATGATCAACGCCGACGCGCTGGCGTACATGCGCCAGCGCGCCCTGTCGGGAGCGATCATCGCCCAGTTGGCCGCCGCTCCCGAACGCCGCTTCGCCGACAAGGCGGCCTGGATGCGTCATCTCGACCGGCTCGGGATCTCCGGGGTGGCGGTCTCCCCCGACCCGGTGCTGATCGCCACCGAAGGCGCAGTGTGGGGTGCCATCAAGGCACACGGCCTGCTGCCCGACACCGTGATCCTGTCCGACGATGCCGGCCAGTTCGCCGTCGATCACCACGCTTTATGCTGGGTGCACGCGGAACAGCTGGTGCACAAGCTCGACACCTTCACCGACCGGCAGTACGCCGCCCAGCAACGCGTGCGGGCGCTGATCTGGTGGTTCTACGCCGACCTGAAAGCCTACCGGTGGGCGCCCGATCGACGTCGGCGCTCCGCGTTGCGGACGCGCTTTGATCGCCTGTTCCGCCGGCGCACGGGGTTCGCCACGCTCGACCGCCTGCTGCAACGCTTGCACGCCAACAAGGACGAACTGCTGGTGGTGCTAGACCGCCCGGAGGTGCCGCTCAATACCAACGGCTCGGAGCGTGACCTGCGTCCGCAGGTCACCAAGCGCAAGGTCTCGGGCGGCACCCACTCCGATTCGGGGCGTGACGGCCGCGATGCCTTTGCCGGCCTGCTGCTGACCTGCGCCAAGCTCGGCGTCTCCTTCTGGGACTATCTCGGCCATCGCCTCGGCGTGTCCGGAGTTGAGGCCCCCTACCTGCCCGACCGCGTCAGGGTGTACTCAGCAATGGCCTGAGCGCCCGGCCTTTTGCCCCACGTACGGTCATTCACGCCAAGCTATTGTATTCCAAAGGTACTCGTTGGTCCAGGCGGGGTCAAACGGACGCCGATCGGGGGCTGGGCCGATTCCGATTTACAGCCATGCCCGACTCCTTATGCGGCTAGTCGCACGCCGCCAACTCGCGGGACGCGGGCGGGTTCCATGTGGAATGGAACCAGATGCGCCACGCGGAGTTGGCGGCGTGCCGGGCGGTTTCAGGCCTGTGAGGTCCAGGGCAAGGATTGAGGAGGTAACAGCATGGCATCCCATCCCGTCGTCTGCATCACGGGGGCGTCGGCCGGCGTCGGTCGCGCCACCGCTCTGGCGTTCGCGGCAGAATGGAAGGCGGCCATCGGGCTGATGGCGCGCTCGCGCGAGGCGCTGGAGGAGGTCCGGCGCGAGGTCGAGCGGTTGGGCGGCGAGGGCCTTGTGCTCCCCCTCGACGTCGCCGACCCTGAGGCGGTGTCCGCCGCCGCCGACCGCGTGGAGGAGGAACTCGGCCCCATCGAGGTGTGGATCAACGTCGCCATGGTAACGGTCTTCGGCCGCGTGCGCGACCTCACGCCCGAGGAGCTGAAGCGCGTCACCGACGTCACCTATCTCGGCTCGGTGCACGGCATCAAGGCGGCGCTGCGTCATATGGAGGCGCGCGACCGCGGCACCATCATCCAGGTCGGCTCGGCGCTCGCCTACCGCTCCATCCCCTTGCAGGCGGCCTATTGCGGGGCCAAGCACGCCGTCATGGGGTTCATGGACAGCCTGCGCTCCGAGCTGCTCCACGACGGCAGCCGCGTGCAACTCACCATGGTGCAGCTTCCGGCGGTCAACACGCCGCAGTTCGATTGGGCGCGCAGCCACATGCCGCGGCGCGCCCGGCCCATGGGGAAGGTCTTCCAGCCCGAGGACATCGGCCGCGCCATCGTGCACGCGGCGGAGCACCCGAAGCGCGAGTACTGGCTCGGCGGCACGGCGATGGAGGCCATTCTCGGCAACTTCCTGCTGCCGGGCTACGGCGACCGCTACCTCGCCCGCACCGCCGTCGAAGGGCAGGAGACCGCCGAGCTGGAACGGCCCGGTCGGCCCGACAACCTGTTCCACCCGGTGGAGGGTCTGCACCGCGTGCGCGGCCGCTTCGGGCTTCCGCACCATGACCTGAACCTGGTGGCCAGCGGGCGCACGGCACGCGCCACCAGCTTCGCCGCCGGGCTGCTGCTCGTGGGCGGCCTAGGCTACATGGCCCGCGCGGCGGTGTCCCTCGGCTCCGCCATGGCGCCACGAGGATGAACGGGAGAACGACGATGATGCGGATCGGTACGGCCGCGGCGGCGGCATTGATGCTGGTATCGGCCTCCAGCGCGGCCCAGCCGGGCGGACCCGCCGCGCAGCCCGGATCGCGCAGTGCTGCCGAATGGCAGAACGATGCCCCCGTGCGCATCCTCGTCCGGCCGGCCGGGAGCATCGCCGGAAGCGCGCTGCGCAGCGAGGCGGGCGAAACCGTCGGCCGGGTCGATGGCGTGCTGATCGACGCCCCGAGCGGCGCCGTGCGTTACCTGCTGGTCGGCTCCGGCGGCTCGCTGGACATCGGCCACGAGCTGGTCCCGGTCCCCTGGTCTGCCGTCGCCGTCGATCCGGGGGAGCATGGCGGGGTTCGCCTGACGGTCGACAGCGGCATGCTGGAACGGGTGCCGCGCTTCCGTCGCGAGGAGATCCGCCAGTTGATCGAGCCCGACGTGATCGCGCAGATCAACGACAACGTCTGGACGCCGGGTGCGCCGCGCGCCGTGTCCGGAAGCAGCGGGACCGCGGACGCCCCGCCCCGGCATGCGCCGCTGCCCGCCACGGACCTCGCTCCCCGCGATCCGGTGCTCCTTGTCCAGTGGGACACCGTGACGACCATCGCGCCGCCGGCCCTGGTCCGGCCGGACACGATCCGCGGCACGCTGGTCAGCACCCGGTCCGGGGAGCTCTTCGGCCACATCGACCGCCTGATGATTGACACCAACCTCGGACGGATCGCCTTTGCGCTGATCGGGCATGGCGGCTTCCTCGGGCTGAACGAGGACTGGGTTCCGTTGCCGTGGCAGGCGCTGTCCTGGTCGCCGGGGACCGAAAGCTACGTTCTGCAGGCGGATGCGCAGCCGGCGCCGCGGTCCGTGCCGAAGCAGGAGCCTCTCCCTGCGATGGTCGAGCACCGCGACCTGGAGCAGCTCTACGGCGCGTACGGTGTCGAGCCCTACTGGAAGAGGGGGTGAGCGCCGGCCCCGGTTCGCAGGAGCCCCGTTCAGGCGCCGATATGGATCGAGTGAGTCGTCGCCTGCACCCGGCCGTGCTCGTGCATGTCGAAGTGGACGGCCCTGACCGCGGCCAGCTCTCCGGCGGGGATGCCGACGCAGTGCAGGCCAAGGCTGCTTTCGGCGGAGGCCCGGAGTTGCGGCATCCCCGGGTCGTCGAACCTGATGCCCAAGTCGAAGGGCTTCTGGTCCTCGATGACCAGGTCGCGCCCGGCGGGCAGCCGATGGAACGGGAAGGTCCGCCTCCAGTGCCAGGCGCGCGCCGGGCGCGGTTGGGTACTGTAGCGGCGGACGACATCGTCCAGCATCTCGGCCGGCTTCCCGGAATGTTGCGCGGCAACGAGCTTGATGTACTCGGCGTGCGCCCAGACGAGCGGGGTGGCGCTCCCGGTGGGATACCCGGGCCGCAACCCGCGCGACGGGATGGGGGGAGCGTCCCAGACCTGTTCCGGCAACAGGCCGCTCGACGTCGACAGCGTGCCCATCGCATGCAGGTACGGAGCGGCGTCTTCTCCGGCCAGCAGGGCGAAGTGCCCCCGTTCCCCCGTCAGCAGCGGCCAAGCGCGACCAACGCCGGCCCCGTCGAAAGGCTGGCCGTCGGCGTGTTCGCCATAGCGGTCACCGTTGTAGCGGTGGTAGGCGACGCCGCGCGGCGTCGCCACGCGCAGAAGCCGGTCCACGACACCCATGGTCGATTGCAGGCGTGGGTCACGCGCCGCTCTCAAGCCGAGCCGCGCCAAGTAGGCGAAGCCGAGCCCGACCTGGGCCTCGGCCGAGAAGGGGGCGGCGTCCGCGGCGGCCCGCCGCACAGACCCGTACGGCCCGCCCCTCGCCGGCACCGGCGCGACGCGGACGTAGTAGCCGCCGGACGACAGCCCCCCACGCTCGACGAATGTCCAGTCCTCCTGCCGTTCGTTCCAATAGTCGGCCAGCGCCAGCGCCAGCGCCTCGGCCGCCGCATCCGGTTCGAGGAAGCGGCTGCCCGCAACGAGTGCCGCGATCTCGACGGCCAGGGAGAACGGACTGACACCGGCGCTGTCCTCCCACCGGTCCATCGGGCTGGCCGGGCCGACCCGCGCGATGCAGCGTAGCGCGTGATGCGCCATCGCGGCGACGCCGTTCAGCCCGTCGAGCGCGCCGGCGGCGCTCAGCTTGGCGGCGAGCAGCACCGGGAAGCCGGCCTCGTCGAGCTGGATTCCCCTCCAGAACGGACGGCCGTCGGGAAAGTAGCTCTGCCACCAGTGACCGTCGGCGTCCTGCGTCGCGACCAGAAAGGCCAGGATGATCTTGGCCTGATCCAACTGGCCGAGCACCATGCAGGCGAACGCAGCTTCGACGGCGTCACGCGTCCAGACCACGTGATAGCCGCCGCGGAGGTCGCCCTGGAAGCCGCCCCAGGGGATGCTCAGGCTTGCGACCACGGCGCCGGGAAAGGTCCGGTCTTCGTGCGTCTTGATGACGGCGGCCGAGCGGCGGACCCGCCATTGCAGATCCGGCGCGACATCCGGCACCCGGAGCGACGCCGCCCATTCCTTCCAGGTGGATTCGTAGCCGGCGCGGAGCGTGGCGCAACCGGTTCCAAGGCTTGAGCGGGCAAGGACGCGCGCCCCCTCCTGGGTCCCGGCAAAGCCCAGCGCCAGCGTCCCGCGGTCGGGCTCCACCTCCGCCATAAGGACGGCGGCCTCCTCGGAAATCGGGCCGCTCGCCGCCAGGGACGCGTCGCGGAGCAGGGCTTCGAGGGTGTTCGGCTCCCCGATGCAGCCGACCGAGGCCAACCGGAACGGCCGGTCGGCCGCAAGGCAGAGCGCCGCGCCGGCGCGGCAGGCCATCAGCCCTTCTTCGATCCACAGCGTGCTGTCCCGACGCCCGTCGAGGCGCGGTTCCAGCACGGCGAAGAGGCGGAGACCCCGCCCGAACAGCCGGTACGAGACGAGCGCCACGTCGCGGCGCGGGTCCGACAGCACGCGCAGGCCCAGGCGGAAGCCGGGCCCCGCATGCACGATGGCCGGAAGGTGCACTCCGGCGTCGGGGCAGGACACGCGGTAGGCGTTCCCACGGCCAAGCTCGGTCCAGGTTGCGCCGCGGCACACGAGGAAGCCCAATCGGCGGATCTGCGGTCTGCCGCTCGACGGCCAGAACATCTCCGTCGGTATACCCCCGGCTATCGTGACCCAGACACGCGACGACCCAAGCGCCGTCAGGACGACGTCCTTTGCGCTGCTCGCCCAGGCTTCGGAGGGATCGCCAGGAAGCACCGGTGGTTCCGTCATGCACGCCCTCATGCACGCTGGTCATCCGTCCACGTGGGTTACCGCAGGCGGAAGCGAATCCGCCCGACGGACCCGTCAACCAACTCCAGCGGCTGCGGGCAGGGGCCGGCCGGGCCGTCCGTGCCGCCGCAGGTGAGTTGGGTGATCACAACCGAGCGCATGTCGCGGCACGTCGCCGGCGTGAAGCGCAGCGCGGCCTGGAAGAACAGGCGGTCGATCACCGGCTCGCGCGTCGCGTCGAAGCGCTGCTCCTCGAGAAAGCGTCCGTCGGCGCCGCGCGCCTGCGCCGTGAGGCCGAGACGCTGGATCGGCGCGTTGCTTTCGTTCTCAACAAGGACGGGCACGCGGCATCCCTGAGCGTCGGTGGTCTGGATCGGGCCGTAGGGCTCCAGCACGAGGGGCACCGCGTGCTGCGCCGGCCATGCGGCGCGCCCGAAATCGGCGTTGTCCGAACACCCCACGAGCCCGAGCACCGCGAAGCCGAGTGCGGCACCGGCAATCCAGTCTGCGTTCATGGCTCTGCACCGACGTTGATGATGCGCCAACTCCGCCTATCGCGTCCGGTTCCGGTCATTTCCGTCGGCCGGACGAGCGCGGGACCGCTTGGTCTCTCTATCGGGGTACTTCCAAGAAGGCGGCTCCTGCCGGGCCTTGGCGTGTTAGCAAGGCATGAGACCGTCGTACAACGCACGGAGCCGGATGTGCATGGGGTGCCTTCGCCTCAGGCGGCGGTTCTGCGGGGCCTGCCGCAAGTCGAACGGCTGATGGGAAGCGCCGAGGCCGCGACGCTGATCGCCGCGCACGGCCGCTCTCCGGTCCTGCGCGCCATTCGCCGGTGCCTGGCGGACCTGCGGGTGCAGTTGCGCGAGGGCCGCGGCGATGCCTGCGCCGCAAGCCCCGCCGGCATCCTCGCTGCGGCGAGCGAATGGCTGGACGAGGAGGCCGCCCCCCGCCTGCGCCGGGTCATCAACGCCACCGGCATCGTCCTGCACACGAATCTCGGGCGGGCGCCGCTGGCGCCGCAGGCGGTGGCCGCGGTGGCCGAAGCGGCGTCCGGCTACATGAATCTCGAATACGACCTCGACGAGGGGAGCCGCGGCTCGCGCTATCAGGGCGTCTCCGGGCTGCTGTGCGAGCTGACCGGGGCGGAGGCGGCGCTGGTGGTCAACAACAACGCCGCCGCCGTGCTGCTGGCGCTGGCGGCGCTGGCGGTGCCGGGCGAGGCGGTGGTGTCGCGCGGCGAGCTGGTGGAGATCGGCGGCTCCTTCCGCGTCCCCGACGTCATCGCCCAGAGCGGCGCGCGCTTGGTCGAGGTCGGCACCACGAACAAGACGCGGGTCGGCGACTACGACCGGGCGATCGGGCCGGACACGCGCGTGCTGCTCAAGGTGCACCCCAGCAATTACCGGATCCAGGGCTTCACCGCCGCGCCGGAGCGGGCAGAGCTTGCGGCGCTGGCCCTGACCAGGGGCGTGCTCACTGTCGATGACCTGGGCAGCGGCAGCCTCGTCGACCTGCGCCCGATGGGCCTGCCGCACGAGCCGACCGTGCAGGAAAGCCTGGCGGCCGGCATCGACCTCGTGACGTGCAGCGCCGACAAGCTGCTGGGCGGCCCGCAGGCCGGCCTGATTCTCGGCCGCAAGGAGCTGGTGGCGCGCCTGAGGGCGCACCCGCTGCTGCGCGCCGTGCGGGTGGACAAGCTGACGCTGGCGGCGCTGGAGGCGACGCTGAAGCTCTACCGCGCGCCCGAGCGGGCAGCGGCGGCCATTCCGGTACTCGCCATGCTGGGCGCGCCGGTGGCGGTGCTGGACGGGCGGGCGGAGCGCCTGCGCGCCGCTCTGGCCGCCGCCCTGACCGACGTGCCGGGGCTGGAGGTGGCGGTGCGGGCCGGTACCGGCTTTGCGGGCGGCGGCGCGCTGCCGGAGGCGGCGATCCCGACGCGGATCGTCGCCCTGCGCAACTCCTCGCACGGCGTCGAGGATCTGGCGCGGCGCCTGCGGCGGCACCGGCCCGCCGTCGTCGGGCGGGTCAAGGACGGCTGGCTGCTGTTCGACCTGCGCACGGTCGCGGAGGACGAGGTGGCCGAGATCGCCGCCGCCTGCCGGGCCGTGCTGGACCGGGAGGGACCGGGGTGAGGACGGCGGTCGTCGGCGTTGTCGGCCATGTCGATCACGGCAAGACCGCGCTGGTCGGCGCGCTCACCGGGATCGACACCGACCGGCTGGCGGAGGAGAAGCGGCGCGGCATCTCCATCGCGCTGGGCTTCGCGCACCGGACGACGGAGCGCGGGACGCTGGCCTTCGTCGACATGCCGGGGCACGAGCGCTTCGTGCACACCATGGTCGCCGGCGCCACCGGAATCGACGCCGTGCTGCTGGTGGTCGCCGCCAACGAAGGCGTCAAGCCGCAGACCGTCGAGCACCTGGACATCGCGCGGCTGATCGGCGTGACGCGCGGGGTGGTGGCGATCAGCAAATGCGATCTGGTCACGGCGGACGAGGCGCGGCGGACCGGCGCGGCGGTGCGTTCCCTGCTGGCCGGAACCGGGCTGGAGCGCGCTCCGCTCGTCTTCACCTCGGTGGCCGCCGGGCAGGGGCTCGATGCGCTGGCCGGCATGTTGGTGGGCTTGCTGGACGATGATGCGGAGCGCCCGGATGCGGGCGTCTTTCACCTGCCGGTGGACCGTGCCTTCGCGGTCCCCGGCTTCGGCCCGGTGGCCACGGGGACGCTGCGGCGCGGCGCCATCCGCGTCGGCGACGCGGTGGAGCTGTGGCCGGGCGGAACGGCCGCCCAGGTGCGCGGCCTGCACGTGCACGGCGCGTCGGTCGGGGAGGCCGCCGCGGGGAGCCGGGTCGCGGTGAACCTGCGCGGCGTCGAGCTGGCCGACCTGCGGCGGGGCTGCGCCCTGGCGACGCCCGGCCTGCTGGCGCCCTCCCACTGGCTGGACGTGCGGCTGGAGCTGCTAGGCGACGCGCCCAAGCCGCTGCCGACTGGGCAGACGGCGCAGCTCCTGTTCGGCACCACGGACACCATTGCGCGCGTCCGCCTGCTCGACCGCGACGCGCTGGAGCCGGGACATGCCGCGCCGGCACAGCTCCACTGCGCCGAAGCGGTCAGCGTGCCCGCGGGCGAGCCCTTCATCCTGCGTCTCGGGTCGCCCACCCGGACGGTAGGCGGCGGACGCATCGCCGACCCGGCGGCGGCGCGGCGGCGGCGCTTCGACCCGGCCGCGGCGCGTTCCATCCTGGCGCTGGCCGAGGGGCGCCCGGCGGAGGCGGTGGCGGAACGTCTGGCCTCGGCGGGCGGCCGTGGTGTACGGATGGAGGAACTGGTCCGGCTGCTCGGCACGCTGCCCGACCGGCTGGACCCCGCCGCCTGGGGCGCGGAGCGGCTGCCGGACGGTACGCTCCTCGCCGGTCCGATCTACCACGGGCTGCGGGATGCCGTCCTGGCGGCGGTGGCCGACGCGCAGCGCGCTTGCCCGACCGAGCGGGGCGTTCCGCCCGACCGGCTGCGCGCCGCCCTGCCCGGGGCGCTGCCGGACGGAACGGCCGCCGCCCTCGTGGCGCGCCTCGTGGCGGAGGGGGCGCTGGTGCGGGACGGCGGGCTGTTGCGCCGGCGCGGCCTGGACGCCGCGGCGCTGCTGTCCGCCGCCGACCGTGACGTGCTTATGGCCGTGGAGGCCGCGTTTCTCCAGGGCGGGCTGGCGCCGCCCGACGTCGCCGAGGTTGCCGGACGCGACGCGCGCCGGCACAAGGCGCTGCATTTCCTGGCGCGCAGCGGCGTGCTGGTTCGGGCGCCCGACCGCGTGCAGAAGCGCGAGATCGTCTTCCACCGCGACGCCATGGCCGACGCCGCCCAGCAGGTGGCGCACGCGCTGGCCGGCACACCCGAAGGGCTGACGGTGAGCGACCTCGGCCGCCTGCTCGGGATCTCGCGCAAGTACAGCGTGCCGCTGCTCGAACATCTGGACGGCATCGGCGTCACCCGCCGCAAGGGGGACCGCCGCGTCGCCGGGCAGCCCCATCCGGGCAGTGGTCCCGCCGCACCGTGCGCGCCATCTGAGGGGATGGGGAGGCGATAAGGGTCTGGTGGCCCTCCTGGTCTTCAAAACCAGCGGTTCGCCGAAAGCGAACGGTGGGTTCGATTCCCATCCGCCTCCGCCAGTTCCGCCGCGCCGATGCGCGCGCCGGGCGGTTTACCGGACATCACGTCCGACGGAGACGCCCGGTGCCCGACATCCATGACCGCCATTTCGACCGCCGCGAACGGGAGGAGATCGAGGAGCGCTCCAACCCGCCCGCCTTGATCCTCCACGAAGCCATCCGCCTGGAGGGCGACCAGGAACTGGAGCGCCCGCCCTCGTCGCTTTTGTGGTCGGGGCTGGCGGCGGGGCTGTCGATGGGCTTCTCGATGGTCGGCGAAGCCCTGCTGACCACGCACCTGCCCGACGCGCCGTGGCGTCCGCTGCTGGCGAGCTTCGGCTACTCGTTCGGCTTCCTCATCGTCATCCTCGGCCGGCAGCAGCTGTTCACCGAGAACACGCTGACCGTCATCCTGCCGCTGCTGCACCGCTGGTCGTCGCGGACGCTGATGCGGGTGGTGCGGCTGTGGACGCTGGTGTTCGCGGCGAACATCGCCGGCACGCTGGCTTTCGCCGCGCTGGCCGCCGCAACCCCCGCCTTCACCCCGGAGCTGCGCGCCGCCTTCGCGGAGATGGGCCACTCGACCCAGGCGGCCGGAGCCGGCGCGACCGTGCTGCACGGGATTCTGGCCGGCTGGATCATCGCGCTCCTGGTGTGGATCACGCCGTCCGTCGGCCAGGCGCGCTTCTTCGTGATCGTCGCGCTGACCTGGCTGATCGCGCTCGGCAAGTTCGCGCACGTCATCGCCGGCTCGGTGGAGGTGTCCTTCGCCGCTATGGAGGGTGTGGCGGGGTGGGGCGACTACGCCTTCGGCTTCCTGCTGCCGGCGCTGGTGGGCAACGTGCTGGGCGGCGTCGGGCTGGTCGCCCTGATCAATCACGCCCAGGTCCGGCAGGACCAGTAGCCCCGCCGTCCTCCAGCAGCCGGCGCAGGAGGTCACGCGCCTTCTCGATGCGCTTGCGGCGCACGCCGACCAGCGGGTACTCGCCGCCGAAGGTGACGCTGAGCACCGCGTTGACGTGGTCGAGGCGCCGGGAAACCTCCTCTCCGGCGCGGCGGCGCGCGATCAGGCCGTCGCGCAGGCGCACGAGGCAGCGCGACGCCTCGGCCATGGCGTCGTAGGTCTCCTGGACCTGCGTGTCCTCCGGCGGCGCGGCCAGGATGCGGTCGAGGACGCTGAGGGCGTCGCCGCAGTCGTTTCCGGGGTTGGCGTGTTCGGGCTTCATCCGACGGTCTCCCGCGGCACGGCGGTGGGCAGGCGCGGCGCACCCCGCGCCGGCAAGGCGGTGCGGGGCGCCGGGCGGGCGAAGCGGAAGTAGTCGGCCGGCCGCTCGGCCGAGCGGTTGCCGGCGTGCACGATGGCGGAGCGCAGCGCCATGCCGCTGGCCAGGACGGCGAGCGAGCCCAGGACCGACAGCGCGGCCGACGGCCGACGGCGGCTTGCGTTGACGGCGTGGCAGACCACCGGCACGGCGGCGCCGAGCTTCTGCACCGACGCCCAGACGGTGTCGTCCACCGGGCCGGCGACGCCGTCGGCGTGGTATTCGCGCTCGGACGCCAGCGAGGCCGCGAGGTCCACCGCGCTGGCCGCCAGCGCCACGCGGTCGAGCGTGCGGGTGTTCTCCGGCCGGCCGTCGACGCGCTCGCCCAGCGACAGCGCGGCCGCCGCGCAGGCCATGGCGGAACTGCCAAAGCGCACCGCCAGCAGCTGCGGGGCGGAGGCCCACAGCGGCGTGCTGGTGGCCGACAGCAGCGCCGCCGTGTAGACGCTCATGCCCGCCCCGGCGACCGCCGCCGGAATCTGTACGGCGCTCGCCACCCGCGGCAGGCCCAGCCATTGCGCCGCCAGCGTCAGCCCGCTGAAGGCGCCGAAGCCGGTGAGGATCCAGCTGCCGATGGACATAGGCGAGGTGCGCCGAAAAATGCGCAGCATGTTGTAGAATCGGCTCGGCGTGTGCAGGTCGCCGACCAACAGCAGCGCGCCCAGCGTCGGGGCGGCCATCGCCACGTGGCGGGCGTTGCACACCAGTTTCTCCGATCCCGGACGCCCCGTCAGGTCCGCCGCGGTGCCGATGATCTGCGCCGAGCCGGACAGCCCGGCCAGGAAGATGTAGCCGCTGGTCTTCCAGCCGAACGGGCTGGGCTTCAGCACCGGGCGTCCGTAGTAGGTTTCCCCCTGGTAGGGCCTGCCGGCGGGGCCGGGGAGCCGGGGCGTCTCGTCGAGGGGCATGCAGTCTCCTCCTAGCGGCGGTCGGCGGCGAACAGGGCGACGGCGGCCAGGGCCAGCCCGGCCATGGTGGCGAGGCCGGCGGTCAGCGCCGGCTCGACCCGGTTGGAGGCGCGCGTCGGCGCGGTTGGGAAGCCGTAGGTTTCCGGCCGGTCGGTCAGCAGGAAGAAGGCGTTGAGGTGGCCAAGGCCGCCGGTCGCCCCCGGCCCACCCGGCGCGCCGTAGAGATAGGCGTCCTCGGCGCCCTTGCCGTGCAGGTCGGCAACCCGCCTCCTCGCCATCTCCACCAGCGCCGGCACCTCGCCGAAGCGGATGGAATCGGTGGGGCATGACTTGGCGCAGGCCGGCTCCAGCCCGCCCTTGAGGCGGTCATAGCACAGCGTGCACTTGTGCGCCTTGCCATCGTCGGGGTTGAGGTCGACCACGCCGAACGGACAGGACGGCACGCAGTAGCCGCAGCCGTTGCAGATATCCTGCTGCACGACGACCGTGTCGAACTCGGTGCGGAAGATGGCGCCGGTCGGGCAAGCCTCCAGGCAGGGGGCGTTGTGGCAGTGCTTGCACACGTCGCTCATCATCAGCCAGTGGCTCTGGAACGGCGGCATCTCGGTGACGCGGTGGCCGTCCGTGCCGATCTTCTCGACGAAGGCGACGTGCCGCCACGTGTTGGCGGACAGCCGGCCGGTGTTGTCGTAGCTGGTGCCCTTCAGCCGCACGTCGTCGGCGGGGAGCGCGCTCCACTCCTTGCACGCCACCTCGCACGCCTTGCAGCCGATGCACAGCGTGGTGTCGGTGAAGAAGCCGTAGCTCTTGCCCGGCTCGATGGTTACGCCGGCGGTCAGCTCGGATTCGTCCGGGATCATCCCGGGCAGGATCGGGTCGGCGTAGTCCAGCGCGCGAGCGGGGACACCCATGCCTAGCCTCCTCGTCCGGGGCGCTCCAGCCGGCCCTTGCGCAGGCCGCAGGTCAGCGCCTTGTTCTCGTGCATGCTGGTGTTCGGGTCGCCGATGACGGCCGTCAGCACGTTCGCGATGTCGCCGGTGGCGAAGCCGCTCCAGCCGAAGTGCCAGGGCATGCCGATCTGGTAGACGCGCCGCCCGTCGAGCTGGAAGGGGCGCAGCCGCGCGGTCACCAGCGCCCGCGTCTCGACCGCGCCGCGCGGGGTGGACAGCGTGACCCAATCGAGCGTGTCGACGCCCAGCTCCGCCGCCAGCTCCGGCGGGATCTCGCAGAACCCCTCCGGCTGCAACTCGGCGG
Source organism: Azospirillum terrae (assembly GCF_053470425.1). Lineage (NCBI taxonomy): Bacteria > Pseudomonadati > Pseudomonadota > Alphaproteobacteria > Rhodospirillales > Azospirillaceae > Azospirillum > Azospirillum terrae. The sequence continues at coordinate 68,383 of NZ_JBPXMR010000018.1, read as the reverse complement.
TGGACGCCACCGAGCGGGTCGGGGTGCCGCCCGAATGGTGCTCGGTCAGGCGGTAGGTGGTCAGTACGTGCGGATAGCGCGGGTCGGCCGCCTCGTGGATCGGGTTGTCCGGCCGGTCCCAGACCTTGGCGGCCGGGTTGTGCTGCTGGCCGTAGAAAGGGTTCTTCACCGGCGATTCCACCGGCTCGTAGTGCGTGGGCAGCGGGCCGTCCTTGATGCCCGACGGCACGAACAGCGCGCCGCGCCCGTCGGCGATCATGATGAACGGGTCGGTGCCGCTCAGCGCGTCCATGCCCGACGGTTCCTTGCACCAGTCGGGGCGATAATCGGGCGCCTTGTTGGTCGAGAAATCGACCTTGTCGTAGCCGTCCCACGCGCCCTTGCCGGCATCCCACCACACCAGCTTCTTGCGCTCCGACCACGGCTTGCCGGACGGGTCGGCCGAGGCGCGGTTGACCAGCGTGCGCCGGTTCGACGGCCACGCGAAGCCCCAGCCCAGGTGCGTGCCCGGCCCGTCCGGGCCGTCCGCCTTGCGCGAGCGCGCGTGGTTGTGGTCGTCCGCGGGGAAGACGCCGGTATAGATCCAGCAGCCGCAGGCGGTCGAGCCATCGTCCTGGAGGTGCTTGAAGTCGGGGATCTGCTTGCGGTGTTCTTTGTTCTCGGCCCAGGTGTAGCCGTTGATCTCCCGCAGCACCGCCTCGGCGTCCGGTTCCTCGCGCTCGCCCAGCGTCGGGTAGTCCCAGGTGAGATAGCGGATCGGCTGGTCCTTCGGGTCGGCGCTAGCGCGGTACAGCTCCTTCAGCCGGCGGCCGAGATGGTAGATGAACCACAGGTCGGAGCGGCTGTCGCCCGGCGCCTCCACCACCTTGTCGTGCCATTGGATCAGGCGGTGCGTGTTGGTGAAGGTGCCGGCCTTCTCGCCGGCCAGCGCGGTGGGGAGAAGGAACACCTCGGTTTTGATGTCCTTGGGCGCCAGCTCGCCGTCACGCACCGGGTGGCCCTTGTACCAGAAGGACGCACTCTCGGTTTCGGTGAAGTCGGTCACCACCATCCAGTCGAGGTTGGCGAGTGCGCGTTGCACCAGTGTCGAGTTGCTGCCGCCTACCACCGGGTTCTGGCCGATCAGGAACAGCCCCTTGATCAGCCCGTCCTTGATGGCGAGCGTCATGGGAAGCTGCGAATGGTCGCCCATGATCTTGGGCAGCCACGCGAATCCCCAGCCGTTCTCCTTCATCCCGTTCTCGCCGTACCAGGCGCGCAGCAGGCTGACGATGTATTTCGGGAAGTTGTGCCACCACCCCGTCGGCGTCGTCTCGTGGTCGATGTAGTCCTGCAGCGAGTGGTGCGGCTTCAGCCCGTGCGGCTGCGGCAGGTAGCCGGGCAGCAGGTTGTACAGCGTCGGGATGTCAGTCGAGCCCTGAATGCTGGAATGGCCGCGTAGCGCCAGGATGCCGCCGCCGGGCCGCCCGACGTTGCCGAGTAGGAGCTGGATGATCGCCGCCGCGCGGATCATCTGCACGCCGGTGGAGTGGTGCGTCCAGCCCACCGCGTAGCAGATTGTCCCCGTCTTCTCCGGCCCCGAGGCGCGGGCCAGCGCGTCGGCGACCCTGACGAAGGTCTCCTTCGGGCAGCCGGTCACCCGCTCCACCATCTCCGGCGTGTAGGCGGCGAAGTGGCGCTTCAGGATCTGGTAGACGCAGTTCGGGTGCTGCAGCGTCTCGTCCTTCGGCGTCGGCCCCTTCTGCAGCCGTTTGGTCAGGTCGGAGAAGGACTCCGTGGTGTTCACGAAGTGCTCGGCCAGCGAGGAGGGCACGAACTCGCCCTCGTACTGCCAGCTCTCAAAAGTGTAGGATTTCTTCTTCTCGTCCCAGCCGGAGAACTTGCCGTCGTTGCGGCTGGGGTCCTCGAACCTGTCGTCGATGATGGTGGCGAGGTTGGTGTAGGTGAGCGCGTACTCCCTGAACCACAGGTCGTGTTCGAGAATGTGGTGGATGATGCCGCCGAGGAACGCGATGTCGGTCCCCGCGCGCACCGGCGCGTAGACGTCGGCCAGCGCCGAGGTGCGGGTGAAGCGCGGGTCGGCGTGGATCAGCGTCGCCCCCTTCTCCTTCGCCTGCAGGGCGAAGCGGAAGGCGATCGGATGGTTCTCGGCCATGTTGGACCCCATCACCAGGATGCAGTCCGCGTTGGCGAGATCCCATTGGGGCATGGTGGCCGCCCCACGGCCGAAGGAGGCACCCAGACTGGGCACCGAGGAGGAGTGTCAGACTCTTGCCTGGTTTTCGATCCACACCATCCCCAGACCGCCGCCGAACAGCTTCTTGATGAGGTAGTTCTCCTCGTTGTCCAGCGTGGCGCCGCCCAGCGACGCCATGGAGAGCGTGTGGTTGACCACGGTGCCGTCGGGCAGCGCGTGGACGACGCTCTCGTCACGGGTCCGCTTGGCGAGGTGCGCGATGCGGTCCATCGCCCAGTCGAGCGGCTTTTGCTCCCAGCGGTCGGAGTGCGGGGCGCGGTAGAGCACCGTGCTCATGCGCGTCTCGCTGGTCAGCCAGCCGAAGGTCGCCGCCCCCTTCGGGCACAGCGTGCCCTGGTTGATCGGGCTGCGCGGATCGCCCTCCACATGGATCAGGCGGCCGTCCTTGGCGTACATGAGCTGGGCGCAGCCGACCGCGCAGTAGGGGCAGATGTTGGTGCCGACCGTGTCCGCCTCCTCCAGGCGCGGCCGCAGCGTTTCGGAGCGGCTGCTTCTGGCGGCATCGGAGAACGGGCTCTCCCCGCGCATCTGCCGGGGCACGGACCATTCCCGCACGAAGCTGCGGGCGCGGTCGGCGAGGCTGCGGCGGCGGATCGGCTTCATGCGCGGGGCTCCTCTGCGTATCCGATGTCGTGCACGATCCCGGCGATCAGGCCGGGGCGCTCGTCGTAGCGGACGGTGATCCGCGCGTGCGTGCGGGCGAGCGGGGGCAGGTCCTGCGGCTCGATGGGCGCGTCGTGCGCCAGCACGAACAGCTTGGCGATCCCCTCGTCGCTGACGAGCTGGAAACGCCCCTCCTGCGAGAGCGTGATGGTGCCTTCGACCGTGCGCATCGGCGTGTTCGGACGAGCTGTTGGTGGGTCCTGGCCCATCAACTCCGGGCGCGGCGTCCGGTTCGCTTCCCCGACGGCTTACCCCGTCCGGCAGAGGACGCGGGGCTCGGGTCCCGCCTGCGGCATCACGGTGCCGATCAACACGGCCGATGGATACCCCAGGGTGCGCAGGGCGGCCGTGCCGGCCGCCGCGCACCCGGACGGTACGCCCGCGAGCAGGCCGCCCGCCGTCTGCGGGTCGAAGAGCAGTGCGGCGCGCGGGTCGCCGACGTCGCCGGACAGGCGCCGCCCGGCCTGCGCGTTCTCCGGGTGCAAGGTGCTGGCGACGCCGACAGCCAGCAGTTCCATGGCGCCCTCCAGCGCCGGCAGCGCGTCGAGATCGAGGGACGCGTCGACACCCGAGGCGTCCAGCATCTCCAGCAGATGGCCGAGCAGCCCGAAGCCCGTGACGTCGGTGCAGGCGATCGCACCATGCTCGGTCAGGCAGGTCGCCGCGGCGCCCGAGGACACTTGCATGCCGGCCAGCGCCGCCGCGATCCAGCGCGCCTTCGCCTCGCCGCGCCTCGCCGCCGCCAAGAGGACGCCGGTGCCCAGCGGCTTGGTCAGCACCAGCGCGTCGCCGGGCCGCAGGCCGCCCTTGCGCAGGATCCGGGGGCCCGCCACGCCGGTGATGGAGAAGCCTAGCCCCGGCTCCGCCATCTCGGCGCTGTGGCCGCCGACGAGGCGGGCGCCGGCCGCCTCCAGCACCTCCATCCCGCCGCGTAGCATCTGGTAGAGGTCGTCCTCCAGCATCGCGGCGCGCGCGGGCGGCAGTCCGGCGACCGCCAGCGCGGTCAGCGGCGCGCCGCCCATGGCGTGGACGTCGCCCAGTGCGTGGGCGGCGGCGATGCGCCCGAAGAGGTAGGGGTCATCGACGAAGGCGCGGAAGAAGTCGACGGTCTGGAGCAGGGGGCCGCCGGACGGCGCCTCCACCACCGCCGCGTCGTCGCCGGCCTCAGTGACGCCCAGCCGGTCGAGCACCCGGCCCAGGACCGTGACCGGGAGCTTGGCGCCGCAGCCGCCGCAGCGCATGTCCGGGGCTTCCGTGGGGGGAGCGGGCGGGCGCATCGCCGGCAGATCCTGGTAGCCGCGCATCCAGCGCCGGTCGATCCATTCCTTGAGCCGCCATGCCCACGCGCCCTCCGCGACCAGCGGCCCCTTGATGGCGACGGCATGGCGTCCGCCGGTGCCGATGAGCGACAGGAAGCGCCGCTGTGGGGCGAACGGCCGCGGCTCCCGTCCGGCCAGCGCCCGCCGGAGGTTCTCCGCCAGCGGTGGTCCCTGCCGCACGGCGAAGACGCCGGCTTTCGGGCGCGGGTGCGGCTGCACGGCGGCGACATCGCCGGCCGCGAAGACCAGCGGATCGTTGACCGAGCGCAGGCCGGCATCGACCGCCACGAAGCCGCTCCCGTCCAGCGTCAGGCCGGTGTCGGCCAGCCAGGGGGCCGCACTGGCCTGCGTCGCCCAGACGACGGCGTCGCAGGGCAGGGCGGTGCCGTCGGCGAAGACCAGCCCGCCCGCCTCGACCCGCGCCACCTCAGCCTCCTCGCGCACCGCGATGGCCTGCTCCGCCAGGACCCGACGGAAGATCCGGGCCGCCGCCCCGGCCTGCCCGGCGAGCAGCCGCCCGCGCGTCACCAGGGTGAAGCGGGGCAGGGCGGCCGGGCAGCGCCGGCGCAGCGCGTGCTGCATGGAGAGCACCACCTCCACCCCGGCCGCCCCGCCGCCGACCATGGCGACGTGCAGCGGCCCGGCCGCCACGCACAGCCGCTCGGACAGCCGCCGCCAGCGCTCGGTCAGGCGGTCGATCGGCTTCAGCGGGATGGCGTGCTCCGCGGTGCCCGGCGTGTCGAGCGCCGGGCACGAGCCGATGTCGAGCGACAGCCGGTCGTAGCGCAGCGGCGGGCGGTCCCGCAGCAGCACGCGTTGCGCCGCGCGGTCCAGGCCGACGGCTTCCGCGTGGACGAGGCGCGCCCCGGCGAAGTGCGCAAGGCGCCACAGGTCGATGTGGCAGTCGTCGTGCGCGTAGTGCCCGGCGACGAAGCCGGGGATCATGCCGGAGTAGGGCGTCTCGACATCGCGCGCGACCAGGGTCAGCCGCACGCCCGGCACCGGGCGCATGCCGAAGCTCTTCAGCACGTGCACATGCGCATGGCCGCCGCCGACGAGCACGAGATCCTGTTCGACGGGGCTGGTCCGCATGGCGATCCTCGTTTCGCCGGGGGCGCCGGCGTTCACCGCGTCGGTTGGCCGGTCAGCCGCGGCCTTCGCGACCGGTCGGCGTGGTCAGCGGGCCCGTGGGGACATCGTGCCGGGTCAGGTAATCGGTCGATGCGAGCGTGAACAGGAACGCCAGCCAGAACAGCCCCGCCGCCGCCGCGACACGGGTCAGGTAGGACGCGCGGAACAGTTTCATGAACACGGTGAGCACCAGCGCCGTTTTGGCGGCGGAGATCGTCAGCGCCGCCACGAGGTTGAACGGCCCCATCGGCACGTAGGCCAGCCCCAGCGTGGTGGCGAGGCACGCCAGCAGGCCGAGCCACGTCAGCAGCAGCGGGCGGGGCGGCGTCGAGATTCTCATGCCCCGCTCCTCCCGACCAGATAGATGAGCGGATACAGGAAGATCCAGACGACGTCCACGAAGTGCCAGTACAGGCCGGTGACCTCGACGGGCGTGTAGTAGAGCGGCGAGAAGACGCCGCGCCAGGCGCGGATCATCGTGACCAGGACGATGCCGATGCCGGCGGTGACGTGCACCCCGTGCACGCCGGTCAGCATGAAATACAGTACGTAGAACAGCTCGACGGCGTGCGCGTGCGGCCCCTCCTGGTGGAAGTTCAGCCCCGGCACCAGGTGCTCGTTCCATTCCTTGTAGTACTCCAACCCCTTGAGGCCGAGGAACAGCAGGCCGAAGAGCGCCGTTGCGGCGAGCAGGACCACCATCGCCCGCCGCCGTCCGCGCTCCGCCGCGTGCACCGCCCAGGCCATGGTGAAGCTGCTCGTCAGCAGGATCAGGGTGTTCACCGAACCAATGATGACCTTGGTGTGCTGCCCGGCCTCGGCGAAGCCGTCCGGGTAGACCGCGCGGTAGACCGTGTAGGCGAACAGCATGCCGCCGAAGAACAGCACCTCGGTGGCGAGGAAGACCCACAGGCCGAGCGAGGCGGTCTCCGCCTGCTGGCGCATCGTGGCGTACTGCGGTTCGATGCGAAGCTCAGCCATTTTGCGTCTCCGCCTCCGGCCGGTACTGGTAGGGCGGGCGGGTGACCACCGGCGTCACCTCGAAATTGTGCGTCGGCGGCGGTGACGGGGTCTGCCATTCCAGCCCCGTCGCCTGCCAGGGGTTGGGCCCGGCGCGACGCCCGCGCACCAGCGACCAGCTCAGATAGAAAAGCGGCAGCAGGTAACCGACGGCGAGGATCGAGGCCCCGGCCGAGGACAGCACGTTCCACACCTGGAACTCCGGCGGGTAGGCGTAATAGCGCCGCTCCATGCCCAGGTAGCCGAGGATGAACTGCGGGAAGAAGGTCAGGTTGAAGCCGAAGAAGATCAGCATGGCGGCGATGCGCGCCCACCATTCCGGGTACATCCGCCCGGTGATCTTCGGCCACCAGAAATGCAGGCCGCCGAAATAGGCGCTGACCATGCCACCGACCATGATGTAGTGGAAGTGCGCCACCACGAAGTAGGTGTCGGTCACGTGCACGTCGAAGGCCAGGTTGGCGACAAACAGCCCGGTCAGCCCGCCGGTGGTGAACAGGCCGATGAAGCTCAGGGCGTAGAGCATCGGCGCGTCGAAGCTGATCCAGCCCTTGTGCAGCGTGGCCGTCCAGTTGAACACCTTGATCGCCGACGGCACGGCGATGATGTAGCTGAGCAGCGAGAACACCAGCCCGGCGTAGAGCGACATGCCGGCCACGAACATGTGGTGCGCCCAGACGAAGAAGCCCAAGGCCACGAACGAGATGCTGGCCCACACCACGAACTTGTAGCCGAACAGCGGCTTGCGGGCGAAGCACGGGATGATCTCGCTGATCACGCCGAAGCCCGGCAGGATCATGATGTAGACCGCGGGGTGCGAGTAGAACCAGAACAGGTGCTGGAACAGCAGCGGGTCGCCCCCCAGAGACGGGTCGAAGATGCCGACGCGCAACAGGCGCTCCACCGCCACCAGCGCCAGCGTGATCGCCAGCACTGGCGTCGCCAGCACCAGGATCACGGCGGTGGAGTAGTTCGACCAGACGAATACCGGCAGCCGGTACCACGTCATGCCGGGAGCCCTCAACCGATGCGTCGTCACGATGAAGTTCAGTCCCGTCAGGATCGAGGAGAAGCCCGACACGAACACCGCGGCCAGCGCCAGCACCACATAGCTGTTCGAATACATGGACGAGAACGGCGTGTAGAAGGTCCAGCCGGTGTCGACGCCGCCGACCAGCATCACCACAAGCCCAAGCGCGCCGGCGAGCACGAAGAGGTACCAGCTCAGTAGGTTGAGCCGCGGGAAGGCGAGGTCCTTGGCGCCGATCATCAACGGCATCAGGAAGTTGCCGAGTGTCGTCGGGATCGACGGGATCAGGAAGAACCACACCATGATGATGCCGTGCATAGTGAACAGCCGGTTGTAGGTGTCCGGCTCAAAGATGCCGGCCGGCGTCGCGAGGCTGAACCGGATCAGCGTCGCCGCCGCCCCGCCGACGAAGAAGAACAGGGTGATGGAGATCGTGTAGAGGATGGCGATGCGCTTGTGGTCCGTGGTGAGCAGCCAGGAGCGCAGCGTGAAGCCGCCTTCGGTCAGATAGTTGCGGGTCGTGGAGATGGGCTCGGCCGGCGGGCCCGAGAAGGTCGCGGTGGTCATCGGGCGGGCCTTTCGGCGTTTCCCAGGGACTTGATGTAGGCCAGCAGCTTCACGAGGTCGTCCTCGCCGATCTGGCCGGCGAACGAGGGCATGATCGGCGGGTAGCCGGCGGCAATCTCGGCTTTCGGCATCAGAATGGAATCGCGGATGTAGCGGTCGTCGGCGACGACCGTCCGACCGTTCGCCAGCGGCACCGGTCGGCCGTACAGCCCCTCCAGCGGTGGCGCGTGCACCGTGCTGGCGGCGCCGTGGCAGCCGCTGCAGCCGTATTGCCGGAACAGCGCGGCACCCTCCTGGGCCAGCGTCTCGCCGGCCCCCTGAGCATCCAGCCAGCGCTGGAAGGCGGCGGGCTCCATGACGACGACCGAGCCGCCCATGTGGGCGTGGTCGGTGCCGCAGAACTCGGCGCAGAACAGGTGGTACTCGCCCACCGTCGTCGGGGTGAACCACAGGACCTCGGTGCGGCCGGGCACCGCGTCCTGGCGGATGCGGAAGGCCGGCACGGCGAAGTCGTGGATGACGTCCTGCGAACTCAACACCAGGCGCACGGGCCGCCCGACGGGCACGTGCAGCGTGTCGATCTCGCGCTGGCCGCCGGGGTGCTCGACCTTCCACATCCACTGCTTGCCGACGACGTAGATGTCGGTGGCGTCCGCCGGCGGCCGATGGATGTCGATGTAGAGGTACGCCCCCCAGACATACAGGCCGAGGAAGGCGACGAAGGTCGCCGTCGTCCAGCCGGTCTCGACCTTCCACGTCTTCTTGAGCGTGTCGCCGCGCTCGGCGGAACTGCCGCGCCGGTAGCGGACGCAGAAGACGATCATCAGCCCGAACACCAGGATCAGGATGACGCCGCTCGCCGCGACCAGACCGGCGAACAGCCAGTTCATCTGGCTGGCGTGGCTGGATGCCGTCGCGGGCAGGAACTGAAGGTCGCCTCCCATGGTCCACCTCAGAGCCTGCGCGGTTGGCGCGCGGCGCGCGCGATGACCAGCCCGAGGCCGAGCACCGAAGCGGCGCCGGTGGCGCGCATCAGCCAGCCGACGGCCGCGTCGTATTTGCCCCGCGCCGGGTCGTAGGCGTAGCAGAGCAGCAGCAGATGGTCGGCGACGGAAGCGATCGTCCCCTTCGACGCCTCGACGAGGCCGAGGCGCAGGTCCAGCGGGTCGTAGCCGATCCCGAGGAGATAGCGGGAGATCGTCCCGCCCGGCGACACCAGCACCACGCCGGCCGGATGGGCGTACTGGCCCAGGGCCGGGTCGTCGCGGTAGGGGAAGCCGGCGGCGACGGCGAGGCGCCGCACGGCCTCGCCGTCGCCGACGAGGAAGCGGGCGGCCCCGGCAAAGGCGGGATCGCGGCCGAAATGCCGGGCCTTCAGCGCCGCCGCATCGGCGGGCGTCTCGCCTGGATCGATGCTCACCGCGGCCACGCCGTAGTCCCGGCCAGGGGTCAGCGGCACCCGGCGCAGCGCTGCCGCCAGATCGCCGAGCACGACGCCGCACAACGTCGTGCAGCGGAAATAGTCGAAGACGAGGATCATCGGCCTGCCGGCGCCGAACAGAGTCCCCGTGTCGACCGCCGCGCCGGTGGAATCGCGCAGCGTCACGTCCGCCGGGAGCGTCGCGCCGGGGTGCTGCGCGAAGGCGAGGCCGGCCAGGGCCGCCGCCGGCAGGCTGGACGACGCGGCGCGCGGCGCCGACAGGGGCGCGGTGGTGCCGGCCAGCAGCACGGCGCCGGCGGCAAGCAGGCTGCGGATGCGCGGAGCCGTCATTTCGCCTCCGGCCAGTCGGGGATGCCGCGTTCGGCGACGCGGCGCATCGCCTCGTCGATGGGGATGCGGGCGATGCCCGCCGCACGGTCGACCCAGCCGTAGCTGTGCAGCGTCCGCTCCGCCTCGGCGCGGTAGGCCCGCATGTCGGCGGCCGGGTCGGTCTGGAGCCGCGGCTCGGGCATGGCGGCGGTCAGGGCCTTCGGCTGGTCGCGGGTGGCGTCCGGGAAGATGACGAGCAGCGCGACGATCACCGCGGCGATCACGAACACCGCGAGCGCGGCCAGGAACCCGATCACCCAGGGCGGCGCGTCGGAGGGCTCGACCCGCGTGTCGTCGTTGCGGGGCTCCTCATCGTGCGGCGGGACGGGCGGACGGCGCTTGCGCCCCGCCACGCCGAGCAGCAGCAGCGCCGCATAGCCGGCGATCCGTCCCGCGATGCCGCCAGTCCGCCCGATGCGCGCCGCATCATCCATGGCGAGCGCCCTCCGCCAAGCCCGGAACCTCCGGGCGCGCCGAGCGCGGCCGGCGGCGCTGCGCCTCGAGCCGGCGCTGGTACAGCAGGAACCACGCCCCGCCCATGGCCGCCGTGGCGGCCGGGGCGAACCAGGTGAAGCCGCCCGCCGTGCCCGGCAGCACCAGCCACCAGCCTTCCAGCACGTGCGCCGCCAGCACCAGGACGCACGCCGCCGCAAGGCCGGCGCGGCTGCGCTTCACCGGCCACCAGATCAGCAGCAGGAACGGCAGGACCGCCTCGCCGAATGCGCCGAGCACCGCCACCCAGCCCCAGCCGCCGGCCAGCCGCGGCACGTACCAGGAGATCTCGTGTGGCAGGTTCTCCTCCCAGATGATCAGGAATTGCATGAAGGACAGGTATCCCCACAGCAGGACGCCCGCGAACAGAAGGCTGCCGAGGTCCATGCGGCGGCCGGGCTCGGCCGCCGGCTCGGCCAGCGCCACTGTCAGCGCCGCCAGCGCGAGCGCCGCCAGGAGATGCCCGCTGATCACGGTCATCCCGTAAATGCTGGAGCCCCACTCCGGTTCGATCGACATGGTCCAGTCGAACGCCGCCAGGGTCGCCGTCAGCGCCGTCAGGATCAGCCCGGCGATGGCGAGCGGCGGCTCGGCGGCCCGTCGGGCGAGCACGAGCGCCAGGACCGTCCACACGCCCAGGCAGACGGCCGCCCGGGCCAGGAAGAACGGCACGTTCAGGTAGAAGCCGTTCTTCAGGTGCGCCGCCTCCTCAGGCCGCGCCCAGGGATAGAGCTGGGACAGGGACAGCAGGACCGGTACGAACAGCACCGCCAGCAGCGGCATCGTCGCCGCGGCGGCGCGCAGCGGCGGTCCGGCCGCCTCTCCCCAGCGCCCGCCGGTCAGCGCGTGCGCCAGCAGCAGCAGCACGGAGCCGAGCGGCAGGCCGATCCAGAACGCGAAGGCGGCCAGCCATCCGCGCAGCACCGCGCCGGGATCGAACGCCAGCCCGACCGCGCAGAGCGCGACCCCGGCAAGCGCCGCCGCCAGGGCGGCGCGGTGGAGGCGGCGGGCGCTCACTTCAGCCTCTGCCGGATCTCGTCCGGCAGCGAGGCGGCGGCGACATGCCGGCTTTCCTGCAGCGCCCGGATGTAGGCGGCGATCGCCCAGCGGTCGTCGGCGGACACCCGGTCGGCGTAGGAGTACATGGCGCCCCAGCCCTGGGTGGCGACGTCATAGAAATGGCGGGTCGGGGCTTGGCGCAGCCGGTCGCTGTGGAACGACGGCGGGGACGGGAAGCCGCGCCGGACGACCATGCCGTCGGCCTCGCCGGTGTAGCCGTGGCACGCCGCGCAGTAGATCTCGTACCGCTCCCGGCCGCGGGCCAGCAGCGCCGGGGTGAGCGGCGGCACCGGCTTCGCCACGTCGTCCAGCGCGATGCCGTTGGCCGGCGGGACCGGCGGCCAGACCTTACGGTCGGGAAGCGCGCTGGCCGGCCGCCACGTCTTGTCGCGCGGCTGGCTGGCCATGTTGTCGCAGCCGACCACGGCCAGCGGGAGCAGGGCCAGGAGCGCCAGCGTCGGGGTGCGGCCGTACCTCATGGGACCTCCCCCACGACACGGGCGCCGAACAGCGCCTCCAGGCGGTCGCGGTCGCCGATGCCGTCCCGCACGGCGATGCGGACCAGGAAGCGGTCCTGCGAGGCGCGCTCCATGCCCGGCACGTCGAAGACCGGGTCGTACAGCCGCGGCAGGCGGCAGGACCACAGGAAGGCCAGCGTCCCGACGACGATCATGGACAGCGCCGCCATCTCGAACGTCGTCGTGCTGAAGGCGGGCCAGCTGTTGAGCGGCCGCCCGCCGATGTTGAGCGGGTAATCGACCGCCAGCCCGTAGTACTGCAGGACGAAACCGACGAGTCCGCCCGCCATGCCGGCCGCGAATATGACGAGCGGCAACGCCCCCCGCCTCCGGCCGAGAAGCTCATCGACGCCGTCGACCGGGTAGGGGCTGTAGACCTCCAGGTGCGCGAAGCCCGCCGCGCGAAGGCGGCGCAGCCCGTCCAGCAGCGTGTCCGCGCTCTCGAACTCGACGATGACGCCGTGCCGGTGGTCCATCACCGCTTCCCCTTCTTGCCCAGCAGTTCGCGCATCTCGAACATCGAGACCATCGGGATGAAGCGCAGGAGCAGGAAGAACCCCGTCAGGAACAGCCCGACCGACCCGGTCAGCGTCGCCCAGTCCCAGAAGGTCGGCACGAAGACGAACCAGCTCGACGCCGTGTAGTTGCGGTGCAGGCCCGACACCACGATGACGTAGCGCTCGATCCACATGCCCACCACCACGCCGGCGGAAATGAGGAACAGCAGCGGCCGGGTCAGCCGCACCGCGCGGAACCAGAGGAGCTGCGGCACCACGCTGTTCAGGACGATCTTCGCCCAGTACCAGGGGGCGTAGGCGCCGGTCAGCTCCTCGACGAGGACGGTGATCTCGTGCCGTTCGCCGCGGTAGAACGGCATGAAGACCTCCAGCGCATAGCAGTAGGTCAGCAGCAGGCTGGTGGTGAGCAGGAGCTTCGCCAGCACGTCGACGTGGCGCAGCGTGATGACTCCGTCCAGTGCGAAGGCGGGGCGGAGCGCGATCACCAGCATCAGCACCACGGCGAAGCCCGAGAGCACCGCGCCGAAGATGAAGTACGGCGGGAACTGCGTCTCGTGCCAGCCGGGCGTCAGCCCGCCGGCGAAGTCGAGCCCGACGATGCTGTGGATCGAGCAGACCAGCGGCGCCATCAGCCCCGCCAGGATCAGGTACAGCGTGCGGAAGGCGCGCCAGTGCCGCGACGACCCCTGCCAGCCGAGCGCCAGGACGCCGTAGAGCACGCGCTGCCAGCGCCGCGTCGCCCGGTCGCGCAGCGTCGCCAGGTCGGGGATCAGCCCGACGTACCAGAACACCACCGAGCCGATCACGTAGACGAGGATGGCGACGAAGTCCCAGTGCAGCGGGCTGCGGAACTGCGGCCAGAGCGCCATGGTGTTGGGATAGGGGAACAGCCAGTAGAAGTACCACCAGCGCCCGAGGTGGATGATCGGCATGATGCCGGCGCAGGCGACGCAGAAGACCGTCATCGACTCCGCGATGCGGCTGGTGGCGCTGCGCCATTCCGAGCGGGTGAGGAAGAACAGCGCCGAGATGATGGTGCCGCCGCTCGCCATCCCCACCCACCAGACGTAGTTGCCGATGGCGAAGCCCCAGGCCACCGGCCAGTCGATGCCCCAGACGCCGACCCCGCGGAGGAACAGCCATCCCAGCGCCACGACGAACAGCAGCAGCAGCGCCGCGGACAGCCCGAAGCCGATCCACCACCACAGCGGCGTGCGGCGCTCCAACACGAGGTCGCTCACGTGCGTGGTGACGGACAGCGGCGTCACATCCGGTTCCACAACGCGTCTGGTATCGATGGCGGCTTGCGTCACCGGCTACGCCTCCTCGATCTCGGGGTTCGGGTTGCGCAGCCGTGCCTGATAGGTGGTGCGCGGACGGGTGTTCAGCTCGGTGAGCACGCCGTAGTCGAGCGGGCTCGCCTTGCGCCGCCGCACCGCGCTGTCCGGGTCGTTGGCGTCGCCGAAGACGATGGCCTCGGCCGGGCAGGCCTGCTGGCAGGCGGTCTTCACCTCGCCGTCGCGGATCGGCCGGTCCTCGCGGTCGGCGGCGATGCGCGCCTCGCGGATGCGCTGGATGCAGTAGGTGCACTTCTCCATGACGCCGCGCGCGCGCACCGACACGTCGGGGTTCCACGACATCGGCAGGCGCGGATCGTCCTGCGAATAGTTGAAGTAGTTGAAGCGGCGGACCTTGTACGGACAGTTGTTCGAGCAGAACCGCGTGCCGATGCAGCGGTTGTAGACCATGACGTTGAGCCCGTCGGTGTCGTGCACGGTAGCGGCGACGGGGCAGACGACCTCGCACGGCGCCTTCTCGCAGTGCATGCAGGGCATGGGCTGGAAGATCGTCTCCTCCGGCGCCTCGGCGGCACCCGCGTACCAGGTGTCGACGCGGATCCAGTGCATCTGCCGGTTCCGCAGCACCTCGTCCTTGCCGACGATGGCGATGTTGTTCTCGGCTTGGCAGGCTGCGGTGCAGGCGCCGCAGCCGATGCAGGAATTGAGATTGATCGCCATGGCCCAGGCGTTCCGCGGGTAGTCCCAGTCGGGATAGAGCGACCGCGTGGGCTCCGGGCGCTGCGCGAAGCGGGGATTCTGCCGGAACGCCTCCAGCGTCGCGGAGCGCGCCGCGTCGGTGTCGTCGATCATTTGGTGGTGCTGCGTGTCGGCGAGCCGGTGGCGGTCGTCCGTGCCGCGCAGGTCCAGGCCGTCGGCGCGCCAGAGCGACGCGCGGGTGCGCAACCGGAAGGCGTCGAAGCCGACACCCCGCGCGATCCGGCCGGCAACGCGGCGTCCGAAGCCGAAGGGCAGGGTGACGCAGTCCGGTGCGTGGCCCGGCACCACCCAGACCGGCGCCCGAACGGTTCCCGCCGGGGTCGTCAGCGCGACCACCTGTTCGTTGGCAAGGCCGAGCCGCCGCGCCGTCGCCGGGGCGATCAGCGCCGCGTTGTCCCAGGTCAGCGTCGTGAACGGGCGCGGCAGCTCCTGCAGCCAGCCGAGATTGGCGTAGCGGCCGTCGCGCAGCCACGGGTCGGGCCGGAACAGCGCGGTGAGGGTCCCGGCGGGCGGCGCCTCTGCCGGCGGCAGGCGCCCGGCGAGATCGGCCATCGGCGTCGCCTCGACGGCCGGGGCGGCGCTGTCCGCCACTATGCCCGAACGGACGGACTCCGTCCAGAACGCCTCCGCGTCGCCGGCGCCGCGTTGCGCGGCGGTACGCATCCAGGCGTCGCGGACGATGCCGTAGCCGTTGGGCCGCGGCTCGCCGTCCAGGATCGCCAGGATCTCGTGCGGCGACCACCCGCCCCACAGCGGCTGAATCTGCGGCTGCATGAGGGTGGCGGTGCCGTCGAAGGCGCGGGCGTCGCTCCAGCATTCGAAAACGTGCGCCTCCGGTACGTGCCAGGTGCTCAGCATCGCCGTCTCGTCGATGTGCGTGGCGAGGTGCACCGACAACGGCACCCGGCGCAGCGCGTCGGCGAAGGGAAGGTCGGCGGGCGCGGTGAAGGCCGGGTTGACACCGAGCATGACCAGCGTGTCGACCTGCCCGCCGTCCATGTCGGCGACCAGGGCGGCGAGCGAGGCGGCGTGGTCGACCGGGTCGGCCTCCACCGGCTCGATGTAGGTCAGCGTCCGGCCCGGCGCGCCGAGGGCGGCGTTGACGGCGTGCACCAGCGCGTGCACGGCCGGCGGCTGGGCCGGGCCGGCGTGCACCAGCGCCGCGCCGCGGTGCGCCCCGAGGTCCCGCGCCACAGCGGCGACCCAGGACGGCCCCTGGCCTTTCAAGTCCGCCGGGCCGGCGCCGAGTTCGGCCGCCAGCGCGCGCACCGCGCGCTCGATCTCGTCGGGCCGCGTGACGAAGCGGTGGTCGGCGCGGGCGCCGGCCAGTGTCGGGACGCTCTCGACGGCGTACAGCCGGCTCATGCCGTCGGGATTGCCGTCCTCCGGCGCGCGGCGGCGGCGGGCGAAGTTGCGGGCGTAGCGCAGGTGGCCGGGGGCGGACTCGAGAAAGTCGCTCTCGACCGCGAGGACGACGTCGGCCTTGTCCACGTGCAGTACCATATCGGCGGGCCGCCCGAAGGCAAGCGCGGCGCCGGCCCGCTCCGCGTCGCGCCCCTCGGCCTCCCAGCGGTGCCATTGCATCTCGGGGAAGCGCTGTTTCAGCGCCGCCATCTGCCCGGCCAGCGTCGGCGAGGTGACGGCACCGCTCAGCACGCGCAAGCCCCGCCCACCGCGGGACTGCAGGAGTGCTGCGCGCTCGGCCAGGGCCGTCACGAAGGCATTGGTGCTGCCGATCCGGCCGCGCTGCAGGACGGTCTGCGAGCGGTCCGGATCGTACAGGTCGAGGATGCTGGCCTGGATGACGGGATCGAGGGCGCCGAGGCTGGCCGGATGGGCCGGGTTGCCCTCGACCTGGACCGGTCGGCCCATCTGGTGGACCACCAGGACGCCGTCGGCGTAGCCGCCGCGCGTCACGGCGGTGGCGAAGCGGCGCGCCACGCCGGGGACGACGCCCGGCGGCAGCACGACGTAGGGGACGGCCTCGTCGGGGACCGTCGTCGGCCCGCAGGCGGCAAGCCCGCCCAACGCGAAGGAGGCGCCCATCAGCTCCAGGAGCCGCCGCCGGCTGAGCCGTGCCTCCGGCAGCGCCGGCAGGCCGGGGAATTCCCGCTGGAGCATCTCCAGCACCGCCGGATCCCGGGTCAGCTCGCCGATGCTGCGCCACAGCGCGCGGCCGCGCTTGCCCTCCAGGCGGCGGGCCAGCGCCGCGCGGTCGATGTTTGCCGGGGCGGAACTGCGGTCGTCGGTCATCGGTGGCACACCGAGCAGTCGGAGAGGGTTTCCGGATGGATGTGGTAGCTGGCCATCAGCTGCTCGCCCGACGGCGTGCCGGGGGTCCTCTTCCAGTCGGGATTGAAGACCTGCTCGCGCGGGCGGAGGTTCGGGGCCGGGTTGCGGTGGCAGTCGAGGCACCAGCCCATCCGCAGCCCTTCCCCCTTCCAGGTGAGCGGCATGGTGTCGATCGGCCCGTGGCAGGTGGTGCAGCCGACGCCCTTGGCGACGTGGATGCTGTGGTTGAAGAAGACGTAGTCGGGCAGCGCGTTGACCCGGTTCCAGCGGATCGGCTCGCCGCGCGCCAGGCTCTGGCGGACCGGGGTGAGCACGTCGGCGTTGGTCCAGATCTGCGAATGGCAGGTCATGCAGACGTGCGTCGGCGGCAGGCCGGCGGTCGCCGACACCTCCACCGACGTGTGGCAGTACCGGCAGTCGAGCCCGAGCCCGCTCACATGGTGCTCGTGGCTGAAGGGAACCGGCTGCGGCTGCGCGTAGCCGACCTTAGTGAGGTAGACGATCCTTGGGAAGACCCAGCCGCCGCAGACCAGCGTGATCAGCCCGGCGGCGGCCGAGTACAGGACCACCTTGGTCACGAGGTTCGCGGTGGGACCGAAGACCGCTGACATAGTCAAAATCCGCTGCGATGGGCGGGAGAGGGGCCGCCATCCGGGCGCGCGTTCCGTTGCGCCTTGACGCGATCCTCTCTGGACGTTCCTCCCTCCAATTCAAAAGCCGGGGTCGGGTTCCATTGCACCGCGTCTGGGAGCGCTTCGCCTGATCCGGGACGCTCCGGCGTCCTGCCGCGCTTTGCGAGACCCGGACCCGCCGGCATCCTGCAGGCAGACGGACGCGGCGACCAATCCACCGGCGCCACTGATCACGCAGCCTTGCCGAAGTCGAACTCCAAACCTGGCTGCCGCATTCGCATTGACTCGTACCGCGGCACCGGTCAG
Source organism: Azospirillum terrae (assembly GCF_053470425.1). Lineage (NCBI taxonomy): Bacteria > Pseudomonadati > Pseudomonadota > Alphaproteobacteria > Rhodospirillales > Azospirillaceae > Azospirillum > Azospirillum terrae. The sequence continues at coordinate 50,712 of NZ_JBPXMR010000018.1, read as the reverse complement.
CGTTCGCCCCGCAGCTGCCCGCCCCGTCTTACAACCGGCGAAAGCCTCATGCCCAGTCTGTTCAAAAAGTCCGATCGAAGGTTCCGTCTGCATCGCTCCCGCCGTATCTGGCTCTCGCCGCAGACATGGCGGAAGCGGTTTGTCTTCATCGGCGGCGCCGTGGCCGTAGGGGTCGCGGCCGTGCTCTTCGCCAGGGCGGCGGATCAGGCCCAGGACCTGTTTCGTACCATGGTCGCGGAGCGCCCATGGTTACCGTTCCTCCTCACGCCCGTGGGGCTTGGGCTGTTGGCGTGGCTGACCTCCCATGGGTTCCGTCAGGTGTCGCGCCAGGCCTGAGGTGACGGTGCAGGGAGTCCGAAGAGCGGGTGCGGTGACTTACGCGACGGTGAGCATGTCGCGCAGGGCGGTGACGCGCTGGACATGGATCGCCCGTCGGCGCGCTGCTGGGACGTGCTGCTTGCGCCGGGTTGTCGGGCGCAGGAAGTTGCGCACCTCGTCGTGAGCCCGGCAGAACCGGGCGGCGCTGACCGGGGACTTGAAGCCGCGCATCGGCCGGGTGCGGCCTTTCACTCCGCGGTGGTCTTGCTCCAAATGGTTGTTTTTGTACTTCGAGGTTACGGTGCTCAACATCCTCGCCGAACACCTCCTGGAGGGCCGGCGGGTAGCCGGAGTGCTTGTCGGAGGTGATGGTCTCGGGGATGATCCCGGTCACCTCGATCGCCGAGCGGAAGAACGCTTCGGCCGCGGCTTGGTCGCGCGTTGGGCTGAGGAAGACGTCCACCAAGTTGCCATCGCTGTCGATGACCCGGTACAGATACTGCCACTGGCCGGCGACCTTGAGGTAGGTCTCGTCCACGTACCATGAGCAACGGCGCCAGCTTGCCCTCCTACTCGCGTACCGCCTCATGACTAAAGACCAGCCCGCGCAACAGCAGGATTTCGGCCAGATCACGCAGGCTCAGCTTCAGGCGCAGCCGCCACAGGACGATCAGGAAGACGACGTCCGAAGGCAGCTGCAGCCGGTTCAGCACCGAGCCGGTCCGTTCATTGAAACCACGCTTGCATTCCCGGCAGAGGAAGCGCCGATAGCCATGGGCTGTCCGATCCAAACGCTCGGTCGTGCTCGCCGACTGGCAGTGTGGGCAACGCATCCCTCTCCTCCTCGCTGAGAGGGGCGATCTGGGGAATGGCCAAGCTCCCGGCAACGTGGCGCGAGCCCTGAAAGAACCGTTCCGCGCATCCTATCTGACCCGCGTCGCCGCGGCGGCAGGTGTGTTCTGGTTGGCGTTCCTGTTCTCGCTTGGCGCGATGGACTACCTGACCCGGCGCGACGTTCCCGCGGGCGCCCTGTCCGCCCCGACCGGCCGCGAAGGGCACGGCTGAGCAAACAGCAGAAGGCTGCGAAGCGGGCGTAACCGCGCGGGCGGAGCCGGCGCCGGCCGGCATACTCTACATCGCTTCCTTGATGCCGCGGCGGATCAGCCACCAATTGACCGGATAGGTGGTGGCGAGGCCCAACAGCATGGCGATCTGCATCATGAACCAGAAGGTCCAGCTGGTCGGTTCCAGCCCAGGGAACAGCAGCTTCTGCGTCACGGCCATCCAGCCGAACATACCGACCTCGTAGGCCACCAGCGACAGGGTATCGGCCTTCACCGCCGCCCACAGACCTTCCCAGAGCCCCAGCCCGCGCATCGGCGCAATGGAGAAGTACTGGAAGAAGATGCCAAAGATGTATGCCAGAGCGAACGCCACCATGTACTTGCTCAACAGCGGGGAGTCCAGCAGTGCGATCCCGCCGAGGAAGACCAGCCATTCCCCAATGAAGTCGCCCACCGCACAGCCGGCGCCGCAAAGGGTCGAACCGGTGAGCGCTACCTGCCAGAACGGTTTGTCGGGCCGATTGTGGCCCTCCTTGCCGCCCCCCCCCCGCGTCTTCGGCCGCCTTGCGCCCGATCGCCCAATAGGCACATAGGCCGAGCGGCCCGGCGTAGAGCGCGGACAGCGGCCACACCAAGTTCATGATCCACATGCGTTTGCGGGTGGCGGACGAGATCGACCGCGGTCGCCAGAGCGCAGACCAGCGCCAGGGCGACCGCGATCATCGACAGGATGTGCAGCCAGCTCGAAACCGCCGCCGTCACTTTGCCGTGCCCGTGGCCGCCGTGGTGTGCTGCGTACCGGACGCGCCGGTGGTGCCGGGCTTCATGGCGCCGCCTTCGACGAGGTTCGGGTTTTCCTTCGCCAGATGCGCAGCCAGCATGTCGGCCTTGGCGAGATGGTCGCGCAGCGTCGGCAGGGTCTGTTCGGCGAAGCGCTTCACCGCGTCATGCTTGCCGGACTTGGCCTCCTGCTCGAACAGCGCGACGGCGTTCCGGTGCGCTTGCTTCTGACCGCCGATGTAGTGGTAGTCGAAGGTCCGGCCGCTCAGCTTCTGCAAGTCTTCCATCTGCACCTTGTCCGCTGCGTCGAGGTCGTGCGGCAGCGCGAGGTTGCTGCCAGCGGCGATCTTCTTCAAATGCTCGTTGGCCTTGCCGTGGTCCTCGACCATGCGGCGGGCAAAGTCCTTGACGCCCTTCTCCGACGCTTTCTGTTCGGCCATCTTGCCCATCTGGACCTCGGCCATGCCGCTCAAGGCGGCGGTCTTCAGGAACTCCGTTTCCTGTGTGTTCAGTGCGGCGTGAGCACCGGCCGTCGAAGGGGTGGTTGCACCGGTGCTCTGCGCCATGGCCGGGGCGGTCAACAAGACCGCCACGCAGCCAAGCGTCATCGGCAGGGAACGCATGGATTCCTCCTGATGCTCGTTGCATGACGGTCCGTCAACTCACCGGCCCGGCCGCGGTTCCTCATCAGCCGCGTCCCGCCTCGGTGGACACGGCCGTGAAGCGCTGCTGGCCGGTAGCTCGACCGCGACCACCAGCGCACAGCATTAAATCGCGCACATATGTGCGGAACTGCGGAACTCGCTCCACGGAGGTCCCGTTGGACTCCGTGACAGGAAGCGACAGCTCGCAGCCTGCCGATCCCACGATCACCATCGCAAACACGCAGGGTTCCGGCATGTCCACATCCTTCAACGAGGAACTGCTGACGTGCATCCCGGAACTGCAGCGCTACGCCCGCAAGCTGGCGGGCGATCACGCAGCCGCGGAGGATCTGGTCCAGGACTGCCTGGAGCGTGGGCTGAGGAACGCCGACAAGTTCGAGCCGGGCACCAACCTGGAAGCCTGGCTGATGACGATCCTCAAGCATCTCTTCTTCACCGAGTGCCGGCGTTGCCAGCGGCGCCCGCATGTCGAACTGGACGAGCATGACAGCATCGTCCCTCCACCGCAGATCGCGAGGATTGCCCTCGACGAGGTCGGAGAGGCGATCAGTGCCCTCCCGCCGCGCCAGCGCGGCTTGATCGAACTGGTGACCATCGACGGCGTGTCGTATCAGGACGCCGCGCAGCGCCTGGGCGTGCCGGTGGGGACCATCCGCTCGCGCCTCTCCCGCACCCGGGAGCAGATCCGCCACAACATGGAGCGGCGACGGCGCATCGAACGCCCCCCCCGCGCCGCGCGCCTTCCCGCCGCCTCCCCGCAGCGGGTCCGCTCCCCCGCCGTCCATACCGGCGGTGTCGTCGGACACGCCCACTCCCGCGCCTGCCGTGCCCCGGCAGCGCCCTTCCGCGCTGCCGGCGTGTCTGGCGCCGCAGCCCGGCCGTCTCTTGCCGGGCATCGACCGCGTTTTCAACACCGCCTCGGCTCCCCGATGGGAATGGCCGTGGCGTGGGCCGGCGCGGGAGACCATCCGCAGCCGAGGGCCGCCGGCCACTCCCACGCGTTCACCAATGAGGGTCATGCTAGCCCGCTGAGAAAGGATTCATGCCGAAGGGCTCATCGGAGGGATCGACGACGGTCGTCTACACCGCCGTAGCCGCCAATCTGGCGATCACTGTCACCAAGTTCGTGGCCGCCGTCCTGACCGGCAGCGCGTCCATGCTGATCGAGTTTGTGCACTCCGTGGTGGACACCGGCAACGAAGCGCTGATGCTGATCGGCGAGTCGGCGCAGCCCCACCTCGTGAAGGGCGTGCGCGCCATCCTCGAGGCCAAGCCGGTGGTCGAACACGTGAACGAGGTGCTGGCGATGCACCTCGGCCCGGACACCGTAGTGGCGAACCTCAGCCTCGACTTCCGCGACGACGTCGCCGCCGGCCACGTCGAGGAAGCGATGGCGCGCATCGACCGGACGGTGAAGGCCCGCTACCCGGAGATCCGCCGCGTCTTCACCGAGTTCCGCTCCGCACGGGTCGGATGACATGCTCGGTCCCTTCGATCTGATTGCCATCCTGCTGATGCTCGCCGCCGCGTTCTGCTTCATCAATCACCTGTGGCTGCGGCTGCCGGGCAACGCGGCCCTGTTCCTCCTCGGCCTCGCCTTCTCCCTGGCCATGATGGGCCTGCCGCATCGGACACCCTGGCGGTCGGCAGCTGGCTGCGCCACGTGACCGAGCAGGCCAACCTGCCCGAGATCCTGCTGACCGGGATCCTCGGCCTGCTGCTGTACGCGTCGGCGGTCAACGAGGAGTTGGACCAACCGCTGCGGCGAAAATGGACGATCCTCGTGCTTGCCACCGTCGGCGTCGCCCTGTCCACCGCGGCGGTGGGCCTCGGAATGTGGCCGGTGTATCGCACTTTGGGTACGCCGGTCCCGCTGATCTGGTGCTTGGTGCTGGGTGCCGCCATCGCGCCCACCGATCCCGTCGCGGTGCACGGCATCCTCCAGCGCTTGCCGGTTCCCGACACGCTGAGGACGGTGGTGTCGGGCGAAAGCCTGTTCAACGACGGCGTCGGCGTGGTGGCGTTCACCACACTCCTCCATGTGGCGACCGGAAGCGAGCGGGACCTCGGCGCGGCTACGGCCGCCGTCACCTTCGTGCAGGAGGCGCTCGGCGGCGCCCTGCTCGGCCTCGTCCGTGGCTGGGTAGCCCACAGCGCGAAGACGAAAGTTCGGTGGAGCTGATGATCTCGCTGGCGCTGGTGATGGGAACCTACGCCTTCGCCCGCGCGATCGGGGTATCCGGCCCGATCGCCGTCGTCGTCGCCGGCCTGCTGATTGGTCACACGACGGAGCGGCACGTGCAAAGCGAGGAGAGCCGCCGCAACCTGGATGTGGTCTGGACGATGGTCGATTCCGTCCTCAACGCCGTGCTTTTCCTGCTCATCGGGCTGGAGGTAATGGTGGTCATCACCTGGACCGGACCGAGCTTCGGCGCCGCCGCCCTGGCCATTCCGGTGGCGCTGGCGGCACGCATCCTCAGCCTGACGCCCGCGCTGATCATGCACTTCGGGTCCAACCGCAAGACCGGTGCGCTCGCCGTGCTCACTTGGTCCGGGCTGCGCGGCGGTATCGCCGTCGCGCTGGTCCTCTCGCTGCCCTGGAACGAATACTGCGACCAGATGCTTGCCGCCTGCTACGCCATCGTGGCCTTCACCATTCTGGTCCAGGGCCTGACCTTGGACCAAGTCGCGCGTGTGTTCTACAGCGATCCGCGGTGACTTAGCCCTTCGGCAGGGAGTAGGCGATGACCGAATCCCCCGCCTTGGTGCCGAGCGGACCGTGTCCGCCCGCGACCACCAGCAGGATCTGCCGGCCGCCGGGCGACCGATAGGTCATCGGCGTCGCCTGTCCGCCCGCCGGCAGCTGGCTTTCCCAAAGCTGCTCGCCGGTGGTCACGCGGTAGCCGGTCTTCTCGCTGTTGGTCTTCACCCGCGGCGCCGGCTGGCTGTCCTGCATCTCCTTCACGTAGGCCAACGCCGCGCTCAGCCGCTTGGTCTCCACGATCGCCGTGTGGCTGACCCTCTGGTCCTTGTCGAAGGCCGTGTAGGGCAGCGAGATCCCCTTCCAGCGCACCTCCAGCCGGCCATCGGCGAAGGCATAAGTGTCGACGTACTGATCCACCAGCCCGCGCGTCAGTTCGGTCTCCTCCAGCATCAGCCGCTTGCGCTCATAGCACAGCGTCAGCTGCCGGCCGACATGGCGCCGCTCCCGCCAGCACAGGATGTCGCCCAGACGCTCGCTGGCCACGTTCAGCGGCCGGTGCAGATCCTCCGGCCGGGCAGGGGACACCGCAAAGCGCGCGTTGAAGCGCTCCATGAAGCCCGTCAGGAAGGCGTTGCCCGCCTCCATGCCCGCGATCCCGGCCAGCCGCAACTCCTTGACCAGCCGGTCCTGCAAGGTTCGGTTCACCCGCTCCACCCGGCCCTTGGCCTGGCTGGAATTGGCGCACAGGATCTCGATGTTCAGCTCCGCCAGCGCCCGGCCGAACTGCGTCATGCCCTGGCCGCCCTTGGCCTCCGTCTTGGCGACCCGGAACACCGAGTGCTTGTCGGAGTACAAGGCCACCGGCCGGCCGTGCGCCGCCAGATAGCCCTCCAGCGCTTCGAAGTAGGAAAAGGCGCTCTCCGACGCCACGAAGCGCAGCTGCATCAAACGCCCGGTCGCGTCGTCGATGAACACCAGCAGCGTGCACGGATCGGCCCGGTCCTCGAACCAGCGGTGCTCGCTGCCGTCGATCTGGATCAGCTCGCCGCAGCGTTCCCGCCGCAGCCGGGGCGGGTGGAACTGCCGGCGCTGGCGGCGCGACAGCCACAGCCCAGCCTCCACCATCCAGTGCCGCAGCGTCTCGCGCGAGACCTCCAGCCCGTGCTTCTCGGCCAGCATCTCCGCCGCCAGCGTCGGCCCAAAGTCCCGGTAGTGCTTGCCCACCAGCTCCAGCGCCCGCTCCCGTACACCCGCGCCAAGCCGGTTGTTGGAGGGCCGGCCGCGCGCCTGATGCGCCAGCGCGCCGGCGCCGCCGGTGCGATAGCGCCGCAGCAGACGCCAGACCTGCCGCTCGCTCACGTCCAGGACCGAGGCCGCCGACGCCGCCGTCCGGCGCCCGCCCAGAACCTCCGTCAAAACCTCAACCCGCTGAAGATCCCGCTCGTTCATCGCCACCCAGCCCACCGCCAGCCTCCCAGCCGTAACTCCGACCAGGAACTGACATTTCTGCTTTGCCAGATCGCGACATTCTAACTTTGCGCCTACACATTCTTATCGCATAATATGGATTATGGAAAATACAGATACCATTATGCGTCCATGTCCAGTGTGTCCACTGCGGTGGTTAATCCGGATGCGTAGCGGTCAACCGCGGCGCTCTGGCTTAGTATGGACACCATGTCCATTGCGAGCCACCGCACGCCGTTGCACCTCGTTCGGATCCGGATGCCCGACGAGCGCCGGAATTGGACCATCATTGACGGCGCCGGGGAAACCGTCGCCGATTTGAGGCACTGGATCGTTCACCTGGAGCAGACGCACTGCTCGCCGAACACGATCCGGGCCTATGCGCGGCATGTGGTCGATCTGGCCAACTATCTGGCTGCCAACGAGTCGAGCTTGGCGCGGATCACCGTGCCGCTCTACGACGATTTCCTGCGCTGGCGTGCCGGCGCGGTCAAAGGCTCGTTGCCGAGCCCCAAGGTGGTCCGGTTCGCTCCGCGTGGTACGGCAGGCCTCTCGCCATCGACCCGGAACCAGATCCAACTCGCCGTCAAATCGCTCTATCGGTTTCTCTCAGGCCGGGACGCCTTCGAGATCGACTCCCGCGACGAACTGAAGGTGTTCGACGGCCATCGCACCTACAAGCCGTTCCTGGAACACATCAACCAGCGCCGAACGACCCGCCGCAAGGACCGCTATCTCAACGGGGATCTCGGGCGCGTCACCCGGCGCGTCCACGACCACCGGCTGCTGCCGGATCAGGTCCTGGAACTCGTCCATGCGTGTCATCTGCTGCGCGATGCCTTCCTGATCGTCCTGCTCTACAACACCGGCATGCGCATCGGCGAAGCCCTGGGTCTGCGTCACACCGACATCGATGTCAAAGAAAAGGTCGTCTGGGTCATGCCCCGCGACGACAATGAAAACGAGGCCAGAGCCAAATCACGGCGCGTGCGGGCCATTCCGGTCCACGACTACGTGATCAACATGTACGTGGACTACCTGACCAGCAGCGAGTATCTGCCGGCGTTTGAGTCCGGATCGGAATACGTCTTCTGCAACGTCAAGGCCGGGATCTGTGGACGGGCGCTTTCCATCTCCTATTCGAAGAAGCTGTGCAGCTACCTGAAGCGCCGCACCGGCGTCGCTCTGCATTGGCACGTCTTCCGCCACACGCACGCCTCCGAGGCGATCGCCGACGGCTACAGCCTGCTGGAGGTCGCCGAGCGGCTCGGCCACGCCAGCCCGCAGACCACCGCCGACTTCTACCGGCATCTCTTCTCGGCCGAGGTCCGCAAGCTTTATCTCACCGGCCCGCAGCGCGTGATGGAAAGGCTCGACCAGATCCGCGAGGCCGAACTCATGGGGAGGAACTTCCATTGGGCGTGAAGCCCCCTACCCGCCCCTGGCCGTCGTTGGCGGCGCCGACGATGCGCTCGACCGCTACGGTGCCTATCTGCGCCAAGGCATCGCCGGCTACTCCCCCAAGCTCGTGGAGGAGGACGTCTGGAGCAACGACCTGCTGATCGAGGTGTTCGGCTTTCCCTGGCCCTGTGGGGCACGCCAGGGTCGAACGCTCACCGGCCCCACCCGTGTCGTGGCCGACGAACTAAAAGCGTATTTCGCAGCCTCCCTTGCCGACGAGCGGAAGCAGCAAAAGGACTGGTTCTGGCGCCGCCGCGCTGTTGCCGCCTTCGTAGCCGAGTGCGGCGCTGAAGTTCTCGCCTCCTTCGGCGTGGAATGCTTCGCCGACATCCCTCATCCACTCTTCTCCCTGTCCGGCAACCTGCCCTTCGCCAAGGCGGACGGAAATACACACAACGGCCGCTTTCTCGATCTTTATGCGGAGTGGTATGCGATCACCTTCGCTCGAAGAACCAGCCAGACCGTTTCCTATGTCCGTGCCGGGCAGGTGGTTGAGAAGGCATACCGCGCTCCCGAGATCCTGCTGTCCGGCGACCTCCATCGCTTCCTCGTGGTGCACAAGGAGCAGATGAAGCCGTTGCGAGACCGCGACATCCTCTTCATCAACGACCTCTACAGCGAGGAAGACACCCGCTTCCGGGACCGGCAAAAGCAGAAGGACAAATTCCTCAATCTCCACAAGTTTCCGGCCTGGATGCGGCCTGCTGTGCGGGCTCACATCCTGGACAAGGTTGAGCACGGCGAATTGGCTCCGAGCACCTTGGTATCCTACATCGGGGCATTCTCTTATTTCCGCGACTTCCTGTATGAGCGCTTTGAGGATCCGAGTCCGGCGGTTATCACATCCGACCTGATGGCCGAGTTCCTCGCCTGGGGAAACCAGCGGGAAGCCGCAGGGAAGAACTGGTACACCAACGTCGTTCAGCTCCTCACTGCAGCTCCCAGGCTGCTTGGAGAGGAATGGCCCAGCATGGCGCTCGACAAGCGCGCGGCGCGCAAGATCCAACGGCGGCAGGCGGCCGACGCCAACTACCGCCTCTACGCCTCGAAGGAAGGTGCGAACCGCGCCGCATCGGAAGCAGCCATCCGCGGCATCTTCGAGCACCTCGACGACCTCCCCGCCCCGATCCCGGCGATCTTCGTTGTTGGCGTCGGCGCCGGCATCCGGGTCGAGGACCTTCACGCGCTGCTGTTCGATTGCCTGAAGCCGGACGCTCATGATGAGCGCTTCATGATCCTCACGTTCTGGCAGAACAAGGTCAGCCGCTGGAACCACAAGCCGCTTCTGAAATCCGACCCTCTGCACCAAGCCATGATCGACGCCATCGAGGGGCAGCGCTCCGCCATCCGGCAACGGCTCGGGCGCGACACCAAGTACCTGTTCCCGACCTTCTACGGCCGGCGGGAGTCGTTCCTCGACAGCCGCTACACGGTGACGGAACTCAAGAAGCTCTGCCTCCGGCACAGCATCCACGGCGACGACGGCAAGGTGTTCGACTTCACCTGGCACCCCATCCGCCATCACCGCGGCACCCAGATGGCGCTGGAGGGCCACGATATCTTGAGCATCATGCTCGAATTGGGCCACGGCTCGCCTGACATGGCGACCTGCTACGTGAACAAGCGGCTCGAACTCAGGAAGAAGGCGCTGCTGGAGAAGGGCGGCGGGCGGTTCTACACGATCGAGGGCCGGGTGGACGCCAAGGTAGGCGAGTTGCTGGTTCGCAAGGAGCAAATCATCGCCACCCGCGTCAGCGGCGGAGCTTGCACCCTGCCGGGTCAACTCGGCGAGTGGTGCGAACACGCCCACGCCTGTCTCGGCTGCCGGCACTTCCGAGCCGATTCCGGGGACTACGAGTATTTCCGCTGCGAAAAGCACAAGCTGCTGACGCTGATCGAGCAGCAGGAGGCCGAGATCCGCACGTTCGATGAGAACGGACAGCGCCGTTTGGCCGACATCACCAAACGCCGGCAGACGCGCAACAAGAACGCCGCCCCAAGCGCTGACAACATCATCCGCGCCATCGAGCGCGACGGCAGCTACACCGGCACCGAGCACAACTTCCTGCGGGCACCTGGATGATGGAGTGGGCCAATGCCTGAGACGACCGCCTCCCCCGCCCATCCCCGAACCGACGCGCTGAATGCCGTTCGCGAGACCCGGAGCCGCGAGAAGCGGCAAGCCGTTGAGGGGGCGATCCGCCAGCTCCGGGATGCCCGCCAAGCGGTAATGTTCGTAGCCGTGGCCCGCCTCGCCAAGGTGAGCCGCCAATACCTCTACAACAACTTCTCGGATGAGATCAGCGACCAACGTTCCACATCGCGAGCGGTCGTAGAAATCATCGAGGGCGTTGCCGTGCCCTCCCGCACCCCCGAAGAATATCGGCACGTCGAGGCCGCCTTGCGGAACAAGCTCACCCGGCTGGAGGGCGAGGTGACCGCCCTGCGCAAGCGGCTCCGCGAAGCCGAGGGCGTGGCTGAGCGGGAGCGCGGCAAGGCCGAATACTGGCGCGACCTCTACAGCCAAGCACGGCCGAACGCCCGCTCCTGACGCTCGCCGCACGGCTCGTTGAAGATCGGGCACCGCCTCAGGTGGCCGGGCTCCGCCGGCCACCTATGGAAAACGAACACCGGAGGCGCGCGCAGCGGTCAAGGAGGCTCCGCGCCCGCAGGGCGTGGATGCCTTGACGGCGAGCACGCCGCAGGTACGGAGAACCGTAACGGCAAGGTCACCGCTGCCCTGCCGCTTTCCGTAAGGAACACGTCAGAGGCAGGCGGGCCGGAACTCCCCTTTAATCTCTGTAATGCGTCCCTTCTCGGCGCGCCAGGAAACAAACCACTGATCCAAACAAATAAACAATGACCTCTTCAATACTGCCATATGCGAAGAACCGACACCTCCCCAGGTCGGCACAAACCCCTGTCTGGAAAGCTCGCGGATCATATCACCTTCACTTGACCCAACTGGGAAGTGGTTTTGGGCACGGATATTAAATTGCCGATTCGCCTCTCCTGTGAAATTGGAAAGGTTATCTGCAAGCGGCGGGAGCTTCTCCTCCCATAGCATCACTACGGTGCAAGTTGCCAGCAGCAATACCAAGCCGAGCGAGGCAAACTTTATGATCCGCCACCAGTTCCAACGCTTAATGGGTATTGGTGCGTCTACCATGTTGCTGGACATCGAGTCCTCCGGTGGGGCAGGACCATCGGAACAATTCAACCATAGTGTCTCAGTTTTTCCCGTAACGGTAGGCGCACAAACGGACTATATACGCAGAATCCCGATCAACTTCTGATAGGTGATCGGCGCCTCCGGACAGGCCGAGCGCACAATAAGGTACGATGGTTGCGCTTGCTCGGCGCGAAGTGAGCCGCCTTCGGCGGCTTGCGCTTCGCACCTGCGCGAGCGCCCTATTCACACGATCTGGACACGCCTCCGCCGCGCAAACCAAAGGCCATCAACGGGTTGGGCACGATCTGGTATCTATACATGGAAAATAATGGGCGCTCTGCCTTTGCCCAGCCCAGTTTCGCCACACCCGTGCCGGCAGCTCATGCCCCATTGGGGACGGTACGATCTCACCTCATTCCGGGATGAGAGCGGCGGCTTGGCGTTCCCGTGCGTCGGCGCTCCCAAAGAGCCCCTCTTTCACGTTCGCCCTGTCTTCCGCATTGCGGTTCTGGCTCATCTTCCGTTTGGCGTCGATCCGGGTGATGGGCAGCCGCACACCGACGATGCCACGCAACTGCGCCTGGATGAAATCGGCAGGCGCATCGCTGACGGCCCAAGGCCGAGGGTGCGACGCTTCGTGGAGATCCGTCAGGCGCGTGACGACGGCGAGAAGCCGGTCGGCATCCTGGAAGAATTCGACCGGACCGTAGGCGTGGACCGCCACGTAGTTCCACGTCGGAACGACCTTTCCGTCCCGGCTCTTGCCCTCGTACCAGGAGGGGGTGACGTAGGCGTCCGGCCCCATGAAGATCGCCATGGCCTCCCCCACCGGCGCTTCCCCCCACTGGGGGTTCGCCTTCGCCATATGTCCATAGAGCGTGCCCATCTCGCCCTCGCTGGCGTCGAGGAACAGGGGCAGCGGCGTGCACACCAATCCGTTGGCCGTCGCCGTAACCAGATTGGCAAGCCCGGCGGCTCGCATCGTCTCATGGATGAACGGCAGCTCGGTCTCGCGGAACGCAGGGGGGATATACATTCGGGCCTCCTTGATGGGGTGGAGTTTGCCCCAGAACTGGTCCACACTGAATGGCCAGTTTTCACTCTTTCAAGTGGTCCAGGTGATGCTCGCGTTCCGGCAGCCTTACGGAACTTGGGAATATTGGTGCCCATCCGGCAGCAGCATCGTCGAACTGGGAACGGTGCGCGGCCTCGATGTGGCGTTGCCAGTCCATTTCCACGAAGAAGACCAGTTGACGTTCGTCCTGTCGGGAAGACGCCGATTTGTCATCGGCGCTGAGGTGTTCGACGTTGTCTCCGGCCAGGGCATGCACATCCCTGCGGGAACACCTCACTGCTCGCTGTCCGAGCCGTCAGAAATTAACTGCATCAACATATACACGCCATCGGGCGCCTACGCGGCACGCGACGCGATCTCCAGTCTGGCTCGTCACTGGCGAAGGAAGGGGCATATCAGCTGGCCCGACCTCACGATCATCGTCGAAGATCACAGGTTCCTTCCTGAAATCATTGCGAGCCCGACGGGCGATCTTTTGAACAGCGAACCGTGGGAAACGGTGAGCCAGGCGGCACAACGTGCCGGCATGAGTCGCGAGGGCTTTTCCCGCCAGTTCAGACGACGTCACGGCATGCCGCCGCACGCGTTCTGGCTGCTGGAGAAACTGAACGACGCACGACGACTGCTTCGGACGGGCGAGCCCATCGCGACAGTCGCCGCGGAAACCGGCTTCTCCGACCAAAGCCATCTGGGCCGCTGCTTCCGACGCGCGTTCGGCGTTACACCGGGTCGATACCGGGCGGGGTAGGTCACATCCGTTCCAGACCGCTGCCGCCCAGAGCTGCTATCCATCCGCCCAAGAGCGCCGCACGGAATGGTTCCGATGCGAGCCCACGCTTTTGCTTGGGAGCACGGCATGACAGCTGCTTGGTCCGCATTTTCATACCTCCTGGTGGTCGGCGCCGGGGTGAGCGTTTCCCTGCAACAGGTCTTGAACGCCAATCTGCGGGCCGAACTCGGGTCGCCCTGGTGGGCGGGCTTCGTCAGCTATTTCGTCGGCATGCTGGCGATGTTGGCGGTCGCACTGACCTCCCCTGGCCCGCGGTTGTCCGACACGCTCGTCGGGTCCACGTCGTGGCTGTCGTGGACCGGGGGGCTTTTCGGCGCGATGTTCATCGGAACCGCCATTCTCATGGTCCCGCGCCTCGGCGCCGCGACGGTGCTCGCCTTGGTCGTCGTCGGTCAGATGCTCGGCTCGCTCGCCTTCGATCACTTCGGCCTGCTCGGGCTTGCATATCACCCGGTGAGCCCTACCCGGCTGGCCGGCGCGGCCTCGCTGATCCTGGGCGTCGTCCTGATCCGCTTGTAGCGCCTGGAGGTCATACTATGGCTATGGCGCTCCTCATCCGGACGGACGGCCAAGCAAAGACGCGAGCTTGGCGGCAAGAACACAGGGCAATGCAATGGCGGCAAACAGCGCCATGCCGAGAGGCCAAAGATTGCCCAGCTCGCCATTGCGCAGACACATGGCCAGGAACTGTGATTCAAAAAGAACCAGCGCCCATCGCCATGGACGATCGGGGTACGAATAGCCTAGAAAGGCAGATATGAGGATGGCCGCTGGGTAGGCGAATACCCAATATGCAGACGCATCCCACGGTTCGCGCTTGCCCGTAAACAGCGACACGATGAACCAAAGTGCCATGCCGGCTATGACTGCAAGCAAGACTGGAACGATTGCTCTGCGAGTGGGCATGAGCCGCCTAACCGCTGTTCAGACGCAGAAACGCCGGGGAATTGGTAATCAACGTATCCCGGATGGGTAGAATACCCCCTCCGGTGGCGTCCTGGAAAGCCACTCCGCTCCATTCTGCTGCGGCCAGGACGGATTCTGTTGTAGCGTTCGCAAAGCGCTGATTTGGTTGACATTGAACCGTACGACGAAAGAAACTGTCAGCACCATGTCCTTTATGCCTTTGAAACGCCGGGATCTCCTGGCCGGCTGCGGCGTGCTGGTGCTGATGCCGGCCGTTGGCCGGGCGCAGCCGATGACCGCGCGCCGGCTCCAGCTGCGCAACGAGCACACGGGCGAGACCTTCGACGGCCCCTACCGCGATGCGGACGGTCCCCTGCCCGACGCGATGGCCGACCTCGCAAAGGTTCTGCGGGACCATCACGCCAACAAGATCGGCCCGGTGGATGTCGGAACGCTCGACCTCCTGGCCGACATCATGGAAGCCGTGGGACACAGCAAAGCAACCGTGCTCTCCGCCTTCCGTACGCCCGAGACGAACGCCAAGCTGGCGAGCAAGGGCCTTGGGGTGGCCGAACACAGCCAACACCTCCTTGGCAAGGCGCTCGACGTCACCTTCCCGTCGCGACTGCCCGACGCACATCGCAAGGCGCTCGACCTCAAGCGCGGTGGTGTGGGGTGGTACCCGCGCTCCTTCTTCCTCCACATCGACACGGGGCCGGTGCGGAGTTGGGAGATGTTCGGCGGCGATCTGAACAATCTCTTCGCACCGGGGGTCAGGGGCCGCCTTCGGACGGTCGCCGACCGTATGAGGATTCACCGCGCGATCGCCCGCCGGCACGTGTCCGCGGGCCGCTGACTGGCTCTAAAGCACGGCCGAGGCCGCCGTCCTGAACATGTCCGCTTTACTGAAAGTAGGCGGCAATCGTGCTGAACAGTTCCTTGTTCGTATAAGGCTTCCGCAGGATCGGTATCGTCGTGTCGATGTTCTTCGACTGCAACGCCTGACGATCATAACCGGTGGTCAACAGCACCTTGAGACCCGGACGGATCCGCTGTGCCTGCTGCGCCAACTCGACGCCGTGCATCCTTCCGGGCATGACGATGTCGCTGAACAGGAGGTCGATGTCCTTCGGCTGGGACAGGATGTCCATGGCTGCCTGGGCATTCTCGGCCTCGCACACCTCATAATCCATGCTGAGCAATTCGACCACCAGCATCCGGATCATCGGATCGTCTTCAGCGACTAAGATCGTCGGCATTCTTACTCCAGGCAACAGTCGTATCTTGGCGGTGGGTCAGGCGCTCACCACCCTCGGCCACGCCAGCACGTTCGACGGACGCGCGCGGGCTGGGCCGAGCATAGCATGAACTTTGCCGGCGATGTCCGCCGGCAGGAACGGCTTTTTGAGAATCTGGTCTGCGCCGACGGCATCGAAGAAGGCCTCCGATTCCGTGTATCCCGTGATGAACAGGATCGGCAGGTGGGGCCGCAGATGGCGCGCGCGCGTGGCCACCTCGGCCCCGTTCATTCCCGGCATGGCGAAGTCGAGCACCAGCAGGTCGGCCTCCTGCCCGCACTCCAGCATGCCCAAGGCTATCCGCCCGCTGGCGGCCTGTGCGACCTGATAGCCAAGGTCCATCAGGCAGGTCGCCGTAAAGGCGCGGACATCGGAATCGTCATCGACCAACAGAACCGTGCTGCCGCTTCCCAGCTGGGTGATCGCGCGGGTCGCCGGCGCCTCCGCCACGACGGCCGGAGCGTCGGCGCGCCGCAGGAACAGGCGGACCGTCGTGCCGCTCCCGATAGCGCTGGAAATGGTCACGGTTCCGCCGGATTGCTTGACCACCCCCTCGACCATGCTCAGGCCGAGGCCGCTTCCGTGCCCGACTTCCTTGGTCGTGAAGAAGGGCTCGAAGGCACGGGCCAGCACGTCCGCCGGCATGCCGGTCCCGGTGTCGGCGACCGACAGCAGGACGTAGTCGCCGGCCGGCACGTCGTCCGGGATGTCCGGGTGCCCCTGCGGCAGGTTCGCCGTCTCGATGGTGACGCTGCCGCCGAGTGCCACGGCATCGCGGGCGTTGATCGCCAGATTGAGCACGGCCAATTCGACCTGATTCGGATCGGCGACGGCCGGCCAGAGATCCGGCGCGGGCAGTCGCTCGATGCGGACGGTGCCGCCGAGCGCCCGCAGCAGCAAATCGTCCATGCCGGCCACCAGATGGTTGATGTCCACCGGCTTGAGCGCGAGGTGTTGCTTCCGGGAAAAGGCGAGGAGTTGCTCGGTCAACGCCGCGCCGCGTCCGGCGGCCTTGATGGCGTTCTCCAGCAGCCGGACGATCTTCGCGTCTTCCGAACGGCTGCGGGCGAGGTCGATGTTGCCGATCACGGCGGTGAGCAGATTGTTGAAGTCGTGCGCGATGCCGCCGGTGAGCTGGCCGATGGCCTCCATCTTCTGCGCCTGCTGGAGGGCGGCCTGGGCCTGAAGCTTTTCGTCGGTCGCCACTTCCAGGTCCCTGGTCCGCTCCGCCACCCGCTCTTCCAGGGTGTCGCGGGCGCGCTGGGTTTCGGCCAACGCTTGGGTGAGCGCCTCGGTGCGCTCCCGCACGCGGTCCTCCAGCACTTCGTTGGACCGGGTCAACCGGTGCGCGGCCTCGGCGATGCGTCCGTAAAGGACGCCGATCTCGCGCAGGTAGACCATCAGCAGGAAACTGGCCGAGAGCAGCGCCTCCAGCCGTCCGAAGGTCCAGCCCACGGAACCGCGGGCGGCGCCGAGCAGGGTCAGGCCATTGTCCAGGATCAGCGTGAACAGGGACACCATCAGCCAGAGATGGAGCACCGTACGCCCGCGCGTCGTCCACCACAGCACGCCCAGCGCCAGCACGGTCAGCCCCTCGACGGCCGGCCCGACCCCGGACGTGGTCAGCTGCCAATAGTCGTCGCCGTTGACGATCGCCGGCAGCGACGCGACGAGTTGGGTGACGACCCCCGAGGTCGTGGCGATCAGCGCCAGCACGGTCGCCACCACGGACCAGATCAGCAGCTTGACCTGATTGGTGTCGCATTGGCGCCCGGCGCCGCGCCGCTCGGCAATGGCGTAGCCCAATGCGAAGACGGGCGGGCCGATGTGCCAGAACGTCCATAGCCAGCTCGTGG
This sequence comes from Azospirillum terrae, assembly GCF_053470425.1. Lineage (NCBI taxonomy): Bacteria > Pseudomonadati > Pseudomonadota > Alphaproteobacteria > Rhodospirillales > Azospirillaceae > Azospirillum > Azospirillum terrae. Next base: position 33,156 of record NZ_JBPXMR010000018.1, on the reverse strand, counting down.
TCTCCGGGCCGCTGCCCAACAGCCGGCCCGGTGCCAGCATGTTCGGGAAGCTGAGCAACTGGAGGAATAGGATGACCGCCGTATAGAGCGCACCGGCGCCGACCCACAGCAGCGAGAGCACGCGGGTGCGCCGGAAATGACTGAACAACAGGTACGTGGTCAGCGCGTAGGCGATGATGACGGTGGTCTGGTAGATCGGCACGAAGGCCGGAACCGGCGCATGGACGTGCGTGGCGAAGGGCAGAAGTGCGGCGGTGACGGCGGAGAACAGGACGCACAGGATCGCCGCGGCCCGCCGCTGGCCCGCTGTCGCCGACGCCGTGGCCAGCGTCAACTCCGTAACCGCGGTCGAAGGTTCCGTGCATGCCACCATGACGCCGCTCCCCTGTGCCAAGCCGGTAGGGGTAGCCGCACCCCCGCGAATTGGGGGTATCCTGAACCAGCGCGGTGCCTTCTGGAAGTGTTTGTTTGCTAATTATCGGCCTTCCGCCCATCGGCCATGCCGGCGACCTCACGCTTGAGCTTGCCGGCAATGGCTTGAACGAAGTCCGACCAGTCTTCAACGCTTCGGACGGAGGCACCGGAGCCGCCGATCACGCGCTCCGCGAAATATGTGCCGAGCCAGGGAACGTCGTCGAGGATGACCAAACCGTTGATGGTGATGCCCTCGCCGACGACGCGGTCGCGCGCGATCTCCGGGAGCACCCCGACATTGTTGTAGCCGTTGCTGACGATGTCGATGACCCGCCGGGGCGCCGTCGGCGTGACAGCGGGGAAGAGTGCCGCGGCGTGCAACAGCGCCGCGCCGATTCCGGTGCTGCCGGCGCGTGCACGCCGCGGCGCCGCGTCGATCGCGGCCGCGAAGGCTTCACCGCTGCCGGCATCGGCGACGGCAGTCCATGGGACGAGCACCTCCAGCGTCGTGGGGTCCGACCACGACACCAGCGTGGCCGCGATCCTGCCGTTCTGACCGGCGCGGATCATCTCCACGATGGCCGGATCGCGAAAGGCGGCGGCATGTCCGCCGAGTTCGAGTTCGAACATGGCGCGGTCGATGCTTGCCGATCCGTCGACGGCGAGCACAAGTTCCAGGTCGACAGCCGGCTGGGCGACAGCGGCACTGACCCAGAAGAGAATGGCGGCGGCAACTCCGGTCGGCACCGACATGGCAGGTCTCCCCCCAGTCATGTAGGGCGTGTCCGCTCCATTGGTTCTGCCGGGCGAGGCCCATGGCCGCAAGAGCTTCACCCGGAAACTCGACACCGGTGCCGGCGAGCGGCCGGATACAGGCCCGGCGGTTTACGGCGAGCCCTGAACATGCGATGGTCTTTCTCTGAAATTGTAGCTAATTGCGTCAGAGGAAGGCGGCCCTGTGCGTCGTGTGAAATCGCTGTTGGCCTGTGCCGTCCTCTCGACCCTGGCCGCCGCTTGCGCCGGGGGACCATCGCGAACCGCGTCACCGGCGGAAATCGACGCTCATGTCGTCGAGGCATCCAAGCGTTTCAACATGCCCGAAACCTGGATCCGCGAGGTCATACGCCAGGAAAGCGGCGGGCGCACCACGATGAACGGGCGCCCGATCGTCAGCAAGGCCGGCGCCATGGGCCTGATGCAGCTCATGCCCGCCACGTACGAGGAAATGCGCCGCAAGCACGGCCTCGGGTCCGACCCGTTCGAGCCGCGCGACAACATCCTCGCCGGGACCGCCTACCTTCGTGAAATGTACAACCTGTTCGGGTCGCCCGGATTCCTCGGCGCCTACAATTGTGGCCCCGGATGCTATGGCGATTATCTGGCCGGGCATCGGACGCTTCCAAATGAAACCAAGCAGTACCTCGCCTCGGTTGGCCCGCGCCTCAACGGCACGCCGAAGCAGGACAATTCCGACATCGTGATCGCGAGCGTGCCCCCGGTTTCCCCAATCGCCGCTCCGGTCGCCGCTCCGGTCGCGCTTGCGCCCATCCCGATGGCCGCCGCTCCGCGTGTGCCGGCGCCCGAGGCGTTGCCGGTGATCGTGTCAGCGCCGCTCCCGGCGCCGGCATCCACCCCGTTGCGGGTCGCCGACGCGGACCGCTTCTGGACGGTGCAACTCGGCGCGTTCCGCTCGGCCGACGATGGTGCCCGCGTGATCGACCGGGCCCGCCGCTCGCTTCCCGGAATGTTGGACCGGACCCAACGCATCGTGCAGGCCGTCGACACCAAGACCGGCCCACTCTACCGGGCGCGGCTGTCCGGCCTCTCGCAGCAGGACGCCGCAAGCACCTGCGCGAGTTTGGTCGGCCAGGGCATGGCCTGCTTTGTCGTCGCGCCGGGGGCTTGATCCGGAGCGGGGAACCGCGGCGTCAGCCCCCGGCGCCATCCAGCAGGCCGCGCACCGCCGCGGCCACGGTGTCGGGCGACACCGCGAAGTCGTAATCGAACTCCGACGGCCCCCGGTTGCCGCGCATCGGCCCGACGATCTGGCGGTAGCGCTGCCCGAGCATGGCGGTGAGGATGCCGTACTGCGGGATCGCGATGCGCCGGTGCACCAGTTCCACGTAGGCCGCTCCCGGCGGCGCGAAGGCGACGGCGGCCGAGCCGCCGCCGATCGGCCCGACGATCAGTTCCGCCGAGGCGAACAGCGCGATCTGCTCGGCCATGGAGAGATCCTCCGCCACGACTGCCTCGACGCCCAGCGGTGCCAGCGCGGCGAGCACCTCCGCCTCATTGACCAGCGTGCGGTAGCCGGCCTTGCGGCGTGACAGAAAGATCCGCCGGCGTGGCCGGGCCATCCCTTCGGCGATGGGGCCGGCGAGGCGGCGGCGCAGGGATTCCAGGTGCAGCGGCGCATTGAACTGGTAGATGTGCGTCAGCGACGGAATCCAGAGGCGGCGGGCCCGCACCGACTCGCCCGCCGGCAGGCGCCGGATTCGCTCCCGCTCGACCCCCATCAACGCCATCAGGTCCAGGATCGAGCCGAGCATGTCGGGGGCCACCAGGATCGGCAGCCCGTCGAGGTTGGGGAAGTGCTCCAGCACCGCCAGCTTGGACGTCCAGTCGAGCACGCCGTGCGACCAGTTGGGGCCGCCGCCCAGCAGGATCGCCTCCTCCCCGATGGTGTACGCCGGCACGGCCAGATCCAACAGCATGCGGTCGTCCGGCGCGTGCGCGACGACGTGCGGCATCATCGTCAGGCTGACGCGCGAACTCGTGTTGAGCCCGTCGAGCAGCAGGGAATCGCCGTCAGCGATCACCGCATAGTTCAACGGCACGATCTCGGCATCGTCGGCACGCGCGAGGAAAGCCTCCGGCAACGAGAGAAAATGCTCACGATTGTCGTCGGTGACGAGCCGGCAGGGACGCGGCGGCGCCACCTGATGGTAGGGCCATCCCAGCGCCCGGCACACCTCGGCGACCGGCCGGATGGTCAGATGGCGCAGCTCGGCGCCGGGGAAGCGCTTGCGGTCGGTGGTCACCCCGAGGAAGCGCCGGTAGACGGCCGTGGCCGCATCCGCGTCGCCCAGATCGAACAGCTTGCGGAAGATCCGCGGCAGGGCATCGGTGTCGTTGATGACGCCGGAGGCCGCGTACAGCCGTTGCGCCGCCTCGTCCCGGCGCCCCAGCGCCTCCAGCGCCGCCGTCACGCCGAAATGCCCCTCCAGGTTGTCGTGGCGCAGGGCCACGGCATTTTCGTAGGCGGCCAGGGCGTCTTCCGGCCGGCCTTGCGCGCTCAGCGCCTTGCCCAGCGTCACATTGAGATTCGGGTTGTCGTCTTCGAGCGACAGGGCTTTGTGGAGGCAGTGCTCCGCGGCGGTGGCTTCCCCGGTGTCCAGCAGCACGGCCGCCGTCTGGTGGAGCAGCGCCGGGTCGTTCTTCCTGATGCTCATCGCCCGGCGGAACAGCGCCACTGCCTCGCCGAAGCGCTTGTCCCAGCGCAGCAGGGCGCCGAACAGGCGGAGGCTTTCGGCGTTGGCGGGCTCCAGCGCGATGGCGCGCTTGAAACTGTCCGTCGCCATGACGACGTCGCAACTGGAGCTGAACGCACTCGCCAACGCGATGTGGCAGCGCACCACCGTGCCGTCGATGGCCAGCGCCGCCCGAAGCAGCGTGATCGCCTCCGGCAGGTTGCCCTGCTCGTAGTGGACCAGCCCCAGCAGATGCATCGCGCCGACGTGCCGGGGCTGCGCGTGCAGCACCGCCCGGTAGGTCTCCGCGGCCTTGTCGAGCCAGCCGGACTCGTGCAGCGCCAGCGCCAATGCAAGGGTCTTTTCAACCGCCGCCACGTCCGGGCGGGGGGCGTCCGCGCCGTCGGCGCTGCTTGAAGCGGAGCCGGTCATGCCTCGCGTTCCACTGGAATCCCTGTTGGCCCGATCCCCTATGCCATAGCATGCCCTGCCCGGATTTCCTACGGCAGCAGCGGAGCAGGCCGCGGATCAGGTGGCCGCGTCCGCCTCGGCCGGCTGCGGTGCCGGCTGCGGCGCCACGCGGGGGAAGCGGATGACGAAGCGCACGCCGGAGGGGGCCGTGCCGTCCAGCTCGATCCATCCACCCAGCCGCGCCGTGACCAGATTGAACACGATGTGCAGACCGAGGCCGGTGTTGCCGAAGCTGCGCCGGGTGGTGAAGAAGGGGTCGAAGATCTTGGACCGGCAATCCGCCGGAATGCCCAGCCCGTCGTCGGTGTAGACCACTTCCACCATCTTGTCGTCCGGCGTGGTGACCGTGATCAGCAGGTGGCCCCCCTGCCCTTCGGCGAAGCCGTGGTCCAGCGAATTCATCACCAGATTGGTCAGCACCTGCGCCAGTGCGCCGGGATAGCCGTCCATTTCGATGCCGCCCGGGCAGTCGATGGCCATGGCATGGCCTGCCTTGCGCCATGCCGGCTTGAGGCCCGTCGCCAGATCCTCCAGCCACTCCCGCAGCCGGAAGCGCCGCCGGTCGTCGGCCACCTGATCGCTGGCGAGCTGCTTGAAGCTCTGCACCAGGGCGGCGGCGCGGGCGATGTGCGACTGCACCAGCGTCGTCGTTTCCCGCGCGATGCTGACATAGCGCTCGAAATCAGCCTTGCGCAGACGGGTTTCGCCGGACAGCGCCTCCAGCCGCACCGTCTCGTCGCCCAAATGCGAGGTGGCGGTGAGTGCGATGCCCAGCGGCGTGTTGATCTCGTGCGCCACGCCGGCCACGAGGCTGCCGAGCGAGGCCATCTTCTCCGCCTGCACAAGATGGGTCTGCGCGGCCTTGAGCTGCTCGTGCGCCACCCGTTCGCTGTCCAGCGCGGCGGTCAGCGCCTGCGTCTGCTCCGCCAGCCGGGCGTTGGCCCCCGACAACTCCCGCGTCGAGCGGTTCGCCGACGCCGTCCACTGGCTGAACAGCTGGTAGCCGAAGTAGGAGGCGAAGACGATGATGACCGTCATCACCCAATAGATCGCCCGCGTGGCCTCGACCAGCGATGCCATGGCGGCCGGCGACAGAGGGTCGAACGCATCGACGTTCAGGTGCACGGACAGATAGAGGAACAGCAGCACGCCGCCGAGGATCAGCGCGCAACCGGCCAGCGTCTGGCGCGCCGTCACCGTCGCGTGCGACGTGCCGTCCCAACCGCGCGCCGCGCGCCACCGCGCCACCGCCGGGCTGAACGCCGCCAGCAGCGGCGCCACGATGACGAGGTTTTGCAGGAAGGCGCCCAACCACCAGCCCTGCCAGATCGGCAGCACCTGATGGCTGCCGACCCCGTTGGTCATGATCCAGATGAAGGAACCGGTGGAACCGAACACCCCGCCGACGAACGACAGCAGCACGAAAAACAGCACCGCGTTCAGCGAGCGCAGGTCGTACGGCACGGGAATCGCCCGATAGGCGATGGCGAACACCGCCAGACCCACCGGATCGGCGAAGGCGAAGACCAGCGACCAGGACAGCGGCATGCCGGAATAGAGCGCCAGCGCCAGCGTCGACAGGTAAGCCGGCAGGAAACCCCACCAGAATCCGAACCACAGCACCCAGAAGGCGGCGAACACCAGCGGCGGGTAGATGGTGACGAAGACGTCCGTGCCGCCGAAATGCAGCGGCACGCCGGACCATTCGTAGATGATGGAGGCGAGCCCCAACCCGATCCCGGCGGCAACGGTCGCCAGCCAAAGCGCCATCACCAGAACCCGGTCGGCAACGCCGCCACTGCGCCGGACCCCGGCGAGGGGCACCGGCCGGTAAATCGTCAGCGCGCTGTGGTCATCCCCGTTCCGGTCGAACATCTACCCTCGAATGCCAGGACGGGACGCAGCCCGGCGTGCCGCATCGCCTGCGGCACGTGCACCCCGATGTTACCCTTGTTCGGGATGGGTTCAAAGCCTTTACGGGGTACACGTGGCAATAGCCTGAAAGCAAGAACTTACGGCTGCGCCCCCCGCCCGCCGCGGCGGCGTGGAGGGGGGCGGGACGGACGGGCGCTGCCGGGCTGCGGCGGCTGTTGCTTCTGGGAGTGGTGGAAGTGCGGGTGCGCGGCCCCGCCGTCCGCCGGCTTGCCGCGGCCACTGCCGGCGCCGCGCCGGTCGGGGCCGCGGTCCGCCTTCTGCGTGTAGCACGAATCGCAGACCCGGAAGCGGTGGTTGGCCTTTAGGTGCTTGCCGCACACCGGGCAGGCGCGGGCCAGACTGCGCTCGGCCAGCGTGCGCTCGATGAAGGCGTTCAGCATGGCCCGGCGCTCCAGGCACACATCCATCTCCGGGTAGGCGTCCGGGAAGCGGTAGGCCAGCCACGAGTACGCGGTCAGGTCCTTCACCGCCCGCTCGGCCGCCTCCAGCTCCACGTCGGTGCCGACGCGGTGATGGAAGCGTTCGGCCTCCACCGGCGCGGTGTTGGGCTTGCCCCGGCCCTGGTTGTGCGACCACAGGGCCAGCAGGCGAAGCTGGTTGTTGTCGCGCGTGTCCACCGGGCAGCGCGCCAGCATGTCGCGCACCGCCAGCGGCAGGTTCGCCTTGTCCACCGCCTGCGCCGCCTGGATGCGCTGCTCCAGGTCGGTCATGCGGAAAGTCTGGCTGGCGCGCAGCAGCTCCTGCCCCGCCGTGCGCAGCACCTTGACGAGGCTGTTGGTGTCCAGTTCGCGGGCGATGGCCTCGACGTGGGTCAGGTTGGGCGAGATCCATGAACGCGGGTCCTCCGGCGGCACCGGCGGCGAGGTCAGCGCGCGGCGGACGGGGTTGATGCTCTCGCCCTCCAGCACGGCGACGCGCCCCTCCTCGTGCATGCCGAAGCGTCCGGCCCGGCCGCCGATCTGGCGGATTTCCGACGGGTTCAGCTCGCGCTCGGCGCGGCCGTCGTACTTGCGGGTGACCGACAGCACGACCCGTGCGATGGGCAGGTTGAGCCCCATGCCGATGGCGTCGGTGGCAACCAGCACGTCCGCCTGCCCTTCGCGGAAGCGCCGCGCCTCGGCGCGCCGCACTTCGGGGGACAGCGCGCCGTAGATCACCGCCACGGTGTGGCCGCGCGCCAGCAGATCGCGGCGCAGGCCCATGACGTCGCGGCGCGAGAAGGCGATGATGGCGTCGTTCTGCTTGACGCTGGTCAGCGACACCGGCTCTTCCTGGACGCGCAGCGGCGACTTGCGGGTGAATTCGACGACCTCCAGGTCCTCGCCCATGGCGTCGGCCAGACGCTTGACGTAGGGGATAGCGTCGGCCGAGCCGGTCATCAGGATCTCCGGCGCCGCCACGCCGGCCACCGCCTGCGTCCACGCCCAGCCGCGGTCGGGGTCGCCGATCATCTGGATCTCGTCGATGACGCAGGCGCCCCAGATGCGGCTGGTGTTGACCATCTCGATGGTGGACGACACGAAGCCGGCGCCGGGGCGGACGTCGCGCTCCTCGCCGGTGACGAGGCTGCACGCCCGGCCGCGCGTCTCCAGCGCCTCCTGCCCTTCCAGCGCCAGCAGGCGCAGCGGCGCCAGATAGCAGCCGCTCTCCGCCTGGGCCAGCCGGTCCATGGCGGCGTGCGTCTTGCCCGAGTTGGTCGGGCCGACGAACAGGCGCAGCTTGCGCACCAGCGCGCGCGCCGAGGCGAAGCTGTCCAGATAGACGCCGAGGCCCGAGGCGTTTTCCAGCTGCTGGCGGCGCACCCGCTGGCCGATGCGCGCGGCGGCGGCGGTGAACGCCTCCTCCAGCGCGTCGATCAGCGCTTGCAGGCGCGGGATGCGGCCGCCGAACGTGGCGGCGCGGCCGAGATCGTCGGCCAGCGCCTTGGGCCGCCACGCCTCGCCGAAGCCGGCGGCGCGCTCGGTCATCGAGGTGAACCAGGAATCCACCCGCGCCTTGGCCTTGACGATGGCCGAGGACCCCAGCACCGCGGCCTTGACCTGCTTGCCGAGCAGCTTCGCCTGCGGTTTCCCGAAGCCCTCGGGCTGGACCAGCAGGCCCCACAGCTCCGCCTCGATGTCGGGCAGCGGGCCGACCGGGACGCGGAAGCGCAGTCGCAGGCGGCGGTCGGTGCCGGGCACCGTCACGTCGTACACCACGGTGACCAACCAGCGGGCCGGGGTGGAGTCGAAGTCCACCTCGATGCCGTCGCCGCGCACCACCGAGGCGATGGCGCGCAACGCGTCGCGCCGGTCGAATTCGTCGGCGGTGCCGGGGGTCTTCGGGGTCTCGTCGGAAGCCATGATTCGTCCTTGCAGGCGCCTTCCCGGTACACCGGAAGGTACCCCTATATGGGCGGCCCGCGCGGATGCAGCAAGCCGAATCCCCGCCCCGCAGGCGCCGGACTAGCCCGCAAAGTCCCGCTCCTCGCCGAACCCGTCCCTGCTCCCAAGCCCACGCTTTCCCAACATGACGCCGGGTGGATGCGCCGCAACACGGCCCGATCGATCGGGGTAGGTGCGGCCATCCAAGGAGCCGATTCGCCGATCGAATGGGGTAGTTACGATCCCCGTCTCTCCCAAATCGGCGGCGTCAGGCAACATTGGGCTCTCGAAGCAGGCAAGACCATGGATGCATATGACCGGTCAGGAGATGCGTATGGCAAGTCCGCGTGAAGTCCTGGCGCTGATCGATACCATCCGGCTCGTGCATTCGGATGAACAGCGGCGCGAATTCATCAAATCATTGGGAAATATTGAGCGGCCGACGATCCTGTCGTTCGTCAATGTCCACGCGGTGAACCTGTGCTGGTCGGCCGGCCCGGTGCTCGACGCGTTCCGCGCGTCCGACGTGGTGCTGCGCGACGGCGTCGGGCTGTCGGCCGCCATGAAGGCGCTGGGCATCGATCCGGGCCTCAACATGAACGGCACCGACTTCATCCCGCTGCTGCTGCGCAGCCTGCCCAAGCGCCGGCTCGCCGTCTACGGCACCGCCACGCCCTGGCTGGAGCGCGCCCGCATTCATCTGGAAGAAACCACGCCGCACGCCATCGCCGACATGCAGCACGGTTTCCACCCGGCCGAACTCTACCTGGAAAACGCGCGCCGTCACCGGCCGGACATCATCCTGCTGGCCATGGGCATGCCGCGCCAGGAGGCGATTGCCGTGCAGCTGAAGCAATCGCTGGATCACCCGGTCCTCATCATCAACGGAGGGGCCATCGTCGATTTCATGGCCAGGAGGTTCGACCGCGCCCCGGCCGTCGTTCAGCGCCTCGGGCTCGAATGGGCATACCGCATGGCACAGGAGCCGCGCCGCCTCTACCGCCGCTACGTCCACGGCGGCTTCAGCTTTGCCCGCAACGTGATGCTGCTGCGTCGCGCTGCCAGCGCCCGCTCGACCGGCGCCCAAGCACAAGGAGTTTAAGCATTGGAACAGCTTCCGTCTTCCAACCGCGGCGGCCTGCCCCAGAACCCGGTCGGGGCGCAGGCGTCCTGGCCCGCCGCGCCGGTGCCCTACCAGTCCAACTCTCCCGGCTCCTACGACCCGCCGCCGGCCGCCGGTCCCGACATGCGGTTCATCGGGCGCGTGCTGGCCGCGCGCAAGTGGATGATCCTCGGCATCATGACGGCGGTGACCGGGTTGACGGCGTTCGGCGTTTCGACGCTGTCGGACACCTACTCCTCCGAGGCGCTGCTGCTGGTGGACAGCCGGCAGGTGCGCATCGTGCGCGAGACCGATCAGGTGGTCGGCGCCATGCCGGCCGAGGACGCGGCGATCCTCTCCGAGATCGAGATCCTGAAGTCGGACCACATCCTCAAGACCGTGATCGCCGACCTCGGCCTGATGAACAACCCCGACTTCAACAAGCCCGCCAAGGACGGCGACAGCGGGTCGTTCGCGGCGCAAATCATGTCCTACGTCCAGGGGAAGGCCGACGCCGTCTGGGGCGACGCCCCGCCGGAAGCCGTGGCGACGGCGCTCCGCGCGGTGAACGATTATCTGGCGATGCTGCGCGACCGCGAGGTGGCGGCGCAGCCCGCCGGCAGCCCCGACCGCATCCTGGAACGCCTGCACCGCAAGCTGGAGGTCGGCATCGTCGGCCGCTCGCGCGTGATCCGCGTCGCCTACACGGCCAAAAGCGGCGAGCTGTCGGCGGCCATCGTCAACGACATCGTCAAGCGCTACATGGAAACCCGCCAGCAGATGGACCGCGAGTTGGCGACCGGCGCCGTCACCTGGCTGCGCGAGCGCATCGCAACCCTGCGCGAAGAGGTGATGCAGGCCGAGCAGCAGGCCGAGCAGTACCGCTTCAAGTCCGGTCTGCTGAAGGGCGCCACCGGCCCGCTGGCCGTGCAGTCGCTCGAACAGACCCGCCTGCGCCTGACCGAGGCGGAATCGACCCGCGCCCGCGCCGTGGCGCAGGCCGACGCGCTGGAGCGCTACATGCGCGCCGGCAACTGGAACGCCATCGGCGGCTCGCTGGTGTCGCCGGTCGTCTCGCAGCTGCGCGCCACCGTCGCCACGCTCCAGACCGAGATGGCGCAGGTCACCAAGCAGTACGGCCCGAAGCACCCGAAGGTCATCGAGTTGCAGGCCCGCTTGTCCGAAGCCTATGGCGGCATGCAGAACGAAATCCGCCGCGAGATCAACGGCGTGCGCGAGACCGCCAACGTCGCCATCGAGCAGGAGAAGGCCCTGCGCGAGATGATCGGCAAGATGGAGGGCAAGTACGCCGACAGCCTCAGCGACGAGGGTGTCAAGCTGCGCACCATCGAGGCCGAGACGACCGCCAAGCGCCAGCTTCTCGAACAGCTGATGGGCCGCCTGGAGGAGGTGCAGGCGCAGCAGGACAACCGCGCCTTCCCGGCCGGCGTCAAGCTGGTGTCGCAGGCGCAGGTGCCGCATGAGCCCTCGGGCCCGATGCGCGTGCTGCTGATCGTCGCCGGCTTCTTCGCGTCGATCCTGCTGGCGGTGGTCGCGGTGTTCGCGCTGGAACTGTTGCAGCGCCGCGTGCACACCCCGGAGGCGCTGCGCCGCATCCTCGGCGCCTCGGCCATCCACGTCGTGCCGCACCACCCCGTCCGCAAGCGCAGCGCGCGCCTGTACGAGGTGTTCCAGCGCCATCCGTTCTCGCTGTTCAGCGAGTCCCTGCGCGCCCTGTTCCGCAACCATCTGGCGGACCTCGGCCCGGTCGGCTCCATCGCGGTGATCTCGGCCCGCCCGCAGGACGGCAAGACCTCGATGAGCCTCGCCGTCGCCCAGGTGGCGAGTCAGGCCGGCCGGCGCGTGGTGGTGGTGGACACCGATTTCCGCCGCTCGCGCATCGACCACCTGTTCGACATGTCCGGCAAGGCCGGCCTGTCGGACTGGATCGCCGGCAACGTGGCGCTGGACGAGATCATCCATCACTCCGCCGACGTGCCCTTCGCCGTGGTCCCGGCCGGCAAGCTGATGTCCAGCACGCTCGACCGCTTCAACGTGGACTGCGTGGTCGAGCTGATGGCGGGCTTGAGCCCGCACTTCGATCTGGTGGTCTTCGACACGGCGCCGGTGCTGGCGGTGTCGGACGCCCGCGTGGTGTCGGCGGCGGCGTCGAAGGTGCTGTTCGTCACCCGCTGGGGCCACACCACGGCCAGCGACCTGCAAGGCGTCGCCGACCTCGGCCCCATCGACTACGACAAGTTCGTCTGCGTGCTGACCGACGTGAACCTGAAGAAGGCGGCGCAGAACGGCTACGCCGGGCCGTACCGCAACTACACCGCCACCAGGAAGTACTACGGCGAGCCGACGCGCCTGCGCGCCGTCCGCTGACCGAAGGGGAGTGCCGATGGACACCTCCTTCAGCCGCCGGGACCTGTTCGGAGTCCTGGCGGCCGGCCTGTGGACCGCCGGTTGCGTCCGGGCGATCGACGATGCCGCACTGGAGCCGCCGCCTCTGCGCCCGGCCGATGGGCCGGCGCTCAGCCTGCGCGATGTCTGCCGCAGCCGCGGCATTCGCCACGGTGCGGCGCGCGACCACGTCATCCTGCCCGACGATGCCGACCTCGACCGGCTGATGGCGCAGGAGTGCGACCTCGTGGTGCCGGAAAACGGCGGCAAGTGGGCGGTGCTTCAGCCGCAGGACGGCGTCTGGGACTGGCGCCGCTTCGACCATGCCGTCGAAGACGCCCGGCGCTTCGGCGCCGCACCGGTCTGGCACTGCATGCTGTGGCAGCACATGGGCATGCCAGACTACATGAAACTGCCCGCCTCCCTCCAAGACGAGCTGGGCGTCGGCGAGCCCGGTTACTTCTCGGCCGAGGGGTCGCTGGCGGCGGAGAACCACTGGCGGCGCTTCACCGACTGTGCGGCGGCGGTGCGCGGCCGCTATGGCGACGCCTTCTGGCGCGTCGACGTCGCCAACGAGGTGTTCTTCTGGGAAACCGAGGCGTCGCACCCCCACCAGCAGGACGCGCACGGCTTCCGCAAGGGCATGTGGTGGGTGGCGGCCGGCGGGGCGCGCGGGCCGGAGTGGCTCGACCCTTTCTTCCACCACGCGCGGCGGATGTTCCCTTCCGCCAAGCTGGTACTCAACGATTTCGGCATCGAACTGGCCGAGGGCTGGCAGCAGCGCAAGCGCGCCTACCTGCTGCGCTGGCTGACCGACGCGGTGGGGCGCGGCGTGCCCATCGACGGGCTGGGTCTGCAAAGCCACCTGTTCGCCGGCAAGCCATACGACCGCGAGGGCCTGCGCGCGTTCCTGCGCGCGGTTGACAGGCTGGGCCTGGCCGTTCACGTCACCGAACTGGACGTGGACGAGACCCCCCTGCCCCGCCACTGGAGCCGCGAGGACAAGGACCGCGCCATCGCCTGGACCGCGCAGGAGTACCTGCGCGACGTGGCGGCCAACGCGCGCCTCGTCGAGGTGACGTGGTGGCACCTGCGCTCGGACCTGAACTGGATCGCCCGCGAGCATCCCGAGCTGTCGCCCCACCCGGCGCCGTTCGACGCGGCCTCGCAGCCGCTGCCGCTGTACCACGCCGCCGCGCGCGCGCTGGAGGGCTCGGCGCGTCGGGCGTAATTCACTGTATTCGCAGGAGAGGTAGACCGTGATCAGCCAGAGCGGCCATCGTCTTGTCGAACGCTACAAGAAGAAGTTCGGCCTTTCCCCCATGCACCCGCTGAACGAGCAGATGGTGCTGGGCCATTGGGACCTGGAACGCCGGCTCGCCGGCGAGCTGCTGGCCTCCAGCCCGGAGAACCGTTGGGACGTTTTCGAGCGCTGCTACACCACGCTGTACAGCCAATGCCCGTGGCTGAACGACGCCGTCGACACCTCCGACTACGACGACGAGGTGGACTTCAGCCATTTCCTGACGCTGCTGGACGGCGTCACCGACATCTACGAGATCGGCTCCGGCAAGGCGCGGCTGCTCAGCTATCTGGCCCGGCACGGCTTCCGCTGCGTGGCGACCGAGATCACCCGCGAGCGCGGCCAGCGCTACGTCGATCCCGGCGCGGCCGTGCAATGGCGCACCACCGACGGTGTCAACCTGACCCGGTTCGAGCAGCCCGGCAGCTTCGACGCGGTGATCTCCACCCACGTCATCGAGCACTACCACCCCGACGATTTCGAGCCGCACCTGACGAACGTGCACGCCCTGCTGCGCCCCGCCGGCCGATACGTCTTCAGCATGCCGCACAAGTTCGCCGGCCCCATGGACCTGTCCGAGGTGTTCGGCCTGCACGAAGCCGTGTGCATGCACCTGCGCGAGTACACCTGGGCCGAGACGGCCGCCGCCTGCCGCAAGGCCGGCTTCACCCGCCTGGAGGCGGTCTACGTGGCGCCCCGCAGTCTGCGCCGCCGCCTGCCGGTCAGGAGCTTCTCCGGGCGCGGCTACCTTTCCTATGTGCGGGCGGTGGAAATGGTGCTCGGCACCCTGCCCGTTAACCTCCGGCACGCCGTCGCCAAGCGCGGGGCCGCCTTCCTGTTCCGTCCCGAGGTCTTCATGGTCGCCCACAAGGATTGATTCCAAAGTCCGGATTCTACCCGAAGCCGTCCCCTCCGGCCGGCGTTCGTGGCGCTTTCCGTGGCTTTGCGCTCACGCTGTGGCGTGTTTGCCGCAGAGAAGCGCCGGAAGTCCGGTCACATTTTTACCACGGCCTCTGATTGTATTTTCCTAAAATTTGAAATAACGCGTTAACCATCTCGGCGCAGTCTGCCCTTCACCGATCAACCGGAAGAAGGGCCTAGACCCATGGCCACCATCGATACCAAATTCGTCGTCAACGCCTATGGACAGTCCGCCGGCGGTGTCGCTCCACACTTCCGCCTGCTTGTCGACGGTAAGGACGCCGGCCAGGCCTCGGTGAGTGCGACCACCCCGACCGCCTACACGTTCACCACCGCGGTCGAGGCCGGACAGGCGCACAAGGTGCAGGTCTACTACGACAACGACGCCTACGTCAGCGGCCAGGACCGCAACCTGTACGTCAAGTCGATCGTCGTCAACGGCAACACGATGCTGCCGACCCAGGCCACCTACGACCGCTACGCGCTCGACGGCCAGGACACCATGGCCGGCCAGGAAGGCATGTGGTGGGAGGGTGCGCTGAACTTCGCCACCCCCTCGTCCTACTACCCGGCCCCGGTCGTCAGCCTGCCGCCCACCCCGACGCCGACCACCGGCGCCTCGACCATCGTGGTGAACGCCTTGGGCACCACGGCGGGTGGCGTCAACGCGCACTTCAACGTGCTGGTCGACGGCGTGAAGGTCGGTGAGGCCACGGCCGGCACGACCGCCAGGGACTACAGCTTCACCGCCAACGCGACGGCGGATGCCGCGCACAAGGTTCAGATCCAGTACGACAACGACGCGTACATCAACGGCCAGGACCGCAACCTGCTGGTCAACAAGATCACCATCAACGGCCACGCCGTGGCGCCGACCGACAGCATCGTCACCTACGACAAGGGTGCGCTCGACGGCAAGGACGTGGTCGCCGGCCAGTCCGGCATGTGGTGGGGCGGCACGCTGGTCGTCGGCGCCGACAAGACCTTCTTCCCGGCCTCCTCGGGCGGCACCACCACCCCGCCGGCCCCGACGCCGACCACCCCGTCGCTGTCCGTGTCGAACGTGACGGTGCAGGAACCGGCGGCCGGCAGCGCCACCGGCATCGCGCCGGGCTACCTGCACACCAGCGGCGGCCAGATCGTCGACAGCGCCGGCCATGACGTCAAGCTGACCGGTGTCAACTGGTTCGGCGCCGAGGGCTATGCCTTCGTTCCGCAGGGCCTGTGGATCGACAGCTACCAGCACCACATGGACAACATGAAGTCGCTGGGCTTCAACACCATCCGCCTGCCCTGGTCGGACGCCATGCTCGATGGCGGCGGGCGCATGCCGACCGGCATCGATTATTCGAAGAACCCCGATCTCGTCGGCCTCAACGCCCTTCAGGTGTTCGACAAGATCATCCAGTATGCCGACAAGACCGGCATGAAGATCATCCTCGACCACCACCGCTCCGACGACGGTGCCTCGGCCAACGAGAACGGCCTGTGGTACACCTCGGCGCACCCGGAATCGACGATGATCGCCAATTGGAAGATGCTGGCGGCGCGCTACGCCAACAACTCGTCGGTCATCGGTGCCGATCTGCACAACGAGCCGCACGGGCCGGCCACCTGGGGCGACAACAACACCGCCACCGACTGGGCGCACGCCGCCGAGCGCATCGGCAACGCCGTGCAGTCGGTCAACAACAAGCTGCTGTTGTTCGTCGAGGGTGTCGAGCAGTACCAGGGCAACACCTACTGGTGGGGCGGCAACCTGGACGGCCAGAAGAACTACGACGTGCACTTCAACACGCCAGACCAGCTGGTCTACTCGGTGCACGACTACCCGCCGTCCATGGCCGGCTTCGGCTGGTTCAACGACAGCAGCTATCCGAACAACATGCCCGCCAAGTGGACCTCGGCCTGGGGCCGGCTGATCCAGAACGACCAGCACCCGGTGCTGGTGGGCGAGTTCGGCACCCGTCTGGAGCAGTACAAGGACCAGCAGTGGCTGCCCAAGCTGGTGCAGTACATGGACGGCGACTGGAACGGCGACGGCAAGATCGACCTGACCAACGGCCAGCAGGGCGCCAGCTGGACCTATTGGGCCTGGAGCCCCGGCTCGGGCGACACCGGCGGCATCCTGAAGAGCGACTACACGGTCGACTACAACAAGGTGAACGCCATCAAGCCGGCGATGTTCGACGGCGCGACCGGCCCCGGCTCGACCGACGCGCTGTTCACCGTGAAGCTGTCGGCGGCCTCGACCACGGCGGTGTCGGTGAACTACGCGACGGTGGACGGCACGGCCAAGGCCGGGTCGGACTACACGGCGACCAACGGCACGCTGACCTTCAACCCCGGTGAGACGACCAAAACGGTCGCGGTGAAGGTCCTGGGCGACAGCGTCGCCGAAGGCACCGAGACCTTCTCGCTGAAGCTCTCGGCGGCGACGGCGGCGACGCTGGGCACCGACACCGGTGTCGGCACCATCACCCAGGCCGCCACCGCGGCGGCGGCACAGTCGGACGTCTACACGCATCTGGTGGCGCAGGCGGCTCCGGCGCCGACCACCGACGCGGCCGACCTGCTGGCCCACACGGCCACGATGAGCTACGCGGCGGACATCCACCACGTCGATGTTCTGCCGGATTTGACCGAATACCACGGCTAAAACGCCTGTGGTGGAAAGAGGGACGGGCCGGCAGCTCCAGGGCTGCCGGCCTTTCCTTGTCGTCAGGGCGCCGGCTGCACCCGCCGGGTGAGGCCGCCCACCAGCTTGAACAGCAGCGCCCGCCCCTCCGGCCCCAGGCCCGGCCCGAACACCGCAGCAGCGATGAAGAGGGCGGTCAGCGCCACCTTGGCGGCGGTGAAGACGGGGGACATGCCGGCGCCGAACGCTTCCCAGCCGATCAGATAGGCAACCGCGGCCGGAGCCAGGATGCTCAGCAGCCGGACGGAGTCCAGCGGCTCCTCGCCGGGGCACAGCCGGCGGCAGACCAGCTCGGTGACGGTGATCTGGAAGATCTCCCGGCCGAGCACCGCGACGGCGGCGCCGAACACCCCCCACTGCCAGACCAGCAGCACCGCCAGCGCCGAGCCCACCGCCAGACTGGCCGCCGAAATCCACGGCAGCACGCCCACACGCTTGGCCTTCATCAGCGACACTTCGGAATGCATGCGCGCACCGTGCAGCACATAGGCGGCCACTAGGAACGGCATGCACGGCAGCACCGGCGCGTAGTCGGCCGACGCGATCAGCCAGAGGATCTCCGGTGCGGTCAGCGCCATACCCAGGGCGGCGGCGGTCAGCACGATGATGAACAGATGGAAGACGAACTCCGACTGCTCGCGGTCGACGGCCTCGTGCTGCGCCTCCAGGCGGCGCACCGACCAGATCTGCAGGAACGACGCGGTCAGGAACATGAACAGGATGGTCGACAGCCGCATGCCGAACGAGAACACGCCGACCGCCGCCGTCGTCATCAGCACGTTCAGCAGGTAACGGGCGACGAACTGGTTGGCGATGTCCAGCAGCGACTGCGGCATGAACGGCAGCCCCAGCGTCACCACGCGCCGGAGGATCGCCGGGGAGAACGCCACACCGGTGACCGCCAGGATCGCCGCCGTCAGCGACAGCCCGAGCACCGCGAACGCCACCCCGTTGGCCAGGAAAATACCCGCCACACCCCACCCCAGCCCCAGCAGGAAGCCCAGGTTGAGGCCGAGCAGCAGCACCGCCTTCGCCACCGACACCAGCAGGCACATGCCCGAACGCTTGCGCGCCCGGTAATAGGACAGCCCCAGCTCGAACAGCATGCTCAGCGCGATGCTGCCGAGCGCCACCGCCACCACCGCCGCGTATGCCCCGTCGCCGAACAGGCCGAGGCTGATCGCCCAGCCCGCCGGCCAGCACAGCGCCAGCAGCCCTCCCGACGCCGCCGTCAGGCCGAGCAGCGTGGTGCTGGCCACCCGCGCCCGGTCGCCCTCGTCCGCGTGCTCGAAATAGACGACGGTGAACGCGTTGTTCATGCCGATCATCAGCATGACCGCCAGGATGTCGCCGACCACGCCGATCAGCGCGTACACACCGAACTCCGACGGCGTCAGCACCTTGGCGTACAGCGGCAGCAGCAACAGGCCGGCGGCCCGGTTGACGATGTTGGCGACCGTGTAGATCCAGCCATGCTTGAGAATCGTCGCCGCTTCGGATGCCATCATCGCTCCTTTGCAAATTGACGCGCACCGGCGGTCACCGTGCCTAGGATTGGGATCGTGCCGCAGCGCGTCAAATTTGCATTGGTCGAAGCCGCGTCTCTTCGGTCGTAGGCGGTGATCGCGACGGCCGCGTTCCCCATTCGCACACCCGGCCGCCGTTTTCGTCAGCGGCTTAGCCAGCCCGGCGCGACCGGAAATCCCTTTGGTGCGGCACACACCACGTCCCGGTGGCCAGCTCCATCGACCGGGTGGGGACGGGGGTGGAATCGGCCGATGGTTACCTACAATTCTCCTGAATTTTTCGCCGGATGCGCCGCGGTTCGGATAGCTCCTTCCCCGATGCGATCACCCCTGTGTTTTCTCATCTATACTCCGGTATTTCCCGAAAAACTGCGGCGTCAACCTTCCGATACACCGCATTACGGCATCCGAAAACACCGCGCCCCAAAGATTACTTGATAGTTAACGGCCCTTATTCTAATTCCGTGTACAACAAAGCAATTGCCGGCAATCCCCCAGGCCATGGTTTCTTCCATGTGCTTGCGGGAACCGGACATAAGACACCCAAGACATGTGCAGAGGAACGCCGCCGCGAAGCAATCGCAGCGGTCGGGATAATATTGTCGAAATACGGGGTGTGTGATGAGCCAGTCCGATCCTGAAGCGGTCTTCGAAACCGCGCCGGTCAAGAAGGCCGGGTGGCCCAGCCCTAGCGTGGGGCTGCTGTTGGCACTCTCCGATGGTCTTGTCCTGGCACTCCTCGGCTGGGTGCTCAGCGGCACGCTGATGCCCAGGGTCCCGCTCGCCGAGGCCGATCTGGCGGAGCGCGCGCTGGTCACCGGCCTGATGCTGGTGCCGCTGGTGAAGTCGGTGTTCGGCATCTACTCGCTCAGCCGCTTCGACTACGCCGAGCGCAGCCGCCGTACCTTCCAGGCCGCCGTGCTGTGTACCGCCGTGCTCATGGTGCCGTTCGTCGTGGTGGAGGGCATCCGCTCCTTCTTCGTGCAGGCGCTGGCGACCTCGCTGGGCGGCTTCGCCATCACCTTCGCGGTCGATTTGCTGCTGGTGCACGGCCTGATGATCCTGGTCCTCCAGTGGCGCACGCCGGTGGTCATCATCGGTGCCGGCGCCCACGGCGCGCTGATGGCCGAGAAGATGCACCGCCTGCCGTGGCTCGGCATGCGCGCCATCGGCTTCGTCGACGACGACGAGGCGCTGTGGAACACCCGCGTTGCCGGCGTGCCGGTGCTCGGCCCGACCAGCCTGCTGCAATCCGCCCCGGCCATCGCCGCGCAGGCGAAGGCCGCCATCGTGTCCGACGTCGGCCGGCATGGCGCCGACCTGGCCGCGCTGCTGAACACCCTGCCCTTCCGCCAAGTGTATTGCGTTCTGGGCGGCAGCACCGTGGCGACGCTGGAGGCGTCGTACCAGAACCTGCACGGCTCGCTGGCGCTGCGCGTCACGCCGCGCTCGACGACCGTCTACCTGCGCATCCGCCGGGCCATGGACATCGTGCTGTGCAGCCTGTTGCTGGTGCTCGTCGCCCCGCTGATGCTGGCGATCGCCATGCTCATCAAGCTGGACAGTCCGGGGCCGGTGGTGTTCCGCCAGCAGCGCTGGGCCGGCGGCAACCGCACCTTCGACGTGCTGAAGTTCCGCTCCATGCACATCGACGCCGAAGCGCAGCTCCAGCGCCTGCTGGACAGCGACCCGCAGATGCGCGCCGAGTACGAGACTTACCACAAGCTCAACTTCGACCCGCGCATCACCCCGTTCGGCCGCTTCCTGCGCAAGACCTCGCTGGACGAGCTGCCGCAGCTGTGGAACGTGCTGATGGGCGACATGAGCCTGATCGGCCCGCGCGCCTACATGCCCAAGGAATTGCCCGAGGTGGGCGAGGCGGCCGCGATCATCGGCACCGTGCGGCCGGGCATCACCGGCTATTGGCAGGTGTCGGGCCGGCACCGCACCAGCTTCCAGGAGCGCGTCGCCATGGACGTGTTCTACGTGCGCAACCGCGGGCTGCTGTTCGATTTCTTCATCCTGTTCAAGACCGCCTTCGTGGTGTTGCGGGGCGAGGGCTCATAGGCCCTCCGCCGGGGCGTTCGTACGTCCGAATTGGGGGTACGCCCCGGTCGCTTTAGCTCTTCCGCGCGGCTTACGCGCCGGGGAGAGCCGGCGGCACTCTGGATGCGGCGCACACGGTGCCGACCCACGCAACGGAAAGCAGCGGCCCGGAGATCATGCAGAAGATCGAGAAGTTCCTGACCGTCCTGGTGGTCATGGCGTTCGGCGGCACCGTGCTGCCGGCACTGGTCGCCAACGGCGCCCTGCCCAAGGGCCCGCTCGACGTCGAGAGCCCCGGCGTCATGTTCATCTTCGCCGGGGTGTACGTCATCATCATCACGCTGCTGTTGTTGCGCCGCGGCGTCCTCTGGCAGGTGTCGACGATCAACCCGGTGTTGACGGCGCTGCTCGTGCTGGCGTTCGTCTCGGCATTCTGGTCGGTGTTCCCCGACGTGACGCTGCGCCGGTCGGTGTCGCTGACCTTCACCACTCTGTTCGGCCTCTACCTCGGCGTGCGCTGGCGGCTGGAGGAGGCGGTGGGACTGGTGGCCACCGGGATCGGCCTGCTGATCCTGATCTCCTACGCCTTCATCGTGGCTCTGCCGGAGATCGGCATCGACCAGGACATCCACCGCGGCGCCTGGAAGGGGGTGTTCTTCCAGAAGAACGTCACCGGCCGCGTCATCGTGTGGTTCTCGCTCAGCGTGCTGTGGCTCGACTGGATGGGCTGCCGGCCGAAGTGGCTGCTGCGTGGTTCGCTGCTGGCGGCGCTGGTTCTGCTCGTCATGTCGCGCTCGGGCACGGGGCTCTTGTCCACCATCATGGTGGCGGTGGTGATGCTGTCGGTGCGCGTGCTGCGCATCAACATCCGCACTCTGATTCCGGCGCTGGCCTTCATCGGCTTCGCCGTGCTGGTGGTGGCGGCGCTGATTTCCGCCGACTTCCGCGAAGCCATGTACATGCTCGGCCGCGACACCACGCTGACCGGCCGCACCGAGCTGTGGCGCTTCGCGCGGGAGATGCTGGCCGACAACTTCCTGCTCGGCTACGGCTACGCCGCCTTCTGGTACGGGCTGTACGGGCCGGCCAGCTACTACACCACGGGCTGGGGCATCACGTCGGTGCACAACGGCTGGATCGAGGTGATGCTGGACGCCGGGCTGCCGGGCCTTGTGATGATGGTCTTCCTCATGGGCCGGCTGCTGTTCGGCGGCGTGCTGGTCGCCCGCTACAACGACTGGCGCGAGGCGCCGTGGATCCTCGCCGTGGCGCTCGGGCTGCTGGCCGTCTCCATCTCCGAAAGCGTGTTCCTCGAACGCCATTCGCTCAACTGGGTGGTCTTCGTTCTGGGCGTGACGCGGGTGGCTCTGCTCCGCCGCCGCACGGCCCAGGCGCCGCGTGGACCGGCTTACGCGCAACAGGGCGTCGGCTACGCCCCGACCCATTGACGACCGACCCAATAAGAAACCAAAGGCCCATCATGACGACCATGCAAGATCAGGTCACCGTCGTGATTCCGACCCGCAACCGGCCGGATCTGGTGACGCGTGCCGTGCACAGCGCGCTGGCGCAAACCTACCGGACCCTCGAGGTGGTCGTCGTGGTGGACGGCCCCGACCCCAGCACCGTCGCGTGCTTAAGCGCCATAGCCGATCCGCGGCTGCGGGTCATCGCCCTGGACTCCAACATCGGCGCCGCCAAGGCCCGCAACCTGGGCGTCGAGCGCGCCCAAGGGTCGTGGATTGCCTTCCTCGACGACGACGACCTGTGGATGCCGGAGAAGATCGCGGCGCAGATGGCGGCGCGCCCTCCCGGCCTGCGCTATCCGGTGATGAGCTGCCGCTGCGAGGTGGTGACGGCGCGCGGCACCTTCGTGTGGCCGCGCCGTCTGGCGACGCCCAAGGACGCCATCGGCGACTACCTGTTCGTCCGCCACGGCCTGTTCAAGGGCGAGACCTTCGCGCCGACCACGACGCTGCTGGCCCCGCGTGAGCTGCTGCTGAAGCATCCCATCCCCGTATCGCTGTTCGACGATTGGGAGTGGCTGATCGGCTGCGGCCGGATCGAATCCTGCGCGCTGACCACCGTGCCGCAAACGCTGGCCGTTCACTTCACCGAGAACAACCGCATCACCCTGTCGACCTGCCACAACATCGACGCCGCGCTGGCCTGGGCGCAGTCCATGCAGTCGCGGCTGTCGCCGCGCGCCTACGCCGGTCTGCTGCTCCAGGCCACCGGCGGCGAGCCCGCCGCGCGCGCCGGCGCGGTGCGCTGGCGCATCCTGGCGCAGGCGATGCGCGGCGGCGCGCCGACGCCGATGGCGCTGGCCACCTTCACCATGCACTCCCTGCTCCCCGTCGCGTTGCGGCGGCGCCTGCGCCAGGCGCTGTTCTCCGCCCACGGCACCACGTGAAAAGGGAGACGACGGGCATGAACCGCAAGCGAACTCGCGTCGCCTTTGCGACGCCCGGAGCCCTGGACGGCGGCGGCATCGGCCGCATGACCGACTACATTGTCGACCAACTCGACCGCCGAGGGGAACGGACCGGCGGCGGCCCGGAAACCCTGGTCCTCGACACCCGCGGCCGCGGCAGCGTGTTCCTGTCGCCGCTGTACCTCGCGGCGGCGCTCGGCCGGCTGGCCCGGCTGCTGTCGCGGGGGGAGGTCGACACCGTCCACATCAACGTCTCCGAGCGCGCCAGCTTCGTGCGCAAGGCGGCGGTGCAGGCCATCGCCAACCTGTTCGGCGCGCCGACCGTGGTGCACCTGCACGGCGCCTCGTTCATCGACTACTTCCACGGCGGGCCGTTCGCCCGCGCCATCTCGCGCTGGCTGTTCCGCCAGTGTGGCCAAGCCATCGTGCTCGGCCATGGCTGGCGCGACTTCCTGGTGGCGGAGGTCGGCATCGATCCGGCCAAGGTGGAGGTGTTGTACAACGCCGTGCCGGACTTCGCGGACTCCGTCTTCCGTGCCGAGCGGCAGCCGCCGCACGCCGGCCGGCCAGCGACGCTGCTGGTGCTGGCGCACCTCAGCGAGCGCAAGGGCATCGGCACGCTGCTGCAAGCCTGCCGGACGCTCAAGGATCGCGGCTTCGCGTTCCGCCTGACGCTGGGCGGCAACGGCGACGTGGACGGCTATCGCCGGATGGCCGCCGCGCTGGGCATCGACGCCGAATGCGACTTCCTCGGCTGGGTGTCGCGCGAGCAGGCGCACGAGTTGATCCGCTCGCACGACGCGCTGTTGCTCCCCTCCACGCACGAAGGGCTGCCCATGGTCATCCTGGAGGCGCTGTGCGCGCGCCTGCCGGTGATCACCACCCCTGTCGGCTCGATCCCGGAGGTGCTGCATCAGCGCGAGACGGCGCTCATCGTCCCGGTGGGCGACCGCGTTGCGCTGGCCGACGCGGTGCAGGAACTGACCGGCGATCCGGCGCTGTACCGCCGGATGGGCGAAGCCGGCCGCCGCCTTTTCGAGGAGCAGTTCACCATCGAGGGGTACTGCGAACGCCTGTGCGCCATCTACGACGCGTTGAACCGGCGCGGCCCGAGCCGGCGGCGGGCCCCCGACACCGAACCGCTGCCGCTGCTGGCGGAAAGCCGCCCACCGGCCGCCGAGGCACCCCTGCCGCGCATGGGGCGGCAGTAGGCCGCTCGGATAACGCCAAGCCGGCCTTAGGCAAACCTGCGTAATCCCATAGCGACGTTGCTGACGGTTTGTGGCCTCCCTAATCTCTGGAAGACTTCAATGCACAATATTCCTGCATTTTCTCAGGGGAACATTATCCGTCCCAGGCCAATGGCGATGCCTTCCAAGAGCAGCAAAAGGCAAGGGGCAGGAAACAGTTTGGCCGCCGAAGGCTCTGCTCAGGGGTGCAGACGATCAGATGACCAGGAGTGGACATGATCTACATCGTGACCCCGGGCGGCACCCGAGAAAAGGGCGGCATGGGGCGGATCGTCGACAACTTCACCAGCGACCTGCGGGAAAATCGGCCCGACGTGCGCTTCAAGGTGGTGGACACCTACGGTCCCGGCAAGTTCCACCTGATGCCCGTCTACTTCCTACTGGCGGTGCTGCGGCTGGGCGCCTGTTTCCTGGCTGGGCGCGGCAACCTCGTCCACATCCACATGGCCGAGCACGGCAGCGTCGCGCGCAAGGGGACCATCGTCCTGCTGGCGGCGCTGTTCCGGGTGCCGGTGGTGCTGCACCTGCACGGCGGCCGCTTCCCGGAGCAGGTGCGCAACGCCGGCCCGCTGACCGCCTGGGCGATCCGCCGCATGGTGGCGCTGTGCCGCGAAACCGTTGTGCTGGGCGACTTCTGGCGCCGCTTCATGGTCGAGGAGTTCGGGCTCGACGCGCGCCGCGTGACCGTGCTGCACAACGCCGTGCCCGGCCCGCGGGCGATCCCGCTGCGTCCGGCCGACCGCCCGGTGCGCATCCTGTTCCTCGGCCGCCTCATCAAGTTGAAGGGCATCCACGTGCTGCTCGACGCCCTGGCCGCAGCCGAGTGCCGCAGCCGCCCCTGGGAACTGGTGATCGCCGGCGACGGAGACCTGGACACCTACCGGCGGCAGGCCGAGGCGCTGGGCTTGGGCGGCCGCGTCCACTTTACCGGCTGGCTCGACCAGGACGGCTGCCGCCGCCAGCTCCTGCAAGCCGATGTGCTGGTGCAGCCTTCCATGTTCGAGGGCCTGCCGATGGCGGTGCTGGAGGCGATGGCGCACGGGCTGTCCATCGTCGCCACCCCGGTCGGCTCAGTGGGGGACGCCATCGAGCACGAGGTCACCGGCCTGCTGGTGCCGCCGGGCGAGGTGCAGCCGCTGACCGACGCGCTGGTGCGCATCCTCGACGACCCGGACCTGCGCCGCCGGCTGGGCGCCGGGGCGCGCCGGAAGTTTGAGACGTGCTTCGACATCGCCGTCTACCGCGAGCGGCTGATCGAGATCTACCGCCGCAACGCCCGCCGCTGGCGCGCCGAACCCGCCATCGTGCCCGCCGCAGCCCCGGACGACGCCTCGATCGGCAGCGCGCGCGGCGCGCGGTCGGGGTGATCGCTGGTCTTTCTTTCCCGCCCGGAGAACAGAACCCATGAAGGAAGCCCTAGGCGCCCTCGTCCGCTGGTCTGGCCTCGACACGGCGATGCGCTTCCTGTGTGCGCGCCGTCGGGTGACCATCGTCGTCTACCACGACCCCGACCCGGCGGTGCTGCGCGAGCATTTGGCGTGGTACGCCCGGCGCTACACCTTCACCACCCTGGACGCCGTCGCCGACGCCATGGACAGCGGCCGTTGGGGCGCCCTGCCGCGCTATCCGCTGGTGGTCACGCTCGACGACGGGCACCTCGGCAACGCCCGGCTGGAGCCGCTGTTCCGCGAGTTCGGCGTGCGCCCGACCATGTACCTGTGCAGCCGCATCGTCGGCACGGCGCGCCCCTTCTGGTGGAAGACCGCCGCCGCCGACCGCATTGGCACCGAAGTGTTGAAGCGCCTGCCCGACCCGGAGCGGCGTCGCCGCCTCGCCGAAGCCGGCGACGACCCTGACCGCGACGGGCACGGCCCGCGCCAAGCGCTGACCTGGGCCGAACTGCGCGCGCTGGGCAGCGTCTACGACTATGGCGGCCACACCCGCCACCATCCGATCCTTCTGCAATGCGACGAACGCTCGGCGGCCCAGGAAATCTGCCTGTGCAAGACCGAGGTGGCAGACGCGCTGAACCGCCCCTGCCACCATTTCGCCTATCCCAACGGCGATTACGGCGAACGCGAAGTGGCGATGATCCGCGCCGCCGGCTACCGGACCGCACGCAGCATCGATCCGGGCTGGAACGGCCCAAAGACCGATCCCTTCCGCCTCAAGGCTTTCCCGGTCAGCGACGACGCCGGCCTCGACTGGCTGGCGGTGCAGGTCACCGGCATTCCGAGCTGGGCGCGCCGGCTGAAAGGCATGTTCCGCCGCGGCGGGGACGAGGGAGCGGCCTATCCCGAACCGGCCGGCGTGCTGGGAGGACCCGGCTGATGCGTAGTCTAGCGGGAGTATAGACTCAACAAAATCGCCTAACACTTAAGGACACTCACCTTATCCAATGCCATCAATGAGTATCATCCTTTGCTCACTCGTTTTCCCTTCAATCAAATGCAATAAATAGTGAAAGAAGAGTGCGAATTTGAGTCGGGTTTGATCGCTCCCAGATTTCCTTAGGAGGTCCCTTCACGATGCCGACCGCCGCCAACATCCAATCAGCCCCCCAGTCGCCCCCCCACTCCACCATTGATCCCGCCGTCACTCAGGCGATCCGTTCCTTCATCGTGGAGAGCTTCCTGCTCGGCCATGACTCCGGGTTCGACAACGCCGAATCGCTGCTGGAATCGGGGATCATCGACTCCACCGGCATCATGCACGTCGTCGCTTTCCTGGAAGAGACGTTCAGCGTCGCCATCGACGACGACGATCTGGTCGCCGACAACCTGGACTCGGTGGAGCGCATCGCCGGCTTCGTCGGGCGCAAGCGGATCCGGATGAACGCAGCCTGACGGCATTCCGACGGGGACGAGCATGGCCTTCCTGGTCCACCACCTCCTGGCCGAGACGGCCCGGCGCGCGCCTGACAAGGTCGCGCTGATCGCCGGCACCGCGCGCCGCAGCTTCGCCGAACTGGACGCCGACAGCGATGCCGTCGCCGCGGCGTTGCAGCGCCAGGGCGTGCGCCGCGGCGAGCGCGTCGCCATCATGCTGGAGAATTCGGTCGAATACGTGATCGCGTTCTTCGGCGTCATGAAGGCCGGCGCGGTCTACGTTCCCGTCAACCCGTCCACCAAGGCCGACAAGCTCGCCTACATCCTGACCGACTGCGGCGTGCGGGCACTGGTGGCGCCCACGGCGCTCGCCCGCAACGTGCTGCCGGCGCTGGCCGAAGCCCCCACGGTGCACGCCACGCTGTGGGTCGGCCCGGTGCTGCCGGCGCTGGATGGTGCGGCCTCCATGAGCGAGGTTCTGGAGGCGCCTTCCACGCCGGCCGATCCCGGCTGCATCGACCAGGATCTGGCGGCGATTCTCTACACCTCCGGCACCACGGGCAAGCCCAAGGGCGTGATGCTGACGCACGCCAATCTGGTCGCCACCGCCCGTTCCATCGCCGGTTACCTGAAGAACACCCCGGACGACGTGGTGCTGAACGTGCTGCCGCTGGCCTTCGGCTACGGCCTGTCTCAGGTGACCACCTCGGCGTTGGTCGGGTTCACGCTGGTGCTGGAGCGCTCCTTCGCCTTCCCGGCCGACACGCTGAAGCGCATGGTCGAGCACCGCATCACCGGCCTGCCCGGCGTGCCCACGGTGTTCGCCACGCTGCTGCAAATGGACGCGGCGAAGGACGCCGACCTGTCGTCGCTGCGCTACCTGACCAACGCCGCCGCCCCGCTGCCGGTCGCGCACATCAAGCGCCTGATCGAGCTGTTCCCGCAGGCCGCCTTCCACTCCATGTACGGCGCCACGGAGTGTTCGACGCGCATCGCCACCCTGGACCCGGAGCGTTTGTCCGACAAGCCCGGCTCGGTCGGCAAGGCGATCCCCAACAGCGAAGCGTATGTGGTGGACGAGGCCGGCAACCCCATCGCTCCCGGCGAGGTGGGCGAGCTGGTGGTGCGGGGCGCCAACGTCATGCGCGGCTACTGGAACCGCCCGGACGCCACCGCCGAGCGCCTGCGCGGCGGCGCCTATCACACCGGCGACCTGTTCCGTACCGACGCGGAGGGCTTCCTGTATTTCGTCGCCCGCAAGGACGATGTCTTCAAGTGCCGCGGCGAGAAGGTCTCCCCCAAGGAGGTCGAGAGCGTGCTGTGCGAGCTGGACGACGTCGCCGAGGCCGCCGTCCTCGGCGTTCCCGACCCGGCCGACGGCATGGCGGTGAAGGCGGTCATCGTGCCGCGCGACGGCGCCGTGATCGCCCCGGCCGCCGTGATCCAGCACTGCCGGGGCCGCCTGGAAGGGCACATGGTGCCCAAGTTCGTCGAGTTCCGCGCCGAGCTGCCGAAGACCGAGTCCGGCAAGCTGAAGCGCAGCGAGCTCGCCATCCCCGCCTGACGGCCATCCCGGACCAGGAGAACCTCGCCCATGTGTGGAGTCGCCGGTATCATCGCGGGTCCGCGTGCCGAGCCGCCGTCCCTGGACGAACTGCGGCGCATGATCGCCATGCTGGGCCACCGTGGCCCTGATGGTATCGGCCTCTATCGCGACGAGCGCGTCGGCTTGGCGCATTCGCGCCTGAGCATCGTCGGCCTGGCCGGCGGCTTCCAGCCGATCCACAACGAAGACCGCACGGTCTGGATCTCCTTCAACGGCGAGATCTTCAACCATGTCGAACTGCGCAAGGAGCTGGAGGCGCTCGGCCACCGCTTCTACACCGCCACCGACACCGAGGTGATCGTCCACGCCTATGAGGAGTGGGGCACCGCGACGTGGGGCCGGCTCAACGGCCAGTTCGCCATCGCGCTGTGGGACACCATTGCCCGCAAGCTGTGGCTGGTGCGCGACAAGCTGGGCATTCTGCCGATGCAGTTCGCCCGCGTCGGCGAGCGCATCGTCTTCGCGTCGGAGGCCAAGGCGCTGTTCGCCGGCGGCGGCATCGCCCCGCAATTCGATGGCGCCCACCTCGCCCAGGTGTTCACGCAGTGGACAGTGGCGCCGCAGGGCACCGTGTTCGCCAGGGTGCACATGGTGCCCGCCGCCACGGCGCTGTGCATCGACCACGCCCTGACCGTCACCGAGGAGCGCTACTGGGCACCCAACCTCGAAGGCGACCCGGATCTCGCCAACCTGTCGCTCGACGAGGCTGCCGAGGCGCTGGGCGAGAAACTGTTCGACGCGGTGAAGCTGCGACTGCGCGCCGACGTGCCGGTCGGCATCTACATCTCCGGCGGGCTGGACAGCTCGGTCATCGCGGCGCTGGTGCGCTGGGGCAAGCAGGGGCACGTGCACTCCTTCGGCGTGCGCTTCGCCGACCCGGCCTTCGACGAGACCGAACAGCAGCGCCTCGTCGCCGGCTTCACCGGCACCGAGCACCACGACATCGTCTGCGGCCCGGCCGAGATTCAGGCGGCGCTGCCCGACGTGGTCTGGCACGGCGAGATGCCGCTGGTGCGCACCGCCCCGGCCCCGCTGTTCCTGCTCTCCCGCCTCGTGCGCACCAGCGGCATCCGCGTCGTGCTGTCCGGCGAGGGTGCGGACGAGCTGCTCGGCGGCTACGACATCTTCAAGGAGGACCGCATCCGCCGCTTCTGGGCGCGCCAGCCGGACTCCGCGCTCCGCCCGAAGCTCTTGGGCCGCATCCACGCCTTCGCGGCGATGAACGGCGCCAAGGACAGCCGTCTCTGGCAGTCCTTCTTCCGCCGCGGGTTGAGCGACGTGGACGACCCGTTCTACGCGCACCGCATCCGCTGGCAGAACACCGCCTGGACGCTGCGCCTGCTCGCCCCCGACGTGCGCGCCGCAGCCGACCCAACCCGCATGGAATCCGACATCCTCGCCCACCTGCCCGAGAGCTGGCAGAGCTGGAACGCCCTGTCGCGCGCTCAGCTGGTGGAGATGGACAGCTTCCTCACCCCCTACCTGCTGTCCAGCCAGGGCGACCGGGTGGCGATGGCCAACTCCATCGAGGTGCGCTACCCGTTCCTCGACCCCGACGTGGTGGATTTCTGCAACGCGCTGCCGCCGCGCCTGAAGATGCTGGGCTTACGCGACAAGCTGCCGTTGCGCCGCATCGCCAAGGATCTGCTGCCGGCCGAGATCGGCCAGCGGCCGAAGCGCCCCTACCGCGCGCCGATGACCACCGCGCTGTTCGGCGCGAACGCACCGGAGTACGTGCGCGACCTGCTCAGCGAATCCATGCTGACCCGCTATGGGTTGGCCGACACCGCCGGCGCGTGCGCGCTGGCCGCCAAGGCGCACCGCCAGGACGGCCGCATGGCCGGCGAGCGTGAGGAGATGGCCCTCGTCGGCATCCTCACCCTGCAGATGCTGGCGCATTCCTATGGCGACACCTTCCGCCAGCGCGCCGCGGACCGGCTCGCCGCCCTGGAAGACACGCCGATCCACGTGCTCGAAGACCGGATCGGGGCAACCCACGTGGCGTAATCGTCCCTGCCGACGGGCTGGATCTGTCTGAAACGCGAAAACCTGGGAAACACCGACATGCTCAAGGACCAGACTGTGTTCGACCGCCGCGCGCTGGAGATCGACTACGCCGCGGCGGCCCGCGAGATCGAGGAGTCCATCCGCGCCATCGTCGCCACCGATCTGCGGCGCCAGGGTGTCGTGCTCGGCGTGTCGGGCGGCATCGATTCGGCCGTCTGCGCGACGCTCGCCGTCCGCGCGCTGGGGCCGGAGCGCGTGCGCCTGCTGCTGATGCCCGAGAAGGAATCCTCGCCCGACAGCACCCGCCGCGGCCGCCTGCTGTGCGAGGGGTTGGGCGTCGAACCGGTCATGGAGAACATCACCGCCCCGCTCACCGCGCTCGGCTGCTACGAGCGCCGCGACAGCGCCATCCGCCGTCTGTTCCCCGAATACGGCCAGGGGTGGAAGCAGAAGATCGGCCTCGCCGCCGGCCTGCTCGACCACGACCGCGTCAACTACTTCACCATCACCGTGGAATCGCCGGATGGGCAGCGGCAGACCAGCCGCATGCCGGTGGACGTCTATCTCACCGTGGTCGCCGCCACCAACCTGAAGCAGCGCGTGCGCAAGACCATGGAGTACACGCACGCCGACATGCTGAACTACGCGGTGCTCGGCACGCCGAACCGGCTGGAGTACGAGTTGGGCTTCTTCGTGCGCGGCGGCGACGGCCTCGCCGACCTGAAGCCGATCGCGCACCTCTACAAGACGCAGGTCTACGCCATGGCGGCGCACCTCGGCGTGCCTGCGGACATCCGCAACCAGGCGCCGAGCACCGACACCTACACCCTCGAACAGAGCCAGGAGGAGTTCTACTACGCGCTCCCTTACGACCAGCTCGATCTGGCGCTGTGCGCCTACGGCAACGGCGTGTCGGAGGAGGCCGCGGCCAAGGGCCTGGGCATCGCGCCGGAGCAGGTCGCCCGCGTCTACAAGGACATCACGCTGAAGCGGCGCACCTCCGCCCGCATCCTGCGCGACGCGGTGCTGGTGCAGGACGTCGAGGTCGAAGGGCTCGCCGCATGAGCGTGCTCGCGCGTGCCCGTCAGGGCATCGCCCGCTACACCCCGACCGACCGCCCCGACCTGGAAGCCTTCCAGCGCGAACAGTTCGGGGATGGCACCCTCCAGACCGACTGGAAGCATTTCCGCTGGGCCTACGAGGAGGTGCCGACCCCCGACCCCGAAGGCGTGCAGTTCTGGGTCTGCAAGCGCAACGGCGCCGTCGTCGGACAGCAGGCCGGCATCCCCTTTCGCCTGAAGCTGGGAGAGAGAGTATGCCGCGCCTCCTGGGCCATCGACCTGATGGTGGCGCCGGAATGGCGGCTGCGTGGCGTCGGTCCCGCGCTGTCGGAGATGCACCGCGCCGCCAATGAGGTGGCGATCGGCATCGGCATCTCCGACTTGGGCTACAAGGCGTACAAGAGCGGCGGCTGGCTCGATCTGGGCGGGCTCGCCACCTTTGTGCGGATCATCGACCCGGTGCCCTGCGTGCGGGCCAGCAAGCATGACGGGGCACTCCCCCGGCTGGTGGCGGCGTGCGCCAAGCCCCTCGCCGCCGCGGCGTCGATGGGGTTCGCGGCGCTCACCCGCGCCCGCTTGTCGGAGGTGCCCGCCTTCGACAAGCGGGTGGACGGGCTCTGGGAGGATGCCTCGCGCCACCATCCGGTGATCGCCGAGCGCACCTTGCGCTTCCTGTCCTGGCGCTTCGACCGCAATCCCGGGGCCGGGCGGTTCCGGCGGCTCTACGTTCTGCGCGGCGGCGAGTTGATGGGGTATCTGGTGTTGCGCGCCGAACCGTGGCGTGGCGCCACGGTGGGCGTGGTGCTCGACTACTTCGCCCGTCCCGGCTGGGCGGGACCGGCTTTCGCGCTGGCCGTCGAGTTCGCCCGGCGGGAGGGGCTGGCGGCGCTCCTGTGCCGGACGCTCAACGCGAAGATCGAAAAGCCGCTGATCCGCATGGGCTTCCTGTGCCTGCGCAACGGACTCAACATGCCGACCCGGATCATGGCGCGGCCGGGGCCGGGCGGCGAGGGGCTCGCCGACATTTTGGGCAACCCGCACCACTGGTTCGTCACCGCGGCCGACAGCGACGTCGGCTTCGCCGAACTGAAATCGTAGAGGAGAGGCACACCGAGTTCACCTGACCCCGCCCCTCTCCCCGCCTTCCCAGGTGGCGGGGGTGCCGGGGCCGCCCGGTCCCGCGCGCGAAGCGCGGGAGGGCGGGGCCGGGTGAACCAACACACCGAAAAACACACTCCAACGCCGCCGCTCGCCCCACAAAAAAGGGGCGAGCGGCGGCGTTGGGGTGTCGAGCGAAGCGAGCGTTGATCCGGGT